>CAZRCI010000096.1:0-1606 GCA_964598535.1 uncultured Planctomycetaceae bacterium | reverse complement strand
GAAGCCCCGCCTGGATGCCCCATGCCCAAAGCAAAGTACGGCCTGTCAAGGTCGGATCACGGCCCAAAGCCTCGAGGATTAGCGGCAAAATCCCCAGCAGACCAACTGCAGCCGTTACACCAATAATCGCGAGCAGGGCGAGAAACCCATTCGGTGAAATCTTGGCACGCAGAGCTAGCCTCACAAACACCAGAGCCGCACAACCCGCCATCACCAGCGCGACGCCTGTGGCGGAGCCTGTTAAGAGAACGAAAAAAGAAAACAGCAACCCTACCCCTAGTCGCCGGACGCCCGTAAGCGTGGCCAGCGAGAGAACGATGCCCATCGCTGCATAGTAGGCACCTGAAATCTTGTGATTGAACAGTCCCCGAGCCGGGAGCGTACCGAGTAGCGTCAGGCGATCGTGGATGTCAATGTAGATTGCCGGTTGAAAGCCAATTGCATAAAGCGCCAAACCGATGGCGCAGAGGGCAGCGAGCAGACGAATAAGGAGGGCAATCAGCGACTCAAGCGTCATTGCCCCGGCAAGCTGTGCCGTGAACAACAGATTAAGTGCGACAACACCACCATAGACTATCGTGTTGCCAGGTCGTGCGGACCAAGCCGCGGATACCACGAAGGCCGCGCCAATCGCGGCCGATAACAGGTCTGCTCGCGAAAAGCGAAGCCTTCGTCCGAGATAGACGAGCCCCGTCAAGGCATACAGCAGCATCCATGCTGCGAGAAATGCCGGTGTCCCTCCTATTTCGACTGAAGCAGTTCCTTGCGGCACAAACAGTACCGTCAACAGACCCATCGTGCCGGACAGGTAAATCAGAACGAAAAGCGTCCCGAGCATGCTGAGACGACGTGGAGCGGCGATGCTAGATGACACGAGATCCAACATGGCCGCCGAGACTACTGGCGAGACAGTACAATCACGATGGTCGCGAGGCTCGCTATGACCTGCGCAACTGAAACCATGAATTCCGTAGTATTGAACGGCTCTGAATCCGGTTTTTCAGGAACGATGATGGCGCTCCCTGGCAACACTTCCGGTCGGTCCTTGAAGAGTAGTAAGAACCGTCGCGTCGTCTCAGCCGAGCTGTTCGCGTAACGAACACTCACGCGCCCCTTATCCGCATTGCGCGCGTAGCCGCCCGCATTGGAGATGTAGTACGACAGCGACGCCCCCGGCCGATACTGCACCGCCGTCGGGCTCACCACCGCCCCCTGCACCTTCACCACGGCGTTGTACTCCGGCACGGTAACCGTATCGCCCGGGCGCAGAATCAGGTCTTCCTGGCCACCCGGCCGCCGCAGCGCTTCCGTAAGGTCAATGTCCACCGGCCCCGCGTTGTCCGCCGCACGCACCAATCGCGCGCCTGCCACAAACGCCGTCTGGTTGACGCCACCCGCGCGCTGGATCACCGAACTCAACCGCTCATCGCGGAACTCCAGCGCATACGGCCCCGGAAATACCACCTCGCCGCGCACCGTCACCGTGCGCTGCAACTCCCAGTCCGGCTGACGGAAAATCGTCACCCGGTCATACGGTTCCAGCGGCACTTCGGGCGCGCCCGTCGCCCGCGACGCCAAACCCGGCAGGAACCGATACGTCGTGCTG
>CAZRCI010000095.1:1501-1682 GCA_964598535.1 uncultured Planctomycetaceae bacterium | reverse complement strand
AAAGTCGTAGGCACGCTCCGCCGTGCCGTAACCTGAAACCGCTGACGGCATCGGCCACGGCACACGGAGTGAGCCCGCTACTTTGCGGGTGCCGTTAACTGCTGATAGATCAGCCCTGGGTCCCAGAAATCCCAGGCCTTGTGAAATTGGCCGTCCCGCAGCTCCGCCCAACTCGAGCCAA
>CAZRCI010000095.1:0-1491 GCA_964598535.1 uncultured Planctomycetaceae bacterium | reverse complement strand
GGTCACCCGACGCCCGGTGGGTTCCAGGTCGAGCCAAGGCCCGCTGTGCGTCATCGCCACGCGCCAGCGGATTGATAGCGCGTCGCCTACGCCGATGACCTCTTCCGCCTGCATGTCGAAATCTCTGAACGACTCGCGAAATTGGAGCACCCGCTCTTTCATCTCCGCGATGCCGTGGACGACGCCGCCTTCAAAATGAAACGTAAAATCGGGGGTCGCCAATGCGTCGATCACCGAGAGGTCGAGGTTGTTCCATTGGCCATCGAACCATCGCTGCACCTGCTCGGCCAGCGTGTCGATCGCGCTGGATTCGTGCTTCAACTCGTCTGAATCAACGAAGAGATTCTCCGGCTCAAGCGCGTTTTCCCGTGTGCGATACAACATCGCCAAGGCCATGATCGATTTCGCTTCCACGGGCCCGCCCGCTTCCGCCTTGCGGATAAGACGATCCGTGAGATCGGCCCGGGCGGCGGCCTCTTTTTGCGTCCAGCCACGACTCATCCGCAACGAACGCAAAAGATCGCCACGCACGGCGAATGAACGATTGCGGCCAGCAGGCGTCGAGGGTTTGTGTTCAACCATTTATTCTTCCCATCTTTTCCGCGAGTCGTTAACAAACCACGAATCTCCACGCATGAAGATTCGTGATGGTTCGTGGTTCCAACTCTTCGACAGACTATGACGCTTGGTCGAAATCCTCGGAGCGCTTCAGCAATTCACGATAAATGGCCCGGGGGTCCCAATATTCCCAACATTCGACGATTTCGCCCAAGTGGATACGGGCCATGGTGTTTGCCAGAATTGTTATCCGGTTGCCGGTCGGCTCGATGCCATGCCACGCCCCTGTGTGTTCCATCGACAATTGCCAAATGCACGCCGTTTTAACGCCAGAAACGGAGGTTTGCTTGATGGCACATTGGAAGTGGCTGAATGCTTCCCAGATTCGCTCGAGACGGCTCAGTATGTCTGATTGGCCATGTAAGGTCCCCGCCTCGCAATGCAATCGGATCTCGCCGGCGGCCAATATTCTGACTCTTTCTGGCGACCGACGAGCCCAACAGGCGTCCAGCCACTTCACAAGCAGGGCGATATCCTCATCTTCCGAATCGCTCGGGGAAGGCGTCGCCATCAAATCGGCGAGGCCTACCGCTGCTTCCTCGGAGCTATAGAGCTTTACCAGCGCTGCCAAGCTGCTGGCGTCGATGCGCCCGCCCGCTTCCGCCTTGCGGATGACTTTATCACTCACCCCCGCCTTATGAGCCGCAGATTCCTGGCTCCAACCCCGCGCCTTCCGGAACGAGAGGAGTTTCTCGCCATCGCTAGAGACACCACGTGCGCGGGATTTCTTAGCCACCGGGCGACCTTTTCAACAACTATGCCAGTTCTGGGGGAATCGCACTCATTATGGTCCGCGACATCTCGGTTTTTCAAGCTGAGAATCCGAGAAGCTTTACTTGAAAGGAAAATAACAGAAAATAAGTGAGGGCGTCC
>CAZRCI010000094.1:0-1684 GCA_964598535.1 uncultured Planctomycetaceae bacterium | reverse complement strand
GGGTGCATTCCTCACTTTGTAAATGGGCGTGGATGTTTTATGACAGGGGGCGAGGATTTTGCGCGGGGGTGGCATAAGGCGGGGGGTGATGGAGGACTGGGCAATGGATGGTCGACTAAAAGCGCGGATGAAGGAGATGGTGGAGGCGTTGGCCCGCGAGCAGCAGCAGGAGCTGGCGGCTGCTGGCACGCTGTTGGATCTGGAGACGCTGACGTGCCAGATCGGCGATGAATTCACCCGCCTGCTGACCGAGCACGAGCTGACGCGGCGGAGCGAGGAGCATTCTTTGCCAGCGAATTGTCCGGATTGCGGGCGGGCTTGCCTCGCCGACCACGAGCGAGAACCGACCGTGTTGGTGGGGTTGCGTGGAGAGCTAGCCTTCTCCCAGGCCAAGCATTTTTGCGACCGCTGCCGGCGGTCTTTTTTTCCCTCTGGCGGCGCGGCTGGGCATTCCGCCACGCAGTCTGGTGACGACCTGCGTGCTGCAAAAAGTGATCTGGGCCGGCGCCAACAACGGTAGCTATTCGCTGGCGGCCGAGGCATTATTCGAATTGAGCGAAGTGTGTTTGTCGCCGAAGCAGATTCGGCGGCTGGTCGTGCAGGTGGGCGAGGCGCGACTTGCCGAACGCAACGACGCGGTGGGGCGGTTGCAGGCGCTACCCTTTGCCAAGCGACGCACGGGAAGCAGAGCCGCCACGCCTCCGGAGCTGGCCGTGATTTCGATGGATGGCGGCCGCTATCAACGCCGCGATCATTTTCGCCATCAGACCGATCGGGAAATCGCCCGCACCCATTGGCGCGAGACCAAGGTCGGTTGCTTGCTGTCGATGCACAGCGAGGTGCACACACACGATCCCTCAGCACGGTTTCCGGCTTGGCTGGCCACCAGCACGGCCGTCGCCGAACTCGCTAAAATCGCCGAGAAAACAGCCCCCTCCGCGGCAGAGCCCGCGCGCGAAGAACCTGCCGAGCGGAGCGATGAAAACCTCGACTACCAACCTCCCCAGCTTCTTGCGCGGGACGTTGTCGCGACCAGCCAGGAGGCGGAGTCATTCGGTTGGCAACTCGAAGCGCGGGCTTGGCAATTAGGATTTCCCGCCGCAACGCGTCAAGCCTTCGTGGCCGATGGCCTGGCGGTGAACTGGACGATCGCACGGCGACACTTTCCACGTGCCATGCCGATTCTCGATTTGATGCATGCGCTCTCGTATGCCTGGTCCGCCGCCGACGCCGTGGACGATGGAGCTTCGTACCGCGTCTGGGCTGAGCAAATTTGGCAAGGCCGCGTCAGTCAGGTCATCGCCGATTTGACGGCCCATCAACAACGGCTTGGAACACCACCGCCCGACACCGAAGCCAACGATCCATGCTGCCGCATCGCGCGGGCCTTGACCTACTACACCAACAACCACACGCGGATGAACTACCCTCAATATCGACGACAAGGACTTCCGCTGACGAGCAGCCACATCGAATCCACCATCAAACAAATCAATGCCCGCATCAAAGGCACCGAAAAGTTCTGGAAACGCGAGTCCGGCGATGCCGTCTTGCAACTCCGCGCCGACACCCTCAGCGACGCACGCCCCCTGACGGCCTTCTGGAACCGCTGGCAAAACCAACAAACCGGCGTCAACTGCTATCGCACCGCCGCCTGAACCCTACAATCCAGGGAATGCACCCC
>CAZRCI010000093.1:0-1788 GCA_964598535.1 uncultured Planctomycetaceae bacterium | reverse complement strand
CTCCAACGCGGCGGTTCCCGTTGTCGCCATTGACGGCTGCGCCATTGGCGCGGGCAAACCGGGCCCCGTCACCGCCGCCTTACGTGCTCTTTATCTGGGTGAACCGCGCCGAGTTTGCCGGAGGCTCCCTTTCTTGAGAAGGTGGATCAATGAGCAAGCCCAAGACAAGACCGAACTATTCGCCGGAGGTGCGCGAACGCGCTGTCCGGATGGTGCTGGAGCAGACCAAAGAGCATGCCTCGCAATGGGCTGCGATTGAATCGATCGCGGCCAAGATCGGCTGCGTGCCGCAGACGCTGCATGAGTGGGTTCGCAGGGCTGAGCGGGACCAGGGTCTGCGCCCCGGCCTCACGACCGACGAGCGCGAGCGGATGAAGGCGCTTGAGCGCGAGAACCGCGAGTTGCGCCAGGCCAACGAGATCCTGCGCAAGGCGAGCGCGTATTTTGCCCTGGCGGAGCTCGACCGCCGACCGAAATCATGATCGCCTTCATCGACGAGAACCGCGATGAATATGGGGTCGAGCCGATCTGCAGAACGCTTCCGATCGCCCCTTCGACCTATCACGCCCATGACGCGCGGCGGCGTTGTCCCGAACGTGCGCCGTCCCGCGTCGTGCGCGACGTGGCGCTGCGGCCGGAAATCCAGCGTGTTTTCGATGAAAACTTCCAGGTCTATGGCGTGCGCAAAGTCTGGCGTCAGCTCAACCGTGAAGGCTTCGACGTCGCACGCTGCACCGTGGGGCGACTGATGAGAGTCATGGGATTGAAGGGCGTCATTCGCGGCAAGCCGCATCGCACGACGTTCAGCGACAAAGCGGCTGCTTGCCCGCTCGACCGGGTCAACCGCGACTTCAAGGCGCCGGCGCCGAACATGCTGTGGGTGTCGGACTTCACCTATGTCTCGACGTGGTCGGGCTTCGTTTATGTAGCCTTCGTCATCGACGTGTTCGCACGCAAGATCGTCGGCTGGCGCGTGTCGCGTACGGCGCATGCGAGCTTCGTGCTCGATGCCCTGGAGCAGGCCGTGCACGACCGCCGACCCTGTGCCGGGCTCGTTTGCCACTCCGATCGCGGCAGTCAATATCTCTCAATCCGCTACACCGAGCGTCTCGCCGAAGCGGGCATCGAGCCGTCCGTCGGCAGCGTCGGCGACAGCTACGACAACGCGCTCGCGGAAACGATCAACGGCCTTTATAAAGCCGAAGTGATCTGGCGGCGCGGACCGTGGCGTACGATGGAAGCCGTTGAATTCGCCACGCTCGAATGGGTGGATTGGTTCAACAACCGCAGGCTCTTGGAGCCAATCGGAAACATTCCGCCCGCCGAGGCCGAAGCGAACTACTATGCAGCGCAGGAACCAAGAGCTATGGCAGCGTGACTTAAACCCGGACGCCTCCGAGATTCCCGGTGCGGTTCACGCGAGCAAGTCACTCGCGGCCTTGAGTAGATTGGCGTCAAAAACGTTGGTGGTCTTGGGGCGACCATACGGGACGTTGAACTCCCCTTGGGAATTCACACGGTAAAGGCCATTCCAGCACCCCTTGTTGAGATAGAGAAAACGGGCCGCCGCTTGGTATCTGCCCTTCGGCCTGGAAGATCGCACTTTGTAGTAGGTCTTCTCATTGAGCGTCAGCGGAGCGAGATGCGTGGCGACCAAGCTGTGGTTGTCGCGCAGCGCCTGATACGTTTCCACCAAGTCTTTGCAGAGATCGCTGAGGTAAGCGCGCTCCGGCGCCAAACGAAAGAACAGCGCCCCTGAACCAAAGAAGGGCTCGAAGTATCGCCCAA
>CAZRCI010000092.1:0-2593 GCA_964598535.1 uncultured Planctomycetaceae bacterium | reverse complement strand
TCGAGAGGCACGTACGCCGCCAGATCCTCCCTGGTCATCAGTCCGCCACCGCGCCGCATCTCCGCCTCGATCAGCCGCGCGGTTTCTCCCCGGTAGAACGCATCGGGGCCATGCTCCGCGATTCGCGCGAGCACCACGGCCAGTTCCGGTTGCACGAGTCGGTCGCCTGCTTGCCAGGGTTCGCCGTCCGGCCGTGCGAACACGCGATGAAATTCGGCGAACTGCGCGCGCGGCGAATCCGCGAGCGTCTCGTTCAGATCGTCGGCCAGCGCGGCGTCGACGTCGAAGCCCTCGCGAGCAAGCGCGACCGCCGGCTCGACGAGTGCCCGCCAAGGCAGCTTGCCGCATCGCTGGTGGGCGAGCCCTAACCCGCGCACGGTGCCCGGCACGCCGACTCGGCGATGGGGCGTGCGATCCGACTTGCGAACGAACATCGCGCGTGTGGCCGCGGCCGGCGCGACTTCGCGAAAGTCGAACACGGCCGCGCCGCTGTCGGCGTCCGGCGCAACCAGCATGTACCCCCCGCCGCCGAGATTGCCTGCCGGCGGATAGGTAACGGCCAGGGCCAACGCCGTGGCGACCGCCGCGTCCACGGCGTTGCCGCCGGCTTGCAGAGTCTTTAGCCCCACCTCCGCCGCGGGCGGGCTGACGCATGCCACGGCCCCCTGATGGCAGCAAACCGTGCCGTCGCCCAGCGCCGTATGCACGACGGCCACTAGCACGATCAGCGCGGCGCCGCTTGCCCACCGCGAATGCTTCCCACGAATTCGCGCATTCATTCTCTTCACCGTGGTTTGCAAGAAGTAGAAATCTCGAATTGCGGTTCTCGCAAGTGTAACTTCGCGGCGAGAATTCCGTGCGAAAATTGACGCCCGCCGCGCGGTGGATCAGAATGCTCTCCATGAACCGACACCTGCTGAGCCGTTGCATTGTCTTGTTCGCGGCCCTCGTTGCATGGAGCGCCTGCCGGCCCGCGGCCGCCGCGCCGGCCGAGCCGCCTCCCAACATCGTCATCATCTTTTGCGATGACCTGGGCTATGGCGACATTGGCCCGTTTGGCGCAACCGGCTACACCACGCCGAACCTCGATCGGATGGCTCGCGAAGGGATTCGACTCACGCGGTTCTACGCGGCCCAGGCCGTTTGCTCGGCTTCGCGGGCTGCGCTCATGACGGGCTGCTATCCGAATCGGATCGGCATCAGCGGGGCCCTCGGGCCAAAATCTCCGATTGGCATCAGCGACGGCGAAGTCACCCTCGCGGAAGTCGTCAAACAACGCGACTACGCCACCGCCGCCCTCGGCAAATGGCATCTCGGGCACCATCCCCAATTTCTCCCGCTGCGGCATGGCTTCGACCAGTATTTTGGGCTGCCGTACTCGAACGATATGTGGCCCTACCATCCGGAGCTGCTCAAGTTCGAGATGAGCGAACGTCGCAAGCGCTTTCCTGATTTGCCGTTGATCGAAAATGACCGCGTGGTGAATGCCAACGTTTCGGCCGAAGATCAAACCCATCTGACGACCTGGTATACCGAGCGCGCCGTCGAGTTCATCGAGCGCAATCACGGTCGCCCGTTCTTTCTGTATCTTGCCCACAGCATGCCGCACGTGCCGTTGTTCGTCAGTGATAAGTTTGCCGGCAAGAGCGAGCGCGGGGTGTTTGGCGACGTGATCTCGGAGATCGATTGGTCGGTGGGCCAGGTCCTCGAAGCGCTGCGCAAGCACAATCTCGACCGGCGCACGCTGGTCATCTTCACATCCGACAATGGCCCCTGGCTGAGCTATGGCGAGCATTGCGGCTCGGCCGGCCCGCTCCGCGAAGGGAAGGGCACCAGTTGGGAAGGAGGCGTCCGCGAGCCGTTCCTCGCCCGCTGGCCGGGACGCATCCCCGCCGCGAGCGAGTGCCGTGAGCCGGCGATGACGATCGACCTGCTGCCTACGATCGCCCGGCTTGTCGGCGCGAAGCTCCCCGAGCATAAGATCGACGGCCTCGACATCTGGCCGTTGCTCTCGGGCGAGCCGAACGCCAAAAGTCCGCACGAGAGCCTGTGGTACTTCTATGCGAACAACGAGTTGCAGGCCGTTTCGAGCGGCAAGTACAAACTCTACCTGCCGCACACCTATCGCACGCTCGCCGGGCAAACGGGAAGAAACGACGGCCTGCCCATCCACTACGAGCATCGCACGTTGAAGTCGCCCGAACTCTACGATCTGGAAGCCGATATCAGCGAAACGACCGATATCGCCGCCGATCATCCCCGGATCGTCGAGCGTTTGTTGGCCGTCGCCGAAGAGGCGCGTGCCGACTTGGGCGACACGCTCACGGGCCGCAATCCCACCGGGGCGCGTCCGGTCGGTCAACTGCCGGAAGCGCGGTAAGCGAATCCGGCCCCGCGGCCTTTGCCATTTTGAGGCTGCGTTTTGCCATCGTGACGAATGCCGCGAGAGCATTCACTTTATTCCCCAGGCGGCGCAACATCTTCCCGACACCGCAGGCCTCGGCTTTGCCATTTGAAGGTCTTGTTTGGGTGCCACTGGCTGGCTTGTCCAGCAGTGCCCGTATTTTGAGCTTGCCTTGTTGCCTCTTCTTCA
>CAZRCI010000091.1:0-2966 GCA_964598535.1 uncultured Planctomycetaceae bacterium | reverse complement strand
GTGTACCGTTTGCACCGCCGATGCCACCGGGATGAAACTGACCGATCGCCGATTTGCCCAACGAGACGATCGTATCGGCAAAGAGGGAAGCGCTAAGCAGTTTTGTGGACTGTGGATCAGCAGAATCGCGCGCGGTAAGTGACACGACTTCGGCCAATCGCTGCATGAAATTGTTCGTGAAATCCAGTCGCCCGTCATTACCCCCCGTACCAAGGAGTGGAAAGAAGTTGATCCGTTCTTCGCCGAGCACGAAGCATACGTCTAGCCAGGGAACAATCTCGTCTGGAAGCTCCGATCGGCAACGAATCAGCAAGGATTCCTTGTCGTCGTCCTTGGGTTTGCTCTTGGGAACAAACTGCCGAATTCTTTCGATCGTCTCGCGATAGACTTGCAGGCGATCGGCATCTGAATCAGCAATGGCACTTAGTGGCTCACTGCCACCACCGTAAAATCCGCTTCCACCATTCCACGGTGCAACGATCGGAGTTGGGCGATACCGCTCGACGAAGAATTCTATTAGCCCGTCTCGGTCCAGTTGGCTTCGCAGTTGTGTAGCGCCGCCTCGCCAGGAAAGAGTTGCCGCCGGATCGGCTTGCTCTGCAACAAGCCGAAACACGCCCAGCGCCTTCAGGTAATTCATGAGCGGTTCCGGTGTGCAGCCGGAGAGTGCCAGTTCATGGTCCACGGCAACATCAGGCATGATTCGCCTCCTTCTGACTGGCGCGCATGTCGGCGGCTCGTAACAGCGATTCCAGGTAGGCCAGTCGGAATGGCCCGAGGTTGGCGAGCAAGTTCAGGGCATTGGCCGTCCAGCTACGTTCATTACCAAGTTGCATGGGCGTCAAGTCGATGCGTAGCGCAGGGCATGAAGCAATGCCAAGGTCAACCGCCGGCAATTCGTCGCCGTGGTGAACGCCCAGCGCGTGCAGCGTATCCGGTGTCTCGGGCTGACATTCGTCGGGCAATGTCCGAATGGACAAACGTGTCCGGCCGTGATGGGCACCATCGAGATACGCCACGGCGAAGTCCAAGCCTTGCTGGAGCGCCGCCAAGGCGGATACTAGCTCGTGCCGGAAATAGCGGCGACTATATCGCAGTCGCCCCTTTCTTCCCGACTTCGCCCAAAGTTGATCTGTCCCAAGGTCTCCACGCACCCCCTCCTGAAAGACCAAGTGCGCCTTACCCAAATCGTGCCACAGGGCGGCCTGCATCAGATGGGAACGCCACGGATCGGCGATCCCCAGCGCTTCGAGCATCGCCTCCAGTTCACGGCAAACATTCTTGGTATGCTCGGCGATCGTTAGGGGCCGACCACCTAGGGCGGAATTTGGGTCGCTGCTTGTTCCTTCCGGCGCGGCATTGTTGTCGATGTTGTTGCGCTCGACCGGCTCGACCGATGATTCACTGCCGGTGTCCCAGCCTTTGCCGGACCGCGATTCCTCGCTCCAGTCGTATCCGCCAATCTCTGATGGCAACAAGATCACCATCCCCGGCCGGATTTGCTTTGGATCGACCGGCATCCACTCCTCGTCGAGATGGTCCCAGAAGTAGCCACCCCCGCGTTTCTTCTCGGCACGCGCCTTCAAAAAATCCTGGACTTGGTGGACCGGCACGTTGCACAATTCGTCACGATGCGGCTCTGCTTCGTCCGCAGCCGGTCGCTGTTTGCCAATCGCGCGCCAGAACACTTGCACGTCGATGTCCGGATCGTCGCTGCGGACAAACCGTTGAATGTCGATGTCGTTGCCGGAAAGGTCGGGGGCTGTGTCAAACAAATCGAGCAAATCGCGACGACGTAGAACGTGTCTATGCTCGAAATCGAGCTTGAAACCCTCCTTCTCCTTGAATCTGTCAAGATCACGGGGCGAAACACTCTGGCCGTCGAGCTTTTGCAGTTGTTCCCGCGCAAATTCCAGATCAGCCAACGAATAGGGAGCCGCGTGCTTTTCAGCAAGGTCGATCCAGTACACTTGCCCAGGACCATCGTGACCCGTGCGATTGCAACGACCCATTCGCTGCACGATGCTGGACCACGGCGCTAATTCGGTGACGAGCGTGCGAGCCGAAATATCGACTCCTGCCTCGACCACCTGCGTGGCCACAATGATGCGGTTGCTCGCCGGCTGTTGAAGTTGCTCATTCAATTGGTGTCGTTCCGGTGAACGAAACCGAGAATGGACGAGCAGCACGCCTGGCGTCGGCGACTTCTTTCGGAGTTTGAGCAATTGCTCGTACAACGCTTTTGCGCGATCAACCGTGTTCACAATCACCAGTGTTTGCGTATCGGATTGGTGAACTCCCGGTTGACCGCCCGAACCAAGGACCGCCTTGGCGATGTCTTTCATTTCGTTGGACGACGACACATCCAGCGAGACGAGCCGCTTCTCGGCTTCCATACGCTGCCGTAGCGGTCGCTTAGGGTCATAGTCTTCATCGCAGAGCGCCAGGGGTTCCCCGGGGAACTTCCCGCGAAAGTCGATCGTATCGAGCCAATCCGGTTCAAGCGTGGCGGACATCCAAACCGACGGACAGTTGCCAAACGTGTCGAGATCACGGCGAAACCCGGCAAGCTGCGCCGAGGTGCTTACGCCCGCAGACATCAATTGCGGCTCGTCGAAGACCCACAGGCAGTCGTTATTCAACAGACCGAAGTCAATTGGCCAGTGGAAGCGGCTGGCGGCATAGCCACGATTAAGCGCTCGCGACAAGAGCATGTCTTGGGTGCCAATTAACACCGCCGGCTGTTCGGGGGCCAGATACCAGCGAGTCGCCTCGACGCCGCCCATCAGCAGATGAACGGGAACGTCGAGTTCTAGGTTAGCGACCCATTTGCGAATTTCTCGCTCCGTTTGCTCGACCAAAACGCGCATCGGCAGGCAATACACGAGACGACGTGGCGTCTTCGCCGGTCGCGTCTGCCGTTTGTACAACCACCCGAGGCCAACCGTTGCAGTCTTTCCGGCTGA
>CAZRCI010000090.1:0-3417 GCA_964598535.1 uncultured Planctomycetaceae bacterium | reverse complement strand
GTGGGTGCCGGAGTTGAAGCATGGACATTAGCGTCAACGTGCAGGGCTTGGCCGAGATCGAGCGCAAGCTGAAGTTGCTGCCGGAGCGTGTTGGAAAGAACGCCATGCGTCGTGCGCTCCGAAAGGGCGCGAACGTGATCCGGGACGCGGCCAGGCGCAATGCGAAGGCGATTGACGACCCGCAAACCCGCGAGCAGATTGCAAAGAACATCGCTGTCGCCTCAGGCGGTGCCAAGCGTGAGCGTGCAGCCGGTGGCGTGATGATGCGAGTCGGCGTCCGCGGCGGCGCGAGGCCGCTGAAGAAGGGTACTGATACGGGGCTATCCGGAGGCAATACGACCCATTGGCGGTTCGTTGAGTTCGGGACCAGCGAGGCGCGCGCGCAGCCGTTCATGCGCCCAGCCGCTGCCAGCTCCGCCAGTGCGGCGTATCAGGCCGTGGTGGCGGCCGCGCCTGCCGAGATCGACAAAGAGCTGCGGAAGCTGGGGATCACCTGATGTATCCGGACATCTTCCAGCTTGCCAAGAATAGCGCAGCAGTCACCACGCTACTCGGCAGCAACCCGGTGAGGTTCTGGCCGTTTGGCACCGCGCCGCAGAATCAAGATCGACCGTATGCCGTGCACCAGCTTGTGTACGGCACGCCGTCTAACACGCTGTCATGCCCGCCGTCCGAGGACGTGATGGGCGTGCAGGTCGATTGCTACGCCAAGAGCGCGAGTTCCGCCCGATCCGTCGCCGCTGCCTTGCGGGACGCGATCGAGGATGACTACAACCACGTCGTCGCATGGAACGGGGAGGACTTCGAGCCTGCCACCGGCCTGTGGCGCGTGAGCTTCACCGCCGAGTTCTTTGTGGACAGAGGCTCCTGATTCGGCCTGTGCACAGACCGAAACGACTGCCATAAGGCAGCCGCAAACACCGCCGTGAGGCGGCGTATCCCATCGATGGAAGGAAATTGAAATGCGTACTGCCGGCACCGAGCTGTACTTCTTGGACCCGGATGATTGCTCTGTCGTGCAGGTTGGCTGCCCGACTTCGATCACCGGACTGGACTCCACCATTGAGCAACTGGAAACCACCTGTCTGGAATCCACCGCTCGCACCTACGAAGCGGGCCTTGCCACTCCCGGCACGGCTTCCTTCACGCTGAACCTTGACCCGCAGGACCCGTCCCACCAGCGCCTGCTGGAGATGAAGGCCGCAGGCCTTTCGACCCGTTGGGTTGTCGGCTTCCCTGACGGCATCGGCACCGATCCGACCGGCGGGCAGGACTCGGACGGTGAGTGCGTGTTCAACCTGCCGACCAGCCGCACCTGGCTGGAGTTCGATGGCTTCGTGAACAGCTACGCCTTCGACTTCAGCTTGAACGCTTCGATCACGGCGACCGTTGGCGTGCAGGTTTCTGGCGACCCCCAGCTGACCCCGGCGGGCAGCTAACGGCGATTGATTCAACTTCGGGCGGGTCAGCGGGCGTTTCCTCGCCGTGCGTACCGCGCCGCCCACCTATTCAACGGTGAGGAAATAGATGAGCAGCCTGAAAGATCTGAAAGCGCTTGGCGGGTTCGTGTCCGACAAGCCGGTCAAGAAAGAGATCAAGTTCAAACTTGATGGCGACGATGAGCTTACTGCCACGATCCACGTCAAGAAGCTCGCGATTGGCGATTACGAAGCGTTGTTCCTTGTTGATAACGAAGATCGCAGTCGAACCGCGAAGGTGATCTCCGAAGCTATCACGCTTGGCGATGGGACAGAGCGCATCACGTTCAAGGATGCGTACCGACTGCACACGAGTTTGGCTGGCGCAATGATCTCGGCATTCAACGAGGTCAATACCACAAAAAAATCCTAACGGGCCGAGACAGGTTCCTCTGCGAACTAGCGCTGTCTCTTGGCATGACGCTGTCCGACCTGCAATCCCGGATGACGCAATCCGAGCTGAACGTCTGGCTAGCGTATGTCGAGGAAAACGGTCCGCTCAACCAGTCCCTGCGCATCGAGTCAGCCGTTGCTCGGGCGGTTGCTCCGTTCCTGAAGAACGTCAAGGCACGCGACCTGATGCCATGGCCCCGCGAGCAAGAGCGGGAACTCTCCGCGCAAGAAATGGCTGAGCAGCTTACGGCCAAGTTCAAGGGATTGGCCGCGCAAACCAACAGCAGGAAACACAGGTAATGGCTAGCCGGAATCTCGGGTCATTGACTATTGACTTGATCGCAAAGGTCGCTGGTTTTGAGCAAGGAATGGACCGCGCTGCCCGTGTGGCTGACAAGCGGATGAAGGATATAGAGGCACGGGCCAAGCGGTTTGGCGCTGTCTTTGGCACTGCCATCGTCGCCGGCCTTGGCATTGCGACCAACGAAATCCGCAACGCGATCAACCGCATGGACGACCTGTCCAAGGCTGCGCAGCGCGTCAGCCTTCCCACTGAACAGTTCTCCGAGCTTGTCTACGCCGGGAAGTTAGCCGACGTAGAGATCGGCACGCTGCAAACCAGCTTGGGCCGGTTGACGAAGGCCCAATCCGATAGTCTGAAGACGACCAGCGAGCAGGCCAAGGTCTTTAATGCGCTTGGCATTTCGGCCACGGATGCAGAGGGCAATCTTCGCAGCAGTTATGACGTGTTGCTGGACTTCGCCGACGCTTTCAAGCGGCAGGAGGGCTCACCGGAGATCGTTGCGGCTGGTCTGAAGATCTTTGGCCGGAACTTCCAAGAACTGATCCCTCTAATCAAGGATGGTTCTCAGGGCTTGCGAGATGCCGCCGACGAGGCTGCTTCGTTCGGTCAGATCATCTCTACCGAAACTGGGCGGGAGGCGGAGGCCTTCAACGACAACCTATCCCGCATGAAGATGTTGGTGTCTGGCCTTGCCAATTCGGTAGCCGCTGAGCTTCTGCCTGATCTAAAGAATCTGACGGATGAGTGGGTCCGCAGCGCGAAAGAGGGCGACAAGCTTAATTCAACGGCAAAAGACATTGCCGATGCGATTCGCTCAGTTGTCAACTGGATGCGGGAGGGAAGCCAAGTCGGGGCAAGTTTCCGTAGGACGCTGGAAGAGATAAACACCTTTGCAGGCGCAAACCTTGCAATCCTCCCCAGGCTTTTCCAAGGCGACTTTTCTGGCGCGGCTCAGGCAAGCAAAGATGCCTTTCAGGCGGGCGGAAGAATTTGGGATGCCGCATGGAATGGAGTTGAGGAAGCAAAACGAAATAGACCGATAACCATCATCGAGTCCTCTGACCTAAAGCAAGAGGAAGAGGCTCGCGTTCGTCAGATGCGTTTGGCTGCGGCCGAGGCAAAGAGGTTGAGGGAGTTGGCATTCGGTGATACCCCGAAGACCGGTAGTCGCGGCAGGGCATCGGGCAAGTCTGAAGAACAACGCGAACTAGAAAGCTTGCAGCGCAGCTACGAATCCCTGAC
>CAZRCI010000089.1:0-3623 GCA_964598535.1 uncultured Planctomycetaceae bacterium | reverse complement strand
TCCCGCACCCCGAACCACGCGCAATACAGCGCCGGCACGAACAGCAGCGCCACCACGCTGGCACCGCATCGCCACCGGCCCGACTGCGGGGCGCAAGGTGACGACGTTGCAAAGCTTCGTCGGCGAAACCGGCGGGTTCGACGAAGCAGGCAAGGCGGGCGGGTTCTCGCTGCACGCGGCGTGGCTGCGGAAAACGGTCAATCCACACCGCAGTCGCCGCTTGCACCCGCACCGGATACTTCGCAGACTGCGTGGAAGGGGCGGTTGAATTTCCTATACCTCCGGATTTTGGCGGTCACGGGACGTGGCTATCGCTGTCACGGCCCTGGTTCGAGGGAGCTTGGCAATGGGAAACCGTATTCGACCCGCTCGACCCCGGTGGCGTCGTGCCCTGCGGCCCTGCTTCTGGCTGTTGATCGCGCTGGGTGCGTGGAAAAACCCAGCGCGGCGGCGAAAATCAGAGTTAAAAGCGCGGTAACGCGCGCAAAACGGCGGGTTGGGCGGGGCATCGGAACGTCCTCGAAGATGGGTTTCGAGGCGTATTGCGACGTTTCGGGGCAAATCCCCTCACCCCGGTCGCGAGCAAGCTCGCTCCCACAGAAAAGCGCAGCGCCGCTCCGGCTCTTGTGGGAGCGTGCTTGCACGCGACGGCGAGGCGCCCCGGTCGCGAGCGAGCTCGCTCCTACAATTATGCCAGTGGGTCTTCCGGCGACAGCGACGCCAGCATCGCCCCACCGCGCCACGGCCAGTCGCTCCAGCGTTCACACAGCCCCGCGCGCACCGGGTTTTCCAGCACATAGCGCGCCGCCGCGACGAGAGTTTCTTCGCGCCGCAGCGCGTGATCGTGGAAGCCCGTCTGCCAGACCGCTATCGCCTCGCCCCGGATTTGCCGCACGGTATGGGTGACGAGGCCCTTGAGGCGTTGCAGCGTGCGGCTCACGGTTTCGCCACCGCGAAGTTCGATCAACCCATGCCAGTGATCGGGCATCAGCACCCAGACTTGCGCACTGGCCTGCGGCCAGGTGGCGGGGGCGGACAGCACGGCCATCGTGGCACGCGCCGTGGCGGCATCGGCGAACAGCGGCTGGCGTTCATGGCAGACCGTGGTGAGGAGGTAAACCTGCCCCGCCAGCGAAACCCGGCCCCGCCGCAGCGCCTTGTAGCCGCGAACCGGGACGGGCATGGGCTATCTCCTTGAACTACCGGGAACTGTGGGAGCGAGCTTGCTCGCGACGGCTTCGCGCATCAAGTCGCGAGCAAGCTCGCTCCCACAGGGGCCGGCTGGCTTTTGCTTCGCTAGCTCAAGGCGACTATTGGAACGCATCAGGTAGTTGTGTGTAGTGGGATGAGTTGAACCCGCTGCAGGCATCTGGGCTCTATGTAGCTTTCACATTTCAGCGACGTTTTAGTCACATCGGCGTTGCTAACCTCCCAGCGCTTCATCGAATGAATACGGTCGATTCTTGGAGGTACAGCAGTATGAGCGGGCAATTGAGCAATGTGAGCAGGCATTTGAGGCAGATATCATGGTTGATTCTGTCGGTGCTTCTGATTGGTTTTCCGCTTTTTACCCATGCAGCGGAGGCGCCAGGTGGGCTGACTGTTGTTGTAAAAGGTCGGATTACTGGCCGGCCACTCCCGGCCGCGCGGATCTCGATCACGGAACGGGAAACCAATTTCACGCAATCCGTGGAAACCGACGCGCAAGGTCGCGTCGTCGTTGAACAGCTCGACCCAGGCCTCTACGCGGTGAGCGTAGCCAAAGACGGGTTCGCTTCATCGTACGAACCAAGCGTACGCGTGATTACGCGCAAGAATATACATATTGAATTCGAACTTGGAGAGCAAGCACTTGAGGAAGTGGTGGTTCGGGCACGACAAGCTGATACATTTGCATCAGCTTCCAGCACCTATCTCGACAGAGAAGCGTTGCAAAGCGCAGTTGGCGGTGGCGCGGATCCGCTTCTCTCGCTGGACGGTTTGCCTGGCCTGGCATCCACCGGCGAGTTCGCGAGCTTCAGCGTACGCGGCCGTGGCCCAAGAGATAATTTGTTGTTCGTTGATGACTTCCCCTTTGATAAAGCGGTGCACTTTGATGCGACACTGGGCGAAGACGAAGATGTCGGTGGCGGCGGCCGTTTCTCGATTTTCGCACCGAACGTTATCAGCGGCGCGGAGTTCTCGCCAGGCGGGTGGGGTCCAGCTTACGGCGGCCGGGCCGCATCGCTACTCAAACTGGAAGTCGCCGGCGGCAACCCGAGTCCTTCAGCAAGTCTGCGCTACGACCTTGCGGGCTATGAAGTGGGTTACGACGGCCCTACCGGCATCACCGAAGACTCGACGATGCTCGTTTCTGCGCGACGCCTGGATTTCGGCTCGTTTTTTGAAACTATCGAAGAACTGGACATTGGAGAGCCTGTCTTGAGAGACATCATCGTGAAGTCGGTCGTACCCATCAACCAGAACCACACGTTCGAAATTCTACTGATGGATACACGCGAAGACTACACTCGCGGCGTGAACCACATTTTCGCGTCGCCCAACTTCGAAGATGCTGCGCTTCTGGATCTCAAACAAAATAGTGATTTGTACGGCCTGACATTGCGATCATTGATCGGTGAAAACGCGGTCTTGACCAACAAGGTCTACTACCGCGCAAGCGACAAGATCAGTTCAGAAGGGGAAGCATTTCCTGATCTCGTACCTGCGGGATCGCCGGCGTCCAGTTTTCCGGTTCGGGAAGACATTATCACCATCAGTGAAGACGAGACAGAGATCGGCTGGCGAAGCGACTTCCAGACAGTGAACCAATGGGGCGTGTTCAGTGCCGGCATCCAGACAACGCAAATTGAACTGGACTACGGCACCGTCCTGGATGGCGATTGGACTCGATTTATCTACGACGACGATGACTTCAGGCCAGACCCCGATCAGCGTTTTATTGTGCTGACTCCCGCAAACATCAACTCGTCACTAAGGCAGAAGGAAACGAACTATGCAGGTTACGTAGATCAGGTTTTTCAGCGCGGCGACTGGGATATTCGCACGGGCCTGCGGTTCGAACGGGACGGCTTTGCGGGCGAAAGCTTCGCGTCGCCCAGGTTCAGCGTCAATTGGCGGCCGAGCAAGACGATTAGATACTTCGCGACCGCCGGGCTCTTCCATCAATCGCCGCGGTATTTGCACCTTGCCGCAAGCGAGTCGAACGCCCTTGAGACCGAAAAAATCACGCACGGCAGTTTCGGTTTTCAATATTCCCCGAACAGCAGATGGTCGGTGTTGACTGAAGCCTATTATCAAAACCTCGACAACCTGGTGGTAGACCTCGATCGGGCAAGCGGAACGTTTGCAAACATCGGTGACGGCTCGTCGTACGGAGTCGATATCGTGGCCAACGGTACGATTCGCGAAGGCATCTACGCTACCGCAACCTACTCTTACAACGATGCCGTAGTCGACCGGAAAGACGGTCGTGGCGACGTAGCCGCCGAATTCAGCCGCAAGCATGTCGCCACCCTCGGCCTGACCTGGGAAATCAGCAGCCACTGGAAGGTAGCCGGGCGTTACAAATATCTTTCCGGCAGGCCAGACGACAACTTTGTCATTCACTCGGACGTGTTGGG
>CAZRCI010000088.1:0-3652 GCA_964598535.1 uncultured Planctomycetaceae bacterium | reverse complement strand
ACCATTTTTCCGAGGTCGACCTGGAAAAAATCCAGCAGCACCTTCGCCAGCAGGAGGTCACCAAGTGAGAAACGCCTACCGTGTGCTGTGTGCGTTTACTTATTCGGCTGCCGAATTGGAACCGGGCGCGAAGATACTCCGACCCGAGAGGATACCATTGCAATCGAGAAACAGCCCCGGCCGGCTGGCGTTGATCGAGATGGTGGGATTGCTCACTCCCGGATACCTCATCGACGTTCGCCGACAACTCATTGCGGCCGAGCGGAATGAATCTATTGGTTCGGTGCTGCTCTACGTCGATTCCCCCGGCGGTTTTGTTCTCGGCACTCCCGAAACTGCGGCTATCGTGCGACGTGTGGCGGCGAAAAAGCGTGTGACCGTGATGGCGGAGAACTACTGTGCCAGCGGTGCCTATTGGATTTCCTCGCAGGCTTCTGACCTCATCCTCTCACCATCGTGCTACTGCGGATCGATTGGATCCTACAACGTCATTGTCGACGACAGCGAAATGCATGAGCGCATGGGCGTGAAGATCGTCCGCGTGCGGACGGGCTCGCTTAAGGGTATCGGGACGCCCGGCGTTAAGCCCAACGATGAGGAAATCGAATCGATTCAACGCGACGTAGACAGCACGCTTCGCGAATTTCAAATCGACATTCTGAAATCGCATCGAGTCAATGCTGGTCAGCTTGTGAAGCTCTCGACTGGTGAAGCGTGGCGAGGCAAGGAAGCTGTTCAGCTTGGACTGGGGAACCGCGTTGGCCTCTTTGAAGATGTGATCGAGGAGCTGCACGAGCGCACCTTGCATCAAGAATCGTCGACCGACAAGCAGCGTGCCGAACGGGTTGAGCGGCTCACTGGATCGGCAGCCACTGAAAAGTATATCGAACTCGTGAGCGAATTCATTGGTTATCCCGGTAGCGAGTATGCCGTGGAAACTGCCGACGCAAGCATTCACCGGAAGTTTGCCCGTGAATATCCCAAGCTCTCCGCAAGTGCGAGAGCCCACAGGCCCGACCTATTCGACCTTTGCCGAGGGTAGGCATCCCACGACCACCATTCAGGAGATCACGACAATGGCCACCACCAAGGTAAAACCCAAGTCGCCCGCGATTGCTGCGGCGGCAAGTTTGCTCGCCACGAAAGTGAGTGAACAGCAATTGCTCGATAAAGCCGCGCTCGAGTTGCTTGATGCAATCGAGGTTCGCACTGACGTGCTCGAGCCAGCCAATCTTAAATTAGTTCCTGGCGAGTTGCGCCTGCTGAAGGCAGGGGGAGTGGAGTTTGAAAACCTTCACGAACTTTGCCAGATCCTGAGGCGGACCCGTTGCACTCGCGAGATGCGCGAAGAATTGGGATGTTTGGCTAATATCGCCAAGACCAAGGAAAAGTTGGCGGAAGCAGAAGAAGTGCTCGCAACTTATCGGGCGGAAGCCGAAAGCCTGGATGTGGCGACGGTATCGACCGAGCCCGCATTAGTGCGCCAGATCGAGCGACTTGCTGACAAGCTCCGCGAGTTGGAAACAGCTCGCAACATCGTCAAAAGACGACTCACCAAATTTGAGGGGCTCTTGTCGCAACTCAAAGAGCGCTGTCCCGAGATATTGCGAGAAGCTATTGAAGCTCGTGAACAAGAGTTCCAGCAGTCGGAGATCGTTCGCCAAACGCGCCGACTGAGGGATAAGCTGGCTGGCGTCGAGCGGATGCTCGATCCCAAGAACCCTAACGGCTTTACTTCTGGCCATGTCGATCTACACGCGGCCAATGGCACCTGGCTTTCATACTTGAAGTGCCATTGCCCGCAAGCACTCGAATACGTCGGGCGCTCGAATCACATCAAGCATTCCGAACTTGAAAAGCATGTCCAAGCATTGCGGGCCGGTGTCCCCGCAGCGGAACAGGAACTCGTTGTGTTGGAACAACGGTATGCAGAGGCCGAGCGCGAATGCAAACGTGACGTCGACAATCTACTCGATGAGTGGATCGCGACGGGAAAGATTGATTTCGTATGACCAGTGGTGGTCGTGTCGGCTGGGGGCTGCCTCACTTGTGTGGGGCAGTCACCCAGCACTTTGAAACCTTGTTGATTGGAGATCGAGACGATGGTACTTACACAAGAAAGACGGGATGAGATCAAGGCTATGGCTCCCGAGCAGCAAGCCGAAGTGTTCGGCGAGATGGCCCGGCAATGGCAAGCCGAACACGGCGGAAACTTCCGGCAGGCCTGTTTCGAGGTCAAAAGGAGATTTCCTGAGGCGCGTGAGGCCTTTGCACAAGCAGGACCGCGACTGCCAGTGTAAGCATGGCCTCGGTGGGGCAGCTCGTTTTACTCATTGACAAGAATAGGGAGAAACCATGTTGGACTTTGAATTTCTCGTTGGCGTCGATGGGCGTGGATCTAGTCCGGTCCTGATGCGTTACAAACACAGCGGTGATGATCTCACCGCCGGCAAGGGCGTCGTAATCAATGGCATCCTCTGCATCAATCGGCACACGATACGAGACGGTGAGGAGGGCGACATTGCTATTGGCGGTGGCATCTACCAGGCGGAGGTCGATGGCGAATACGGTCCGCTGACCGTGTTGTACAAGCCGCCTGCTAGCGCTGTGCTCACTGACGTTGCGGAGGGGAACTTGCCCTTCGGTCGGTTGCTCGAAGGCACTACGGACGCTAACCAACGCGCTCGGGTCTATCACCAGCCGCTGGCTTTTGTAAGTGAGGACTGACCACCCCAGGGGGTCTTAGGTTCTTCCGAGGGGGGGCTACCGGGGGCTACGCCAGTAGCGGTCGACGCACATTTTTACGTGCAGGGAAAAAAAGTTGGGAGTGGTCCCCTCTCTCTCCCTCAGCAGGAAGGCAACAAATGGCCAAGAAAGCGACCACAACCGAGCCTGACGCGAGAGCGATCCTCGCCTCGTTGTCGCAGACCGACGTTGCCTGGCTGGTCGGTAAGCCAAGTTCGTGGGTTCGGGACAGGAACCACCTCTTTGAGCGGACCAACGGACGCTATGACGCCCGCCAGGTGCTCGCGGCACTGAGTGGGGAATTTGCTGCGGCCCAACTCGCCGACGATCAACTGGAACCGCTGAGCCACTTCTGCGACGACGTTGCCTACTTCGCTGTAAACCGATGCAGCGCGGCAATCCAACTGCTTGAAAGCATCGAGCATCGGCATGGCGCTGCTGGCCTGGCTGCCGTGGCGGTGCAACTGCTGGCTGTTCTGCGGGAACATGCCGAGTTGTCTCACGATGAGGTCCTGCCCGCTCCCGAGGAAATCCGCCGACGTGCCGAGGAGGAAATCGACCGACTCGCTTTCCTCGATGCCAAGAACAATTACAAGCGGCTGCTTGTGTGCGATACCTGCCATCGCTTCCGCTGGGGTTCGCAGTGGAAGCGGGGACCGATCCCGAGCGGTTACGCGACCGTCGGTGAAGTGATCTGCCCTGAGTGCGAACCAGTACGCTCACGGCGTCGTAAGCGTAGTCTCGAAGACGAAGACGAATAGGATAAACCAACCATGTCTGATTTAGTATTCGCTACCAAGGGGCAAGCGGCTGTCTTGCGAGCACAACAGCAAATGGTTGACGGCGCGAAAGCGCTGCAACAGGAATTTAAGAGGGATACTGCGGAAGCGGAGAAAGCCCGTGCCAC
>CAZRCI010000087.1:0-4106 GCA_964598535.1 uncultured Planctomycetaceae bacterium | reverse complement strand
GACAGACCTGGCGGAACGTGACTCTGCCCACTTGATTTCCAAGACAGTCGCTCTCTTGATCGGGTTGAGTGTGCTCCTTCTGAAGAAGCAGGAGACCTGACACATGCGCGCTGACAACGTTTGGCACCTTGGCGTCAAGGAACTGTGGAGCCTGGCCCGCGATCCAATGATGTTGGCGTTGATCTTCTTCGCGTTCACGGTCTCGCTCTATTCATCTTCCACGGCCATGCCCGAAACGCTCAACCGAGCCACGATCGCCATCGTGGACGAAGACCAATCGCCCCTGTCCACGCGGATCGTCAGCGCTTTTCAGGCCCCCTATTTTCTTCCACCGATTATGGTAACGCTTGCGGAGATGGACGCCCGCATGGATGCCGGGCTGGATACGTTCGCTCTTACGATCCCTCCCGATTTCCAACGCGATATGTTGGCGGGGCGGACGCCGGAAATCCAACTCAACGTCGACGCCACTCGCATGAGCCAGGCGTTCAACGGCAGCGGCTATGTCCAAGCGATTGTCAATCAAGAGGTACAAGCGTTCGCGCAACGCTACCGCGAAATCGTGATACTGCCAATTGAGCTTGCCGAGCGCGTGCGATTCAATTCCGAACTGAACAAAAGCTGGTTCGGCGCAGTGATGGAACTGATCGACCAAGTAACGATGCTCGCCATCGTGTTGACAGGCGCCGCGCTGATCCGCGAACGTGAGCGGGGAACGATCGAACATCTGCTCGTCATGCCCGTGACACCGCTGGAAATCATGATCAGCAAAACTTGGGCGATGGGATTCGTGGTGCTCATCGCGTGCAGTTTTTCCCTCTTCGTCGTGGTTCAGGGGCTGCTTTCAGTGCCGATCGAAGGCTCCCGGATCTTGTTTCTGATCGCCACCTCGCTCCACCTGTTCGCGGCGACGTCGATGGGAATCTTCATGGGAACCTTTGCCCGCTCAATGCCGCAATTCGGTCTATTGTTGATGCTGGTGCTGTTGCCGCTGCAAATGCTTTCCGGTGGTTCTACGCCGCGTGAAAGCATGCCGGAGGTGGTGCAGTATCTGATGCTGGCCGCACCCACCACGCATTTCGTCATGCTGGCTCAAAGTATCCTGTATCGCAGCGCTGGCCTGGGCATGGTGTGGCCGCAATTCCTCGCACTGGCCTTGATCGGTTCCGTATTTTTCGGCATCACGCTCAGCCGATTTCGTAAAGCGATTGGAACGATGGCTTAGGATAGGCTACGCGTTTCCATCGTGCCCGATAGATGGATTCCCGCTGGGCGTCTCATGCATTCAGATGCGTGTTGGCCACATCGTTATCGACGCGCCTTTCGCGGTGCCTGGGGCGCTCCGGTGTTCACGACCAAGACCGACGCCACTTCAGGCGCTGCCCAAGCTCAAATACGGACCTGTCGGCTGTTGATGTTGGCGACGAGACTCGAACTCGACAACTTATTTTTACTGGCGATGGTTTGCAGCAAATGCCCCTTGCTTTCGTGCTCTAATTGCGGCTTGTTAAAACCTGGCGAATAATTGCCGCAAGTTATTTACTGAAAAACAAGAAACGGCTTGCCATGAATGATCACGACAAGCCGTTTGAGATCCAAATCGGGGCGACATGACGGCTATGGAACTGTTTGTCGCGGAAGTCCGGGGCTAGACTAGAAAGGCGAATTGCGGCAGCTTTTTCCGCGAAAAGGCAGATAGCTATTTCGGCATTTAGGTGATGCTCAAGCCCGCATCGACAACGCTCGATGCAACGTATCCTCGTCCACGCGGCCTAGTCAGCGGCGAATCGCATGAAGTACGGGCTCCGATCCATTGCCGCTGCCAACGTATGATACGGGGCCGGTCATGGTAGCTCACAGTTGCGGCAATCGAAGGAGAACGGCCGGATGCCCGGGAAAGGCAGGCCAGCGTCGACCGAAAGGTTTTCTCACGGCAACCGGTGCCTTTCGTCTCCGGAAAAACTTGCGGTCTGTGCCGGGATTCTTGGTGGAAAGCCTAGTTGCGGTAACTATTCTAATAAGGCGTCCCAAGCCTTGCTCGCGCAAGCCGGGAACCGGGAATTCCCGTTTCCATCCTTCTCCAACGGAGTAGAGCATCTATGTAGCGTCGGTGACCGAATGGACGAGTCCCTTTGGCCAGCGCGCAACGTGGCCGAATATGCTTACTGTCCACGGTTGTTCTACTACATGGAAGTTGAGGGCATCCATCTTCCCAGCGCAGACACCGAACAAGGTGTGCGCATCCACAAGCGAGCGGACGAACCGAGCAACGAAAGCGTGCTCGAAGCCGCGACTGTCGGAGAGGCTCCGAAGGTTGTGCGCAGCCTGGTGCTCACTAGCAAGGCGATGGGCCTGACGGCCACGCTCGATCTGGCCGAAGTCGACGGCCGCGTGGCTGTGCCTGTCGAGTACCGCAAGGGGAAGCCGTACCATCGCGCTACGGAGAACGACGACGATGCGGTAGAACCCTGGCCGACGGACCGCGTGCAAGTCGGCTTGCAATGCGTGCTGCTCGAAGAAGCGGGCTACTCCGTGCCGCATGCGGTCCTCTATTACGCGAGCGAAAAGCGCCGCGTTACCGTGCCGTTCGACGCAGAGCTCAAAGCAGAAGCGCTCGCCACGCTCGAAGCCGCCAAGCAATGTGCTCGTGGATCTCGTCCGCTGCCGCTGGTGAACGATCCCCGTTGCCCGCGCTGCTCGTTGCAGCCGATCTGTCTGCCGGACGAAGTACACCAGCAGCGTGAAGCGTCTGGCGGCAACGGCCGCGTCAAGCCGCGCAAGATCTGGCCTCCTCGCGACGACGGCATTCACATCGTCGCCCAGCAGGATGGCACGAAAGTCGGCGTCCGCGGCGCGGCGATGATCATCACCGACAAGAACGGCAAGAAGCTGCGCGAGATGCCGCTGGCCGGAGTCGAGTCGCTGTCTATTCTCGGTACGGTGCAGGTTTCTACCCAGGCGCTGCACATTTTCGCCGACAAGGGCATCCCGGTGGCTTTCTTGTCGGGCGGCGGCCGCATCGTGGGCATGCTCGATCCGCTGGATGCGACCAGCGCCGAAACTCGCCGGGCACAGGTCCGCCGTTTCGACCAGTCCGAGTGCTGTGTCGAGTTGTCGCGGGCTCTGATTTCGGCCAAGATCGTGAACCAGCGAACGTTGCTGATGCGCAACCACCACCAGCCGCCGGCGCGACTGGTCGAAGATCTGGCACGCCAAGCCGAACAAGCCGGCCAGGCCCCAAGCATCGAGTCGGTTCGCGGGCACGAAGGGCAGGCCGCGGCGCTCTATTTCGACCAGTTCGCGGGCATGTTCAAGGGAGATCTGGCTGCGGAGTTCGATGCGAACGGTCGCCAGCGTCGTCCCCCGCCCGACCCGATCAACGCGGCCCTGTCGTTTGCCTACTCGATGCTCACGCATGAGTGTACGGCGGCGTTGCGGATCGCGAGCCTGGAACCTTCGATCGGCGCTCTTCACGTTTCTCGGCCCGGGCGACCGGCGTTGGCACTCGATTTGATGGAGCCATTTCGGCCGCTGTTGGCCGATTCGATCGTGATCACGGCCTTCAATCGGGGCGAACTGCGGCCAGGGCATTTCCTACGCACCGCCGCGGGTTGTGCCATGACGGACGACGGCCGCAAAGCGTTCTTCGGCGTGTACGGCCGCCGCATGGCCGATGAAGTAACGCACCCGGTCTTCGGCTACAAGCTGTCGTATCGCCGCATGATCACGTTGCACGCCCGGATGATCGCCGCCTGGCTGTTGGGAGAGATCCCCAGCCTGTCGTTTTTGACAACCCGTTGATTACAAACCGAGGATGTACCTTCGCCTCAGTGGACACAAGCCGGGTAAGGAAGCCGCTATGAACTGAGACACTCATCCCGAATTTCTGGAGACCAACCGATGCGGCGCTGCTACCTGGTTGCGTACGACATTCGATCGCCGAAGCGCTGGCGGCAAGTCTTCAAGATCATGAAAGGCCACGGCGAACATTGGCAGTACTCGGTCTTCTTCTGTATCTTGAAGCCGATCGACCGCGTGCGAATGCAAACCCAACTCGAAACGGCGATGAACCTCAAGGAAGATCAGACGATGATCATCGACCTCGG
>CAZRCI010000086.1:0-4491 GCA_964598535.1 uncultured Planctomycetaceae bacterium | reverse complement strand
AAGCCGCGGAAAACAAAGCGGCGATGAATCGCGCGCACTCCAGATCAGAGCCAGAACGCCATCCGGAGGTCGGCATCCATCTTGAGTCCCGGGGTTTTTCAGCAGAATCTTAGGAAGGCTTTGCCGCCACGCCACGCTGATACCAGTCGCGGGAGCTATTGCAGATTCGGCAGACGGAGAGCATCACCGGCACTTCGACCAGCACGCCAACGGCGCACGCCAGCGCGGCGCCGGACGACGGCCCGAAGAGGGTTATCGCCACGGCGACGGCGAGTTCGAAGAAGTTGCTGGCGCCGATAAGCGCGCCGGGCGATGCGACATTGTGCGGCACCTTGAGCACACGCATGAGCAGGTAGCCGAGCGTGGAATTGAAGTAAACTTGGAGCAGGATCGGAACCGCGAGCAGCAGAACCGCGAACCACTTCGTTGTGAGGTTTTCGGCCTGAAACGCGAAGATCAGCACAAGGGTCGCGAGTAGCGCGAGCACCGTCACAGGTTGAAACTTCGGCAGGAACGTTTGCTCGAACCACTCGCGACCGCGACTTTTCAACAGCGCTGTTCGGGTGAGCCAGCCGGCCACGAGCGGAATCACGATGAACACCACGACCGACGTGACGAGCACGTTCGAGGGCACCACGACATTAGCTACGCCGCACAGAAACATTACGATGGGGGCGAAGGCGACGAGCATGATGAGGTCGTTGACCGCGATTTGGACCAACGTGTAAGCCGGGTCGCCGTCGGTCAGATAGCTCCAGACGAAGACCATCGCGGTGCAGGGGGCGGCGGCGAGAATGATGAGGCCGGCGGTGTAGTCGCGGGCTGCGACCGGATCGACCCACGCTGAAAAGACGTGTTGAAAAAACAGCCACGCGAGGAACGCCATGCTGAACGGCTTCACGAGCCAGTTGATTACAAGAGTCACGAGCAATCCCTTTGGACGCTTCGCGGCGCCGACGAGCGAGCCGAAGTCGATCTTCAGCATCATCGGGTAGATCATGAGCCAGATGAGAACCGCAATGGGCACGTTCACTTGAGAGCCCTCGCGAAACTCCCAACTGCTCACACCGGCAATCGCCGCAGGAAATACTTTCCCGAGCGCCACGCCCACGCCCATGCAAAGCAAGACCCACAGAGAAAGATAACGCTCAAAAAAGTTCAGCCGCTTGCGTGCTGGTGCGGTGGACGCACCGGATGCGGTGCCGTCGCTGATGGCTTGGTTGTCGCTCATGGCTATCGAGCCAGTTGATTCTCGTTTTCCAGCGGGAATTGCTGGCCGATTTCGCGGATGCGGATCTGTTCGATTTGCGAATCCGGCAGAGCGCAGAGCAGGTCGATGCGGCGGGCGATCTGCGAGGCGACTTGGACGAACAGCCACTTTTTCTGTTCCTCGGCGCCGTCAAGCGCGGCCGGGTCAGGCGAACCAAAATGCGCGGTAATCGGATGGCCGGGAAAAATCGGACACGCCTCCTTCGCGTTGTCGCAAGCAGTGATGACGAGATCGAATTTTACTTCCTTGAACTCGTCCCACGACTTGCTGCGGGCGTCGCTCGCGTCGATGCCGTAGTGTTCTTTCAGCACCCAAAGGGCAAGCGGGTTGACTTTGCCGGTCGGTTTGGCGCCGGCGCTATGCGCCTCGAAGCGCCCCCGACCTTTTATGCGGAGCAGATATTCCCCAATGATGGAGCGGGCAGAGTTGCCGGTGCAGAGAATGAGAACTTTGTAGGGTTGGTTATTCATGTGTAGAGGGATTGCGCGGCGCGGGATTTCTTGGCCGTGCGTGGCGCACAGCATACGGGGCTGCTTTCAGCGAACGCGATTTGGAGCCTGCGCCGCTTCTCCGCATCGCGGCGGAACACGGCATCATCGCTTACGCAGTCTTGCAGGCACGAGAGATTGGCGCGCAACACGCGCGACGGCTTTGCCGGAAGCCGATAGATCATCCAGTTCGCTTCCTTTCGGGATTCAACCAGACCGTGCCGCCGCAGATAGGCGAGATGCTTGGAAATCTTCACCTGCGGCTCGCCGAGAATCTCCTGAAAATGGCATACGCACAGTTCGCCGCCCTGTAACAGGTGCAGGATGCGCAGCCGCGTTTGATCGCAAAGGCATTGGTAGATTTGAACGAGGCTCATTGTCGTAAATACCTTTGGAGGTATATTCCCCTAAAGGTATGGGCAAGCAGAACTTTTCTCCGTCACCAAATCGTGGCCTTTCCAGCCCTTACCCACGCGGCCTCAAGAAATGCTGCGTCCTTTCGCACCCTTCCCCGTCAGCAGAGATGAAATGAAAAACATTGATTCTGAAACCATCCGTGAACACGTCCGAGCGCGCTACGGCAGCATTGCCGAGCAGGCCGGAGATGAGCTGACTGCCGCCGTGGAATGCTGCGGCGGCCCGGCGAAAAGCGATGCCTCGGCATGTTGCGTCGAAGACGAAAACGCCAAGGGCCAAGGCGGGGCGGACTGCGGATGCAGCTCGTCGAAGACGACAAAGGCAACGCTCGTCGTGGATGAATGCTGCGCCAAGGCTGCCGGGAGCGGCACGCCCGGTGCGAACTACGCAAGCCAACTTGGCTACAGTGCAGCGGAGCAAGCCGCCGCCCCGGCGGGTTCCGACCTCGGCCTTGGGTGCGGCAACCCCGTGGCCATCGCCAGCATCAAACCCGGCGAAACAGTGCTAGACCTCGGCAGTGGCGCAGGCTTCGACTGTTTCCTCGCGGCACGCCAGCTCGCCGGCACCGGCAAGGTCATCGGCGTGGACATGACTGCGGCGATGGTCACGAAGGCGCGCCGCAATGCCGCCAAGTCCGGCTTCACCAACGTCGAATTCAGGCTCGGCGAAATCGAGGCGCTGCCCGTGGCCGACGCGAGCGTGGACCTCATCATCTCCAACTGCGTCATCAACCTCTCGCCGGAAAAGCCGCGCGTATTCGCCGAGGCATTTCGCGTGCTCAAACCCGGTGGTCGCCTTGCCATCGCCGACGTGGTGGCGCGGCAGCCGTTGCCCGAGGATTTTCGGAAGTCGCTCCAAAACGTCAGTTGCTGCATCGGCGGCGCGACCCCCATCGAAGAACTGCGCGCGATGCTCGCCGCAGCCGGATTCCGCAAAGTGGACATCGAGTTACGGGACAATTCGAGGGACTACATCAAGCATTGGACGGACAATCCGGCATTCGCGGATTTTGTCGTTTCCGCGAACGTCACCACCTATAAATAATGAGGCCGTGACCGAGATGAAATCAGCTCCGACCATCGAACCGGCGCAGTCGGCGGTCGCAGCAACCATTCAGGCATTGCTCCGCCAGGCCGACCTGCCGCACGAGAATTTCACGGCCCACCTGCCGCACTTTCTCGTCGCGCGCAAAGGCGACGCCGTCGTCGGTTCGGTGGGGCTGGAAATTTACAGGCCGGATGCGCTCTTGCGTTCGCTTGTCGTCACACCCACGCACCGTGCGAATGGGCTCGGCTGTGCGCTCGTGCGCGAAATATGCGCGTTGGCCGAGCGGCGCGGCGTCACTCGCCTGTTTCTTCTTACCACGACCGCGACGCCGTTCTTTGAACGCTTGGGCTTTGCGCGTTTTCACCGGGGCGAAGCGCCGCCAGCTATCGCGGCGTCGAGCCAGTTTCAAGGGCTGTGCCCAGTTTCGGCGGTCTGTCTGGCGGCACGCATTGAGGACGTGTCCCCATGAGCACGGCGCAATTCGATGCCGGCGTGGTGGAATTCGTAACGAAGTTGCGTGCGTTCATCCGTTCTCGCGTGCCGGACGAGGCCACGGCGGACGACCTGACACAGGAAACGCTGCTCAAAGTCTATCGGTCGCGGGCAACGCTTCGCGACGGCGACCGCTTGGAGGCTTGGCTGTATCGCATCGCTCGGCACACGCTAATCGACTACTATCGCACACGAAGGCCGAACGAGGATTTGCCGACGAACCTGAAAGGCGAATCAGAGGACGACGTGAGCCGGATGCGCGATGCCATTCTCATCTCAACAATCCGCTTCATGGAGGAGTTGCCCGAACCCTACCGGGTGCCGCTACAGCTTTCCGAGTTGGAAGGGATGCCGCTCGCAAAAATCGCCCTGAGGCTCGACCTGACTTTGACGGCCGTGAAATCGCGCGTCCGACGGGGACGGCAAATGCTCAAAAAGAAACTACAGGACTGCTGCCATTTTGAATTCGACCAGCACGGCAAGATGATCGGCTGGGAACGCCGGAATCCGCAGTGCTGCGACTGACGGGCGGAAATTCCGAATCACAGGCGAACCGAATGACCGCGCCGTTGTGAACGCCGAACCGGTTGCTTCGCCGATTGCGCCAGCTCAATCGCCAATTCGCGGTTGCGGGCAAATGCCGCTCCTATTTTGGAGTGCGGCGATTCATCGCCGCTTTCGACCGGGCGGCTCGACAGCCACCTCCGCGGCAAGCCGCGGAGAACAAAGCGGCGATGAATCGCGCGCACTCCAGATCAGAGCCAGACCGCCATCCGG
>CAZRCI010000085.1:0-5342 GCA_964598535.1 uncultured Planctomycetaceae bacterium | reverse complement strand
GTTATTTTGCGAGCCGTGCGGAGCTTTGCTCCGCACTTGGCGAGGTTGAAAAATGCCATCGTGACCATCGTGACATTTTTCAACAGGCGGCTAGCCGCGCATCCGCCGGGGGAAACTCAACGGCCCACGATCGCGTCAAGCGATGCTCACCGGCTGCGCGGAAGACGCCTGAATCTGTTAACCCAGTCCGCGCTGCTTGAGCTCAGCCAGCACGCCTTGCACGATGCGCCCGACCTGAGCGGGATCGATCTTCTCAGCGCCCGTGGGGCAGCCGCCAATCGGCTCCTCGGCAAAGCCCTCCTCGGCCATCAGACACGCCAACGCATTGCTGAGCGTTTCGAGCTGGATCTGCTGCACGGCGGATACCGGTTGCCGCCCGGCGCCGGTATCGAACCCCCGCAGCCGCAACGCCGCCCGAAAGCCTTCGGGAAAGTCGGCCGACAGAAGCATCTTGTCGAACAGCGTCAGCAGCTTGTACTGCAACTCCCGGGCTTCGTCGATCCGATAGGCGATCGTTAAGTCGTAGAGCTTGCGCGTCAGCTCGGGCACGACGCCGCTCGTGGCGTTGGTGCCGCCGTCGCAGCCGATGAGCAGCATCGGCATTAGCGCCGCGTCCCAGCCGGTCAGAAACGAAAACTCGGGCCGGTTCGGCCGCACGGCCTGGATCATGCGAATCATGTGCGGCAGGTCGCCCGAGGAGTCCTTGATCGCGACGATCCGCTCGCACTCTTCGCTCAGCCGTTGCACCGTGGGCACGTCGATCGGCGAGGCGAACATCGGAATGTTGTACAGCGTGACGTCGATCGGCGAGTGATCGCCAATCTCTTTGAAGTAGGCGTACACCGCCGGCGGGCTGAGCTTGTAGTAAAACGGCGAGACGATGGCCACCGCCCGCACGCCCAGCGCGTGATAATATTCGCAGGCGGCGATTGTCTCGCGCACGTTCGCCTCGGCCGCGCCGGCCAGAATTGGCACGCGCCCCCGCGCCTGATCGGCCATGATCTCGATAATCCGCCGGCGTTCCTCGGGCGTGAAGCGGGTGAATTCGCCCGTCGAGCCGTTCGGATACAGGCCATGCACGCCGCGTTCGATGAGCCAATCCGTGTAACGTCGCAGTTCGGCTTCGTGAATCTCGCCACGCCGATCGAGCGGAACAATGTTGGGGGTAAAAATGCCTTGAAGCTTGGTGGCCATCGGTCGAGCAGCGTGGGGGTTGGTTTTCGGGGTGGGACGCGCCCGGCAGCCCGAGATACACTGGGGTGGGGGGCCGGTTAGTGCCGCGCGTGTGGGCTGCCTCCGCTCCCGGTGGAGACGGACGAACTTGCAGCCAGTCTAGCTAGGCAATCCTAGCTTGGAAACTGGCCGCGCGGCTTCCCGCGGAACGGCGGCGGTAAAAGCACGGGAACTCAAGGGGCATTTTGGCCATCGTGGCGCATTCGACCGCTAAAACTGCTCGTCTTTCCGCCGCGCACGACAACGCGCGCTCGCCCCTCGGGGCGATGGCCGCGCTGGGGGGCGTAGCGGCCTATTTCGCGCTCTTTCTGTTCTGGCCCATCGCCGAGTTCGGCAACGAGTCGCGCATCCAAATGCTCTTCGTGGCGCTCTTGCGGCCCGACGATTATCTCCTTCGCTGGTTCGAAGGAGCCTCGTGGCCGTCGCTGGGCGAACGTGCCTGGATCCTGTTCCTGGTGTTGGCGATTCTGAGTGCCGCGACTTCCGCTGGCTGGCTCTGGCTCCGGCTACTTCGCGTGGATCGCGCGCTTACCCGGCTCGAAATGACGCTGCTCTCGGGAATCGTGGGGCTCAACCTCGCTTCGCTGGCGATACTCTTGCTGGGCCTGGCCGGGCTGTTGCGAGCCGAGCTGTTCATCGCGCTGGGCGTCGGCGCTTGCGTCGCCGCGGCGGCCACGCGCTGGCGGCTCGGCTGCGCATCGGGAACTTGTCGGGTCGGACCGGCGTTCGCCCATCGCGAGTCGGACGTCTGGAACTGGAACTCCGCGTGGTTGTGGTTGCTGGCCCCGTTCGCGCTCGCGATCCTCGGGTCGGCGATGCTTCCGCCTCTAGACTTCGATGTTCGCGAATATCACCTGCAAGCGCCAAAAGAATTCTATCAGGCCGGCCGGATTACGTTCTTGCCGCACAATATTTATGCCAACATGCCGCTCGGGACGGAAATGTTCGCCTTGGCCGGCATGGTCTTGTGCGGCGATTGGTGGACCGGCGCGATGGTCGGAAAGACGCTGATTGGGCTGTTCGCCCCGCTCGCGGCGCTACTGTTGTATGCCGCGGGCAGTCGCCTTGCTTCCCCCGCGGCGGGCGTCGTGGCGGCGCTCGTCTATATCTCCGTGCCCTGGGTGGCCATCGTTTCCACCCATTGCCTCGTCGAAGGCGCTTTCGCCTGCTACTTCATCGCCGCCATCTACCTGACGCTCATTTGGCGCGAGAGGCTCACCGCTTCCGCGGCGACCGCGACCCCCGAGTCGCTCCGAGGTTTGCTGCTCACCGTGGGCTTTTTGGCCGGCGCCGCGGTATCGACGAAGTATCCGGCCGTCGTCTATTGCGCCGTGCCGTTGGCATGCGTGGTGGCGCTGATCGGTTATTACGCGGCCGGCCCGCGCATGCTGTTCAAGTCCGCGGCCTGGATGGTCCTCGGCGTGGCGATTGGTTGCGGACCCTGGTTTGCCAAGAACGCCGCGCTGACGGGCAACCCCACGTACCCCCTGCTCTATCAGGTGTTCGGCGGTGAAACGCGCACGGTCGACAAAGAAGTTCAATGGCAGCAGGCGCATCGTCCTCCCAACTTTCAGCCCACCGACCTGGCGCGGCGTGCGTGGGATGTCACGGTCGCCGGCGCTTGGTTGAGTCCGCTTATTGCGCCCTTCGCGGCCCTGGCGTTTGCGGTCCGCTCGCAACGGCGTTTGGTGACGTTGCTGGCGGGGCTGCTGCTTTTTATTTTCGCGGCCTGGTGGCTGCTGACGCATCGGATCGATCGTTTCCTGGTGCCGATCTGGCCCTTGGCCGCTCTGTTGGTCGGCATTGGCGCGACGTGGAACGCTAGCCTCATTTGGCGCCGTGCGCTTTTCGCCATGCTCGCGCTGGGGGGCCTGTTGAACTTCGTGCTCGTTGCCGGCGGGCCGGTCGCGGACAATCGATATTTAGCCCCGCTTGACGTGCTTCGCGCGGAGTCCGTCGCGCTCGTCGATCCGTGGCACGCCTGGCTCAATGGCCATGCGGCCGACATCCAACGCGTGCTGCTGGTGGGCGATGCGCAACCCTTCGATCTTGAAACGCCCGCCATCTACAACACGGTGTTCGACGATTCGATTTTCGAACAACTTGCGCGCGGCAAGTCGCCGTCCGAAGTGCGCCGCACGCTGCTCGAACGCGGCGTGTCGCACGTCTATGCCGCCTGGCCCGAGATCGAGCGCTATCGTTCACCAGGTAACTATGGCATTACCGAATTTCTCCAACCGGCAATCTTTGACACGCTGGTCGAGGCCCGTGTACTCGAGCGCTTGCCCATGCTAGCGGAAAGTCGCGGAGAGATGTTCCGCGTGATAGCTCAGTGACCTTGCCGACATAGGGGGCATGGCATAGATTGACGCGGTCGGTGACTGCTGCCGACCCCGGCGAGTCAGGGAAGATTCGCAGCATGGAGGCCATTTGAACATGAATACCGCTTCGCACGCGCGTGCCGCTTCGCCCGATCTGCAATCCGGGGGTGCGCGTTCCTCGCACACGACTCACGCCCGCCTGGCAGATTCCCTCAACATCGCCATCCAGCGCACGCGGGCCTGGCTCGTCGACCAGCAGCACTCCGATGGCCATTGGTGCGCCGAGCTCGAAGGCGACACGATCCTCGAAAGCGAATACATCCTGCTCTTGGCGTTCCTCGGGCAGCACACCAGCGACGTCGCCCGCAAGGCGGCCCGCTACATTTACAATAAGCAACTCGCCGGTGGCGGCTGGACCACGCATCCTGGCGGCCCGGTCGATATCAGCGTCAGCGTCAAGGCCTACTTCGCGCTCAAGCTCACGGGCTACGACTCCAGCAGCGAGGCCATGCAGCGTGCCCGGCGGGCGATTCTCGCTCACGGCGGGGCCGACTCGGTGAACAGCTTCACGCGGTTCTATCTCGCGCTGCTGGGCCAAATCCCCTATGCCCAGTGTCCGGCGGTTCCGCCCGAGGCGGTGTTGCTCCCCAAGTGGTTTCCGATCAATCTGCACCGCGTAAGCTCCTGGTCGCGGACGATTATCGTGCCGCTCTCGATCATGTCGGCCCTGCAGCCGGCCGTGAATCTGGACCCCAGCCTCGGCATCTGCGAGCTGTTCCTCAAGCAGCCGCACGCGTGGCCGCCGCTCCGCTGTCCCGGCAAGAAGCCTGGCGGACCGCTGAGCTGGGACCGCTTCTTCCGCGTCGTCGATCGGGCGTTCAAGTTCGTCGGCCCGCGCAAGCTCTGGCAGCCGCTTCGCAGGCATGCCATCAAGCACTGTGAAAAGTGGATGGTCGAGCGCTTCGCCGGCAGCGAAGGCCTGGGCGCGATCTTCCCGCCGATCATCTGGAGCATCATCGCGCTGCGCTGCCTGGGCTATGCCGACGACAGCCCCGAAGTCAAATACTGCCACGAGCATCTCGCCGGTCTGATCATCGAGGAAGCCGGCACCGTGCGCTTGCAGCCCTGCAAATCGCCCGTCTGGGATACCGCGATTACGCTCCGCGCGCTCGCAACGGCGGGCCTACCGGCCGAGCATCCTTCGGCGCGCAAGGCGGTCGAATGGCTGCTTAAGATGGAGGTCACCCGGCGCGGCGATTGGGCCAGTACCGTCAAGGCCCAGCCCGGCGGCTGGTGCTTCGAGTACGCCAACGAGTTCTATCCCGACGTCGACGACTCGATCATGGTCGTCATGGCCCTGGCCAGCCAGATGGAAGCCATCGATTCGGTTGCCAACGAGCGGGCCTGGGTCGGGTCGGCCACCGGTGTTGGCGTCGCCGATGCCCGGCGCCAGCTCGCGCTCATCGAGCAGACGCCGGCCGCCATGCAGCGCGCCGTCAATTGGGTGCTTGCCATGCAAAACAGCGACGGCGGCTGGGGAGCCTTCGATCGCGACAACGATCACGAGTTCCTCTGCCACGTTCCGTTTGCCGACCACAACGCGATGATCGATCCCAGCACGCCGGACCTCGCCGGACGCGTGCTCGAGATGCTGGGCCGTCTAGGACGCACCGTGGGCGACCCGGTCGTCGACCGCACGCTCGCTTATATTCGCGCCAATCAAGAGGCCGACGGCAGTTGGTTTGGCCGCTGGGGCGTCAACTATATCTACGGCACCTGGCAGGTGCT
>CAZRCI010000084.1:0-5713 GCA_964598535.1 uncultured Planctomycetaceae bacterium | reverse complement strand
CAGACGGAAGAAGACACTACTACAGCACGGGCTGATTTAGAAGATACAAGGGAGGGGGGCTGGGGCGGGAACTGGGGCTCTGGTCGCGCCTCCAGGGAGCCCGCCAATACGCCCGGAATTCACCCACAGATTCCGCTGAAACCCCACCTTTTTGACCACATTTGCCCAGCAAATCTGTGCACGCGGATCGGTTCACTCAACTGAGTCGGACGGCGATAAGGTGAAGGGAAGCTCTGCCATGCGATAGCCAAACAGCACCGCTTGCCGTTTGTCGCAAACCGCCTACGTAAAATCGAGTCGGAAAGGCAGCCCGCGAGTGGTAATATCCCGAATGGCGACCCGTCGATTCCTGTTGGTCTAGCAGCGCAAAGTTCAAGAGAGGATTACAGAGGCCGTTCTGTTGCTCGACCTCAGTGATGCCTAGTGTTTCGCCTCTCGGCTTGTCAGAGAACGCCAACCAGCATGTTTGCGTAGGGCACCATGTCGGCCTTTTGCAGTGTTCGGCGCGAGGGGATGTTAGTCGGATCGCAGCGCGCCCGCATTCGCTAGAAACGCCTCGAACAGTGCAAAAACGCGATTACGATATTCCGGGAACACGTAAAACTCCAAAACCGTCCGCTTGTCCTTTCAGGGCCCGGCGATGTCGACCGATGCGAAGCCAACCGGCGGACCGTCAATGTAGAGCAGATAGGTCTCCGTGCACCCGGGGCGAAGGTGAATGGAGTCATGCACGATCTGGCAGTTCATTTCCTCGCGATAGCGCACGCGAAATGGAAGCGTGTCCGTCGCTGAAGAGGATCTGAATGCCCTCCCATACTCCGCCGCATATACCTGCGGTTCTGAAACCATTTGCGACCCCACTCGCTCGAATGATCGACCGGCAACAATACGTTCAAGTATCCAGTGATGAGGGCGGGTCGCCAGCGAAAACTCGATGCGCGTCACTACTGCTTGACGGCCTTGAGCGCGGCTTTGCGCGCAGCCTCGAATTCGTCACCAGCGTTCCATTGCGGCAAAGCCGGCCGCTGGGCTGCTTGCAGACCGACGTAATATAGGAGTCGCACGTCCTCAACCGCTCCTCGCAAGTCCCAACTGTCCTGGTACTCGTCGCTTGGTTGGTGGTATTTAGTCCGTGTCCATTCCTCAATGCGCTGCTTGCCCCAGCCCTCCGGCTTTCCAATCACGTGGATCCCCGAATGCAAGTAAACGCCGGGCACGCCAACCTTGGCCAGGCTAAACTGGTCGGAGCGATAGTAGTAACCCCGGTCTGGAAATTGGTCGGGTGTTACCACTCGTTTCTGCCAGCGGGCGATTTCGTTGACCAACTCGTCAAGGTTGGATTTTCCTAACCCAATGACGTTGACGTCGTGAGTCGGACCGAAGGTGTTGATGCCGTCGATGTTAATGACCGCGGCCATGTTTCCCACCGCGATCGGCGGGTGCTCGGCCAAATACAACGAGCCCAGCAAGCCCTGTTCTTCGGCCCCCACGGCCGCAAACAGGATCGACCGGGCGGGTCGTTTTGACAGCGCCGCACACGCTCGCGCGATCGTCAACAACGCGCCGGTTCCAGAAGCGTTGTCCACGGCGCCATTGTAGATGTTGTCTCCCTCGGCATTCCGCTCCGCGCCCAGCCCGAGGTGATCGTGGTGGGCCATGAAAATCACGGCTTGTCGAGCTAACTCTGGATCGATGCCGGGGAGCAGCCCGAGAACGTTGGCCGTTTTTCTTTTGCGAACGTCGCACGAGAATGCGACGGAAAGTTGGACGCCCAACGGCACGGGCCGAAAGTCGCGTCGCTCGGCAGCAGCGCGGAGCTTATCCAGATCTTGGCCGGCCAAAATCGCAATCCGCCGTGACGCTTCCTCAGTCATCCAGCCGCGCAATTGCCCCCGCGGGCTCGTCGCTTGTTCCAGCTCGAATTCTTCCCCGGACCAGGAGGTTTGCACGACCTGAAACGGATACCCCGCCGACTCTGTGGTATGAATGATAATTGCACCAACCGCACCTTGCCGCGCCGCGCTCGCAAACTTGTAATCCCAGCGTCCGTAGTAAAGACGGCGTTTACCGGCAAAAAGTCGCGGATCGCCGGCCGGATCGTTGTTCATCATTAGCAGAATCTTGCCGCGCAGGTCGGCAGCTTTGAAATCATCCCATTCGTATTCGGGTGCTTCAATGCCGTAGCCCACGAACACAATCTCGGCGTTGTCGATCGCGACTTCCGACTGCGGCTTTCCGCTGGCGAAGACGTAATCGTCGTGCCGTTTGAGCACGAGCGATTGTTGGCCTTGCCGAAACGTCACCGTGTCGGGAACGCGCGCCGTTACACCAACCAGCGGAACTGACTGAAACCAGCCGTTTTCTGGCAGGATTGGCTTGAGTCCCAGCGATTCAAATTGGGACGCGATATAGTGCTGGGCCAGGTCGTCCCCGCGCGATCCCGGCCCACGACCTTCCAAAAGGTCGCTCGCCAGAAAACGAATGTGGCCACGCAACGCCTGCTCGTTGATCGCCAACTCCGCGGCTGCGACGTGCGCGGCGTCTGGAGGAGTCGCCTGCTGCGCGAAGTTCGGTTGGCAAATAGGCCCGAGAGTGAGATAGCTAGAGATTATCGCAACTGCAAGACGACGACGGCCCATTGGGATCTCCTTGACGATCGCGATAGTTTGCGAATTCTCACCCACTATAGCAGGGAAAATGAGCCGCGTGAGAGTGGTCGCTTCGGCGAAGCAACGCTGCCCGAGCGGAGTTGCCTCGCGGCAAGCGGCGCAGGGCCCCTCAAGCGCCAGAATGGCGGGTCGTGCGATGCTATAATCTGGCCCGGGCCAAAAACGAGCGTCTTGGGGAAAAGCCATGAACAGAACCTGCTACACTCTGATTGCTCCAGTCGCGCTGGCAATCCATACCCTCAGCGCCGCGTCGCACGGGGAAACTCCGAAACCTGCCTTCCAATATGAGGTGGGAGAGACCCGCATCAGCATTCCCTCAGCCGATGAGCCGCGGGTGAAGGAGTTTGGACCAGAATCCATTAAGCTGGCCGGAAAATATTTGGAGACTGGTGCGATCAGTTGGGCACGCTCGAACGGCTGCGTGAATTGCCATACAACGGGGCCCTATCTGACCGAATACACCGCGTGGTCACGACAGTTCGGCAAGCCGAGCGAAGAGGTACTCGCGACTTTCTTGAAAGTGGTGCCGACGGAAGTAACTGAGACCAAGGAAATCAAACAGAAAGGGCACAGTTTCTACCCGGGCGCGTTCTCCGCCGTGTGGCGGAGCGTCGGGCTGGCCGAGTGGGACCGGCACGTGACTGGGCAGCTCTCCGAGGCCACGGATCGTTCGCTGCGCGATATGTTCGAGCGGCAGTCGGAAAGCGGCGCCTTCGTCAGTCACGGCGAAGTCGAGATCCCGCATATCACCACCGATTACGAACTCTCTTTGCAAGCCGCGCGGGCCATCACAGCGGCACCGGGCTGGCTCGCAGGACTCAGAGATGAAACGCTGCTGCGTCGTGTCGAGAACCTGAAACACTGGCTCCGCACCGCGCCGCCAAAGAACGACTTCGATCGCATCCTGAAACTGCAGATGGCCTACTATCTGCCTGAAGTCGTTTCGCAGACGGAACGCGACGCCGCGCTGGCGCTGCTCTCCTCGAAACAGCATGCTGATGGGGGCTGGAGCACCCGCGACATGTCGCCGGTCAATGACTGGCACTTTGAGATGAGTCCGACTGTTCTTAAGCTCATCCAAAATCTTCCCGATGCGGACCAGCCCGAAAGTGACCCTTATATGACGGCCCTGGCCGTGGTGCTGATGCGGCAGAACAACGTCCCCGTCTCCGACCCGCGCATCCAGCAAGGGCTGACATGGCTGAAGCGTGAACAGCGCATGAGTGGGCGGTGGTGGATGCATTCGCTCTATCGTGGAAATTTCCACTACATCACGTACATTGCGACCACCGAAGCCATCAAGGCCCTGAAGCTGTGTGGAGAGCTGGACGCGATTTCCGCGGATGACAAGTAGTCTGAAGATGCCCGAAGAATAATTCGCTCATCATGGGTGTGCCGAGGAAGTGCGCTGGCTTCGACGAAGCGGTAGTTGCTCAATGCGAGCGTTGGTCACATCTTGGCCATGACTGACCCGTGCGGGAATCGAATGGGCACTGGCCGAAGGCTGGTCACCTTCCAGCTTGAGAGGCTGGTGCCCTCAACCGATAGACGAACGGGCCAAAGTGGGTTGTGAAATTCGTCATCCACTCTGCTTGTTTTAGGGACAACGGTTCTACAGACCGCCGTCCATGGCTTGGTCTCCGGGGCTGCGTTGTCGTCAAGCAACAACCAGCCTAGAACCAAGCCTGTTTTCTTGAAAACACCAACCGACGCTCCGCTATCCCAATTACGTGGAGCTATTTAGGTGCCGCGGGGGATGCTAGACTCCGCCGTATCCTATGACAAGGGTTTCTCCCGGTTGGCTCGTTACCCCGCGCGACGTCGAGTTGCTGCGGGCACTCGACTACGCGCCGCTCACGGCGCGGCAACTGGAAAAACTCAGTATGACCTGGGAAGCTCCCTTCCGCTCAACCCGGCTTGTGCGGGAGCGGCTCCAACGTATGGGCGAGGCGAAGCTTGTGAGCGTGCATCGCTACGCGATCTTGGATCGTGGCCAGCCCGAGAACTATTACCTCTTGTCCCGCCGCGGGTATCGGCTGCTGCATGGTCCGGACAGCCAGCCCCCGACCAAGGGCTATTTCTCGCCCGCGGGTTTGGCGCGGCAGCCGCACCAGCGGGCCGTGAGCGATTTTGTGGTACACACGGCCTGCGGCGCCCACCGCTCAGGCATTCGCTTCACGGGGTTCTACCGCGAAAACACGATCCGGCTCGCGGCCGACGGACAGTCGATCTATCCCGACGCTTCGTTTGCCCTCGTGACGCGCGATGACAAAGTCTTTCGCTTCTTTGTCGAGATCGACAATGACACCGAGCGCATCCGCTCGCAAAAGGACGCCGACAGCATTGAACGGAAGATTCGCACCTACGACGCGGTGCAGGATCAGTCTCCCGAGCGACGCGGGTCCTGTTCATCTCCGCGCAGAATTCCCCAGCGCGACTCGACCACATTCTCGGTCACGTCACCGCTGTTTGTGGATCACCGTGGCGACCGGCAATCGCTGGTGCCCGACATCAGGGCCGGTTCATTGCTCGCGCCGGCGGCCTTGATGCCCAGAACGGCGCCGTGCTAGGCTCGCCCTCTGTCAGCTTTTCCGTTCCGATCGTTCCGGCCTGAGCTCTGCCATCGCGCAGGCTCCCTTCTCCGATGTCGGAGGCACCCGGACTGCCGCCACGGGCGCCCGATACGTCCGTCGCTGGTCACCCGGGGTTTCTGGTTCCCCAAGAACCTTGCCTAACGGATTAGGCTTCAGCCACAGGGAAGAACGATGCAGAGCCGACAGCCCCGCCCTTGGGATTGACGCACATTCCGGGGCGGGTGACTCAGATTCGGCCCTGAGCGGTTCGGGCGGTGGGACCGCTGTAACCTGGGCGCGCAAGCTGGAGCGATCAAGACCCTACGTCAATTTCACCGAAGCAGGCTGGTAATCCTGCGATGCCTCCTCAACTGTGGCAAAAGTTAAAACGTCAATTGATGTGCAATCTCGGAAGCGGGTGCATTCCTCACTTTGTAAATGGGCGTGGATGTTTTATGACAGGGGGCGAGG
>CAZRCI010000083.1:0-6024 GCA_964598535.1 uncultured Planctomycetaceae bacterium | reverse complement strand
CCCAGACGGAAGAAGACACTACTACAGCACGGGCTGATTTAGAAGATACAAGGGAAGGCAACGAGCAAAGGCAGAAATGAACGATACAGGTCGGCGAATCCCAGGCCCTTTGAGAAAACACCTTGAGAAATAGTGAGAAAGTGGGACGTAGGATAGACCCGGCCGATCAGGGCGCCCATTCCCTCCAGCGAGGACACCGGATCGATCATTCCCGAGAACTGCACAGCGGGTAGAAGGGTTAACACCGCCGTTCCAAAAATCGCCGCCACTTGGCTGCGCATGAACGTCGAAATAAGAAGTCCCATGGCCGTGGCGCAACCGACATAAGCCACCGCGGCGAGCAGCAGCGTCGCAAAACTCCCTTTGAAGGGCACGCCGAAGGCAGTGACAGCAAGGGCCGTCAGCATCAGGAAGTTCAACATTCCCAAAGTCACGTATGGGATTTGCTTGCCGAGTAGGAATTCCAATCGTGTCACCGGCGTGACATAGAGATTGATGATCGAACCCAGCTCCTTCTCTCGCACTACGGACAGCGCGGCCAGCATGGCTGGAATCATCAGCAGCAGGAGCGGAATAACACTAGGCACCATGGCCACCAAGCTCTTGATGTCCGGGTTATATCGATACCTGATCTCGACCGTGGCGGGCCCCGCCAGATTGTGCTCTCCTAGCGTTTCCGCGGTCTTCCGGGATAACCAGAGCGCGTGCATTCCCTGTACGTAGCCTCGATTGGTTTCCGCACGTTGCGGCATCGCGCCATCAATCCACACCCCCAGTTCCACCGGCTTTCCGCGTTCCAAATCGCGTCCGAAGCCCGGAGGAATCTCGATCGCCAAGCTGATTTCCGCTGCGCGCATCCGTTGATCAAGTTGTTGGTAGTCCGTTAGCGGCGGTTGCTCGATGAAATAGCGTGACCCGGCCAGATTCAGCACGTAGTCGTGGCTGACCGTTGTCTGGTCACGGTCAAGCACGGCAAATGTGAGGTCCTCGACGTCCATAGTAATGCCGTAACCCATGATGAACATCAGGAGCACACTGCCCAGCAGTGCCAGCGTCAGACGAATGGGATCGCGCCGTAATTCCAATGTTTCGCGCATGGTGTAGCTGAACATGCGTTGTACGCTGAATCGGCCATCCGGCGCGAGCACGTCCGGTTGATCGGAGGCCACGTCCGCCACGCCAACTTCCGGTACTTGGTCGCTATCGGCAAGTTGTTCGCCTGCCGCATCCTCCAAGTAGCCGATGAACGCATCTTCGAGCGTATTGGCGCCGCGTGCCTGGACGAGACCGGCCGGAGTATCGCTGACCAGCACTTTACCCGCGTGCATCAGCGAAATACGGTCGCAGCGTTGGGCCTCGTTGACGAAATGCGTGGAGATGAAGATCGTCACGCGATCTTGCCGCGACAAATCGATCAAGTGCCGCCAAAAGGCGTCGCGCGCCACCGGATCCACGCCGGAAGTCGGTTCGTCCAGGATCAGCAGCTTGGGCTGATGGATCAGCGCAACGGCCAACGACAAACGCTGCCGCAATCCGAGCGGCAGCGCGTCGGGCAGCGCGTCCACGACCCTTTCCAGATCGAATCGCTCGACCATCTGTCGCACGCGCTCGGGAATCTGTTGCTTTGGGACTTGAAATAGTCGCGCGTGCAAGACGAGATTCTGACGCACCGTCAATTCGGAGTAGAGCGAGAAACTCTGTGACATGTAGCCGACCCGGCGCCGCGTATCCAGGTCTTGCGCATCGACCAGTTGGCCAAACAGCCAGGCTTGGCCTTCGCTGGCGGGCAAAAGCCCGGTGAGCATCTTCATGGTCGTCGTTTTGCCACAACCGTTGGAACCCAGGAAACCGAAGATCTCCCCCGGCTCGATCTGGAAAGTGACGTGATCGACGGCCACAAAATCGCCAAAGCGCATGGTGAGATTTCTGGCTTCGATGGCAACCTGGCCGTCTCCTTGCGCGCGCGGAGGAATATCAACCTTCACGTGCCCGCGGCGTTTCTCCTCTGGAAGCAAGGCGATGAACGCCTCTTCCAAGGAAGTCGTACTGGTGCGAGCCAGCAGTTCTCGCGGCGTGCCCGTCGTCAACAGACGACCGTCCTCCATGGCCACCAGCCAGTCAAACCCCGCCGCTTCGTCCATGTAGGCCGTCGCCACCAAAACGCTCATGCCCGGACGGTTCATGCGGATGCGATCGACCAGTTCCCAAAACTGTCGGCGCGATAGCGGATCGACCCCCGTGGTGGGTTCGTCCAGAATCAACAAGTCTGGGTCATGGATCAGCGCGCAGCACAGCCCCAGTTTTTGCTTCATGCCGCCGGACAGCTTGCCGGCGGGCCTATCGACGAACGATGACAGGCCCGTGCTTTTCAACAATTCGGCAATGCGACGTTTGCGCTCCGCACGGTTGTGGCCGAACAACCGACCGAAGAAATCTACGTTCTCAAAAACGGAGAGCGTGGGATAGAGATTCTTGCCGAGCCCCTGCGGCATGTAGGCAATACGCGGACAGACCGCTTGACGATGCCTGGCGTTGGCCATGTCTCCGCCGAGTACCTCGACACTTCCCGCCTGTACCCGGCGAGCACCGGCGATCAGCGCAAGCAGGCTCGATTTGCCCACGCCGTCGGGACCGATCAGCCCCACGACCTTGCCCGCCGGCAGTTCCAGATTGACTCCGTCGACGGCGCGTATCTTGCCGTATTGCAGGCCGATGTTCATCAGCCTCGCCACGAGAGTTGAATCGGACTGCCCGACAGAGGCCGGAGGTGCGCGGCGTTTCATTCAGGGAGCCGGACCTCCAAGTGCGCTGGCCATTCAGATTGATCGTCCAGCCGGACGTAGGCCATGCCTGGCAAGCCGGTCTTGACGCTGCGAATGTATTTTTTCAGCACCTCGGGATCGATGCGAGCCTTGATGCGGAACATGAGTTTCTGCCGTTCCTCGGCAGTCTCCACGGTCTTGGGCGTGAACTGGGCAACATCCGACACGAAAGATACTTGTGCTGGAATGACGTATTGCGGCGCCGCGTCGATTACGACTCGGGCCGGGGCACCCATGAGAACTTTGCCCGCGGAAGCCGTGGGCAGGAAGAAGGTCATGTACACATCGCCAAGATCAACCAGGTTGAGCACTTTCCCGCCGGCGGCGAGCACTTCGCCGGGTTGTGCAATGCGATACTGCACGCGCCCGTCGCGCGGTGACCTCAAGACGCTGTCGTCGATATCGGCTTGGATGCGTTCGATCGTCGCCTTGGCAGCCGCTACGGTCGCCTCCGCTTGAATAACCTGCGATTTTGCAGTCGACATAGCGGCGTCGGCACCCGCTACATTCGCCTTGGAGACGCTGACCGCAGCCCGGGCGCTGGCCAACGCGGCGCGGTTGGTATCGAACTCCTCTCGCGTAATAGCGTTTCTTCCCACCAGATTTTCCGAACGGGCGAAATTGCTGGTTGCCAGATCGAATTCCGCTTGACGCTGCTCGATCACCGATTCTGCCGCTGTCTTCTCGCTTTCGCGTTGCATGACGCCGCTTCTGGCCGTTTCCACCGCGGTTCCCGCGCGGCGAAGCTCCGCTTCGGCTTCCCGCAGTTGAGCCTGCAGCACTTGCGTATCCATCTTGGCGAGCACCTCGCCGGCGGCAACGAAGTCCCCTTCGTTGACAGCCACGAACTCCAGGCGTCCCGCCGTTTTCGTGGCGACATCGATCTCGATCGCTTCGATGCGACCATTGCTGCTGGCAAAGCCCTCCGGCAAAGACTCCGGCTGAAACCGTAGCCACGCGTAATAGCCCAATGCCGCTCCGCCGATCAATACGGCCCACAAGATCCATCTCCATGCGGTCATTGTTCGTCAAGCTCCAACCATCGGTCAGCGTGCACTTGACGCTTGCCAGCAAGATCATTCTTGGCAGCGCCGATGCCAGTAGGCACGCCGGATTATAGCAGTCTTAAAAGAGGACAATAAATCAAGTACTCCCAACGCACAGTGCACCGAATGGGCTTCTCACCGATCTACTTCGGCGAAATCGCCAGAGACGCAAAGTGAACCCGACCATTGCAAACAATTCAGCCCAGCAGCAACCTTATCCATTGCCACAGCGACACTTCTTACGTCTGCATTTTGTGAACGGCGCTGCAAAAAAGTTCTAACGGTGCCTTGTCGCCCCGACTGAGACGAAAAACCCGCTTTATGCGGGCTTTTTTCGTTTTTTTACGTGTCGGAATGCCTGACACTATCCTTGGATTAGCCTATTCCTCCAAGGATTGGCCTCAAATGCCTCGCGATGCGAAGCTCTCCAAGACGACCGCAAACGGCATCACGTATTTTGGCGTACGCGGACTGGCGGGAAGCGGGTCTACTTCGGCAACGTCAAGGAAGTCACTCGCAAGGAAGCTGAAAAGCGTTCCTTGCGCATCGTACAACCGTTCTGGAAAAGCCAAGAACCTCTATCTCGACAGTTCCCGTTTCCCAGCTTATTAAGGAATTAGGGCGCAAGTTCGGCTGAGAGAGTTCGCGGAAAACAGTTCGTCGAGAAGGATGCCGAGGCATCGCCGTCACGTTCTTATGACAATGCGTTCTGACAACTCAAGGCGTGTCCGAAGGCATGACCTTTCCCATGCTGATTCGGTCTTCGATTACGTATCCGAGCTTCTTATAAACCTCGATGGCCGAATCATTGGACGCCACGACTTGCAGATTGATCTTGGGGCAGCCGAGGTTCTTGAGCGTTTGCTCAGCGTGATTCATGAGTTGTGTGCCGATTCCGCGCCGGCGGACATCGGGCGCCACGGCCAGGGAATAGAGCCAGCCACGGTGGCCGTCGTAGCCGGCCATGATCGTTCCGACAATTCGATCGTTCAGAAGTCCAACCCAAAACAATTCGCTCTGTACAATCAGCTTGTGCTCAATGATGGCGAGTGGATCGTTGTGGGGAGCCGAATAGTTGGAATAGCTGAACACGTCCTTCCACAATGCCATGACTGTCGGTTGATCGGACTTCTGAAATGGCCGGATTTCGAGGGGCTCCATTGCTATCTCCCGGAAAGGCTCAAAGCGAAACGGCTAACTCTATCCGGCACCCGAGACGGATTCCAGCAGTTCGTCCTGCTCCTGGGTTCAATAATGTCAGGACAAAAATGCCGTTGGGGGCAAAGTGCGCCGCTGGAACTGGCCGAATCAACCTCGCTTGAATCTCCTTTCTATCTACATTCAAAGTCGCCGGCAGAAGTCGAACCCGCTAAGAACTGTAGACCACCGCTAAAACGGCGGTGCTCCAGGCAGTCGCCATGCCGTCTGGCTTCAGCGTCAGAGCGTCGCCCGCCGCTGCGGCGGGCGACGCAGTGTGTCAGTCTCTAAAAGTAGTGGTCACGATTGACCCCATCAAAAGCGGCCTGACTTCAGACAGCACCGCTTGAATCGCTTGCCGCTGCCGCATGGGCACAGGTCGTTGCGGCCGAGCTTCTCTTCGAGCAACTTGTCGCCGTGGACCAGGCGGATGCCGCGTTTCACCTTCGTCTCCGATGGGAAGCCCTTGCGCCGCTTGCTCATCGTCTCGAAAAAACGCGCTGTCGTTGAAATCGATGTGGCACATAGGGCACCTCCCAAGTTCGATAAGTGTCGAATGCAATGAGTTGGTCGTGTGTCAAGTTAGGATGTCCGGTACAACATACAGGTTCACTCGAGCAGCCACGATTGTTAGCGGCTACCTTCCGTTTCTTCTGTGGACAACAGTCGATCGCGACACTTCTTTTTTAGGTACAGGTAGGTTATTTTTGGTGCAGTCGAGTTTTAGGGAAACGGATATGGCCGATATTTCAAGGCTCGTCGAGGACTACGCCGGCGGCGCACAACTGTTGCGCCACGTGATGCAATCAACTTCCCATGTCGATGTGGATGCAAGGCCTATCGAAGGCAAATGGTCTGTCCGCGAGGTCATCTGCCATTTGGCCGACTCCGAGATCGTCTACGCGGACCGCATCAAGCGCGTGCTCGCCGAAGATAATCCCACATTCTTTGAAGCGGAC
>CAZRCI010000082.1:0-6077 GCA_964598535.1 uncultured Planctomycetaceae bacterium | reverse complement strand
CCGCGGTGAATGTGTTCCTGAGCCTTGTACACACCGCCCGTCAAGCCACGAAAGTGGGGGGTATCCGAAGTCACTGAGGTAACCGCAAGGAGCCAAGTGCCGAAGATAAACTCCGCGATTGGGACTAAGTCGTAACAAGGTAGCCGTAGGGGAACCTGCGGCTGGATCACCTCCTTTCTAAAGGATTCCTACTGTGCGATTGGTGACAATCCACAGTCAGAATTGTGGAGACAGTTCTTGTGCCAGCCAGAGGTCAGCTCACACGTGAGTTCGCTCACATGAGGAGCAATCTGCCGAATTGAATTTGATAGCTCGCCACGGGATTAGCCAAACCCGTGGCGAGCTTTTTTTTGCGCGGTGCTTCGAGCAAGCAAGCCTCTCACGCCAAGGTTCTCCACGGCCTATCGGGCGATGCTCGCAGATCGCAACGCCGCTCCAGGGGCCATAATCGTCCATTCCCAAATTCGGCCCTCGCCGTTAGCGACGACTCCCCCTGCCACGAGACGGCGGCCATCGGGAGAGAATGCCAGAGCGAAAAGATCCGCGGCGCCACATTCGAGCCGGGCCAGTTGTTGCCCCGTCTTTAAATCCCACAGTTCGACATCCTGCGGCCGCTGCATCGCGATCGCCAGCGTCCTCCCGTCGGGCGATGCGGCGACCGCCAACACATCCGCGCCCGTCGTCACCAGCATCGTGGTCTGACCGGATTGCGGATCCAGCAGCATCACGTTCGACTCGCGTGCCGCGGTGATCCGGCCATCGGGCAGCGGAGTCCAAATACCGTGCGGCTCGGCCAAACGCCCGACAACGCGGCCATCGGCCAGATCCCAAACCACCAGCGCGTCGCCGGCGCCGGCCAGGTAGCGTCCTCCCGGCGTGAGTTGGAGATGGTCAAGAGGTGAAGCGACTGGAAAGCGACGTATCTCTCGATTCGACATGGCGTCAATGACAACCGCCTCGCCGTTGCTATCGATCAAGGTTCCCAGAAGGCGACCGGAGGAATCCCAGACCAACGGAACTCTGTTTTTCTGCGCTAGTCCCGCGCGGGAGATAATCTGCCGGAAGGACGACAGCTCCCACACCCGGGTTATCAAGTCCCCTGTCAAGCCGTGCCCGCGCGTCGCCAGCAAGGTTCCGTCGGGAGACAACTTCAGCCGCTGGATCTCATCTTCGTGAGCCTGGAATTCGCCCAATAACGTGCGCGTCCGTACGTCAAGAATGCGTACATACCCGTCCGCGCCGCCGGTAATCAGCCGAGTCCCGTCGGGCGTGAACTCGCAATCATGAACCACTCTCGGTGCGGCTCGAAACGAGTTGCCCGAGTCAGACGCCACAGCCCAGATCTTGATGACCCCCTCGGTCGAGCCGCTCGCCAGGTGTCGTCCGTCGGGCGACCACGCGAGAGACCACACGCGGTCTTTGTGCCCCAAGAGCGTGCGATGCGGCTCGGCTGCTCCGGGGCGCCACAGCCGCAAGATGCCATCTTTACCCGCCGAGGCCAGCGTGTCGTCCACCGGCGAATAAGCCAGGGCTTGAATCCACTCGTTATGCCCGCCCGTGAGCGTCTGCAAGGGCTTGATGTCATCTCCCGCGCACTCCCAGATGTCGATCAATTCGCGCCGGCCGGCCGTGGCGATTCGGTCACCGCCGCGCGACACGGCGAGTGCAAAAAACCTTTCCCGCAGCCGCGTGACCTCCGGTAATCGCTTCCAGCCGTCGGTGCGCCAGGCAAACATTTGTTCGTCCTCTTCCACCGCGAATAGCAAAGTGCCGTCCGGCGAAAACGCCACCGCGTGGATTACATCCATTTCTCCTTGTAGCGTTGCGAGCGGCGTTCCGTCGTCCACATTCCAAATACGCACGGTCCGGTCGCATCCTCCGCTGGCCAATAGCTTGCCGTCCGGCGAAAGGGAAATGGTAAGCACCTGGTCCGTGTGCCCCCGGAAAACTTTCTGACGCTGTCCGGCATGGACGTCCCATTGCTGAATTTCGCCGTCCGCGTTTCCGGCGACCAACCACTCGCCGCTCACGGAAAAGGCCAGGCAGGTAACTTCGCGAGTGTCGTTCGGCAGCACGCGCAAGGGCTCGCCGGTCGCGGCGTTCCACAGCCGGACATTGCCATCACCGCCGCCGCTGGCCAACAGGTGCCCTTGGGGCGAAAAGGCCACGGCGATCACCGGACGTTCGTGCCCCGTCAGCGTCAAGACCGAGGGATCACATTGATCGTGCAGGTAGTACCAGGCAAATTCTCGCAGGTCTTCCTCGCCAGGCTGGGGAACGTGCCGGTCGAGGATTTGCAACGCTTGAACAACATTGTTGGCCTCGAGCGTCTCATAGGCGACACGCACATCGGCCGAATACAAAAGCCGCCGGCTGGTGTCCGCCTCGCGCTGCGCCCGGGCCACTTCCGCGCTCAATCGCGCATTGTAACTGAGGACGGTGCCGAACAGCGCCATCGTGCTTGCGGCGATCACGGTTAACAAGGTGGCCGCCGCCGGGCGCCGGCGAACCCACTTCCAAAGCTGGACCGCCGCCGTCAATGGACGGGCAGCCGTCGGCTTGCCGGCCAGAAACTGCTCCAGGTCGTCCACCAGTTCCCGCGCCGTGGCATAACGTGCGTCGACGGAGCGTGCCAGGCACTTCAGGCAGATCGCCTCCAGGTCGCGCGGCACGGCGGCGTTCATCGCCCGCGGCGCGGCCGGTTCCGCCCACAGCAGTTGCCGGAGCGTGTCGATGTCGCTTGCGCCAGAAAACGGCGGACGTCCTGTCAGCAACTCATAGAGCACCGCGCCCAGGCCATACACGTCGGCCCGAATGTCCACCTCGCGCCCCCGACCGTCGGCCTGCTCCGGGGCCATGTAGGCCGGCGTGCCCAACACGGCGCCGGTGCGCGTCTGGTCGCCGGCCGATTCCAACAACCGGGCCATGCCAAAATCGGTCAGCTTCGGACAAAGTTCCTCGCCAACAGTCGCGCGTCGCGATGGCTGCCCTGGGGACGGCTTGTCAACCGTCTTCGCTGCGGGCACGGCCGCCGTCAGCAGGACGTTGCTGGGCTTGATGTCGCGGTGCAGCACGCCGCGGCTATGAGCATAATGCACGGCCTCGGCCAGCCCGCGCAGTAAAACGGCCGCCTGCCGCGGCGGCGCGCCGCCGGGATGCAATCGCAGCCACTGGGCCAGCGTCTCGCCGGGGCAATACTCCGTCACCAAATACACAAGCGCCCCGTCACGGCCCACCTCGTGCAACGCCACCAGGTGCGGATGGCTCAAACGGGCGGCCGCCTCGGCTTCGCGAAGAAATCGCCGCTCGATCTCGCTGCCCGCAAACAAATCGGCCCGGGGAATTTTCACCGCCACCTGGCGCCCCAACTCGGGATCGCGGGCCAGAAACACCACGCCCAGGCCTCCGCGTCCCAACTCGCGTTCGATCGCGAACCGGCCGATCCGCTCCGGAGTCGCTGCCCGCGCGGCGCCGGTCGCCACGATCGTTTCCGTCTCCTGGCCAGCGCTCGGCGGCGCGTCGTCGTCATCGAGACGGCGCACGCGGTCGAGCAGTTCCAGGCAGCGCCGCGCGGCGCGCAATTCGGCGGCCAACGCGTCGTCGATGTTCTCATCGCCGATGTGTTCGGCCTCGAGCGGCGTTCCATTCCGCAAGAGCGCTTCGTCGTAGGCGACGAGCAGCGGCGCTAGTCTCTCGTCGCGCGCGTCGTCCTCGTGCGCCATCAGACGTCTCCCAGGACCGCTTGCAACGCCGCGATCGCCCGCACCCATAATTTTTGGGCCGCTCCGGCCGAGCGGTCCATACGTTCTCCGGCCTCGGCGAAGGTCAGCCGCTGCCAGGTGCGCAGCTCGAGTACCCGCTGATAATCTTGCGGAAGTTGCACCAGCGCGGCGTGGACTCGCCGCTGCTCGTCCAGCGTGGAGGCACGCTCGCTCGGGAGCGGTTGCCGGTCGACCAGCCCCTGGTTCTCCGGTTCTCCGTCGAGGGGCCGCTCGCGCCGCAGACTCCGTTTCGAGGCGCGTTTGTGGTAGCGGACCTGGTTGGCAAGTTGCCGCTCCAAAATCCGATTGAGCCACCCCAGCAGTTCGCCCAGCGTGCCCCCCCGAAACTCCTGAAAGCCCTGCTGGGCGACCAGAAACGTCCGCTGCACCAGGTCCGAAGCGCCCTCGCGCGGCCGCATCGTCGACTCGAGCGCCCTTCCGGCCGTCATCAACAAGTACCGTCGGCAGCCTTGCAGCAGCATTCCCAACGCCTCGGCCGAGCCGGCCCGTGCCGCGGCCAACTGCCGCGCGAACTCGGCTTCGTTGCCCCGCCCGGATTTCGTTCTGGACGCCCACGACATCATCTGCTCAGGCCGCCTATTCCAAGAGACACCGATTTTCTGAAAAAGCGACGCGCGCCGCGAGCAAGGCCGCGAGCCCCCCTAGATTACCCACCGTTGGGCCGGCTTCGCAACGTTTCGCAACGGGCAAAAAATTTATCGGGAATTTTCCCCGCAGCGCGGCGTATTCCGCGCCCAGTCGGTGCCTATTGCGTTGAGAGAGATTTTCTCAGGGTCTTTGCTTCCAGGGATGGATTTTCGTCCCCCAAAGAGAAAGTGAAAGCGCTCATGAAATTGAAATCACGATTCGCCGGAAGCGCCTTGCTCGGGTTCTTATGGCTTGCCGCTTCGGCCGTGGCCGCGCCCATCACGATTCCGACCGTGCCGATCGGCAACGCCGGCAATGCGCCGGACGATACTGGCTTCGGCGCGGTGGCCTACGACTACCGCATCGGCACGACCGAGGTGACCAACGCCCAGTACGTGGCGTTCTTGAACGCGGTCGCCGCCACCGACACCTACGGGCTCTACAACACGGATATGGGAATCTATCTTTTGGGCGGAATCACGCGCACGGGCGACTCGGGCAGCTACGTCTATTCGGTGAAGGCCGACGCGGGTTCGTACACGTACGCCGACAAGCCAGTGAACTTCGTGAACTGGGGAGACGCGGCGAGATTTTCCAACTGGCTGCACAACGGCCAGCCGACCGGCGCACAGGACGCCGGCACGACCGAGGACGGCGCGTACACGCTCAATGGCGCTGTTGCCAGCGCCGCCTTGAACGCCGTGACGCGAAACGCCGCGGCCACATGGTTCATCCCCACGGAGGACGAGTGGTACAAGGCGGCGTACTACGACGGCGATGCCGCCACGTATTACGACTATCCAACCGGGACCGATGCCGTGCCGAATAACAATCCCCCTTGGTCGGACACCGGCAACTCGGCCAACTTCTATGATAATGGACCCACGACGGGTGACGACATTTATGCTCTGACGGACGCCGGCGCGTATACGGAGTCGGCGAGTCCCTATGGCACCTACGATCAGGGTGGCAACGTGTTCGAATGGAACGAAGGGGTCAGCGGGACGACCGGGGGCTTGCGCGGGGGGGCGTGGACCGATGGCCCAAACTATTTGCAGTCCTGGGTCCGGCAAGTCGTCCACCCGGAGGGCGAGGCCTACCATCTCGGGTTCCGTGTGGCAACCGTCCCCGAGCCATCGAGCTTGGCGCTGCTGGCGTGCGCCGTAGTTGCCCTCGTGCCGGTCTATCGACGCCGCAAACGGCGTTGAGCATTCCACGCCAAGCCACCCGATCGTGCCGCGTCTTGGAACGCGACGTCGGGCGGATTGGCTTCCATGTATTGGTGTTTGCTTCCAGGGATTGATGTTTCGTCCCCCAAGAAAAAGCGAAAACGCTCATGAAATTAAAATTACGATTCGCCGGAAGCGCCCTGCTCGGGCTCTTATGGCTTGCCGCCTCGGCCGTGGCTCAGGCCGACCCGATCACCATCGACACCGTGCCGATCGGCAACGCCGGCAATGCGCCGGACAACACCGGCTACGGCGCGGTGGCTTACGATTACCGCATCGGCACGACCGAGGTGACCAACGCCCAGTACGTGGCGTTCTTGAACGCCAAAGCGGCTAGCGATCCGCTGGGCCTATACCGCACGAGCATGAACACCGATGTCCGTGGCGCGATCGCGCTTGTGCGTGCCTCCGATGCTTCGCCGCGTGCTCGCTGCCGCTT
>CAZRCI010000081.1:0-6109 GCA_964598535.1 uncultured Planctomycetaceae bacterium | reverse complement strand
GGGGGCATGCCCCCCGTGAAAAATTCGCGAACTCGACCGGGGACCGGTCTCCCAAAGCACTGTGGGGCCGATGCTGGTTGTAATCCTCTCGCCAAACCTCGATCACCTCCTGGGCGTCTTCGAGCGACAAGAACCAGTGCTGGTTCAAGCACTCTTGGCGGAACTTCCCGTTGAACGATTCGATGAACGCGTTATCCGTGGGTCTTCCTGGCCGGCTGAAGTCAAGTTTGACGCCGTTGAAGTAGGCCCACCAATCCAAGGACTTTGAGATGAACTCCGGCCCGTTGTCCACGCGGATCGTCCGCGGCAAGCCGCGCTCGGCGGTGACCGCTTCCAAAACCTTCACCACGTCGTCGCCGCGAAACCGCTGGGCAGTCCGCAGAGCCAAGCTCTCACGACTAAAGTTATCGACTAACGTCAGAATCCGGAATCGCTGGCCTTGAAGAGCTGATCGCACATGAAGTCCATGCTCCAGCACTCATTGGCTGTCTGGGCTGTGGACCGCTCCAGGCGGACCACGCAGCTCTTGCGACGCTTGGGACTACGACGCACAGCAATCCTTCCTCAACGTACAACCGATAAACGAGCTTGGGGAGCACTTACCAACCCTCTCGCCGCAGCAGCACCGTCAACCGCCGATAACCGTAACGAACCCGAGTGGCTGCCAAATCACGCAGCCGGATTCTCCGTGCAGCCCGCAGCACTTCGCCAGCTCGTCGTTCGCTCACCCGGTAGCCCACTTGCAGCTTCTCCACCAGAACGCGTTGCCGAGCGGGCTTCAGACGTTTTTTGAAAGTACGTCTTGCAGCATCTTCTTGTCCAGGCTCAGGTCGGTCACCAACTGCTTGAGCTTGTGGTTCTCTTCCTCAAGTTGCTTCAGCCGCCTGAGCTCGGCCACGCCCAAGCCAGCAAACTTCTTCTTCCAGCGATAGAACGTCTGCTCGCTGATCGCAGCCGACGCTGGATACGACGCGGAGCACGCGCATGAGTTCGCGCGCTACGAGCGTGGCGTGCGAACTCTCATCCCCGCCACGATTGGCCGGCGGACTTCAAAGCCGGCAACGGGCTACTGGCGTCGTCAAATGCAACAGCGACTGCACCTCACACGCTACACCCAGCGTTGGCAGATCGAAACCGTCAACAGTATGCTCAAACGACTGCTTGGCTCCGCCACCCGAGCGCGTACCTACTGGAGCCAATGCCGCGAAATCCTCCTCCGAGCAATCACACTTAACATCATGATTCTCAGATGGACCCAGGGTTTCTACAGAGCAAGAGTGACATCAAATGGCCTGCGACGAATCGCAAATAGCTTCTGGCACCACGCACCTTGGCGGCCTTTCGTCCACTCGCCAAAGTCATAGCCGACAAGCTGTTCAAAGGTTAGGTTCAGCGCGGAGCCATTCTGCGAAATCTCGGCAAGTAGCCAGTTCGGGGCCATTGGCCCGAGCACCAGGTGGATGGGGCCGGAATAGGAACGAAGAAGCGTGCGAAGCGCGACGGCCAACGCAGCTACTGGCTGATCGTGGTCGCAGTAAAATAGAATTCCACGACGAATCATCTTGGGTATCGATGGTTCCGGAAATCGATTTGACTCGGACGTTTTACGGTTCCCTCAGGCAAGCGTTTTCTGTGCGTTTGGCGAGAAACGACCGGGCTCGCATCAGGTCGTCCGCCGTATCAATGCGAAGAGGTGGATCATTCGACTCGCTGGTGACGATTGAGATCCCAGTCTCAAAGAACCGTAATTGTTCCAGGTTCTCAACCAACTCCAGCATGCTTGGCGGACAAACCAGGTATTGACTAAGCGCGGCTCGAGGGAATCCATAGATGCCTACGTGTCCCCAGAAACTGGCGTGTTCGAGCCATTGGTCGATCGGCGCATCTCGCAAGTAAGGCACCGGTTGCCGCGAGAAATAGATTGCCCGTCCATGGGTCGTTCGAACTACTTTGACCACGCTAGGATCGCATAGTTCGTGAAGGGTGCTCAACCGATAGACGGGGGTGATAACATCCTCTGGGGCGCGTTCCCAATCGGATAAAAGCCGATGGAATACTCGACCGTTAATCAGCGGCATATCCGCCTGAACGTTGACTATGTAACTCGTATTCAAGCGATCGACGATCGAGGCAATGCGTTCGGTTCCGTTGCGAAAATCGCCCTGGGTTTGAACAGCTTGGCCTCCCCAGGAGCTCACCAATTCAACGATAGATGGGGAATCCGAGGCAACCAGCACTTCAACAAAGCATCCTGCTTGTATGACTTGTTGCCAGGTGTGCCATAACATGGGCCGTCCGTCCAGATCCGCAAGCACCTTGCGCGGGAGCCGCTTCGAATCAATTCGAACAGGCAGAACCGCCACGGCATCGATCATGGTGCAATGCCTTGGGTGGAATGGAGATACTCTCTCAACCTCCTATCCGAGGCCGGGGTCCACGACTGAATGTCGGCAAGATTGCGTGCGATCACTTCCTGATAGGCTTCGATCCATGGCCGTCCATACTGACCGACGTGCTTGCGGCCATGAAAGTGTATGATACGCGTGTTGGGGTCCGTCAGATTGCCGAATTTTGCCGAACAATTGAATCGCTGGTCAACAATGACGCTCGGAAAATGGGGCAACAACAATTGAAGAGCGATTTCGTCAGGTATGAAACGATTCTGAGCAGATAACGCAGTGTGATACCAACGCTCGAACACTTTGGTCTTTTTCGTGAAGGAAAACACTCCCGTATTAATGGCGCGCCCATAAGCCAGCGCCGGTGGTATCAGCTCAGGGTAGAGATCGGCCCATCCGCGAATGCGCGAGGAAACGAGACCGGTAGCGGTTCCCCAATTGGAAAATTGCGTGGTGAGCACATGCTCTGGCGTTGGGAGTTCGAACAGCTCGACAATGCTTCCACGGACGAGCGTATCGCAATCGAGGAACACCGACGCTTCAAATGGCGAAAAAGTGTTGACCAGAGTCTTGAGCAAGAAGCCGCGACGGTGGGTGACGGCCGTTGGAACCGAGGTTTTAACGTGCAGTACGTTCAGGCGGCAGTCCGCGGCAATGAGTTCGCAGATCGCGGCAGCGGTGGCGTCCCCCGATGCCACGGCGATCGGGCCCGAGTAATAGTTGCGCAAAGAATACAGGGAAACCACGAGCCGGGCCGCCGGTTGAGTTCCGTCAAGGACATAGAGTATGCCTCGATGCATCGTGGTCACTTTGCTAGTAAGAAGGGATGGCCAAAATCATTCGCACCATCGAATTCAGAAAATTCCGAGAGTGCCAACGCTTCCGCGCAGCACCGTTGCAGCCGCTGAATGCTGCCTGCGACGTGACGCCAACCGTGCTCTTTCATCCGCGTCCTGACTACATGATCTCCGCGACGAGCAGCGCAGTAAAAAACATACGTGTCGTGCGATGGGCAAGGCAGCCGGTTGTTGGCGTATGCCGCGACCTCTCGCGTCCAAGCGGTGTTGCCCAAAAAACACCAGGATGCGATTCTTCGGTGTCCCACGCAGTTGGCCCCGGGCCTGCCACGAATATCGAGAGGCGGCTGTTCTTGAAGCCCGGGAATTGCGTTCGCCCACTGGTCGAGTCTTTCAATAGCGTCCGCGGGCTTCGTATATCCCCAGGGGCTGCATATGTAGGCCGGAAGGCGCCCGATTTCATCTTGCGCAAACCACGCTGCATTGCACCATTGGGTCTGGCCGGTAGCAAGAACATCCGCATCTAGCTTCAGATACCATGGGGTCTCGACCTCCCTGGCCGGCACGAACACCCAGGCATTGAGCATTTTCTCGCGTTGGGATGGGGCTTCCGGCATGGTCCATGAAACGAACCGTAGTTTGGGATGTTGACGCAAAAAGTCACAGTGGCGGTCATTGGGGTTAATGGACTCGTCGTGGATCAAAAGGATCGGCATTGACGCAAATTCACGTCGGTGATGCATCCAGGTTTGCCACGAGAGCGCTAGCTTCGGAAGATGCTCCTGATCAACAGTGGTTACGAGCGTCACCTCTGGAATGGGCTCTACGGAAGTCGGCTCTCGATGCTTCGGTGGAGGTAGAATTTTGGGCGGATACGATTTCTTGCGGTCTGGTTTGTCATCAACGGCAAGCTTCTGGGCATCACGCTCGCGCTGCCTCCGGTCGTACATGCCAGCCGTGCTGATGTGCGCTGGCATTTCCGCGGTTGCGTCACGAAGGGCTGTATCGAACGGCATATAAGGAACTGCTGTCAAACCGCTATTGGGCGTACAGTTGATGACCTCAAACCCTTCCCGCTCGAAGTAAGGGAGCAGGCGTGCCATACGCCGATTCAAAATACGATAGCTCTCATTATTTCCCCGCACGGAGCTGCGCGAACGCTCCTGCTCGAAAGCGTAGTTCCGTGCCCCTTGCTCCATCCGAAAGTCACAGCCCAGCAGGTAGAGTCGCCGGATGCCTAAGTAAAACAATAAGCGAATGGCGACATACATTACGGAGCGAGAACCTTTGTTTCCCTCGGAGTCGCGTTGTTTAGAATGACTTCCCCAGTTGAAGGTGTCTTCGTAAAGCCACTGGTCTGCCTTGAAACGCTCGTTCCGCCGATACCCAAATACCGCGGGCATATCCCCAACTACTTCCTGAGACGGGATAAGTTCGTCGCGCTCGTTACGCACGATGAAATGTTTTTCCATGTGACATAAGGGAACGAATTTCATGATGCCGGGATCGCGCCAAATGGCATCGACGAAATTGCCGGGGCTGTCAACGCTGACCCATAGGTGAGGACGATGCACGGCAGCCGCATTATTTACCGCACAGGTAAGAATGCCGCGCCTACTGAGCTGACTAAGATCGAAATCGTTCAGGGATGGCCCGCTGGTAATAAGAAACGCGGCTCGACCACGATACATATCCCCTAGAAACACGTTATGGCCATCGCGTGTGAAGAGCATGGGGGCCGGTTGTAGATACCGCCCTACGGAAAAGCCGTCATGGCGCGCGCGAGCATGCCGCAAGCGTTCCCAATCATTGTCGTCTCGACGCTCGCCTTTCGGCAATGCACGCGAGGCGTCCTTGGAGGCGATCTTCAGTGGCATCGTTACGCTGCTGGAGGAAGCAGGGAGCGGCTGACTTCGCTTTGCAGGACGCTCGACGGAGAAGATTCGATCGGCAGTATAGGTGATGAGCGCGCTCGCCAACTTCCGAACGTCGAGTCGTTCGTGAAAGTAATGATCCGTACCCCAAATCGGATAAACAGCCCCTGGCTTGGACACCATATCGCACAACAGGCCATAGCCATCGTTGGGGCCATACGCTGCCAGTTGCTCATAAAAAGCGCGGCTGACGTCGGCCTGTAAGTGTCGATGGGTCGGAAACCCGACGGCATTCAGCCGGAAGATGTGTTCAGGCACGGTGAGCGGCTCTCTCAACGGCCCCGCATCTCCGTGTTGTAGCTCTCGTATCATTGCCAAGATGCCATGCACGACTTGGGCATCACGGTTGCGAAACCAATGCTTGACCTGGCTCTCAAAATGCCCGGTATTGTCCGTGGCAAGGATATTCGCTACGGGCGTTCCATCTGAAAGCCCGCAGACGTCGATCCAAGCCTCGACCTTTCGAAATACTTCTTCCGAATGCGTTTCGCGCAGCGCCATCTTTACATCGGCGCTACCTTTGCTGACCGACATGAGAAGGATCGCCTCTTCTTTGCAGCGAGCTAGCGAGTCGCAAACGATTCGGGCATTGGCTTGCAAGCTCTCCGTCGATACAGTTGGCACCCGGTAACTGCGGCATCCCAAATCTTCGGCTACCTTGCAAATAGCTTCTCCCACAGCTTGTGACTTGGGATCGATGAAATACCCCAAATTCGGGACATAGACGAACGCGGTGTTCTGCAAACGACTGCTTATGTCGCCTCGACGATACAAATCATCGATTCTAGCCGCACATGCCGCGTTATCCCGGCGAATGCGCTCATAAAGGACGGCCGTGGTAAAGTCGATGCCCTTCTCTGCAACAAGCTGGCGCAGGCGTTCGTGCGTCAACTCATGGAGGCTTGTCGCCGACGCGGTTCCTCTCGCCTGCAGCAAGGTTGCAATATCGTGCTGATCGAATGGCAAGAGGCTGGACAAC
>CAZRCI010000080.1:0-6332 GCA_964598535.1 uncultured Planctomycetaceae bacterium | reverse complement strand
GCTTCCTCAGGCTTCGCCGCACCGTGCAGGAGCGGATGAGCCTGAAGGACGTCGAGGACATGACGCCGCGGAGCCTCATCAATCCGAAGAGCATCTCGGCGGCCATCGAATACTTCTTCGGCCGCGGCGAGCTTTCGCAGGTCGTCGACCAGACGAATCCGCTTTCGATGCTCACGCACGAGCGCCGGTTGTCGGCTCTTGGTCCTGGCGGTTTGAACCGCAAGCGTGCCGGTTTCGAAGTTCGCGACGTCCATATTTCGCACTACGGCCGCATCTGCCCGATCGAGACGCCCGAAGGTACGAACATCGGTTTGATTTCGAGCTTGGCGATCTACTCGGCCGTTGACGAATACGGTTTTCTGGTCACGCCCTATCGCAAGGTCAATGGCGGTAAGCTGGCCGACGATGTGGTCTGGCTGCGGGCAGACGAAGAAAACGACGCGTACCTGGCCCCGGCCGACGCGCAGGTCGAGAACGGCAAGCTGGTGGGCGATAACCTGATCGCCCGCTATCGGGCTGACTTTGAAATGGTGCCGGTCGACAAAGTGCAATACATCGACGTGGCGCCTAGCCAGATGGTCGGCGTCTCGGCCGGTTTGATCCCGTTCCTCGAGCACGACGACGCCAACCGCGCCCTCATGGGCTCCAACATGCAGCGGCAAGCCGTGCCGCTCTTGGTCAGCGAGCCGCCGATCGTGGCCACGGGCATGGAGCGCGACGTCGCCACCAACTCGGGCATGATCATCCGCGCCCGCCGCAAGGGCACCGTCACCTACGTCGACAGCACGCGGATCGAGATCGGCAACGAGGTTTACAACCTGCGGAAGTTCGTCGGCCTCAACGAGCGTACCTGCCAGAACCAGAAGCCGATCGTCGAACTCGGCCAGAAGGTCGAAAAGGGCGATGTCATCGCCGACGGTGCCGCGACCTTCCAGGGTGAGTTGGCCCTGGGACGCAACGTGCTCGTGGGCTTCATGGTGTGGGATGGCTTCAACTTCGAGGACGCGATCATCATCAGCGAGGAGCTGGTGAAGGACGACACCTACACGTCGATCCACATCGAAGAGTTCGACATCGAAATTCGCGAAACGAAGCTCGGCCGCGAGGAGTTCACCCGCGATATTCCGAACGTCAGCGAAAAAGCGCTCCGCAACCTCGACGAAGGCGGCATCGTCCGCATCGGCACCTACGTTCGCCCGGGCGACATCCTGGTGGGCAAGGTTTCGCCAAAATCGAAGACCGAGCTCACGCCGGAAGAAAAACTGCTGCACGCGATCTTCGGTCGGGCCGGCGAAGACGTGAAGAACGATTCGCTGGAGGTGCCCTCGGGCGTCGAAGGCATCGTGATCGATACGCAGAAGTTCTCCCGCCGGCTGAGTCTGTCGGAAGACGAACGCAAGGCTTTTGAAAAGGCCCTCAAGGACGCCGAGAGCGAAGGCGCGCAAAAGATCGCCGCCGCGTTCACCGCGATGGCCGAAGAGATGGAAGGCATTCTGCAGCGGCCCCTGGTCGACGACGAAGGCACGCCGCTCGTCCGCGATCAAGACGCCAAGTACATCGCCGAGCAAGCCTCGCGGTTCAAGCTCGACGCGATCGACATTCGCAGCCCGCAGCGCAAGGCGGACGTCGAGAAGGTTTACAAGACCCAATGGCCGCTCGTGGAGCAGGCGATCGACGATCGCGACCGCAAGCTGAACTCGATGAAGCGGGGCGACGAGCTTCGCAGCGGTGTGCTTCAGATGGTCAAAGTCTACATTGCCGCCAAGCGGGTGATTTCGGTCGGCGACAAAATGGCCGGCCGCCACGGGAACAAGGGTGTGATCGCCAAAATCCTGCCGGTCGAGGACATGCCGTTCCTGGCCGATGGAACGCCGCTCCAGATCCTGCTCAACCCGCTGGGCGTGCCCAGCCGTATGAACGTGGGCCAGATTCTCGAAACCCATCTGGGGTGGGCCGGCGCCAAGTTGCAATTCCAGGCCATCACGCCAGTGTTCGACGGTGCGACCGAGGAAATCATTCAAGACTGTCTCGACAAGGCTGGTTTGCCGAAGCATGGCAAGGCCCGCTTGAACGACGGTCGCACGGGCATGCCGTTCGAGCAGGAGACGACGGTCGGTTACATCTACATGCTGAAGCTCCACCACTTGGTCGACGACAAGGTGCATGCCCGCAGCACGGGCCCGTACTCGCTGATCACGCAGCAGCCGCTGGGCGGCAAAGCTCGCTTCGGCGGTCAGCGATTTGGAGAAATGGAAGTCTGGGCGCTCGAGGCCTATGGCGCCGCGTACATCTTGCAGGAACTTCTGACGGTCAAGAGCGACGACGTCGAAGGCCGTACCAAGATTTACGAATCGATGGTCAAGGGCGAGAACACGCTCGAAGCCGGCACACCGGCCAGCTTCGACGTGCTTACCAACGAGATCCGCGGCCTGGGGCTCAACATGCAGTTGGAAAAGCGGCGCGTTTAGTGCCGGCGACGAGAGTTGGATTGAAATAGAGGATAGAGGGATACAGACAGCACGGAGAGCCAAAGGTTGAAAACGTGAGGCCGAGACCGAGCACAGACAACTTCTTTGCTCGTCTTTCGACCGCCCGTGACTTCGGCCATCGCTCTCCCCTGTCGTCCTTTTCATAGGGAGGGCATTCAGTGAGTATCGGCGAAAGCTCCTACGATCGGATCAACGACTACACGTCGGTGAAGATCAGCCTGGCCCGACCGCACGACATCCGTAGCTGGTCGTTCGGCGAGGTCAAGAAGCCCGAGACGATCAATTACCGTACTTACCGCCCCGAAAAGGACGGCCTGTTCTGCGAGCGCATCTTCGGACCTGAAAAGGACTGGGAATGTGCCTGCGGCAAGTATCGGGGCATGAAGTACAAGGGCATGATCTGCGACCGCTGCGGCGTGAAAGTCACCCACAGCCGCGTGCGCCGCAAGCGAATGGGCCACATCGAGCTGGCCGCCCCGGTCGTCCACATCTGGTTCTTCAAGGCCATGCCCAGCCGGCTGGGCAACCTGCTTTCGATGAAGACCACGAGCCTGGAAAAGGTCATCTACTTCCAGGACTATGTGGTTACCAACCCCGGCGACACGGGTCTGAAGAAGCAGCAGCTTCTCACCGAAGAAGAATTCCGCTCGGCCCGCGAGCAATACGGCGACGGCACCTTCGAAGCCGACATGGGCGCCGAGGCCGTCCGCAAGCTGCTGATGGACCTCGACCTGGTGCAGCTCTCGAAGGATCTGCGCACCGAGCTCAACGAGACCGGCTCCAAGCAGAAGGCCAAGGACCTGATCAACCGGCTCAAGATCGTCGAGGCCATTCGCGACTCGGACAACAAGCCCGAGTGGATGGTGCTCGACGTGATTCCGGTGATTCCGCCCGATCTCCGTCCGCTGGTGCTCTTGGATTCGGGCAACTTCGCGACGAGCGACTTGAACGATCTGTATCGCCGCATTATCAACCGCAACAACCGCCTCAAGAAGCTCGTCGACCTGAACGCGCCCGAGGTGATCATCCGCAACGAAAAGCGAATGTTGCAGCAGTCGGTCGACGCGTTGTTCGACAACAACCGTTGCAAGCGTCCGGTGCTTGGTTCGAGCAACCGCCCGCTCAAGTCGCTCACCGACATGATCAAGGGCAAGCAGGGCCGCTTCCGCGAAAACCTGCTAGGCAAGCGTGTCGACTACTCGGCCCGCAGCGTGATCGTGGTGGGGCCGCACCTGCGTTTGCACGAGTGCGGCTTGCCGAAGAAGATCGCGCTCGAGCTGTTCCAGCCGTTCATCATCCGCCGGCTGAAGGACCTGGGACACGCCGATACGATCAAGAGCGCCAAGAAGATGCTCGAGCGCAAAGACGCCGAGGTGTGGGACATTCTCGAAGAGGTGATTCGCAATCACCCCGTGCTGCTCAATCGGGCGCCCACGCTGCACCGCATGGGCATTCAAGCATTCGAGCCCACGCTGGTCGAAGGAAACGCCATTCGTTTGCACCCGTTGGTTTGCCGCGGGTTCAACGCCGACTTCGACGGCGACCAGATGGCGGTCCACTTGCCGCTGTCGATCGAGGCCCAGGTCGAAGCTCACACGCTGATGATGTCGACCAACAACATCTTCAGCCCGGCCAACGGCGCGCCGATCATCAGCCCGTCGCAGGACGTGGTTATGGGTTGCTACTACGTCTCGGTCTCGCTGCCGGGACGCAAGGGCGAGGGCATGATCTTCAGCTCGCTCGAAGAAGTACAGTTGGCCTACTCGCTGGGCGTCGTCGACACGCATGCCCGGATCAAGGTCAAGTTGCCGCCCGATCGCCACGTGAAGACCGAGGGCGATCCGAAGAAGGGCGAGCTGATCGATACCACGGTCGGCCGCGTGATCTTCAACATGATGCTCCCGCCGGGCATGCCGTTCTACAACCTGGCGATGCGCTCCAGCGAATTGGCCAAGGTGATCTCCGACTGCTATCAACTGCTGGGCCGGCGCAAGACGATCGACTTGCTCGACGACATGAACCGCCTCGGTTTCCGCGAGAGCACGCACAGCGGTCTTTCGTTCGCCACCGACGACCTGATCACGCCGCCTACCAAGACGCACATCATCGCCGACGCCGAGAAGAGCGTGCTCAAGATCTACAAGCTCTATCAGCGCGGCATCATCACCGAGGGCGAACGCTACAACCAGGTGCTCGACGCCTGGACGCACGCCCGCGAACGCATCACCCGCGAGATGATGACCGAACTGGAGAACGACTATCGCAGGCCGGGCTATGTGAACCCGATCTACCTCATGGCGCACTCCGGTGCCCGCGGTGGCGTCGAGCAAATTCGCCAGCTCGCCGGCATGCGTGGTCTGATGGCCAAGCCCTCGGGCAAGATTATCGAAACGCCGATTAAAGCCAACTTCCGCGAAGGCCTCTCGGTGCTCGAGTATTTCAGCTCGACGCACGGTGCCCGCAAGGGGCTGGCCGATACGGCCCTCAAGACGGCCGACTCGGGTTACCTCACGCGTAAGCTGGCCGACGTGGCCCAGAACGTCGTGATCACGATGGAAGACTGCGGTACGACCCAGGGGATCACCAAGGGCGTCATTTACCGCGGCGAAAAGGTCGAAGTGCGGCTGGCCGACTCGATTCGCGGTCGCGTGAGCCGGGCCAACATCGTGAACCCGATTACCGACGAAGTGATCGTTCGCGAAAACGAAATGATCACCAACTCGATCGCTCGCCGGATCGAAGAGCTCGGCCTCGAACGCATTCAGGTTCGCAGTCCGATGACCTGCGACGCGGCGCTCGGCATTTGCCGCCGCTGCTACGGCATGGACCTTTCGACCGGCTCGATGGTCGAAGAGGGCATGGCCGTCGGCATCATTGCCGCCCAAAGCATCGGCGAACCGGGCACGCAGCTCACGATGCGTACGTTCCACATCGGTGGCACCGCCGCTCGTGCCGTGGAAGAAAGCGAAATCCGCACCAAGAAGGGCGGTATCGTCAAGTACACCCGGCTCAAGGTCGTCCAAAACGACGAAGGCCAGCAAATCGTGCTCACCCGCAATGGCGAAATTCTCGTGCTCGACCCCAAGGGGCGCGAGCTCGAGAAGTACGAAGTGCCCGCGGGCTCGAACCTCATGGTTCAAGAGAACCAGGAAGTCAAAGCCGGCACGGTCCTCTGCCAGTGGGATCCGCACAGTATTCCGATTCTGGCCGAAGTCGGCGGTAAGGTTCGCTACGAGGACGTCATCCAGGGCGAGACAATGCGTCTGGAAAAAGACCCCTCGGGGCACCAACGCCGCATCATCATGGAGCACAAGGGCGACCTGCATCCGCAGGTCGTGCTGGAAGACGGCTCGGGCAAGATTCTCGACTTCTACTACCTGCCGGAAAAGGCCAACATCGAAGTGGCCGAAGGCCAGGAGATCAATGCCGGTACCTTGCTCGCCAAGACGCCGCGCGAAGTCTCCGGCACGCAGGACATCACCGGTGGTCTGCCCCGCGTGACCGAAATCTTCGAAGCGCGCAAACCGAAGGAACCGGCCGTCATCGCCGAGATCGACGGCAGCGTCGAACTGCTCGGCGAAAAACGCCGCGGTAAGCGAACGATCATCGTCCGTAGCGAAAGCGGCATCGAACGCGAGCACCTGGTGACTCACGGCAAGCATTTGCGGGTTCATGCCAGCGACTTCGTCCGCGCGGGCGAAGCCTTGGTCGATGGTCCGCTCGTGCCGCACGACATCCTGCGAATCAGCGGCGAAGAGGCCGTGCAGCAGTACCTGGTCCGCGAAATTCAGAACGTCTATCGCAGCCAGCGGGTGGAAATCGACGACAAGCACATCGAGATCA
>CAZRCI010000079.1:0-6468 GCA_964598535.1 uncultured Planctomycetaceae bacterium | reverse complement strand
GCCGGCCGGTCTTGTCGTGGCTGCCGGTGCCGTGTACCGTCGCGTCGTTTTGGGCCACGTGGAAGTCGATTGTCCAGGGGCGCAATGCCGCGGTAAGCTGCCGGAGGGCGTCGTCGAGCGCGGCCTGGTCTTGCCAGTCGTAGCCAGCCGGCAGGATCGCGTCTTCCGGCGCGTTGTGTCCCAGCACATACAGCAGTGTGTGGGCCATGTCGGCCTGAAACCCCAGCGTTTGCGGGCGGTCGACCATCTCCAGCAGTTGCACCATGCGCCGCCAACTGTGCATTCCACCCCAGCAGATCTCGCCTTCGGCGGCCAACCGCTCGCCAGCGTCTTCGGCGATGGCGCAAGCCTCTTTGAACGTCGCGGCGATCTTCTTGCTGTTGGCGTTGCGGTCGCCCTCGGCCCATTCGCCCACGCCCGTCGCCGAGTCGATCCGCACCACGCCGTAGGGCCGAATGCCAAGTTCGCGCAGCCGCCGGGCGATGTCGCAGCCCTTGCGCACCTGGGTCAGAAACTGCTTGCGATCGGCGTCGCTTCCCATCGCCGAGCCGCCGCCCGTGGGCGGCCAGACCGGCGCCACCACCGACCCGATCGTCAGGTTTCGCTGGCGGGCCTTGTCGGCCAATTGCCGCAGCTCGTCGTCGGTGGCGTCGATGCTGACGTGCGGCTCGAACAGAAACAAGTCGAAGCCGTCGAACTTCACGCCGTCGACCTCGGCCCCGGCCGTCAGGTCGAGCATCGTGTCCAGGTCGATCGGCGGTTCCGAGCCCTCGCCTTTGCCGACGACGCCAGGCCAGGCCGCATTGTGGAGCTTGGGGAAGTTCATGGAGGGGTTGGGGGTAGGGGATTAGGGATTGGAAAGAACTACCTGCAGTCGTGGATTCGATGATCGAGCGGTCGGCGTTTTTTTCAAACCCCGAACCCCCAATCCCTAACCCCTTACTTCAAATAGTCGCCCACCGCGGGCAGGTTCTGATGCACGTTCGGGCCGAAGTAGCGCAGCGACACCAGCGGCTCGCTGCCGGTGTTTTCGATTTCGACGCCCGCGTTGGCCGCTTCGTGCGTGATGAACACTTCATCCTCGGTTTCTTCGCCGAAGTGAATCATCGCCGGCGTTTGCAGGGCCAGCTTGCCGATTCGGCCGCGGCCTTGCACGGTGATCCAGCCGCTCGCGCCCGCGTCCTTGAGCGTCAGCTTGGCGCCCGGCTCGACGGTCAGCTCCTTGGCGCTGAACAGTTGCTGGCCGTCGACCGTGCCGTAAACGATCCAGCGGTCGGTATAGCCCTTGCCGCTTTGCGCCGGGTCGACGATCGGCTCCAGATAGTTGTGTTCCTTGAAGTGCGTGTCGACGTTCTTTTCCCAGTCGAGCTGCTCGATAATGAAGTCCAGGTCCTGGTGCTTGTCCGTGGGCACGTCCTTGACCAGCAGCGACCAGGGAACTTCGCGCCCTTCGACCAACGACTGGAACATGCCGAACACGTCCGAGCCCCACTGCGGTTCGTAGGTGCAGAGCGAGCCGGGGGCGTGTAGCACGCCCGGCGGAATCAGCCAGCCGGTGCCCCGCTTCAGGCGATAGGCTTTCGACAGGTCAAGGATGCCGTTGTCGCCCTTGTGCCAATCTTCCAGGCACTTGCGAAGCTGGGCCTTGGTCGTACCCGGCTCCAGGCCCATGAACGTGTAGGCGAAGTTGTTGTCGACGTTGTTGTACTGCGGCGGAAAGTAATAGCTCTCGGGCTTGCCCTGCTGGCCGGTGAGCGCGGCGTGCTCGAAGCCTTGGTGCATGTGGTGCGGGATCGGCCCCATATTGTCGAAAAACTTCGAGTACACGGGCCACCGCTGGTATTTGTCGAACATCGCCTTGCCGATCAGCCGCGCGCCGGCCTCGGCCACGGCGTCTGCCAGGGTAAAACGCTGCCCGCCGTGCGATACGTAGCTGAGCCCTTCGTCGTGTACGCGGCCTTCGTTGGCGGCTTCGGTCGTGCTGGCGAACCAGCGCTCGTCGATGCCGCCGCGATGCGCGCCGTACGCGTACCAATCGCCCGGGGCCAATTTGATTCGCTTGCCAGGATGCAAGAAGCTGCGCGGTACCCAGGTGGGCGTTAAGCGCAACAGGCCTTCGCCCGCATCCAGAGCTGCCGATAGAGCCTTGCCGACATTGTCTCGTTTCAGGGGAGTCGCCATGTGTAAATTGCGGGGGGGATGGTGTACGGTTGATGATGCAGGCTAACCGGTCGCCAGGCTTGGCTGGGCCGGTCGCCGATCTTGGTAGAGGAAGCACGCTTGCCGGCCCGGCCGGAACGCTCAGTTGTAAGCGCTGGTTGGGCCACTGGCAAGCGTCCTGAGCGGCGCTGGCATTCGGCCCTCGGGCATCGTAAATTGCACGCCGCGTCCAACGCGGGGCGCGCAATCAGCAAAGTTATTACGACCGCCGGGAGAGTTCACCGATGGCGCAAAGCATTTGGGTTTTGACCGACACCGAACAAGGAATCCACGAGGCCGAATTCGAAACACCCGAGCCGGCCGGAGGCACGACTCGCTATTCAATACGCCGCCAAACGCTGCGCGGCGGAGTGCGCGACGGCGTCGATATCATCGAAGTCGACAACGGCGCCTTGCGCTTCTCGGTGATCCCGCTGCGCGGCATGGGACTTTGGAAGGCGACCGCCGGCAAAACCGGCTTCGGCTGGCGCTCGGCCGTCAAAGGGCCCGTCCATCCCCAATATGTTCCCGTGCTCGACCCCACTGGGCTCGGCTGGCTCGAAGGCTTCGACGAACTGCTCTGCCGCTGCGGGCTGATCAGCAACGGCGCTCCCGAGTTCGATGCGGCCGGACGTTTGCGTTATCCGTTGCACGGACGCATCGCCAATCTGCCAGCCGGCCGCGTCGAGGTCGCGGTCGACGAAACCGCCGGCGAGCTCGCCCTGCGGGGCGTGGTCGACGAGACGCGGTTCTTGTTCCATCAATTGCGGCTCGAAACCACATACGCCACGCGGCTCGGCTCGAATCGCATTCGCATCACCGACAAAGTGACGAACCTCTCCGGCAACCCGGCCGAGTCGCAGATGCTCTATCACATCAACTTCGGTCCGCCGGTGCTCGACGCCGGCGCGACGCTCCTCGCTCCCGTGCGGGCGGTCGTTCCGCGCGACGCGCGCGCGGCCGAAGGCATTCAAGGCTGGGAAAACTATCCCGCGCCTCAGGCCGGATTCAGCGAACAGGTTTACTTCTTCGACCTGGCGGCCGATGCCCAGGGCCAGGTGCCCGTGCTGCTCAAAAATGCGCACGGCACGGCCGGCGTGTGCCTTCGCTACCGCCGCGAACAGTTGCCGTGCTTCACGCTCTGGAAGAACACGGCCGCCGAGGCCGACGGCTACGTGACCGGCCTGGAGCCTGGCACGAACTATCCCAATCCTCGCTCGTTCGAAGGCGAGCAAGGCCGCGTGGTCAAGCTTGCGCCAGGAGCCTCGGTCTCTTTCGAGCTGGAGTTGGAACTGCTCACCGATGTGGATTCCATCGCCCGTTGCGAAGACGAAGTGACCCGGCTGGCCGGCGCGCATAAGCCCCAGGTCTTCACCGCGCCGCAGCCCGGCTGGACCCAGGTTTAACGGCTCTTTACTTATTGCGATTTCGTGCTTCCGAGCAGCCGTGCGAGGATCTCCCGCCAGGTCCATGCCCCGGGCTCGTGGATCATGGCCGCCAGCGGCACGGCCAGCAGGCGCATTCCCAGGCCCGTTCCCAGCAGGATCAAGCAGCTACGATAGGGCTCGCCGGCCGGATCCGCGGCATGCGTTCGCAGGTAGTCGAACGCCACGCCACCGGCCACGGTCGACGCCGCGTGCGTGACGCTGCCAAACGCCTCGGCCGCAGCCACGTATGCCGGCCTTTCCAGTTCGGGCGACAGCCGCAGCGCGAGGTTCGGCAGGCAGATGTTGTGCGCCACGTAGGCCGCAAACAACACCCACGCGCCAAACAGCAGCCACCACGTTTCGGGCCGCGCGATCAGAAAGAACACCAGCGCCAGCGAGACGCATAGCTGGGCCAGCACCAGCAGCGGCCGGTTGCCAAAACGGTCGCTCCAGCGTCCGACGCTTCGCGCTCCGGCGAACTGGCCGGCCTGCGTCGTCACGCGCAGGGCCGCCAGTTGCGTGACGCCCAGCCCCAGCACGTCCTTCGGAAAGATCACGTTCTGTACGACTTGCGAGACGCCGTTCGCCAGCGAAAACCAGCCGCGAAACGCAAGCAGCCCCCAATAGTTCCGATCCACCAGTGGCGCTGCCAGCCACTGCCACGTCAATGAGCCCGGCGGCTGAACATAGCGGCGCGTCGCGGGCATCCGCGCCAGCGGCAAGATCGAGCCGAGCAGCACGACGGCGCCGACACCCGTCGGCACGGCATAGGCCAGCAGCAATCGCTGTGGATCGTCGGCCCAGGCCGCGCGCCATTGATCGGCGAAATATCCGCTGGCAAACAGCGTGGGTACGGCGGCCGCCAGTTGAATCCGCTGCCGGCGCGCAAAGTAACGCCCGCGAATCCGCCGCGGCACGAGATCGCCCCACCAGGTCCAAAGCGCGACGGTCGCCAGATACTCAAGCAGTTGATGCGCGAACAGCAGGCCGATCATGGCCGCGATCACGACGGTGCGATTCTCGGGCGCGAACGCGGCCAGCAACGGCAACCCGACGATCAGCAGATAGCTCGCGCCAAAGAGCGACAGCGCAGCGCGTCGTGCCGTTTTCAGGCGATAGATGATCGGCGGCGCGGCCAGGCGTAAAAAACCCGCCAGATTCGGGGCTGCCAAGACCAGGCTCAACCCCAGCCCCGCGGCCCCCAGGTCGCGGGCCAGGTAACTCACCAACGAGCCCGTCGTAAGGGCATTTCCGATGGCCCACAGCCCACCGTTTACGTGTCCCCAGGTCAGCGCCTTGCGCCGCTCATAAGGTACCATTGGGCTGGCGTCGTGCGACATTTACCGTGAGCTCGCGGGTACCCAATGGATCTTGGTGAATTTGGAAATTCGGCCCCGGAAAGCACCCGCAGCCCAGGCGGCGCCCGGAGCAACCAGCCCGAACATCATAACACGCGCTGGGCATCGCCACGCCACCCGTTTCGGGCGCTCCTGCGCGGGGGGGTAGTTGCCGGGGCGATGGCCGTTCTGGTGCTAGTTGGGATGGCTGCCGTGGGCGGCTTCTTTGGGCGAGATCATTGGCGGATGGAACTGCTGGGGCACTTCCGCGTGCAGTATTTCTGGGCGCTTGCCGCTGCGGCGACGGCCTTGCTGCTGGCCCGGCGATGGGTGGCCGGCGGTCTGGCCGTGGTTCTGGCGCTTGCCAATCTAAGCCTCGTCGCGCCGCTCTATTTTGGAGCCGACGCTTTAGCCGGAGCGACGCCGAACATCAGGCTTCTCTCGCTGAATGTCCATTTTTTGAATCGTGAGTTTCAACCCACGCTCGATCTGGTCGCGGACGAACAGCCGGATGTGATCCTGCTCATGGAAATCACACCCGAGTGGGCCGAGGCCATGAAGCCGCTGGAGGCCGTCTATGGGCATTCGCACGTGATGCCTAGCCGGCGCACCGACGGCATGGCGTTGTATAGCCGTTTTCCGATTGCCGAGTTCACGGTCGAACGTTGTCCGGGCATTAATCTGCCGACGCTGATCGCCGCGATCGACGCTCCGAACGGCCGCGTCACCATCGTGGGCACGCATCCGGCCAGCCCCGGCAACGCGCGGTTGTTCGAAGCCCGGAACATCCAGCTTGCGATGGTTGCCGATTGGGCGGCGGAGCGTCGCGGCCCGGTGATTTTGTTGGGCGATTTGAACACGACGAGCTGGTCGCCGTATTTTCGAGATCTCGTGAGCGCTTCGGGCCTTCGCGACACGCGCTACGGTTTTGGCGTGGAGCCGACTTGGCCGTGGTTGCCGTTGCCGCTGCGAATTCCGATCGACCATTGCCTGGTGACGCCGCATTTTGGCGTGGTTGCGCGTCGCGTGGGCCCGGATGTTGGCTCCGATCATCGGCCGATCGTGGTCGAGCTTGTGTATTGAGTAAGGTGGGCGGTCGTGTTTGTGCGTAAGCTACGCCGAGTTGTCGAGGGATAGGGATTCGCGCGTCGGAAAAGTCTGCCAACCGGCGCGATATTAGAATGTTATTTGGGAACCCATTGACACTCGACCGAATTTCTTCAAAATACACGAACCATCTGGGACGCGAGTCGTATACAGATGGAGGCGGAACTCTGGGGCTCGCCAAAGTGCGAGACCAGCCGCCCGTTCTAGAGAGAGGTTCTCTGGCACGACTCTGAAAGATTCTTTCGCTCTGAAAAATCTTTCGAGAGGCCGTTGACAGGAATCACAAACGCTCTAGAATGATGAGCTCCCTGGAAGGCCCTGCCTTTGGGCAGTTAAAAGCCGTCCGGGGATTTTTGTTCGATCTTTGACAATTCGGTAGTGACCTCTGAATTTTTTTG
>CAZRCI010000078.1:0-7375 GCA_964598535.1 uncultured Planctomycetaceae bacterium | reverse complement strand
CCGCGGTGTCTTCCATCTGGGCGATGTATTGCCGCAGCCGCTCGACTTCGTCGGTCACATGGTGCAGCTTGAGCATGTTTTCGACCCGCTTGAGCAATTCGAGCTTATTGACCGGCTTGCTGAGGAAATCGTCGGTTCCCGCTTCGACCGCGCGTTCGATGTCGCCCAACTCGTTGAGCGCGGTGACCATCAGGATCATGATGCCCCGCGTTTCGGGGTTGCTCTTGAGCTTTTCGCACACCTCGAAGCCGCTGAGCTTGGGCATCATCACATCGAGCAGGATCAGGTCGGGCTGAAACGAGTCGACTTTGTCGAGCGTATCGCGGCCATCGATGGCCACGGCGATGTCGACGTCCAGCCCGCTCAAATAGGCCTCGAGCAATTCGACGTTGGGGCCGTTGTCATCGGCGATCAGAATGCGGCTTTTCTGCGGGGATGCGGCCATGACACTCGCGCTGGTTTCAACCTAACCGAAAGCTTGCCGGCGTTCCGACGCCGGCGGTTCACGGATTATAGGTCGATTCGCCCCGGGGGAGAATGGGAATCCGGAGTTTGCCAAAGGAGCTCAGCGCAAAAAAACACGAGGACAATCGCTTCGGCTTCTCGACTCCTTCGAGTCGTGATTTCCAAGGAAAGTCATTCTTTGGCCATGTTTCGTATCGCAATACGAAAATATGGCTTTTGAAATCCGTTTCCTTTGATTCGCCGAAGTTTTTGTCCTCGCTGGTCTTTGGATTAAAGCAACCAATGTGCCAAACAAGAGGAAGCCTCTCAGAAAAAAACAACACGCCCAGCGCAACTCGGCGGCAAGTCTTGGTTTAGCATGCCGTGACGCGGTTTATAGGCTCCTGCGCGTGGCATACGAGCGGCTTGGATCTGATCGCGAAACGGCCGCCGCGCTGAACGAACGCCAAGCAGGTTAGTTGAAATCTACCCAAATCGGGCTCGTCAGCTCCCGCACACACCCGCCTACACGTTGTCGCTGTCGACTCCGGCCAACCGCATGGCCGGCACCGGAAAGCTTTCGCACAAGTCGAACACTTCGCCGCGAATCTGGCTGTGCAACCGTTGATCGTCCGTCGCTTTGAGCGCCGCCAACATCCAGCCCGCGATCCTTTTCATTTCGGCGGTGCCCATTCCGCGGGTGGTCAGAGCCGGCGTTCCGACGCGAATGCCCGAGGGGTCCATCGGCTTGCGCTGATCGTAGGGGATCATATTCTTGTTGACGGTAATTCCTACCGCGTCGAGCACGGCTTCGGCCTGCTTGCCGCCGATGCCCAGGGCACTGACGTCGATCAGCATCAGGTGGTTGTCGGTTCCACCGCTCACGAGCCGCAGACCGCCGGCCAGCAGTTCCTCGGCCAGCGCCTTGGCGTTGTCGACCACGGCTTGGGCGTAGCGTTTGAATTCGGGCCGCAAGGCTTCGCCAAAGCAGATCGCCTTGCCGGCGACGACGTGCATCAGCGGTCCGCCTTGAATGCCCGGGAATACCGAGCGATCGAGGTCTTTCGCATACTCGGCCCGGCACATCGACATGCCGCCGCGCGGGCCGCGCAGTGTCTTATGCGTGGTCGTGGTCACGAAGTCGGCCACCGGCACGGGGTTGTCGTGCAAACCCGCCGCCACCAGGCCGGCATAATGGGCCATGTCCACGAACAACTTCGCGCCGACCTCGCGGGCGATTTCGGCAAACGTGCCGTGTGGGATCTCGCGCGGATAGGCGCTCGCGCCGGCCACGATCAGCTTCGGCTTGTGCTCGCGAGCGAGCCGGGCCACCTGATCGAAGTCGATCCGATGATCGTTTTCGCGAACGCCGTAGCTGACGAAGTTGTATAGGATGCCCGAGACGTTCAGCTTCATGCCGTGCGTCAGGTGACCGCCGTGGGCCAGGTCGAGCCCCAGCACGGTGTCGCCCGGCTGGATGGCGGTCATGTAGACGGCCATGTTGGCCTGACTGCCCGAATGCGGTTGCACGTTGGCGTGTTCGGCGCCAAAGAGCTGCTTGGCCCGATCTCGAGCGAGATTTTCGACCTCGTCGACGTGTTCGCAACCGCCATAGTATCGCCGGCCGGGATACCCCTCGGCATACTTATTCGTCAGCACGCTTCCCACGGCCTGCATCACGGCAGGGCTCGTGTAGTTTTCGCTGGCGATCATTTCCAGGCCGTCCTGCTGCCGGTCCATTTCGGCGGCGATGGTGGCCCAGACCTCGGGATCTTCTTCGAGAATGAAATTCATGGTCGGCTAGTACCTGCAAAGACGAACGCGGAACACGAAGAACGACCTATTGTCGGCCACCGGCCGCGGGGCGTCAATTGGCGGCGATCTCCACTTCGATCGCGCCGCTGTTGTCCGCCAATTGGCCGGCCGAGTCGTTGATTCGAAAGTAAAGCGTGCCCGAGTGCTTCGGTTCGAGCGTGGTCTCCAGCCCCACGGCGATGGGTTGAATCAACCCGCTGTAGCGGCTGTTGGCCGCGGGGTCTTCGCTGCGCACCGCCGCCAGCAGCATGCCAAGCGGACGGCCCTGGTGATATTCGAGCGTGACGCCGCCCGGCTCGCTGATCCAAGGCTGCCGGCCGCCGGCGACCTGGTAGCGTCCGGTGGCGCGCAACGTGTATTTCTTGCCGGCTTCGACGGCGACGCCGCTCGCTTGCCAGCCTCGATCGGCGGCGATTTCAAGCTTCGCAGGCGCACCTTCCAGCAGGGTGCCCGCCTTGCGTTCGACGTCCATGCGTTGAAAGTCGTAGCCATATTCGAGGCTCGCGATAAAGAGCTGCCAGTCTTCGTCGAGCGTCAGGCGGTCGCTAGCGAAGGCGGCGATAGCGTGCTCTTGAAAGTCGGACGCCGCCACCCTCCGCGATAGTTCGCGAAACCGCTCGCGGTAACGCGGATGATGATCGAAGAACGTGGCGGCGGCCCAGCACCAGCCGTATTGTTCCACCGTGCCGTGCAGCGTGCCGCTGAGGTTCAGCAATTTGTCGATCGTCAGCGCCTTGCGCCGGGCGAAGTCGCCCTGCACCGCCTCGATGCGCCCCCATTTGGGCACGTCGTCACGACTCGACGGCACCACGTTCAGCGTCAGTTTTTCGCCCTCGAGATGATGCGTCGCCAGCAGCTCGGCCGTTCCTTCACCATACCAGGTGGGGCCGGTACCGCCCAGGATCGACAGCATGAACGCGTGGGTCCCCTCGTGCAGCAGCAGATGCCGGCGATAGTAGGCACTGGTCTGATCGAATAGCCAGAAGGCGCCGTCCAACGCGTAGCCCGTTGCGAATTCGGGCACATCCTTGGAGATCAAGCCGGCTGCTTCAAAACGCTCGCGCGATTGCATCAGAAAGCCCCGCGACTGCCAGTCGGCATGCTTCTCCGGATCGACGCCGAAGTAGGCGCACCACTGGGGAAACGCCTGATCGAAATAGCCGGGGAGCGCGTCGATCTCCGGATCGGGCGGCAAGTCGGTGACCAGCCTCAGGTGCTTGGAGCTCAGCGTGCGCAACGCCGGATCCGTCGCGCGCGGCCCACTGGCGCGCGCGCTTACCGCAACGGCCATAAGCGCCAAAACGAGTGAAGGAGAAATCGCCGGACGAAGCATCGCCGAGACCGCGTGAGCCACGAATCGAGAAATGACCATCTACTTAATTGTAGTTGGACGTGGGCGCCGAAGTGTATGCGCGGTGCCTTGCCGGCGCAATCGGTATAACCGGGCGAGCGCTTACAGCGCCCTGCGGAATCGCTTGGGCGGCCGCCGGCTCAACGAGGGGGGAGCCGGTTTGGCGGGCGCGGGGGCTTCGCCGGCGCCGTTCGTCGCGGAGGCGGGAGCGGAGGAGGCCGTGGCCGCCGGGCGAGCGCTGGCTTTCAGCACCTCGAAGCCCGGAACGTCATCGCGCGTCAGCAGCTTGTTGATCCGCATCTCGATCCGCGTCAGCTCGTTTCCTTCCTCGGGCGTGACGAACGTATAGGCGACACCCTCGCGGCCCATGCGGCCGGTGCGGCCCACGCGGTGGACGTAGTCGTCGCAGAATTGCGGAATGTCGTAGTTGTAGATGTGCGAGATGCTGCTCACGTCGATTCCGCGGCCCACCACGTCCGTGGCGACCAGGATTTTCACCTTGCCTTCGCGAAACGCGGCCATTACCCGATCGCGCGCGCTTTGGGCCAAGTCGCCGTGAATGCAGGCCACGTTCTGGAATCGCTTTTGCAGCCGGCGATCCACTTTGTCGGTGCCGCGCTTCGTGCGGCAGAACACGATGGCTTGCTTCGGTTCATCGCGCTTGATCAAGTGTTCGAGCAACTCGAACTTTCGGTCGCCCTCGACGGCGCAATAGAATTGTTCGATCGTGTCGACCGAGATATCACTAGGCGAAAAGTTCAGCGATTCAGGATTCTGCATGTACGACTTGGCCAGCCGTTCGACCGGCGGCGGAACCGTCGCGCTCAGGAGCAGCGTCTGCCGGGCGCGCGGACAGCGGCGCAGAATCTTTTCGATGTCGGGGCGGAAGCCAATATCCAGCATCCGGTCGGCTTCGTCCAGCACGACCATCAGCAGGTCTTCCAACTTGAGCGTGCCGCGGGCCATGTGATCCAGCACGCGGCCCGGCGTGCCGATGACAACCTCCACGCCGCGCGCGAGCTTTTCAATCTGCCCGCGAATCGGTTTACCGCCATAGACGGCCACCGAGTGAACCTTGCGGCCGTGAGCCAGCTTCACCACTTCTTCGCGCACCTGCACGGCTAGCTCGCGCGTGGGAACCAGCACCAGGGCCTGCGGACCGTGCGACTTTTTGGCCGCGTGCAACCGTTCGAGAATCGGAATCACGAAGGCGGCCGTTTTGCCGGTGCCGGTGCGGGCTTGGCCCAGCACGTCGACCCCCGTCAATGCGCGTGGGATAAGTCCGGCTTGAATCGGGGTGGGGTCGAGATAGCCGGCCTGGGCGAGGGCCTCGTTCATCGCCTCGGAAAGAGCGAGCGCGGCGAATCCAGAGGCGGACGATTCCGACGAGATGTTCTCTTTGGTACTAATTTGCACGCAACTTCCACAAACTTCGATTGCGATCCGCTGTGTGGGTCGCGGCCTATCCGCAACCGGCCGTTCGGGATCCTATAAACTAAACCTAACTCTAGCGGGCAGCGGGGGTTTGGTCAACCCAAACGGTGGTGATGATATTCTCTCGTTTGCCGCGGTGGTGTACCGCGACGGCTCGGCCACAGCCGCCCAGCCGGAGAATAATTGCGAAGAACTACTGCCGAGAGCATCGGAGGCGGCCAGCGGCGACGGGGCCGGCACCCTCGTGGATTTTTGCCGATACGCTCAGGGATACGTGTCGCCATTGCCCGCTTTGTGCGAGCGGACAAAAACAATAGGCCGGCCCCCTGACATCCAAGGGGCCGGCCTTTCTCGTCGGATTCGAATAAGCCCGGCGATAGGCTTGGCAGTCGGTCAAGACCGACGCAGTCGCCACTAGGCCTTCTTCTTGGCGGCCTTCTTGGCCGGAACCTTCTTCGCGGTCTTGGCGGCGGCAGCCTTCGGCGAACGGGTGGCCGTCTTCTTGGCCTTGGCCGGAGTCTTGGTCGCCTTCTTGGTCGTCTTCTTAGTTGCCATTTCCGTGGCTCCTCAAAAATGGGTACCCGATTTTTTCATGACGCGTTTCCCTATGGGTACCCAGACAGGGACCGTCATGCGTTACTGCAAGTCGAGCAACGGGGCTCAACTCGCATGGCGCTCGCACGGGGCGAGCGCTTGTTCGAATCGCCCAGGTTCGCGGATTGAAGCGTTCTTCCTGGATTGCGTCAAGGCGAGTTGTGGTCTAAATGCCCAACGCGGCCAAAAACTTCCCCGTTCCGATAGTCCCGCGCGGCGTCATCGATCGCCACGTAGCGGCCAACCTGCCTTGTCCGCGCCCACGACCCGAGCAGCGCCTTGATGATTGCTCGCCGCTTATTCATCTATTCGTCGGTCACGCAACCTTCCGATGCGCTCTTCACGTTTTTGATGTACTTGTACAGCGTGCCGCGGGTGAACTTGAACGCCGGCGCCTGCCAACGCTTGCGGCGGGCGGCCATCTCCTCGTCGCTCACGGCCACCGAGATCTCGTTCTTGTCGGCATCGAGCGTCACCACGTCGCCGTTTTCGACCAGCGCGATGGGGCCCCCTTCTTGCGCCTCGGGAGTGACGTGCCCGATGATAAAGCCGTGCGATCCGCCCGAGAAGCGGCCGTCGGTCAGCAGGGCCACGTCCTTGCCGAGCCCCTTGCCCATGATCGCGCTGGTGGGGGTGAGCATCTCCGGCATGCCGGGTCCGCCCTTGGGGCCCTCGTAGCGGATGATGATCACGTCGCCCTTTTGAATTTCGTCGCGTTCGAGCGCGCGAAGCATGTCTTCTTCGCCGTCGTAGACCTTGGCCGGCCCGCTGAACCTGAGACCTTCTTTGCCCGTGATCTTGGCCACGGACCCCTCAGGCGCCAGATTGCCCCGCAAGATCTGGATGTGGCCGGATTCCTTGATGGGCTTTTCGAGCGGCACGATCACGTCTTGCCCGGCTTTCAGGCCCGGCAGGTCGGCCAGGTTTTCGGCCACGGTCTTGCCGGTAACGGTCATGCAATCGCCATCGAGCAGGCCCTTTTCGAGCAGGTATTTCATCACCGCGGGCGTGCCGCCCACGTCGTGCAAATCCTCTTCGACGTACCGGCCGCTCGGCTTCAGGTCGGCAATGAAGGGGATTCGATCGCTTACCTTCTGGAAGTCGTCCAGCGTAAGCGCGACGCCCACGGCCCGGGCCATGGCGATCAGGTGCAGCACCGCGTTGGTCGAGCCGCCGAGGGCCATCACCACGACCATCGCGTTCTCGAACGCGCGGCGCGTCATAATATCGCGCGGCTTGAGATCTTTTTCCAAGCATACGCGAATCGCCGCTCCGGCGCGGTAGCACTCTTCGAGCTTGGCTGGATCGACGGCCGGGGTCGACGAGCTATAGGGCAGCGCCATGCCCATGGCTTCGATGGCCGAGGCCATCGTGTTGGCCGTGTACATGCCGCCACAGGCGCCCGCGCCGGGGCAGCTTTTGGCCACGATTTCTTCCCGGCCTTTTTCATCGAGCGTGCCGGCCAGGTACTCGCCATAGCTTTGAAACGCCGAAACCACGTCGAGCTTCTGATCCACGCCCTCGCACATCCGATGACCGGCTTTGATCGTGCCGCCATAGACCATCAGGCTCGGCCGGTTCAAGCGGCCCATGGCAATCAGGCAGCCCGGCATGTTCTTGTCGCAGCCGGGAATCGAAATGTTGGCGTCGTACCACTGGGCGCCCATCACGGTTTCGATGGAGTCTGCGATCAGATCGCGCGACTGGAGCGAGTAGCTCATGCCGTCGGTGCCCATC
>CAZRCI010000077.1:0-8211 GCA_964598535.1 uncultured Planctomycetaceae bacterium | reverse complement strand
CCCGCGGTGGAATCCGTCGAGTTGTTGTTGGGGATTCTGAAGATATCGCTTTCGATTTCGATACGACGGTCGTCCGCGTCGCCGCGAATCGTCTCGCTGAATAATGCGGTGTGCGAGGCGCCATCCGTGACCTGGGCCAGGCGGATCGCTTTGTTGGTAAGGAAAATACCGTTGTTCAACTCCACGGCGTCCGGATTGTTGTTGTTCAGCGTCCTACCGAATTCACTGCCGGCGCAAGCACGATAATTGTTCTTGCCCCAATCGAATTGGTGGGAATTGTTGTCCTTGTCGAGCATTCGGTCCTCGGCGTCCGAAGGACAAAGAAACAAGGGGATCTTGATGAACCGGGCCGGGTTTTGCCCCGGCTTCTTCGTGAAGTCGAATTGGAAGGTGATGCTCCCTTCTTCCAGATACGGAAAAAGCTCGGTGTGCTGTCCAAATGATTCCTCATCGCCCTGCCTTCCGATCGGAAATCGCCTGTTCACATCGTGAAACATCAAAGTGGCCACCGCCATCTGCCGTAAATGATTGGAACATTGACTGCGGCGAGCGGCCTCGCGGGCCGCTTGCACCGCCGGCAGCAACAGCGCCACGAGCACGCCAGTGATTGCGATCACGACCAGTAGCTCCACGATCGTAAAGGCTTTCCGATTCTCCATTGCCCAAACGTCCTTTCACCCCTGCAGAAGTTCGTTCAGAACTGCCAGCCAACGCAATCCGTCGCGCTGAAAAGTCCAACGAAAAAAAGGGCCGTCACGTCGCCATGCAAGAGCGAGCATGACTCGAGCGATCCACGACCCAGCTCACCGAGCCGAATGAGTTGGCACCAACAGCACCGCTACACGGCAACGGTCATGCGCATGGACCGCACGTTTGAATGCCGTGAGAAAGGCGCCAAGCCGCGGCGAAATTTCCGACGGACGAACCGGCAGCCGAGACAAGAAGGGCGACCGACAGGATCGGCCCAAACCAAGAGAAAGAAACATGCTGACTTCCAAAACAAACGCTTGTGCCTCTGGTATGTCCAGTGAGCAACTCAGCACAAGAGACTGCTTCGGCGCCGCATAATCCGGTCGCCACAAATGATCACCATTACGGTAATCATTGGCATGTATAATATTGAGCCGCTCCGAACTTGTCAACCGGCATAGACGGAAGTTGCGTATTCCGGAAAGCTTACGCCTCCCTCTGGAGCGTAAATTGCCCTCCCCTCGTCCACGCGTTTCGTGCCTCTTCATGAGGCCACTCGTGCGCATCTAGCGCAGGGACTCTCCGCGCCGCCAGACGAGGGTGCCGCTAGGAAGGAATGGCCGCGGCTGCCGATCCCCCAAAATGACCATCCTGCGGTCGAGGCCAGAGCAAGAGGGCTTTGCGTCTCGTTTTATCGGTGGCCCAATCCGTATGGCGAGTTGTCTCGTCAACTGCGCCTCGGGCGGCCGGTTGTCAAAACGCAGTTGTCACGCTGGCGATGCGCGACCCCGAAATGAAAAAAGCCAGCGGCATAAACCACTGGCTTGTAGTCACTTAGAGAAGTGGACAGGGGCGGGATCGAACCGCCGACACACGGATTTTCAGTCCGTTGCTCTACCAACTGAGCTACCTGTCCTAACGCTCCTCGTGCGGAACGCTGGTGGATGGGGCACCGAAATCTCGTTTCTCGGTCCCCCTCCACAACCAGCAAGCACGTCAGAATATGGAAGCATACTACAGCACGCGAGGTTCGCAAGCCCTCGACCAGCGAGTCGACCGTCCAGTTTCACCATCCCCAGGGGCGATTCTGCCGGCCGCTTAAAAAAGAGCGGCGCCCCCAGCGTTACTCTCACCGCCGGAGACCGGCCGGACAGAAACGCCCGGATCTTGTAACGACGGGCGACCTAGCTGTGGCTCCCGCCTTGCGATTGCCCACGCAATCGCAAGGCGGTTACCTAAACCACGGCCCACCAGGTTGCGGCGGCATCCCTGGCGAGGCCGCCACGGCCAGCGTCCCACGTCAACGCGTCGAGCGAAACGATTCCCGGGGGCAGCTTCCCAACGGCTATCACCTGCTCCGCCGCTTGGCCCTTCTTTGCCTATCGCGCCACACATTCGGGCTCGTGAGATAGCGAACCAACCTGCGACGGCGGCTTGCCACGTGCGGCCGAATCAACGTGCCCAGGGCCAGGATCATGAATGCCGCAGCCACGGTCGCGGCCGTCCAGAACTCTTGCCCCCACCCCATCGCACGGACCCAATGATATGCCCCCACGGTGCCCAGCACCCCCACCGCAACAATGCCCATCGCTAGCGGCAGCCTGCGAATCCGCGGCCCAGGCGAAACAAGAATCGCCGCCAGCCCGCTCAGGTGCCAGACGAGCAACTCGGCAACCATTTCGTGTTTCTCGAAGACAAGCCCCGACACCACGGCGCTGCGATCTTCGTCCGCGACGGGCGAAATTTCCACCAGGCAAGGACGACTCGTCGATTTACACCGCACCAAGCAAAGTCGTCGCTGTCGGACAATACTAACCGCGCGGATCGCGCTGCCCAAAATACGCTTGGAGCGACGCGTGAGGATCGAGATTGGCACAAGATCCCTTCCCATGCGCGTTTTCATTTTCTTGTTGCTCGTGAATTCCAGACGCACAAACTTCACCTTGCCATCGCGGGTGTCCACCACGATAAGAACCTTGGCGTTCGGAGCACGCGGAGCGTGCTTTACCTCATCGTGGAGATGCGATGCGATCGCTTTCGCAAACCGGCGGCGTACGAGTTCGGTGCCCATCTGCTGCCTCCATTTCTCCGTGCAGGGGATACGAGGGGGGATTCGCGCAAAACTCCATACAAACACGCGCAGCAACACGCGACAAATGTCGCGTTCACTGCGTGCGACACGCTAAAAGGCGGGAAGGGAAATTGGAAAAAAGCAAGAACTTGCAGGTGTGATCCGAGTGGCTCGGGCGGCGGGGAGGAAGAGTGCCCTCAGGGAGCCACCCAAGAGTGTAGCAACAGTCCTGCAAATCTCCTAGGAAAATTCGATCTAAAAATCTTCTGCAAATCTTCAAGGAAATTCGATTCAGAAATACTCACGAACTTTGATACGTTTCCCAAGAGTATTTCCCATCCACCACCTCCCAGGCGCCTCCGCGACTCTCCCAATAACTCCGCAACCTATTCCCTACAAATAGTTTGTGATACAATTCACAAACCCATCCTTACGCCTCAAAACGCCTATGGCCGCTCCCGTCATCTACCTCGACAACCACGCCACCACCCGGGTCGATCCGCGCGTGGTCGAGGCGATGCTGCCGTACTTTGGCGAACACTATGGAAACGCCGCCAGCACCAGCCATCGCTATGGCTGGGAGGCCAAGGCCGCGGTCGATGCCGCCCGGGCCGGCATCGCCGCCAGCATCGGCGCCAACGAGCGCGAGATCGTCTTCACCAGCGGCGCCACCGAAAGCAACAACCTGGCCATCCGCGGCGTGTGCGAGCGGCAAAACCGGCGCGGCAACCACCTGATCACCGTCCGCACCGAACACAAGGCCGTGCTCGATCCGATCGAACGGCTCGGCCGCCGAGGCTTCGACGTCACGATCCTCGACGTCGAACCAGCCGGCAGCGACAGGGCAGGGCGGCTCGAGCCCGAGCGGCTGGAATCCGCCCTGCGCGACGACACGCTGCTCGTCTCCGTGATGCTCGCCAACAATGAGATCGGCGTGCTACAGCCCATCGCCGAGCTGGCCGCGATTGCCAAGCGGCGCGGCGTGATTTTCCATTGCGACGCCACCCAAGCCGTCGGCCGAATCCCTGTCGACGTCCACGCGCTCGGCGTCGACCTGCTCAGCTTCAGCGCCCACAAAATCTACGGTCCCAAAGGCATCGGCGCGCTCTGGATCCGCCGCAGCTCGCCTCAAGTCCGGCTGGAGCCGCAAATCGCCGGCGGCGGTCACGAAGGCGGTTTCCGCAGCGGAACGCTCAACGTGCCGGGCATCGTCGGCTTTGCGCGCGCGATCGAACTCTGCCTGGCCGAGATGCCGCAAGAACAGCTTCGCCTCCGCGCGCTTCGCGACCGGCTCTTCGCCGGGCTCACCGCGGCCATTCGCGGAGTCACGCTCAACGGCCCGGCCCTCGAACCGGACCTCCGCCTGGCGGGCAATCTCAACGCTGGCTTCGCCTTTGTCGATGGCGAAGCGTTGCTCATGAGCCTGGGCGAGCTAGCCGTCAGCTCCGGCAGCGCTTGCACCAGCGCCAACCCGGAGCCCAGCCACGTGCTTCGCGCCTTGGGAATGCCCGACGACGCCGTGCGCAGCAGCCTTCGCTTTGGCCTGGGACGATTCAATACCGAGGAGGACATCACGCGAACCGTCGCACTGCTGGCCGATGTCGTCCACCGGCTGCGCAAGCTCAGCAGCATGGCGTGAGCGAATCAGGGCGATTAAGTAATCGTCTCCCTTCCAAAATGATCCTGGTCGACGTCAACGTCCCGCTTGACGCGGTCAACAGCGAATCCACTCGTCACGCGGCCTGCCACGCATGGTGGGAACGTACGATCGACGGCGGCAAAACCATCGGGCTAAGCGTCCGCTCAACGTTCGTGCGGCTTTTGCTGGCTTTTCGCCCCGCGGCGTTTTCCCGCCGCCCGCCGGCCATCGCGGGAAAACCGGCCCTCAAACTGCCTTTCCTTTCGCTCGCGGATCGTATAATTTACACAGTCCGACCTGCGAAAATCCCGATCCTCTATCAGGACCGGCAAAACTTACCGAAACTTCCCACGTAGACGAGAGAACTCCATCATGGGCGTTATCCTGAGCGAGCGAGCTGCCGAAGAGGTCAAGAAGGTGCTGAAGGACCAGAATCAGCCCGAGAGCACCTGCCTCCGCGTGCGCGTGGTGGGCGGCGGCTGCAGCGGCTTTTCGTACGACCTGCGATTCGACAACACGTTCGACGAAGCGAACGACTCGAAGTACGAGCATCACGGCGTGACGGTGCTGGTCGACAAGAAGAGCGCGCTGTACCTCGACGGCACCACGGTCGATTTCTACGACGGGCTCGAAAAACGCGGCTTCACGTTCGACAATCCGAACGCGGTCAAGAGCTGCGGCTGCGGCAGTTCGTTCCAGGCCTAACGGCTTGCGCTGCGGCAACGCGCGCGATACCAATAAGCAACCCCAGCCCCGGGAAGGCCTTCCCGGGGCTTTTTTCTGCGCGGAATCCACGCCGGGTCATGGATGCGGCGCGGGGGACGGAAGGAACTACTTGGCCATGCTGTCGAGCCACAGCTTTTTCGCTTGCCAACGCTCGATGCGTTGGGGAGCATGGGCGCCGCCGTCGATCGCGGTGTCGGCGGTGTAATCCGCGTCTTCGAGCGCCCGATTCTGCCACGCGATCGCCTGCTCGAAGTCCCCCGCCAGAGCATTGGCGCACGCCTTGGCCGTCATGGCATAGGCGTCCTTGGGGTCGATCGCCAGGGCCGCGTCCGCGAGCGTCAAGGCTTTGGCGGCATTGCGAAACGCTTCGTCGTTCGCGGTCGCCAATAGAAAGGCTTTGTTGCAGCAGGGGCCGACAAATCTTGGATCGAGCCGCCGTGCCTCATCGTAATCGCCCAGGGCTTTGACGTAGTCGCCCTTTAGATGCCACAGCCCTCCGCGATTGACGTAGGCAATGACATATTTTGGATCGAGCCGCAGAGCCTCGTTGTAGTCGGCGATCGCCTCGCCGTACTCCATATTGACATACCACTTATTCCCCCGGTTGTTGTAGCCGGCCGCTGACGGCGAGAGCCGAATCGCTTCGTTCAGATCGCTGATGGCGATGTCCAACTCGTCCAGCGCCTCCCAGACAGACGAACGGCCGTTGTACAGATTGGCCTTGCGAGGATTGTCGCGAATCATCTCGGTCAGGCGATCGATCGCGCGGCGGTCGAGAGGGATCACGTGCGAACGGTCTAGCCAGCCGGGCTTGCCGTTGCTGAGCCAAAGGTAGTTGTCTTTGACGTCGCCGACCTGGAGCGTGAGCCCGGGCCAAACATCATCGACGTTGTTTTTTCCGACGCGCAGCTTGCCGTCGCGAACCACCACCACCCGATCGCCGGGCCGATAGGTCTGCGCCTCGGCCAGCGCCGCTCCGCCGGCGATCAGCAGCACCGCCAAAATCCACGCGCGACGCGCCCGAATGCCAACCAAGTGTACGATCCCCGGCAATCCCCTCGCTCGGCCAGGCGCCGCCGCCCAGCACTCGACGAGAGCTTAATCCGCCGGCCGCGCGGACAAAAGCTTCCGCCATCAAAAGCCACTTAAAAGTCAACGGAACCGCGCCTCCTCAAGACCAACGGCCCCAGCGGCCGATAGAACCTCGACGGCCGGCGCGCGAGCGCCGGACGGAACGCCGAGCCAGAGACCACGCGACGGGCGTGGTGAGAAAAAACGCCGCGCAACAAAATCCTTTTGAGGAGCACTTGCGTAACAACCAGGGATCGCTAGAATCACCCTCACGTGAGGCAACTGAGCCGAGCAAGCAAGCCGCAGCTTACGAAACTTCGAACTGCAAATCTTGCCTCTGACCTCGGTCTCGCCAGTCGCCCAGCCAGTTAATCCAGAAGCCTCCTAACAGGAACTTTCTGAACCTGGCCGCGAACCGGCAGCCAACTCACGACGTAGGAAGCGTTTGGCAAGTGACTCGTCCCCCCAACCGCCAGGATGGCTTAGCCGCCCTCTTGGCGAGGCCCAGGTCCATCGCGATCTCGGCTGGGTCCAAAACCCAGCAATGCCGGTCAGCAGCAATGCAATCGAGCAACGCCGGATTTTGAAGTTCAGCGAAATTGATGCTGAAAAGCCCCTTGACGGGCTCGAAAGAACGAGTAAGATTGCCTGTTTCCAGCCGCAAGGCACTAGCTATCAGCCGAAGCCTTTTATGGCCTTGGCGCATGGTGGGTGCAAGGCAGGCGGGCGTGTCCAGTAAAGTGCGTGGCCAGTGGCCGGCTTCAATTCATGGCAAATGCCGTGAGCCTTGAATCCAGCCTCTGTCCACCGTGGCAGATTGGCGGTTTTCCCGGCGAGGCATCGTTGGGGCAATCGCCAGACGATCTTTGACAATTTGGTTGTTGCAAGAGTGGCATCTTGTATTGAAATTTGAACAATGCCGGGTCTTTCGTATCTCACGAAAGTGAGTGCGATCGATCTAATTTGTTCTCCAAGGCTCTTAGCGTGTATTCAGATGCGCTGTGGCGGTTCGCACCACGAACGGCCGTGGCAAGTCTGGGCACAAAAAGAATCGAGCGTTACTCGAATTCTGGGCCGTCCCTTCACAACGGACGGACCTGGAAGATGTAGTGAAAAGCCATAGCAAGTCAGTTCTCTGGCATCTCCCAAAGCGTTCTCGCAAGAGCTCGCAAAGGGGTATGTGAGAGGGTTGGATTTATGTGGTCCAAGCTACTAAGGGCACATGGGGGATGTCTTGGCGTCAGGAGGCTTCGAAGGGCGTGGAAGACTGCGAAAAGCTCGGGGGAGTTGTCAAACGAATGTTGATCCCGAGGTTCCCGAACTGGCATGCACTGAATTCATAGGTGCATGCAGCGAACGCGGTGAACTGAAACATCTAAGTAACCGCAGGAAAAGAAAGAAAAATCGATTTCCTCAGTAGCGGCGAGCGAACGGGAATCAGCCCAAACCGCGGGGATTTTCCCTGCGGGGTTGTAGGGCCCTTCACATGGGAGTTACAAAGCAAGCGACTAACCGAACTGTCTGGAAAGGCAGACCACAGCGGGTGACAGTCCCGTAGGTGAAAGTTGACTTGTCTCCCGAAGGGTACCTGAGTAGGTCGGGTCACGTGGAACCCCGACTGAATCTACGGGGACCATCCCGTAAGGCTAAATACTACCTGACGACCGATAGTGAACTCAGTATGGCGACTGAAAGATGGGAAGAACCCCTGTTAGGGGAGGACACTGAACCTGAAACCATGTGCCTACAAGCGGTCGGAGCACTATGGCTCTTCGGAGCAACGTGTGACGGCGTGCCTTTTGCATAATGATCCGGCGAGTTAGCGTCAGCGGCTTGGTTAAGATCCTCAGGATCGAAGCCAAAGGGAAACCGAGTCTGAATAGGGCGAATATTGGTCGCTGGTGCTAGACGCGAAACTGCACGAACTACCCATGAGCAGGTTGAATCGCGGGTTATACCGCGTGGAGGACCGAACCCACTTGGGTTGAAAACCGAGGGGATGACTTGTGGGGAG
>CAZRCI010000076.1:0-9084 GCA_964598535.1 uncultured Planctomycetaceae bacterium | reverse complement strand
ACAAGTTCAGCACGTACGCCAGTTGGGCGATCATGAAGAACTTTGCCCGCACGATACCGGACGAGCATCGGCATCGCGACCGGTTCCGCACCAGCCACGGAGAGATGTTCGCCGGAACCGAGGAAAAGCGGACCGATCAATACGAGCAAGAGTCGGCGCAATCGCAGCGTGAGGCGCAGATCAACAAGATCCTGCAACGGCTGGACGAGCGCGAGGCCAAGATCATCATCAGCCGCTTTGGGCTCGATCATGGCCATGAGCCGCTGACGCTCAAAGAAGTCGGCGCCGAGATGGGGGTTACCAAGGAGCGAATCCGGCAAATCGAGGCTCGAGCCCTGAGCAAGCTGCGCGTAGCGGCTCAGGAAGAGAAAATCGACGTGCCGGGGCCCGCCTGACCCCTGGACCGCTTTCGGCGAAAAGCGTAGGATGTTCGATCGGTGGAATTTTCAGCACCCCGCCGGCTTCTTTGGAAGCCCGCGGGGATGCTTTTATTGGCGCCCCTAGCCAGGGGATCTAGCCCAGAAGGAGGCCGGTCGACGGCTACACGAATCCCGGCAGCGACCCAGAGCGCCCCGTGGAGCCATTCTTTGTCGTCCGGCATGGTTTTCCGGAGTCGGCGTCCCCCGAGCATGGGGGATTGCGCTCGCGGTGCTGCTGGTGCTTGGCCCCCGTGGAGTTATTTACTCGGCTTTTTTAGCAAGGTGGACTTGGCGTTGGTGGGTAGGTCGTGAAAGTTTGGCGGTTCTGGCGCATGGGACGGCCTCCGTGGGCGGCAAGCGGTGTCCTGGTGATTCAGGCCATCTTGCAAGGGTGAGTAGGTTCGCTATATTTAGTGGTTTTCGTAGAGGGGAAGTGTCGGCCTTGGGTCTTGCCATAACGCCGCGCCAGGCAGCGTTTCACTCGCGGGGCTTCGCGCAGGATTGCGGTCGAGTCGCAGTTGCTGCCGCTCTGCTAGAAGTGTCGGTTGGGGGTGTGGCGGCAGGCTAGCGTAGCTCAATTGGCAGAGCAGCTGATTTGTAATCAGCAGGTTGTGGGTTCAAGTCCCTCCGCTAGCTCCTTTTGGAGAGGGCGGAGTCAGGTTTATGCCGCTCGTTGGGTGACTGAAAACGCCTCGCGAGCGACGATCGATAGGTGAATTGTTCCGGGAACGCCCGCCCTCGGCGGGGCATGGTTGTCCGGCTGAGGAAATGACGGGGGGTTTCCCGAGCGGTCAAAGGGGTCAGACTGTAAATCTGATGGCACTGCCTTCACAGGTTCGAATCCTGTACCCCCCACTAGAGGTTTATTTGCGTAGCGACATTCAAGAAGACCATGCCTGGCTTGGCGGATGAGATTCCGAAGCCTCGCAGGGTTGAGGGGTGCTGGGGGGCTGGTTGGAAGCAGTAGGGCGGTAATTGCGGGAGGCGGTGGAGCCCCGAGGTCAACAGATCGTGCATTCCGTGCGGCTCGTGTCGCGTGCGGAAAGCGAAGTGCGGGTGTAGCTCAATGGTAGAGCCATAGCCTTCCAAGCTAAAGACGAGGGTTCGATTCCCTTCACCCGCTTTGAAGTAGTTAGCCTTTGTAGGTGGCCGGCCCTGGGCTCAGGCAGTTTGGACAGCAGTTCGGCGTGGCTCCAGTAGGAGCCGCGTGGTGGAGAAAAAGCGTTGCCATGACGGGCTGCTGTAGCTCAGTTGGTAGAGCACGTCCTTGGTAAGGACGAGGTCATGGGTTCGAGTCCCATCAGCAGCTTTGAATACTTTGAATCGACTAGCCAATTCAGTTCATAAACACACTTTGTCGTTAGAAAGATCAGGGAGAAAGAATGGCCAAGGACACATTTGAACGGAAGAAGCCGCACGTCAACGTGGGCACGATCGGTCACATTGACCACGGCAAGACGACCCTCACCGGTGCCTTGTTGTCGGTGCAGTCGGCCAAGGGTTTGGCGAACTTCAAGTCGTACGCCGACATTGCCAAAGGCGGTACTGTGCGCGACGAAACGAAGACGGTGACCATCGCTGTCAGTCACGTCGAATACGAGTCGGAAAACCGCCACTACGCCCACATCGACTGCCCGGGCCACGCGGACTTCATCAAGAACATGATCACGGGCGCCGCCCAGATGGACGGCGCGATCCTGGTCGTGTCGGCCGTCGACGGTCCGATGCCGCAGACCCGCGAGCACATCCTGCTGGCCCGTCAGGTCGGTGTGCCGGCCCTCGTCGTGTTCCTGAATAAGGTCGACCTGGTCGACGATCCTGAATTGCTGGAGCTGGTCGAGCTCGAGCTTCGCGAGTTGCTCACGAAGTACGGCTTCCCGGGCGACGAAATTCCGATCATTCGTGGCGCTGGCAAGCCGGCCTACGACAACCCGACGGATCCGGAAAAGACCAAGTGCATCCAGGACCTGTTGGACGCGATCGACAGCTACATTCCCGAGCCGCAGCGCGAAGTCGACAAGCCGTTCCTGATGGCCGTCGAGGACGTGTTCTCGATCGAAGGTCGCGGTACCGTGGCCACGGGTCGTATTGAGCGCGGCGTGTGCAAGGTCGGCGACGATGTCGAGGTGATCGGCTTCAGCGACAAGTCGCGCAAGGTGGTCTGCACCGGCGTCGAAATGTTCAATAAGACGCTCGACCAAGGTCAGGCTGGCGACAACGTCGGCGTGCTCCTGCGTGGTATCAAGCGTGAAGAAATCGAGCGCGGCCAGGTGCTTGCCAAGCCGGGTTCGATCACGCCGCATACCAAGTTCGAGGCCGAGGTCTACGTGCTCTCGAAGGAAGAGGGTGGACGTCACACGCCGTTCTTTAGCGGCTACCGTCCGCAGTTCTACTTCCGTACGACGGACGTTACCGGCACGGCGAACCTCGTGGGCGACGCCGAAATGTGCATGCCTGGCGACAACGCCAAGCTGAGCGTCGAGTTGATTTCGCCGATCGCCATGGACGACGGTGTCCGCTTCGCCATTCGCGAAGGTGGCCGCACCGTGGGTTCGGGCGTCGTCACGAAGATCCTGCAGTAGCGTGTAAATTCAAAGCTCGGTCCGCGGCGGCGCGACGCAAATCTCGCCGCCGCGACGGGCTTTACAGGGGTGTAGCTCAATTGGCAGAGCGCTGGTCTCCAAAACCAGAGGTTGCGAGTTCGATTCCCGCCGCCCCTGCCATTTCATCGATTTCGTTGGTGAACTGCCGCCCGCTCGCCGGCTTGGCAGCGGACTGCGGACAGAGAAGAGATAGGGTCGTCGAAGAGATCGAGTCGTCACCGTCGAGATGTAAAGTCGTTAGAGAACGATAGAGTCGTCGTTATTTGGCAACCACCACCGGAGCGCCGGGCAAGAGGTCTGGTGCTGGGACTAAACGCAGCCGGCCACGCACGAGCAACGTCATGGCGAAGGAAAAAGAAGCCCCGCTGAGCCTGTTTTTTCGCGAACTGTTTCAGCTAGGCATTTACAAACGCAGTCAGGGACGCGTGGCTCGTCAGGCCACGTTCGCCGCGCTTGCGCTGTTCGTGTTGATCGCCGCCTGGCGCTTGAGCGTCGCCGCGATCAACTGGCGAATTCCCGCGCTCGGCGAAAGCAGCGAACATCTGTTTCGCTACGGTTTGCCGGGAGCTCTGGCGATCTTGGGTATCTGGATTGCGTTTCGCTTGATGAATGTGCCGAGCGTTGCGGACTTCCTGATCGCCGTCGAGGCCGAGATGAATAAAGTCTCCTGGCCCACGCGTCAGGAGTTGGTGCGCAGCTCGATTGTCGTGATCGTGTTGATTCTCGTGTTGGCCCTGATTTTGTTCGGATATGACATCTTCTGGCGGCAATTGCTAACCATGCTGGGCGTCGTGCAAAGCAACGCGACTCCAGGGCAGTAGTAAAGCACTCCAGGGTAGTTAAAGTTTCGTAATGGCGTTTCGTGGTCGAGTGTTTGCGGATCGTTTCGAGCACCGTGAAGTCTGAAGTGCAGGTACGTTGGAAGTGACAGAACAACCTCACAATTCGAGCCAGACGCACGACGAGTCCCCGGAGCAAGGGGTCGCGGCCGATGATCTGCGCGTAACTCAAGACGCCATCGAGGCAAATCTGCCGCCGGATGACACCGCGCCGCGAGAAGCAGTGCCGCAGGAAACCGTGCCGGCCAACGTCGCGGACGAAAACGTCGCGGACGAAGCTGCCGAGGCGACCGCGGAAAACGAACTCGAAGGCGACGAACTGGCAGACGACGAACTGGCAGACGACGAACTGGCAGACGATGACGGCGAGGCAATCCTCGAAGAAGAAGTCGAGCCGCGCGGCCCCATCGAGGAGACCCCGGTCGGCAACGAAGAGCCCGACCTCAAGTGGTACATCCTCAAGGTCCAGAGCAACCGCGAAGATTCGATTCGCGATAGCTTGCAGCGCCGCGTGAAAGTGGCGGGCCTCGACCGCTACTTTGGAGAGATCATCGTTCCGGTCGAGATGGTCTCAGAGTTCAAAGGCGGTAAGAAGCGGGTGGTCAAGCGCAAGCTCTACCCGGGCTACATCGTGGCCCACATGGAGATTAACGACGAAACCTGGTTCCTGGTCCGCGAGACGCCGGGCATTGGCGACTTCACCGGTTCGGCCGGAAAGCCCACCCCGATGCTCCCGCACGAGGTGGCCAAGATCGTCGCCAAGCAAGAAGAAAAAACCGACGAGGCGCCAAAGCTCAAGATCAGCTTCAATGTCGGCGATCGGGTAAAGATTAACGAAGGGACGTTTGAGAATTTCGAAGGCGAGGTGGATTCCATCGACGAGGCCAGCGGCCGCGTGACGGTGATGATCAACATCTTCGGCCGCTCGACGCCCGTCGAATTGGAATACTGGCAGATTGAATCCATTTAGCTAGGGGCTCGGGATTTAAGGGACAGGGGTTAAAAAGCTCTTGATCTCGACGTATCGAATCCCCCATCCCTAACCCCCAACCCCTGTAATAATCATGGCAAAGCAACTTGTAGGACAAGCGAAGTTTCAAGTCCCCGGCGGTCAGGCGACTCCGGCGCCGCCGGTTGGTACTTCGCTCGGTAAGTTCGGCATCAACCTTGGCCAGTTCGTCTCGCAGTTCAACGAGCGAACCAAAGAGGCCGGCGGAATGCCAATTCCGGTCGTGGTCTCGGTCTACAACGACCGTTCGTTCGAATTTATTACCAAGAGCCCCCCGGCGGCCGCCCTCTTGAAGAAAGCCGCGAGTATCGCCAAGGGCTCCGGCGTTCCGAACAAGGACAAAGTCGGCAAGGTGACCCGCGCTCAGATCGCGGATATCGTCAAGCTGAAGCAGGCCGACCTGAATGCCCGTGACGCCGAGCATGCCGCGCGGATGGTCGAAGGGACCGCCCGCAGCATGGGTCTGGATGTGATCGATTAGCAAATTCCTGCCAACCAACGAACTTGCCGGCGGCGTCAATAAATCAGGGCGAACACCGTCGGCCGGCCCCGCGACAAAACAAGCCAACACGTAAAGAGTGCCATGACCACCAAAGTATCGAAGCGGCTGCGGCCCCTGGTCGCCAAGCATCCCGGTAAGACTCCGCAAACCGTCGACGAGGCGGTGACCATTCTCAAGCAGTACGACAACACCAAGTTCGATCAGTCGGTCGACGTTGCCATCCGCCTGGGCATCGATCCCAAGCAAGCGGACCAGATGGTTCGCGGCTCGATCGTGCTGCCCCACGGCATCGGCAAAACGTTGCGGGTCGTGGTGTTCGCCAAGGGGGATCTGGCCGAGGCCGCCAAGCAAGCCGGCGCCGACGAGGTGGGCGGCGAAGACCTGGCCAAGAAAATCAAGGACGGTTGGACGGAGTTCGATGCCTGTATCGCGGCCCCGGACATGATGGGCATCGTCGGTCCGCTGGGACGCGTGCTCGGGCCGCGCGGCTTGATGCCCTCGCCGCGTGCCGGCACGGTCACGCCCGACGTGGCCAAAACGGTCGGCGAATACAAGGCCGGTAAAGTCGAATTTCGGGCCGATGCCGGTGGCAATGTGCATGCCGTGGTTGGTAAGTTGAGCTTCGATGCCCCCAAGCTGGCGGAGAACATCAACGCGTTCATCCACCACATTCAGTCGATCAAACCGCATGCCGTGAAAGGTCAGTACGTCAAAGGCGCCACGGTCAGCGCCACGATGAGCCCCTCGGTTCGATTGTCGACCTAACGCCCTCACGAATAGCGAACGCCCCATAAACAAACTCGAGTGAAATGAGCTCCCCGCGTCTGAAGCCATTCAGGGGCAGGCCCGCGAGCGGAGACCAACAAGGCACCTAATCATGAGCAAACTCGTCAAAGACCTGATCACCGATCAACTCAAGCGCGAGCTGGACGGCGTGCAGGATTTGCTGCTGGTCAACGTGGTCGGCATGACCGCCAACGACACCAGCTCGCTGCGGAAGCAACTCCGCGAAAAGAACATCAAGCTGATGGTGATCAAAAACAGCCTGGCCCGCCGGGCCACCGAGGGCACTTCGCTGGCGTCGGCCTTCGAGGGCTCCGAAGGCACCCTGGCCATGGTTTGGGGGGCGTCGGATATCGTCGCCCTGGCCAAAGAAGTCGTGCGGCTCGCCGGCCTCAAGGAATTTGAAAAATTCACCGCCCGCGGCGGCGTGATGGGCGGACAAGCTCTGCGTCCCGAGGAGGTGGCCAAGGTCAGCAAGTGGCCCAGCCGCGAGGAACAGCTCAGCATCCTGGTGGGGCAAATCCTCGGCCCAGGCTCGAAGCTTGCCTCGCAGCTCACCGGCGTGGGGGGCGCTCTGGCAAGCCAGATCAAGCAAAAGGCCGAAGAGGACGGCGATGTCGCGCCTGCCGAGGCTTCGGCCGAAGCGGCCGAATAAAGCGGGAGATTGCGAAAGAAAACAGCGCAAGACGCCGCCAATGGGCCGTTTTGCGAAGCGTATTTTTGGACCAGAAATTTTCGACCCAGCCGGGCACGGTGAACAGGCAAGATTTGCCGGCCCGGGTAGTATGTGAAAGGAAATTAGCGCGATGGCAACTGACGTGCAAGAACGTGAATTCTCGACCAGCACGAAAGAGCTCGGCGACAAGATCGTCGAGCTGACGCTCAAGCAGGCCAAAGAGCTGAGCGACTATCTCGAAGAAGTCCACGGCATCAAGGCCGCGGCGGGTGGCGCGGTGGTTATGGCCGCTCCGGCCGGTGGCGAAGGTGGCGGCGGCGGCGCTGCGGCGGAAGCCAAGACCGAGTTCGACGTCGTGCTGGAAGGCTTCGGCGACAAGAAGATCGGCGTGATCAAGGTTGTCCGCACCATCACCAACCTCGGCCTGAAGGAAGCCAAAGACCTCGTCGAAGGCGTTCCGAGCAAGGTCAAGGAAGGCGTCTCGAAAGAAGAAGCCGACAAGATCAAGAAGGAACTGGAAGAAGCCGGCGCGACGGTTTCGATCAAGTAGTGAACTATGTAGCGAGTGTCACCACGAGCCAGAATATCGCCACGGCGGCGTTTACGCACGCCGACGGGGGCGGTGCCAGTTTCGGTTCGCGTTGGCCCGATTCGCGTTGGATCAGCAAGCCCGTGGATGCCCGAAGGACGGCCGCTCTCGGTCGTGCGTTCGGGGCGTCTGGCGTGCGAGCGTCGGGGGAATGGGCTTCGTCCAAGGAGCATTTCCGCGGCCAGCGACGACTCCCCTACCCGGTACCTCACTTGACCCGTTTCGTATCTCGTGTGCGCGAGTTGAATGACCGTTTAGCCCGCGCTCAGGTTGCGCGCTGCCTTTGCGTCACGGTTGGCGCTGCCGCGCTCGGCCTCTGGATTGTCGGCAGCTAAAGCTTCAGGATCACAGCAAGAGTTAGGAGCCCCACATGGCCACATCGGCAGAACGGCGCCTTCGTACCAAGGAAGTCCGGCAGTTCGGCAGCAAACGCCAAATGCACGAAATCCCGGACCTGACGCAAATCCAAACGCGCAGCTACGAGGCGTTTCTGCAGTACGACGTGCCCCCGGCAAAACGCGTCGATCAGGGCATCGAAAGCGTGCTCCGCGAGATCTTCCCGATCGAGAGCTACGACAAGACGCTCCGCCTGGAGTACGTCCGCTACGAGCTCGGCAAGCCGCGCTACGAGCCCCACGAGTGCCGTCAACTGCGGCTCACCTACGGCCGCCCGTTCCGCGTCTGGCTTCGCCTGACCAAGGAACAGCCGATCGAGGAGGAAGTCTACCTGGGCGACATGCCGATCATGCTCGGCGGGGGCGAGTTCATCATCAATGGCGCCGAGCGCGTCGTGGTCAGCCAGTTGCACCGCAGCCCAGGTGTCGACTTTGTCAGCGAGATCGAAGCCAGCGATCGCCGCACGTTCAGTTGCCGCATCATTCCCGAACGCGGTAGCTGGATCGAGCTGAACACCAGCAAGAAGGACACGCTCAGCGTCCGCATCGACCAGAGCGGCAAGTTCTCGGCCATGACCCTGCTCCGGGCCATGGATCCGAAGTTCAGCCTCAATGCCGAGCTGTTGCGGGTCTTCTACGAAACTTCGGTCGAAAAGATCGTCGACGGCCGCAGCGTCTCGAAGATCGAAAATAAGCTGGCCGTGGATGACATCGTCTACCCGGCTTCGAGCGACAAGGCCGGTGAGATCATTCTCGAAGCCGGTCAGAAGGTCACCAAAAACGTCGCCGAGATCATCTGTAGCTCGGGCTTGACCTCGGTCGAGGTGATGGCGGTTCCCAAGAACCCGCTGATCCTGAACAGCCTCGCGGAAGACACTACCAGCAGCCACGAAGAAGCGCTCCTGCGCATCTATCAGCGGCTTCGGCCCGGCAATCCGCCGCAGCTCGAAAAAGCGCGCGCGCTCTTCCACGAAAAGTTCTACGATACGAACCGTTACCGCCTGGGCAAGGTGGGCCGCTTCCGCATGAACCGCAAGCTGCGGCTCAATGTGCCCGAGGGCGAAATGACCCTCCGGCCCGAGGATCTGATCGCCTCGATCCAGTACTTGTTGAAGCTGACCGACGGCGAGCCGACCTACGAGATCGACGACATCGATCACCTGGGCAATCGCCGCCTGCGAACGATCGACGAACTGGCCTGCGACGAAATGCGCAAGGGCTTTCTCAAGCTCCGCCGCACCGTGCAGGAGCGGATGAGCCTGAAGGACG
>CAZRCI010000075.1:0-9283 GCA_964598535.1 uncultured Planctomycetaceae bacterium | reverse complement strand
TGCGGGCCGCAACGTACTGCTGATTGGCGATGGCGATTCAGCCGCGAGCACGCTGGTCGCGCTCGCCGAGCTCGCCGCCCAAGCACCGGACACTTGGATCACATGGCTGACACGCACGGGCCACGAAAATGCGTCTGGAACCGCTGCCGATAGTGCTCAAGCACCCGCGGCCAGACTCCACGCCCGGGCCGGACAGCTTGCCGAGGGAGACGCCAACCACGTAACGCATTTGCCCAACCGCTATGTCGAGTGCATTCAGTGGCACGCCGATCTCGACCGTTTTGGCGTGCGGCTGTCTGGCGAGGACGCGGAACAGCAGTTCGACCGTATCGTGGCCAATGTCGGATATCGAGGCGACTTTGCGCTGCTGGAGGAATTGCAACTCGACCGTCTCGCGGCGACGGGCGCTCTCCGAACGTCCGATCCAGCCAGCGTAGTCACGTCGGAAACAGACTTTTACGTCCTGGGAGCCAAGAGCCAGGGACGCGGCACTCGCTTTCGGATTGCCCAGGGTCACGAGCAGATCCGCCGCGTGTTCGCGATCATCGGCGATCGAGACGGGCTGGACCTGTACGGCTCGTTCGGCAAGCGGTAAGAGCGGAGCGTCTATTCACGCCCGATGGCCGAGCGAGATTGACTCGCTTTCGCCTTCTCGTATTCCCAATAATCGTAGATATCCAGCAACGGCACGCCTTTGAACGTCATCTGATAGACCGGCGTGCCATGCTCGATCAGCCACCGATCCATAGGCTGCCATGCGCTGGGACGGCGTTGGATGACATACCAGGAAAAGGTGCCGGGCTCGCTCGGTAAACGGTCGAGCTTGCCCCAGCGTTTTAGAAGCTCAAGGTTCCTGGGCGGCGCCGAGCCAAACGCGATTTTTTCATCTGGATCCGTATGGGCACGCAGCCAGCGAAGCGTGCGATCGTCTAGCGCATCCCACCAATAAGTCGGCTCCATGCCTACGGCCGTGGCGCCCCGCAGGCCGCAAATCAGCCGATTGTAGAAGGACAGTCCATGCGGAAAATAGCACACCGAATCGAACGTCCCCATGACCAGCGCGATGCCGATCGCGACCTTGGCCCAACCCTGGGCCACGATTTTTTCCGGGCTGTACAGCGTTTCGCGGTAGAGTCCTCTGCCCGCTCCCGCGCCGGCCAGCGCCGCCAGAAATGCAAAACTCGGTAGAAACAGCCGAATACCGTCGTGCGGCGGCGCCCAGGGTGTAGCCCGCACGATCAGCAGAACCGCCCATTGAAACACGAGCAGCATCGAGACCGGATCGGTTCGCCAGCGGCGCACTGTGGCGACGATGCCAATGCCCGCCAGCACGAGCGACATCGGCGACACCACAATCAGCGTCCACACCAGCGAATTATAAGGTGGTAACGGATGATCCAGATCGTACAACCGCCCAAAGAATTGGGTGGTGATGTTGAGCCCCGGATCGTTCGCGCGGTTGAGGTTGAGCGCGAAGAACGTGCGCAAGCCACCAACCGGATCGTTCCACAACGGCGGGTTCAAGGCCACGAATACCAGCACCGCCAGCGGAACTCCCAGGCCAAGCGCAACCAGTGCGCGGCGGTCGCGGTAAAAGACCGCCCAGGCGAAGAAGGGCACGACGGCCAGCCAACCGGTAAACTTGGCCGCCAGCGTAAGTCCGAGCGCGATCCCAAATAGCGGCGTCCAGCGCCAGTCCCGGCGGGCCGGAGCGAATGCGGCCCAGGTCAGAACCCAGGCCGCCGTCAGTGGCCCGTCGAGCGTGGCGAAGTGTGCGTGAGCGAACATCCGTGGCATCGTAAGCAAAATGCCCACCGCCACTAAGGGAACAATCCACAATCGGTAGTCGCGCCGCAAACGATAAAACATCGCTCCGGCAGCCAATGCGAAAAACAACATCGGCCCGAAACGATACCTCGTCAGCGGCTCGAACCCTTCGGGCGCAAGGCGCGTTCCCAGCGCAACCAGGATGCCCGAGAGCGGCGGATGCCCTTCGCGAACGGTCGTGTAGGGCCAAGGCTCTCCTGCCACCTCGAGTCTTTCGATACGATAGACCGTGTCGCCCTCGTCCCATACCAGCGGCATAGCGGACGAAGTGAGCACCAGCAGCACGGCGCAACCGATCGCAACCGCCGCGGAGATTGCCAGGTCGCGCTTTCGAGATGCCCCGTTAACAGCGGTCGAATCTAGCATCTTGAGCCATGCGCTAGTGGAGAGCCTCAATCCGATTCATTCGGATGACGCGCAACACCATCCAACCTGCAAGCGGTTTGACGCAAACAAGAAGCGAGCGCTCCCCTAAAAGGCGGAACCCAAAAACGTTGACAAAACGCTCAAGATCGCTGGGGCGGCTATTCCGGAGCCACGGTCACGAGTTCGTTGCACACGGCCTCGATCTGCGGAGCGTTGATGCGCACCTGCTCCTCGGCATAGCCGATCAGCAGCGCCAAATCGCACAGCCGGTTGACGCGGCGAGGATTGCCGCCGGTCAATTCGTGAAGCGCGGTCAGCGCTTCACTCGTGAAAATCTCTCGGGTTGCTCCGGCGGCCTGGAGCCGGTGATTCACATAGCTCACCGTTTCTTCCAGGTGCAGCGGCCGCAAAAGGCATTTTACTCCCAGCCGGGCTTCAAAGCCGGGTAATCGCGAAATCGCCGGCAGCAATTGGGGCTGACCTGAAAGGATCAATGTCAGGGCTGGCTGCGATTGCGCTTCGAAATTCAGCAGCAGGCGGAGCGTGTCGAGCGACTCGGTTTCCAGCAGCAGTTGCGCTTCGTCGACCGCCACCACGGCATGCGATCCCTTGCGCGTGTTGTCTTCGAGAAACTTCTGGATACGCCGCACGCTTTCGTCGACGGTCGTGACCGACGTCGTCGAGCTTAACGCGCCAAGCTCGGCGGCCAGGTAGTTCAGCAGCTCGCCGACCGACATCTGAGGAAACACCAGATGCACGAAGGGCGAGCAGTTCTGACCCACCTGACGGCGTAGCGAGTTGATGAGCAGAGTCTTGCCCACGCCGGCGGCGCCCGCCAGCAGCGCCGCGCCACGGCGGTTCTCAACCGTGTAGCGGAGCTTGAGCAACGCGCCCTGATGAACTTCGCTAGGATAGTAGAACTTGGCGTCCGTACAATTCTCGAACGGCCGCGATTGTAGTTGCCAATACGCTTCGTACACCGCTCTCCCCCCCCGCAACAGGTTTTTAGCCGACGGCCACCGGTCGATGGTTGCTGAATGAATGGTATCCGCGCGGATGGTCCGGTCCGGCGGCAAAGTTTTCGATGATGCCCTTCACGTTCAATCCGGCCCGGGCAAGTTTGGCGCAAGCGCTCGCCAAAGCATCGCGGTCATGATCCCGCAGATCGTCGACCAGGTACATCTGGTCGAGATGTACCGCGTTGGCAAACGCGGAAAACTCCGCCACGGTCGGCTTGTTGCCCAGCGGTGGCAAATCGACCAACACCAGGTCGTAGTGTTCGCGCAAGGCACTAAAGATGCCCGCGGCTTTGGCGGTCGACGGCAGCACGGCCCCCATTGCGACAGACGAGCGCCAAGGTAAAAGCGCCACCCCGTCCTCGACGGCCGCGATCAACGACTCGCCGAGCGCCAGTTCGCTGGCCAGCAGATCGTCCCAACCGGTCTGCACGGCAACGCCACACGCTTCGGCCAATTGTGGTTGCACACAATCGGCATCCACCAGCACGGGGCGCATGCCGCGGTTGGCCAACAGCTTGGCCAACGCGAGCAGTGTGGTCGTGCGGCCGACATTGCGGTGCAACGAGCCGATCCCCAGACACTTCTGCCCGGTGGTCATGGCTTCGACAATCGAATCGGCGAACTGATCCCAGTGCGGTCGCAACCGCACCAGCAATTCTTCGCAACACGCAGGCCAAGCAAAGCGATCAACCTCGAGCATCGCACGCCAAGCGTCGTGGACCTTCGGGCGAGGCGTGTAGCTGCTCAGCGGCCGTAGCGTTTCGCTCGCTACGCGTTGCGCCGATTCGGTATCGTCCATCCGTAGCGAGGTGCCGACCGGCCGGCGTCCAACGCCCGGCGGAGACACAATATGCGGTGCCACGGCCGCACGCGCCGGCGATTCAGCCGCATGTGGCGGATCGGTATACGCCTTGATAAACGATCGATCGAAACTTGTCATTGCGGTACCGGCACCGTGAGATCAAGAGGATGGGCTTCTCCGCCCGGAACAGGATCGGCGGCGGGCGTTTCACGACTCGCCGTGCGAGCAATCGGGCCTGCCGTCGCGGAAATCGGTGGTGCCGCGGCCTCTTGCCAGGCGGGCGCCGCGGGGGCTGCGCTCTCAGGCGCGGACTCGGGGTGCGGAACTTGTTCCTCAGGAACCTCACGACCGCCCCGAGGCCACGACTCGTAACTCGACGCCTCTGGTTCGCCACTGCGCGCGGACCCATCAAAGCCGGGTTCGCTCGCGGCCGGCAATGGCGCCATTTCCGCGCTCGAACCGCCCGTCTCGACATTCGCCGACGGACTTGGCGCCGCACCGACTGCCGGCGGCGTCCATTTTGGCGCTTCCGAATCGCCAGCCGTCGGTAGAGGAGGCGGGTTCCACGCTGGCGGAGAATCGACTTGCGCCCGGGCCGGAGCCGCGGGCAGTTCATCATTCACCGGTTTGGGACCGCCCCGGCCGCCAAAGATCAGCCATAGCGCTAGCAGCGCGCCGATGGCGATGAAGGCCCAATGCATGATCGATAGCACGGTCTGCATAATGCCGTGCTCTGCCGGGATCGCCGCCAGGTTCGGCAACCGCAACACGGTCGGTGGCAGCGCGTCGTCCGCAACGTGAGCCAATTCGGCCACGATGGGACCGTTCCCCGTAAATGCCCGTGGACGACGAACATTCATGACAGCCGGCCCGCCTTCGCCAGTCACCGGCCCAACACCGTGCGGCGTGGTAGGATACGCAGCCATCGCTCACCCGTGCGGTTAAGAGTACATGCCAAGCCCCAGGCCAACGCGCAATCCTCCCGCAAGACGGAATGGCGCAAACGTCGGCTGCCAGTTCATATCGGGTCGGGGAAGTAACGATCTTGAGTTTTCTTGCGCTTGCGGCGAATGGCTAGTTTGGGATGACTTATCCGACTGCCCCCCCAGGGCGCGAACCCTTGGATCCGCCCGCAGCTCTAGCTGCCTGTTGAAGTAGGCCAACGACTTATGGTTATGGCGCTGTTTGAGTTCGCATTCCTGCGGATACCCAACCTGTTGAATATTTCAACGGGCTACCAAGAGTCGCCGCCCTCGGCGGTTGCAGCCGGGAGCATGGTGTGCGATAGTTCTGATAGCGCAAGCTACTTCCGCGAAAGTGGTTAGCCACTCCCAAGCGAGGCCCGCAGGCGGCTTCTCGGCCACACGGCGTCGGTTCGCCGCCTTCCTGCCCCCGCTCTCTTCCTTATTAATGATGAGACCCCATGGCAGTCCTGCAGCACGCCCAGTCGGCCGAAGTCCTCGAAAAGCTCCTCGAACAGCGCATCCTGGTGCTGGACGGGGCCATGGGGACCATGGTCCATACCCATAAATTTTCGGAAGCCGACTTCCGGGGCGAACAATTTCGTCACCACCCCAAGGATCTGAAAAACTTTATCGATATCCTGGTGCTGACGCAGCCAGATGCGATCGAACAGATTCACCGGCAATATCTCGAGGCCGGCGCCGACATCATCGAGACCAATACCTTTTGCGCAACCAGCGTGGCGATGGAGGACTTTGGCCTTTCCGACCACGTCCGCGAGTTGAATCTGGCGGCCGTGGCCCTCGCGCGCAAAGCGGCCGACGAACTCAACCTCCAGACACCCGACAAGCCGCGGTTCGTGGCCGGCTCGATCGGCCCGACCAACAAGCAACTTTCGATCGCCGGAAACGTCAACGACCCCGGCTACCGCAGCGCCACGTTCGACCAGATGGTGGCAACCTACTACGAGCAGGTCGATGCCCTGATCGAGGGCGGAGTCGACCTCCTGCTCTGCGAGACGGCGTTCGACACCTTGGTACTCAAGGCGTGCCTGTTTGCAGTCGACCGGTATTTTCAGGATCACAGCATTCGGGTTCCTGTGATGGCTTCGTTTACGATCTTCGACGGCGGTCGCACACTTTCGGCCCAGACGGTCGAAGCCACGTGGAATTCCATCGCGCACGCCAACCTGCTCAGCGTGGGCATGAATTGCGCGCTGGGCCCCGATATGCTCCGCCCCCACGTCGAAGAGCTTTCGCGGATCGCGCCGGTCTACGTGAGCTGCTACCCCAATGCGGGCTTGCCGAACGCCTTTGGTGGCTTCGACGAAACGCCGGAGATGATGGCTCGCGTGCTGGGCGAATTCGCCGCCAACGGCTGGCTGAACATCGTTGGCGGCTGCTGTGGCAGCACACCGGCGCATATCAAGGCCATCGCCGAGGCCGTGGCCGACAAACCGCCCCGCAAACGTCCCAAGATCGAGCCCCTCACCCGGCTAAGCGGCCTGGAAACGCTAACGCTGCGGCCCGAGAGCAACTTTCTGATGATCGGTGAGCGGACCAATGTCACCGGTTCAAAAAAGTTCGCCCGGCTGATCCTCAATGAGAAATACGAGGAGGCCGTCGCGGTTGCCCGCGAGCAGGTCGAAGCCGGCGCGAACGTGATCGACATCAACATGGACGAGGGAATGCTCGACGGCGAAGCCGCGATGACAAAGTTTCTGAACCTCGTCTCGGCCGAGCCTGAAATCGCCCGCGTGCCGATCATGATCGATAGCTCGAAGTGGTCGGTGATCGAGGCCGGGCTGAAGTGCGTCCAGGGCAAGGGCATCGTCAACTCGATCAGCCTCAAGGAGGGCGAGGAGCAGTTCCTGCACTATGCGCGGCTGGTGCGGCGCTACGGCGCGGCCGTGGTCGTCATGGCCTTCGACGAGGAAGGCCAGGCCACGGAAACCAACCGCAAAGTAGAGATCTGCGAGCGCGCCTACAAACTCCTCACCCGCAAAGTCGGCATGCCGCCCGAAGATATCATCTTCGACCCGAACATCCTGACCATCGCCACCGGCATCGAGGAACACAACAATTACGCGGTCAACTTCTTCGAAGCCACGAAGCTGATCAAAGAGCGCTGCCCGGGCGCGAAAGTGTCCGGCGGCGTAAGCAACGTGTCCTTCTCGTTCCGCGGAAATGACGTCGTCCGCGAGGCCATCCACGCCGCGTTCCTCTACCACGCGATCCGGTCCGGCCTCGACATGGGAATTGTCAACGCCAGCCAGCTCGCCGTTTATGAAGAGATTCCCAAGGACTTGCTCGAGCTGGTCGAGGACGTGCTCCTTAATCGCCGGCCTGATGCGACCGAGCGGCTGGTAACGTTCGCCGAAACCGTCAAAAAGCAAGGCGGCCCCAGCGAATCGCAGACGTTGGCCTGGCGCAATGAGCCCCTGGAGAAGCGGCTCGCCCATGCGCTGGTCAAAGGCATCGTCGACTTCATCGAACAGGACGCCGAAGAAGCCCGGCAGAAGTACGACCGTTGTCTGCAAATCATCGAAGGTCCGCTGATGGACGGCATGTCGATCGTCGGCGATCTGTTCGGCGCGGGCAAGATGTTCTTACCCCAGGTGGTAAAAAGCGCCCGAGTGATGAAGAAAGCCGTGGCCTACCTCTTGCCCTTCATGGAGCAGGAGAAAATCAACGCCGGCACGACTTTGCAGTCGGCCCGCGGCAAGGTCTTGCTGGCTACCGTGAAAGGCGACGTGCATGACATCGGCAAAAATATCGTCGGCGTCGTGCTCGGCTGCAACAACTACGAAGTCATCGACCTGGGCGTAATGGTCCCCTGCGAAAGAATCTTGGAAACCGCGCGCCAGGAAGGCGTCGACATGATCGGTCTCTCGGGCCTGATCACGCCCAGCCTGGACGAGATGGTTCACGTCGCGAGCGAAATGGATCGGCAAGGCTTCGAGCTGCCCCTGCTGATCGGCGGCGCCACCACGAGCGCCAAACACACCGCCGTCAAGATCGCGCCGGCTTATCGCCATACGACCGTGCACGTGCTCGACGCCTCGCGCAGCGTGGGCGTCGTCGATCGGCTAGTGAGCCAAGACCTGCGGGCGGGCTTCGAAGCCAAGAATCGCGAGGATCAGGATGCGCTCGTCGCCGCGTATAACCTGCGCCAGCAAGTAACGCTGACGCCGTATGCCGAAACATGCAAGCGGCGTTTTCCGACCGATTGGGTCAACGTGCGCATTGACAAGCCGGCCTTCACCGGCGTGAAGGTGATCGAGGATTTCCCGCTCGAACGGCTCGCCACATTCATCGACTGGTCGCCGTTCTTCTTTACCTGGGAGCTGAAAGGCAAATATCCCAAGATCTTCAACGACCCGACTTATGGCGAACACGCCCAAAAACTGTTCGACGACGCTCGCGCGCTCTTGGACGAAATCGTCCGCGACAAACTACTCACCGCGCGGGCCGCATACGGCTTTTGGCCTGCGGCTGCCGACGGCGACGACGTCATTCTGTATACCGACGAGTCGCGGTCCCACGAGCTCACCCGGCTGCATATGCTGCGCCAGCAGTGGGAACGCAAAGGGCAGCAGCACTTCCGATCGCTAGCCGACTACGTTGCCCCGGTCGATAGCGGCCGCCAGGACTATGTCGGCGCGTTCGCCGTCACCGCGGGCATCGGCGCCGACAAGCTGGTGGCGAAATACGACGCCGATCATGACGACTACAATTCGATCATGGTCAAAGCGCTGGCCGATCGGTTAGCCGAGGCGTTCGCCGAATGCCTGCACAAGATCGCTCGCCACGATTGGGGCTATGGCGACAGCGAGCAGCTTACGAACGACCAACTGATCGCTGAAGAATATCGAGGCATCCGGCCCGCGCCTGGCTATCCGGCATGTCCCGACCACACCGAAAAGCGAACGCTCTTCCAACTGCTCGACGCCACGAAGGCGACGGGTATCGTGCTGACCGAAAGCCTCGCCATGACCCCCGCCGCCAGCGTCAGCGGTTGGTACTTCGCCCATCCCGAGGCCCGCTACTTCTCCGTCGATCGGATCGACCGCGATCAGGCCGAGGATTATGCCCGACGCAAGGGCGTCTCACTAGCGGAGATCGAACGCTGGCTGGCGCCTAATCTGGGGTACGACCCCGCGAAGCGGGCCTAAGCCGTGGAAGAAAAGGCAGCTCGCGCGGAGCTCAACGCCGTATTTCCACGAGGCTGAGCAAGGTCGCGATGGACCTTTTAGAGCGCTTCTAAGCTAGCTCGCACGCTAGCTGGTTTTTTGGTTTTGAGGGCA
>CAZRCI010000074.1:0-9680 GCA_964598535.1 uncultured Planctomycetaceae bacterium | reverse complement strand
GTTGATGAATTGCGGAATCCAGCATCCTTGAAGTCCGCTCGGAGGTCAGGCTGGCTTGATGTTGGCCTCAACGGCACGGGCGCGTTAAACATCCTGAATGGCGATGCCGCATTCACGGAAAACCCAGCGTCCAGCGGTCATTGAGCGGTACCGGCGTCGTAAGCATCGCGGGCAGCGGCTCTCGCTGGGAGATCGGCAATGAACTGCTTGTCGGGACAGGAGGCCGCGGCACTTGAACGTCGCGAACGAAGACACGCTCACCAGCAGCACGGCCTACCTGGGCCAGAATCCAGGCTCTCCAAAAACGGCCACCATCAACGGAAACGGGACTGAATGGACCGTCAACAATCCAATTGCCGGAAACCGAGGCGTTGGAATGCTTACACCTCCGGGGCGTGGCGAAAAACGAAGAGTTGCTTATACAGGTAGGTGTCCTGACCCGTGGGCCAGGGTAGGCCCGAGAGCAGGGCGATGAGCTCCTCGCTCACCAGGCCGTCGATGGCGGCTTGCACCTCGGCGGTGGTCGAGCAGGTGGCCAACATGAACATCGAGTGCAACGTGAACCGCGGCGGCTGCTCCCACTTGCTGGCGATTTGCTTGAGCCGCTCGAGCAGCGCGCGATAAAAAGGGCTGCCCGCCGTGAGACCGGCCGGCAGCTTGCCGCGAATGCCGACGCGGCCGGCGAACAGATCCCAACCGGCGAACCGCTGCGGGACGGGCTGCGCGCGGCGCGTCTCGACCTCGGCCCCCAAGGCGCTCATCAGCGGCCAGACTGCCAACGTGTGCCATTCGGCAATCGCATCTTGAATCGCCGCCGCGGGCGTGGCGCCCACGCCGAGCGTGCCGACGCGGAAGCGGTCGCCCGAGTCGCCATCGACGTGGATCTGAATGTCGAGCGGAGCGAGCATCTGGTCGCCTTGCGGCACGCAGCCGTCGAAGCTGATCGAGAGGCCCAGGCGATGCTGCCCGATCAGCAGTTCGCCGTCGTCGAGCGAGTACGCCGCGCCGGCTGCGTCCAGATGGCGCCGCAATGTGGCGAGTGCCGCTTGATAAAGATCGTCGATCATCGTGCCGCCCTGCAATGCGGATCCCGGGAAGTCAGTCTGGAAAGCATTTTACCGCGGAGAGAGAAGAGAACCACGGACGAGCCATAGAGGAACGCGAATTCAGGTTGTCATGGAGCGCCATTCATTGGCCTGCCTGCCGGTCAGGATTGACACCCACGAATGGAAGCCACATAACGGTTGGAAAGTGGATTCGTGCGTTCCGTATCCGTGGACGTTCGGGTAGCACTCGATTCCTGGCTCGAAACATCCGCGACGAGTCGTTAGGAGAGCACCTGCTTACTTGTTTTTGCGCCAAACCGCTCGCACGTTTGGCGATGTTGCGCGTCCTCCGAATGAATTGATGGACACTCGATTAGCGACTTATAAATGGCCGGGACATGATTTCCAACCGCGTACTCAATTTGCTTGTTACGGCCGGCTGTTTGCTGCCGATCGGGCTGGTTATCGTGCTGGGCGTGGCGCGGCTGCTGGCCGCGATGCAAGATACGGCTGGCGCGGCCGCGCTCGATCGGATCGCCCTGGGCATTGGCCTGGTGTGGGGATTGGATCTCGTCCTGCTGTTGCTGGCGTTGGGGATTCGGGCGATCGAACCTCCTGGCGGCGAGCGAGAAGAGTAAGCAGTGCGTGAGGCATCCGGGGAAAGACGCTCCCGCGAGAAAACATTTCCCGAGAGCCCTATTTCAATCTCAGCGATCGCGTCGATACGTCAACGGACTTAGGTGTGCCACTCGATGTCCGTGTTCGGGAAGTCGAGGATGAACTGCTTGCCGAACGCCTGCGAGGCGGTTGAATAACCGTGGGGCACTTGTTTGGCGAGTGTTTTTTGCAAAGCGGCGACGGCCGTGACGGCGGTTAATTCATAGCCGCTGAGGGTCTGTAGCGTGGCCCAGACCGAGCGTCCCTGATCGTCGCTGACGCGTCCCCACAGGGAAGACTGCGATTTCTGCCGCGCGTCGTCGGAAGGGCCTTTTACTTTTTTTGCAATCCGGCTCTGCACGAAGGATTGGATGGGCCTGAAGCTCAGCAGCGGCAGCAAGAACCGGATGCGGCGGACGCGAGCGACCTGGCTCGGAGGCGCCGCGGTATAGACCTCGATATTGGGGATGCCCGTCGAGTAGTAGGCGCTGGCGACGTCGCCCCAGGGGATCGTCATGCAGTGCAGCGTTTCGGTGCGAAAGGGAACGTCCATCGTGCGCCAGGCCGTGGGGACATCGCGGATCTGCCCGTCGATGCGTACTTTGCCTCCCTTGGGCAGCGCCTCGAACATGGTCTTGGCCGTGCCCGCGCTGAGACCGCCGGTGCCTGCAAAGGCAAGCTGGAGCACCTTGGCGCCGGGTAGTTTCTCGGCCAGCATCGCCGCCAAACAATCGCTTGGCACGACGTCGAAGCCCACCGCCGGAAGCAAAGCCACGCCGGCCGCCGCCGCCCGGTCGCCGCGTTCGACCGCGGCCAGAATCACGTCGATCTCGCCGGTGATGTCGAGATAGTCCGCCCCCACGTTGATGCAAGCGTCCATCATCTGCCGCGCGGTCTGCGAGAAGGGACCGGCACAGTGCATCACGGCCGCGAAACCGCGAATGTGCTCGGCGATCTGGGCAGGCTGATTCAAGCTGAACGAAACGCAGGGCAGCGCGAGTTCGTCGGCAAGCTTCTTGACGGCCTCGTGATTGCGGCCGGCGAGCGTCGGGCGGAGCCCCTGGTCGACCGCGCGGCGCGCGATCAGGCGTCCGGTATAGCCATTGGCTCCGTAGATAATTGCCCGCGGCGCGTCCACCATGATCTCGCCCAAGGTTCGCAGAGGCAGTCGGCCGCTTGCCCCGGTTACGAGAGGATCTCGCGGCGGCGGTTGAGATAGTCCCAAACGACGTAACGGTCCAGCTCGCGGCCGGCGGTGAAGAACACGCGCCCGCGCGTATTCTCGGCAAGCCGATACGCAAACTTTACATCGTCGCTTGTTTGAGACCAACTGTCGAGCAGAAAAATATTGATCGTAATCCCGTCGCGGCGGCAAAGAGCGCCTTCGCGCAAAGTCGCCTCTTCGGTGGTGCGGTGCGGGGGATAGATCATGTGCAGATGCGGCCCGTCAAAATGGGCCGTCGGCAGGCCGTCTGTAAACAGGATGATCTGACGGTTCGGCGTGTCCTGCGTGGCCAGGAGCCGCCGCCCTTGCTCGAGCGCATGCTGGATGTTCGTGAAGTGGGGCGGAATGTAATACTCGCTGACGTCCTCGCGGCTCATATCCACGCGAAGCCGGACATAGGGATCGAAGATCGTCACCGGCTTGGGCATCAGCGTCGCCACGTCGCCGCGGGCGACTGGCTTGGCGAACGTGTGCATGTCGATACATTGCAGATAGTCGCCGGGATACTCGCGGCGAATCAGGCCGTCGAGCGCGAGCGCCATTCGCTTTACTTGCACATACAATCCGCCGTAACGCATCGAGCCGCTCATATCCAACAGCAGCACGGTGGCGCACTTGGGCGTATTGCGCGTGCGGTGGATCTCGATGTCTTCCTGCTTGATCCGCACCGGCAGACCCGGCCCGCCCCGAATCAACGCGTTGACGATGGAGCCGGGCATATCCATGTTGGCAATCGAGTCGCCGAACTCATACTGCTTGGTTCGCTGGAGTTCGACGGCGCCTTCGCCGACGACGGCCCCCTGGTGCCGGCCGGTGCGCGAAGCCTCGAGATTGGCAAAGATGCGTTCGAGCAAGCGGCCCTGGAACAAACGATAGGCCTGCGGCGTGAGTTGAAAACCGTCGGGCCCGCGCTCGAGGCCTTGCTGCTCGGCCATCTGCCGCATGATCTCTTCGACTTGCTGTTGCATCTGGCGAAGCTTGTCGACCTCGCCGGGCTCGGTGAATTCCGAGAGCTGTTCGAGATCGATGATCGCAATCTGGGCCGTTTTAGAAGCCTCGTCGAGTTGCTTGAGCAGTTCTTCGATCGTGTCAAGCTCTTGCTTGACCTCGAGCGCTTGGGGCACGCTCATGGGCGTTGCGCCTTGGAACTCGTACTTGGCCGCCAGTTCGTCGACCTGGTACTTGTCGCCCAATAGATCGGCCAACCGCACGAGTTGCCGGGCGAACTTCGAGGTGTCGTCGCCCGTCTGGTACCAGAGCCGTTCCAACTCGCGAATCTGCTCGTTCTTAAAGCTGCTGGCGAAGCGATTCCGCAGCTCACGGGGCGGCTTCATCGCCTGTCCGTACTCGCGGTAGACTTCGCCCGCCTCCTTCACGACTCGGCTGGTCTCGTACTTTTGAAGGATCTTTCGCTTGCGTTCTTCGAGGATCGCCTTGAGAGCTTCGATGCTGGGGCCGAAGCCGGCGATCTGGCTGGGATCGAGATGAATCGCGCGGGCGAGCTCCTCGTCGGTCAGCCCACGCATGCTGCCGTACATGAGCAAGTGCTCGAAAGCCGGCGAAACGAGATCCGGGGGCGGCTGCGTCGGACTGGGCAGCTTCGCCGGATCGAACCGCTGGTAGGTGTGAATGACACCGCCGGGACGTTTTGACATGGGACGCCTCTATAGTTTCCATGTTCCTCGGTGGTTCATTACGCCCTATTGAATCTCGTAGACGATCCGGCCGCGATGCTGGGCGCGCGAGATGCGGTCCGAGGCGTAGAGCCCGGCCAGCACGAACTCGACGCACGCGGCCCGCACGGCGGCGTCGCTCGAAGCGTTTACCTCGAAGGCCTTTTCCCAAGCGGGCGGCACGCGCGCGAGCCGCTCGGCATATTGCGACGAGGGCAGCATGTCGCCGACCTCGATCTTGACGCCCTGCGAGAAGATCTCGCTGATCTCATCCAGCCCGTGCCGGTCGACGTACTCCTCGAACACGGTGCGGATGGCCTCGGCCAGGATCGCGTCGAGCACCTGCCGCTCGGACATCTGGTGGCTGCCCATCAGGTCGAGTTCGAGCTTGCCGAGCGCAGAGCTATAAAGATGCCCCAGGTCGCTGATGCGCGGCACGGCGGGCCGCTCGCCCAGCACGGCGGCGCGCTGCCGGGCACTGGCGATCATCGTGCGATAGTTCGCGATGCTGAACCGCGCGCTCACGCCCGACTGCTGGTCGATGTACTTCGAGCGGCGGGCGGCGATGCTCATCTGCTCGATGATCTCGCGCATGAAGTAGGGGACCACGACCGGGAAGTCGCCGTCCAGGTCGATACCGGCCTCTTGTTCCATGATCTGGATGCCCAACTCCCGCTCGCGCGGATAGTGGGTATGGATGATCGAGCCGATGCGGTCCTTGAGCTGGGGAATCACCTTGCCGCTACGGTTGTAGGTCGAGGGATTTGCCGAGAACAGAATCAGCACGTCGATATCGAAATTGACCGGATAGCCGCGAATCTGCACGTCGCGCTCTTCCAGGATATTGAACAACCCCACCTGTACCAGTTCGTCCAGTTCGGGCAGTTCGTTGATGGCGAAGATACCGCGGTGCATGCGCGGGATCAGCCCAAAATGCAGAGCCTCTTCGGCGGACATGCTGGTACCGCCGGCGAGCTTGGCCGGATCGATCTCGCCGATGATGTCGGCGAACTTGGTGCCCGGGGCGAGCCGCTCGGCATAGCGCGCGCTGCGCGGCCACCAGGCGATGGGCACCCGATCTTCACTCTCGGTCGCCAGCAGCTCTTTGCAGACGCGCGTGATCGGCCGGTACGGATCGTCGTGCAGCGGCGCCTCGGGCAGATCGATGTAGGGAATCGCCTCGTCCAGGAAGCGGACGAGCGAGCGCATCAGGCGGCTCTTGCCTTGCCCTTTTTCGCCCAGGAAGAGCATGTCGTGCTGGGCGATCAGTGCCAGGTTGATCTCCGGAATCACGGTGTCATCGTAACCAACAATGCCGGGGAACAACTCCTCGCCACTGCTGAGCATGCGAATGAAGTTGTCGTAGATCTCTTGCTTGACGCTCTTGGAAATCCAGCCGCTCGCTCGGAGTTCGGCCAGGGTGGAGGGGCGGGGCGGGGTGATCATCGGATGTGCGGGAGCCCTGGAGCCGGAAGAAGCTTGAAAAACATCGAGGCGGCCAAGGGATTATAGCGCGCACGGCGAGCGAGCCAAGCGAATGGGCCGCGGACGCGCCCCGACCGGAGTGCCATGCCCGGCAGCGACGCCGGCGAGCAACGCACGAAGCGGTTACCACGGGACTCCCCGTGAGCCGGGGAGTTACGGCTCTTGCGAGAGAATTTCGCCACCGGCCCGGGTGGACATGGCGCTCCAGAGATGCGGTTCGATCTCGTCGCTGATAAAGCGGACGCTGCCGTCGCCAAACAGGATGTTGCAACCGCCGGGATGATCGGAAACCATCTGGTCGACGTAACCGTGACTGTGGTTGGGCGGGTGGATGGCGCCCTCATCATCGTGATCGTCGTCACCATCGCCATGCTCATGATCGTGGTCGTGATCGTGCTCGTGGAAATGGTCGGGCCCGCTGTGGACGTTGATCTGCGGCGCGGCGCCTTCGCAGTGGGCATGGGCGTAATACTCCGTGGGACAGGTCACCGCCCCCAGCACGATGGCAACCCAGGTCGAATCGCTGTGCGAGGGGGTTTGCTCGCCCATGAAGATCGTGCGGCTCGTGCCATCGGTGATGTCTTTCATGCGGAGTGCGCTATCGCGAAAGAGCGGCCCGTTGGCGATCCGCGACAAGTTCGCTTCCGGACGCTCCCAGACGGCGATCTGTCCCGCGTTGGCGACGTACGTAGCGCGAGAAAACTCGGCCAGTCGATTGCCAGCCTCGTCGCGAACTTCGTAGCTCACGGTTTGATTGCTGACCGACGGGCAGAGATACGTACCGATGACCTGCTTGGCCGCCTCGGCGTTGTTAGCATGCCAGGCCGGCAACGTCAGATTGAATTGTTCCATGGCGGTGGTCCCTTCCAGAAAGGGCAGGATCTGAAACAAGCAGGTCCACCCCGGACCGGCGTCGCCGGTTTCCGCATTGCGCTCGCCCATGGCGCCGCCGGGCCTAGTCTCATAGGCCGAAGGATACCGTCCGCGCGCGTCGTGGAAGGTGATCATGGCGACGCCGATTTGCCGCATGTTGTTGCTGCATTGGCTACGGCGGGCGCTTTCGCGCGCGGCCTGAATAGCGGGCAACAACAAGGCGACCAATACGCCGATGATGGCGATGACAACGAGTAACTCGATGAGCGTGAACCCTGTGCGCGTGCGTGACATCGCCCGGCAACCTCCCCATGCTGAAAGCCCCCATCGAGCGCGCGAACGGAAAAGATTCGCGATACGTCCCGACGGTAAGAAACACACACCTGCCGCTAGATCGTCGCGGAGGGAGGAGCGCGCGATTGGGCGAGCCGCGCGCTGAGCGAGCGCGGCGCAGCGGCCGGCGAGAGCGCCAGGTCCGCCGTGATGGCTGTCGAACGGGCTAGCTCGACAACGACCGCCGCGACCACGGGCTGACCAACAACGCGGCACACGACGCAATTATGGTCGTGAGTGTCGGCGGCGATGAATGAGCCGGCGGAGTCATCTTGCGGCGTTGGGAAACGAAGCCCCGGATGGTCATGGCGCGCCCGGGCGTGGCTGGCATGCGTATGGCCGGCATGTGTATGTTCGGCATCAGCGTGACAACAGGCCACGTCCGGCGCATGGGCATGCAAACGTTCATGCCAGAGCACGCCCAGCGTATTGGCAGCCAGATAGGCCGCCAATACGAGCAGCGTCAGGCGACGAGTTCGTTTGGCAAAGGGCATGCGCGCGGTCCGACCAAGGACAGACAATTCGCTTTTACTGTACTCGTGGCGAGGCCTATCCGTCAATTCAGAATCGGCGCGGCCCCTAGCGGTTTCGCGGGCGAGGCCCTATAATTCTCGGTTTGATACCCGTCGCACCTCGGCGGGTCTTTTCATTTAACGGTCACAAAAGTATACGGTCACAAAACCGGAGTCCCGGGCGGAGGGGATCCTTTAGCCCGGCGCGAGCCGGCAGCCGGTCTTGGATCGTGGACCAAATCAATTAACGGATTGACCACCAGCGTGAAGCAGAATTCCGAGGCCACGATTGCCAACCGCTCCGGGCTGGTCGCTGATGAGAAAGTGCTCATCCTCGACTTCGGTTCGCAATATGCCCAACTCATTGCCCGGCGCGTTCGCGAACTCCACGTGTACTGCGAGATCGTACGGCACGACATCACCGCCGAACGGGTTCGCGAGCTCAATCCCCGCGGCGTGATCCTGTCGGGCGGACCGTCGAGCGTTTACGAGGACGGCGCGCCGCGGGTCGATCCTGAAATCTTGAAGCTGGGCATCCCGGTTCTGGGCATTTGCTACGGTCTGCATCTGGCCTGCAACGCCCTGGGCGGCAAGGTCGATCGGGCCACGAAGCGAGAATTCGGCCGGGCCAGCGTGCAGATCACCTCGCACGCCGATCTGTTCGAGGGTGTGCCCGAGCTGATGGAAGTTTGGATGAGCCACGGCGATCAGGTTTCCGAACGCTCGGCCGGTTTCGTGACGCTCGCCGAAACGCGGACCTGCCCCGTGGCCGCGGTGCGGCACGAGTCGCTGCCGGTGTTCGGGCTGCAATTTCATCCCGAGGTGACGCACACGCCGCTGGGCACCAAGGTGCTGGGCAACTTCCTGACCAAAATCTGCGGTTGCCAGGGAACCTGGCGGCTGGGCGACTTTGCCGACGAAGCGGTCGCCGGCATCCGCCAGCGGGTGGGAACGGACCGCGTGATCTGCGGCCTATCGGGCGGCGTCGATTCGAGCGTCGTCGCGGCGCTGCTCTATCGAGCCATCGGCCCGCAGCTTTCGTGCATCCTGATCGACAACGGTCTGTTGCGAAAATCGGAAGAGGCGTCGGTGATCGAGGAGTTCTCGAACCATTTCAAAACTGACCTGCACGTCGTGAAGGCCGAGGACCGTTTTCTGGCGGCACTGGCCGGCGTAACCGATCCGCAGGAAAAGCGCCGCCGCATCGGCCATGCGTTCATCGATTGTTTTAGTGAAGAAGCGGCCAAGATCTCGGGCGCGAAGTTCCTGGCCCAGGGCACGCTCTATCCGGACGTGATCGAAAGCGGGGCCGCGGTCGATGGCCCCGCCGCCACGATCAAGCTGCATCACAACGTGGGCGGATTGCCGGAGGACTTGAGCTTCGAGCTGATCGAGCCGCTGCGCGATCTGTTCAAGGACGAAGTGCGCCGGCTGGGCCTGCAACTGGGGCTTCCGGAGGACATCGTCTGGCGGCATCCGTTCCCCGGCCCGGGGCTGGCGGTGCGCTGCCTGGGCGAAGTGACCAAGACGCGGCTCGACACGCTGCGCGAGGCGGACGCGATCGTCGTCGATGAGATCAAGGAAGCGGGCCTGTACCGCTCGACCTCGCAGGTATTCGCCGTACTATTACCGGTACAGAGCGTGGGCGTGATGGGCGATGCCCGAACCTACCAGGACACGGTGGCCGTGCGGGCCGTGACAACCGAGGATTTCATGACGGCCGACTGGAGCCATCTGCCATACGAGCTGCTGGCCCGGATTTCGACGCGCATCATCAACGAAGTCCGCGGCGTGAATCGCGTGGTCTACGACATCAGTAGCAAGCCGCCGGCCACGATCGAGTGGGAATAGCGGTCTCGCCGTGAGCTTCCCCGCC
>CAZRCI010000073.1:8209-12549 GCA_964598535.1 uncultured Planctomycetaceae bacterium | reverse complement strand
ATTTCGTCGGAAATGGTTTTGACGATCTCTTTCTTGGTCACGACGCAGTTCTCCTTGCGAGAATTGGCGCAAGCGGTGAAAAAGAGCTCTTTCGACCGGCGCTGTCATGCTCCAAGTGTAAATGGCATAAGAACTACAGTCAAGCTCAAAGGGCTTGGACGAGCCCTCCCGAGTTAGCTTGAATGGCCCAATAATGCCTTCGTCAACACCTCCGTATGTAGCCTTCAAGTTGTTGTATCCCAACAGCTTACGAAATAAACCGCGAATTCGGGCCACGATCTTTAGTCGTAAGTCGTTTTGCCACATGGCCTTTAGACCGTCATGGTGTCTTTCATCACTCGCGGGACGTCGCGCACGCTCATGCGCTGCATCTTCGCCGTGTGCGTTAATGATCGGCCCTACAACCGTCAAAGTTTAGACATTCGAGAAAAACGTTATGACTCGACCAGTCCGTCCAGAGGATGACACCGACTGCTATCAGGCTGCTGAAGAAGCCAGCAGCCTGCTCGGATCGCACGAGTGCGATCCCCACAATAGCGACACAAATCGTTATATTGTGTGAGCGGTGCAAAGCTTAGCTCCGCACTTCGCGAGGCTGAAAAGGGACACGACGGACCTTTTTCAGCAGGCCTCCTACAGCTTGACCACAGTGATCTGATGCAGGATATGGTCAACCGAATGGAGCTTGCCCCGACCGCTCCCCGGACAGACTTCGCAGGTATGCTGCCAGTCTGCCGGAGTTTGCACGTTCGATTGCCAGAACGGCCACGTGCGGCATTGCTTGGGCCGCGCGTGATAGACCGTACACTTGCGCGTGTTCGTATCGAAGAACACGCAGTCGCCGCTGGCATATTCAATCAAGCTTTTGCGAATTCCCACCCGGCGAACGTACCGCTTCTCGAATTCCTCGGGGCTTAGCTTCACCTCGCGGGCCAGGTCTTCAATCTCTTCACGTGTGACCCACACGAACCCGGGGGCTCCGGTGCAGCAGTCGCCGCAGCCGCTGCAAGTAAAGCGAAGTCCGTCTTTGAACCAAGGGTCGTCCATGGCATTCTCGTGCTGAAAAAACTTGCGCAGCCGTTACTGGAGCGAGCTATCAGGTTGCTAAAAAAATCAGCAGTCTGCTAGTCGGTCAACGTTTCATTTTCGAGTTCGGTCTTTCTGGGAGCACTCGCTTACTGGTATGTCTCAATCCCCGCTTGCGCGTTGGCATCGCTTGCGCATTGGCGTTGTCGCGTGTCCTCCGAACGAATCGGAGGACGCCCCACTAGCCGCCGAAGGAATCTGAACCGGCAAGTTCGCCAACGGCCGCCACGGCGGTGTCGATCTCCGTATCGGTGCTGAATGGTCCCAGGCTGAATCTTACCGTGCCGCCGTGGGCTTGCGTACCCAGGGAAGCGTGCATTCTTGGAGCGCAGTGCAACCCGGGCCGCGTCTGCACGCGATACACGGCGTCCAGCCCGAGAGCGATCTCCTGCGGATCGTAGTCTTCGACCACGATGCTGACAACCGGTACGCGCTCGCGAGCCGTCGCGGGGCCACAGATGCGCACACCCCGGATTCCGGCCAGGCCGTCGAGCAGCCGTTGACACTGAAGCTGTCCCTGCTGCTCGACTTCCGCGATTCCACGACTCACAAGATATTCGACGCCGGCGCCCAACCCCAAAATGCCCGGCACGTTGTGGTTGCCTGATTCGAATTTGGCCGGCAGATCGTCCGGCTGTTGCGCGCGTTCGCTTTGAGTGCCGGTGCCGCCTTGGCGTACGCTCTGCAAATGCTCCAGGGCCGCGGGCCCCAGCGCCAGCACGCCAGCTCCCAGCGGGCCGAGCAGGCCCTTATGTCCCGGAGCGGCCAGAAAGTCGACCCCCAGCCCGTCGAGCGAAAGCGGTAGATGTCCCAGCGATTGGGCGGCGTCACAGAGCACGAGCGCGCCCGCCTCGTGCCCAAGCTCGGCGATCTCGCGCACTGGTTGAACGGCGCCCGTTACATTGGAAGCGTGGATGATCGCCACCAGACGGGTGTTCGCTTGCAAGGCCCGGCGCACGTCGCCAGGATCGACGACCCCCGTGGCCGAGCATCCAACGTAGGTCGTTTCGACGCCGACCCCCTTGAGTCGGGCGAGTGGTCGCAGCACGGAGTTGTGCTCGACGACCGTCGTCACGACGTGATCTCCTGGTCGCAACATTCCATGCAGCACGAGGTTCAGCGAGTCCGTGCCGTTGAAGGTGAAGATCAGATGCCGGGCCTCTTTGAGCCCCACCAGCGAGGCCACCTGACGGCGAACGGTTTCGATGCGCCGCGAGACTTCGACCGCCTCGGCATAGCCGCTACGGCCCGCGGGCGCGCCGAGCCGTCGTTGATAGTCATCGACCACCTCGTACACGGCCGGCGGTTTGGGCCAACTAGTGGCGGCGTTGTCCAGGTAGACGCGCGACGGTGGGTCTTGGTGGCCGGGCATCGCTAATTCAAACCCCTCAGAACGTGTCTTCAAATTAGCTCTTATGGCCCGAGATTGCGAATTCGGCGGCCAATCGAGGAGGGCGAAGCAGGGCGAATCCTCAGCGATTCGCCGATGGAGCCCGACGAAGAGTGGCTGTCGAAGTCGCGATCGAAGCCGAAATTGTAATTTGAAGACACGTTCTCAGACAGAGCGGCACGCGCTTAACCGCCAATTTGATACATGGCCCGTGCGGGCCGCAGGAACTCCTCGCTATCGATGCCGTGACCGGCTTGCTTGGCCCGGACGCTGGCCTGCAGCAGCTCGGCCAATTCATCGTCGTCGCCACCGCCGCGTAATACGGCCCGCGCGTCCCATTCTTCGCTCGAAAACAAACAGTTGCGCACCTGCCCCTCGGCCGTAATCCGCAAGCGATTGCAACTCGAACAGAAGGGTTGGGTAACGGGATTGATGAAGCCGATTCGGCCTCCGCCGTCGGCAAACTGATAGTCCATCGAGGGTTGGCTGGGGTCCTCACGTTCACAGGGCACGAGCGGGCCAAACTCCGCCTCCAGCATCCCCCGAATTCGCTCGCCGGAAAGAACCTGCTGGTGCTCCCAGTTGGCCTCGGCATCCAGGGGCATGAATTCGATGAATCGCATTTCCATTGCCTGCTCTCGGGCGAATCGTCCCAACGGAATGACATCGGGTTCCGAAAGGCCGCGAATCGCCACGGCGTTCAACTTGATGCGGTCGAAGCCGACGCGTTTGGCTTCGGCAATGCCGGCCAGTACCCGATCGAGGCCTTCGCGGCGCGAAATGCGATAGAACGTTTCCGCATCGAGGGTGTCCAAACTGATGTTGAGTCGATGCAGGCCAGCGTCCCTGAGCGCCTGGGCCTGCTCGGCGAGCAAGATCCCGTTGGTGGTCAAGGCAACATCCCGAAGGCCGGCTATTGCCGCCAGCTTGCGAACGAGCCGCGGAAGTTCGTGCCGCACGAGCGGCTCGCCGCCGGTGAGCCGCAGTTTGTCCACGCCAAGTCGCACCGCGACGCGCACCAAGCGCTCGATTTCCTCGAACGTCAGCAGCTCATACCGCGGCTTGAAGCGCACATCTTCCGCCGGCATGCAATAAAAGCAGCGGATGTTGCAACGGTCTGTCACACTCACCCGCAGGTTCGTGTGCACTCGGCCGAAGGCGTCGATAAGTGACGTGCCGGATAACATCAGGTGTGCGTTCGGGTTTGGTTCGGCAGCTCCTCAACGAGACGAAACGCCACGATATTCGGCGATTCATCACTCGCGGGCGTTTCGGATCGCGCCTTGAGCGTTTGCTATCTTCTAAGAGATATCCATGACATTAGGGGCCGCTTCTTACTTCCTTCGGCACTTCCAGTCCCGGGTGAACCCATTGGCTGGTACCGTCGGCCCAATTTTCTTTCTTCCAGATCGGCGCCACTTGCTTGAGCGTGTCGATCAGCCATTGTCCGGCTTCGAAGGCCGCCGCGCGATGGGGCGTGCTCACGGCCACCGCGACGCTGGCCTCGGCCAACGGCACATGGCCTATCCGGTGGACGATCGCGCAATGCAGGACCGGCCAACGGCCTCGCGCCTCGGCTTCCAGCTCGGCCAGCTTCGTCAGCGCCATGTCGTGGTAGCACTCGTAATCGAGAGACACCGTCTCCCGGCCGTCGGTGAACTGCCGGGTCGCCCCCAGAAACAACACCACCGCGCCGGCCTCGGGCGACGTGACGTGAGCCAGCAAATGCTGCGCGTCGATCGGTCCGCTGACGAGTTCGACCATCGGTTAACCTCCGCTCACCGGGGGGATGCAGGCCAGTTCCATCGCGTCGGCAAGCGGCTTGTCGTCACCGACGTATTCCGAACCCACGGCGAACAGCACG
>CAZRCI010000073.1:0-8199 GCA_964598535.1 uncultured Planctomycetaceae bacterium | reverse complement strand
GGTCGGGCTGCTCCATCGCCAAACGATGCCGCAGGTCGGCCACCGTCGAGCCCTCCGGAAGATCGACCGACAGTTGGTCGGCGCGGGCCAACTGTCGAGCCACGGCGAAGAGCTTTACGTTCAACTTCATGTCACCACCAACTCTTCTACCGGGGCGTTCAATAACTCACCAATCTCGGGCATCAGCCCGTAGGCCAGCGCCAACAGCTTTACGGGATGGATCGTAGGCTTACCGGCCCCCTGCTCCATCTGAATCTTACACGCGCTGCACTCGGTCGTCCCGGCCTGGAGGCGCGGACTGCGGAGACTGCCGATCAAGGCCCGTCCGGCTCGCAAACTGGCTCGGTAATGCTCACGTTTGAGCCCAAACGTGCCAGCCATGCCCGAACAGCTATTTTCGGTGCGTTCGACGATCAGCCCGGGCACCAGCCGCAGCAGGTTCTCGCCCGGAGCGCCAACTTGCAGTGCTCGTAAATGACACGGCATATGGTACCCGATGATGGCGTTGATCGGGTGTAAATCGAGTTGAAGCTGGCCGGCCTGGTGCAGCCGCCAAAGATACGTGCAGGCCTCGCTGGTGTTGGCCGCCACGAGCCGCGATTCGTCGTCGTCGAGCAGATGCGGATACTCGTGCGTCAGGGCAAGCGCCGCCGAGGGCTCCGTGGTGACGATGTGATAACCCTGCCGCACGGCCTCGGCCAGTAACGCGACATTTTGAGCGGCCAGCTTTTTCGCCGCGCTCAGCGCGCCCAGGGATATGAGCGGCATCCCGGACGATTGCTGCCCCGGATGGACATAGACGGCCACGGCGTTGTGTTCGAGCACGTTCACAAACGCCTCGCCAAGCTGTGGATCATGATGGTTGGCGTACGTATCGACGAAATACAGCACCTTCGAGACGTCGCGCCGCGTGGGGCGTGTCAGCCTTCGACGGTTTGCCACGCGCAAGAAGCTGCGCGTGGCAAATCGCGGCAGCTTGCGCCCCTGGGCGATGCCGAGCACCTTCTCCATCAGCCAGCGGGCGAAACCGTGACGGATCGCCCAGTTGGCGAGGCGTGGAAATCGCCCCCCCAGCGCGCTCAGACGATCGATCCGCGACATGAACCAGTCGGTCGTCGACAGCCCATTCATCTGCACATACGAACCCTTGCCCTCCATCATGAGCTTGGGAATATCGACGCTCGCCGGACATTCGAGCCGGCACATATGGCAATTGACGCACAAGTCGGTGACGGCTTTGAATTCGTCGCTGGTCAACGTCGTGAGCGGAAGTTGATCCGTCAAAATGCTGCGCATCAGGTTCGCCTTCGCGCGCGGCGAACTCTCCTCCGCCGGCGCAAAGCGAAAGATCGGGCACATCCGCACGTCGTTCAACTGCGAGCGGCAAGCGCCGCAGCCGTTGCAGTCGCGGGCGGTTTGCGCAATATCCTCGTGATTCCACTTGAGTTGCCAGGTTTGCGGAGCCGCCGGATTGGGCAACTCGGCCTCGCCCGAGGACAAGGCCTCTTGCCCGTTCAGCGAAGTGGGAACCGTCAAATGTCGCAGATTGCGCGTCAGCAATTGAGTGTCGTCGCTAACGATCTTACCCGGGTTCAGGATATACGCCGGATCGAAAACCTGTTTGATCTCGCGAAACACGTCCACCAGCGGCCCATATTGCCGGCGGAGGAAGGCCGTCCGGCTCAACCCGTCGGCGTGCTCTCCGCTGATCGTGCCGCCGACGGCCAGCACCTCGTCGTACAAGTCCGACGCCAGTTGCTCCATGCGAGCCACGTCGTCCGGTTCCGAAAGGTCCATCAGCGGGCGAAGGTGCAACTGGCCGTGGCCCGCGTGTCCAAACAGCGAAGCCGTCACCTGGTGTTGCTTGAGCACGTTCTGCATGCGAACCAGAAAGTTGCCCAACTCGACAGGCGGGACGGCCATGTCCTCGATAAACGGCAGCGGCCGCGTCGCGCCTTTCATCCGATAGAGCGTGGGCACCACCTTGCGCGAAAGCCGCCAGTACAGGTCGACCTCCTCGCGGTCCTGAGCCTGCACCGCATGGAAGGCGAGCCGCTTTTTGCGGCGCACGCGGTCGATCACCTGGGCCAGTTTGTCGCTCACCGCCACCAGCGTGTCGCCTTCCTGCTCGACCAGCAGCGCCGCCTCGGTTTGCGGCGGAATCAACAGGTCGTACTGCACCGTGCTCTCGCGGGCAAGGCTCAAGTGCCGCCGGTCCATCAGGTCGCACGCGCTCGCGCCTAGCGGAAGGATTTCGAGCACCGCCCGCGCCGCGCTTTCAAGCCGGTCGAAAAACAACAGCGCCACGCCGCGATGCCGGGGGAGCGGATCCGTGCCCAACATGATCTCGGTGACGATCGCCAGCGTGCCTTCCGATCCCGTAATCAAACCGGGCAAGTCGAGATGCGTGTCGCTCAGAACATCGAGATGGTAACCCGCGCGGTTCACGACGCTGCGGGGCGTCGCCATTGCGATCAGGTCGGTGTTGCGACGCAACACGCCGGCGATATCGCGCACCAGGGCGGCCTTCACCGATTCGGGATCCTCCCCCGGTGGATCAAGCGGTTCTTGCTGCACGTCGAGCACGTCGCCGTCGGAGAGCACGATTTGCAGCCCACGTACGTGCCGCCGGGCGGAGCCGTACTTCAGCCAGTGGCTGCCGCCGGAGTCGACCGCCACGACGCTGCCTATCGTGGTGACGCTGCTCATGGCCGGGTCGGGCCCGAAATGCCGGCCCAGCGGACGCAGGATCTCATTGAGCTGGGCGTGCACGATTCCCGGCTGCACGCGAACGAAGTCTTCGCCCACTTCCAGCACGCGCCGCATATAGCGCGAAAAGTCGAGCACGATGCCCGCCCCCAGCGCTTCGCCGGCGAGGCCCGTGCCGGCGCCGCGGGGATGGATCGGCAGTTGATTTTCCGTCGCATATTCGGCCACAGCCACGACGTCGGCGATCGTGCGCGGGCGGACGACGGCGAGCGGGCGAATCTCGTAAATGCTCGCGTCTGTCGAATACAGATTGAGCAACACATCGTCGCAACGGACGTCACCCCGCACGAGGCCACGCAGGTCGGCCAGGATTCGTTCCCGTTCTGGGTCCATAGTGCTGCAGGGAGCCGCCTGCTCGCGGGGCCGGTGCTGTACTGCCGCGCCGGAGGCACGGCCAAGTCCTCTTATTACAATCCTTACCGCGCAGGTCCCGCCATGCGCGCGGCTTGTTGACGATAGCGCTCGTGAGTTTCCAAATTGAACGGTTCGTGGCCGGCGCCTTCGCTTTGCCGATACATCGCGCCGCAGCGGTAGCACATCAGGGCATCCGGCACGACCAGGTACAGCACCACGTCGATCAGCGCCGTCGCGAACAGGATGGCGAACGTAAGCGTGATTTCGGACATGGCCCAGGTCACGCAACTCGCCAAAATGCCGACGGTTACGATGCCGACCCCCAACCGCTGCGGAAAATCTTTACGCAGGAATAAATCCGTGCTCGGGCAGACCAGGCACCGTTCCACCCGTTCACCCTCGATCGCCCCGGGCGGAATGGCCACGCAATGGCCGCACTGTGGGCAGCTCAGTTCGGTGTCGGCCGCGGAAAATTGGCGTCGGACGCCCTCGTCGCACTGGGGGCAGCAAAAGCTGACGTTCATGTCGGATCGAGCCGGCGCCGGTTGTGGTTGCGCGGGCCAATGAAGAAAGCGGAGTGGTTGGAGTGGAGACAGCCGGCTGCTGCCGCCCAGGGAAAGGATACCCCACCATCATAGGCCAAAGGCCCGGCGGCGAAAATGACCTGCCGGGGCGATTTCCGCCGCGCGAACGGCCGGTCGCCCCGGCACGAACAAGTCCCGAGGCGGCCGCTCCGAATTTTGCCGGATGCCGCAGCCTCGCGCGTTATCGGCTTGACACCCCTGGCGGCACGGACCTAGCATACGGTTTTGACCCCGCTTGAACGGGGCGTTCTCTCGTTGAAATGCGGGTATCGGAATGAGGATCGCGGCAACTATTGGCCCGTCTGTGCGGCTGCACAGATGGGTTTTTTGTTAGTGGGGTTTTTGCCAGTTGCCGGGGGTGAGTCGTTCGGCGGTCAGCCCTGTGGGAAACTTTCGCTGGCGATCATGCCTGACGGGTCTGGAACGTAACGCAGAAAAACTGAATTTGGAAAAAAAACGCCGCTCCGCTACCCTCCCGCTTGGTCCCTTTTCGGCAACTCCCGGTTTGCTCCTGGTTGCCGCGCGAGGGCCCGATAAAATTCCCGCGAACCAGTGACGCTTGCCCGTCGTGCGGCCTCGAAAGTTTCGACTGGTTCGGAAATCTAGAATTGAAGAGCGATGAATCGACGCACTGGTGAATCGACGATGCTCAAGCACCTCAAGTCCGAGGACGGTCAATCTGGTCCCAATAGTCTCAGCCTGGGCTTCATCGAGGACATGTACGCGGCCTATCAGGAAGATCCGGCCAGCGTCTCGGCCGACTGGCGCCGCTATTTTAAGACGCTCGCGAACGGCAACGGCCATCGGCCGCCGAATCCCACGCCGCTGGGACCCTCGTTTCGCCCGCGCAGCATTTTCAATCCCGGCGGTTCCCGCGGAGACGCCAGCAGTGCCGCCGCGCGTGAGCTCGAAGCCTCGCTCTTGCAGGACCGCGTCGACCAGTTGATTCGCGCCTACCGGGTCCGCGGTCACATGGTGGCCAACATCGACCCGCTGGGCATGCCGCGTCCGCATTTGCCCGAGTTGGACGCCGAGTATTATGGCTTCACCGAGGCCGACCTGGACCGCCCGTTTTCGACCGACACGATTCGTGGGCCCGACGTGCTCACGTTGCGTACGATCGTCGAACGGCTGCGCAACACCTATTGCCGCTCGATCGGCGTGCAGTTCATGCACATGGACGATCTAAGCGTCCGGCAATGGCTGCAAGACCGGATGGAAGAAAACGAAAACCGCATCTCGCTCTCGAAGCAGGAGCAGTTGCGAATTCTCACCCGGCTGACCGACGCGACCATCTTCGAGCAGTTCATCCAAAAGCGGTTCACCGGCGCCAAGAGCTTCTCGCTCGAAGGGGCCGAAAGCCTGATCCCGCTCTTGGACCTGGCGATCGAAAAATCCGGCGACCAGGGCATCCGAGAAATCACGTTCGGCATGGCCCACCGCGGCCGGCTCAACGTGCTGGCCAACATCATGGGCAAGAGCCCCCAGGATATCTTCCGCGAGTTCGCCGACCTGGACCCGAAGCTGCACCTCGGCCGGGGCGACGTAAAGTACCACCTGGGCTACAGCAACGACTGGGTCACCGCCGCCCGACACAAGGTCCACCTCTCGCTGTGCTTCAACCCCAGCCACCTGGAATTCGTCTCGCCCGTGGCCATCGGCCGCACCCGTGCCAAGCAAGATCGTCTGGGCGATACCAAACGCAGCCACACGCTCACCGTGCTCATCCACGGCGATGCCGCCTTCGCTGGCGAGGGCGTCGTGCAAGAAACGTTCAATCTCAGCGAGTTGGCCGGCTATCGCACGGGCGGAACGCTGCACATCATCGTCAACAACCAGATCGGCTTTGTCACGTCTCCGTCCGAGGGCCGTTCGAGCACCTACGCCACGGATGTGGCCAAGATGCTGCAAATCCCCATCTTCCACGTCAACGGCGAAGATCCCGAGGCCGTAGCCGCCGTGGTCCGGTTGGCAATGGATTTCCGCCATCAGTTCCAGCGGGATGTCGTCATCGACATGTATTGTTATCGCCGCCGCGGGCATAACGAAAGCGACGAGCCTTCGTTCACGCATCCCGTCTTGTATCGGGCCATCGAAAAGCGCGAGTCCGTGCGCGACGGCTACCTCGAGCGGCTACTCAAACTGGGCGAGATCACCCGCGCAGAAGCCGATCGTATCGCCGAAGAACAAACCCGGCTGCTCGACGAAGAACTTTCGGTCGCCAAAAGCGACGAGTGGGTCGCCAAGCCGCAAACCCATCCCGGCGTTTGGAAGAGCTACGTCGGCGGCCGAGACCAGGACGTGCCGGAAGTAGAAACCACCTTCGACCAGCAACGGCTGGCCGATCTCCTGATGTCGCAGACGCACCTGCCCGCGGATTTCAAGCCACACCCCAAAATCGAGCGTTTTCTCGAAGCTCGCCGCGATATGGCGCGCGGCGCAAAACCGCTCGATTGGGCCGCCGGCGAAGCGCTTGCCTTCGCCAGCCTGGCGGTCGAGGACACGCGCATCCGACTCAGCGGGCAGGACAGTACCCGCGGCACGTTCAGCCAGCGGCATGCCGTGCTGCACGACGTCGAGGACGGTCACCGCTACACGCCGCTCCAGCACCTGGCCAGCGATCAAGCGCCGGTCGAGATCATCAATAGCCCGCTTTCCGAAGCCGGCGTGCTGGGCTTCGAGTACGGATATAGCCTCGACTGCCCCAATGGGCTCGTGATGTGGGAAGCGCAGTTCGGCGATTTCGTCAACGCGGCCCAGGTGATCATCGACCAGTTCATTGCCAGTGCCGAAACCAAGTGGCGGCGCCTCAGCGGTCTGGTCATGCTGTTGCCCCACGGCTTCGAGGGCATGGGGCCCGAACACTCCTCGGCCCGGCTCGAGCGTTTCCTGTCGCTGGCCGCCGAGTGCAACATCCAGATCGTGAACCCGACGACGCCGGCCCAGTATTTCCACGTCTTGCGGCGCCAAATCATCCGGCCGATTCGCAAGCCGCTCGTGATCATGACGCCCAAGAGCCTGCTGCGGCATCCGCACGCCGTGTCGTCGCTCGAGGAGTGCGCCGCCGGACGCTGGCAAAAGGTGATCGGCGACGACGATCCCCAGCGGCCCGACGTCGAGGGCGTGCTGCTGTGCTCCGGCAAGATCTACTACGAGCTGGCCAAGGAACGCGAAGACCTCAAGCGGCACGACGTGGCCATCCTCCGCCTCGAGCAGCTCTATCCGCTGCCGTTCGAGCAGCTCAAGGCGGCCCTTGCTCCGTACAAAGACGGCACCCCCGTCTATTGGGTCCAGGAAGAGCCCGAAAACATGGGCGCCTGGCGATTCTTGTTGGCTCGCTTTGGCGGAGAGCTGTTTGATCGGTTGCCGTTCTCCGGCATTTATCGTCGCGGCTCACCCAGCCCGGCGACCGGTTCGGCCAGCGCCCACCGAATGGAACAAAAAGAGCTCTTGATGCAGGCGTTCGGTTGCATCTAATGGCGATGTGCCAGGATGCGTGCGTGGCAGTGGGCCACGCACGGCGTCTGGCCGTTAAAAAATTGAATTTTGCGCACCAGGGGAAAGTCGCCGAAAATGGCCGTTGAACTAATTGTGCCCGCCGTGGGCGAGTCGATCACCGAAGTCCAAATTGGCCAATGGCTCAAGGGCGAGGGCCAGACCGTTCAAAAGGATGAGAACCTCGTCGAAATCGAAACCGACAAGGCCACGGTGGAAATCGTGGCTCCCATCTCGGGCAAGATTACCAAGGTGCTCAAACAGAGCGGCGAGACGGCCGAAGTTGGCGAAGTGATCGGCTATGTCGAGCCGGTCGAGGCCGGCGCGCGAACCGAGACCGCGGCGCCCCCCTCGGGCGGAAAAGAAGACGCGGCGGACGAGGTCGCGGCCCAAGCCAAGGCTCAAGCCGCCGAATCGATCAAGCGGCAGGACGTCAAGCCGCCCGCTGCCCGCCGCACACCGCCCGACACCCAGCCATCCGAGCCGCTTTCGCCCGTTGCGACTTCCGCTCCGGCCAAGCCGGAAAAACCCTCTGGCGACGACCAGGCCCTCGTTGTCAGCGCCAACGCAGCCGTCAGTGCCAACGCAGCCGTCAGCGCCGAAACTCCCCGCCCGATCGTTCGCAAGGGCGAACGCGGCGTCGTGGCCCGCGGACCGGTCTCGCGCGATGGCCGCGAGGAAGAAGTCGTGCCCATGTCGCCAATCCGCAAACGGATCGCCCAACGGCTGGTCGAGGCCCAGCACACGGCCGCCCTGCTCACCACGTTCAACGAAGTCGACATGACGGCCGTCATGGCCTTGCGCTCCGAGCACAAAGGCACGTTCGAAGAAAAATACGGCATCAAGCTCGGCTTCATGTCGTTCTTCGTCAAGGCCACGATCGACGCCCTCAAGCTCGTGCCGGCCGTGAACGCCGAAATCCGCGACACGAGCATCGTCTATCACAACTACTTCGACATCGGCATCGCCGTCGGCGGCGGCAAGGGGCTGGTCGTGC
>CAZRCI010000072.1:0-13128 GCA_964598535.1 uncultured Planctomycetaceae bacterium | reverse complement strand
CAGACGGAAGAAGACACTACTACAGCACGGGCTGATTTAGAAGATACAAGGGAGGTTTCGCCCTTGCAGGGCGACGTTGGAGGGGGAGGCGAATCTCATTCCCTGGGCGATGCCCAGGGCTGGCATGTCCCACGCCTGCGGCGTGGGGGCGAAGCCACTGGGTGCCACTGCTGTGGGAAAGGTGTCAGGAACGAATGGCACTTCCTGAGTCTGTAAGTTCATGCGGCTAAACGTTGTTTGGCCTCTTTGCGAGGGATGGTCAGGAGGGCGTGGCTTTTGGGGCGTCGTTTAATGGCGCGGGGTTCGTAGCGATAGGGGCGGTTGCCGACGACGTGGCTGGCGATGGCGTCGAGCAGGGACTTTTACAGCCGTGGCAGCTCGTCCGGAGTCGCCTGTTCGACCAGCGGACGATACGCCGTGAGAGTTTGCAGCGCCCCTTTGAAGCTCACCTCGCGCGGCCGCAGCTTCGCACGCTCGGCGGCTTCGGCCATCACGGTGCGGATCAGGTTGTACGCCAGCAGGTGCATCCAAACTTCCTTGCGGACCATCTCAGGCGTCTTGCACCGCAGCACGTCTCTTTGCATCGTGATCTTGATCGAGCGCAGATCGACTTCCGCCTGCCAGCGTAGGCAGGCTCCGCCCGGCGGTTCGGAATATTTCGACTGGCGTGGACGACGGTAAGCCCCGCAGGGCGGCCGCGCGTGTCGTCGGATTGCTCGCCGTGCGGCCGGCAGTTCCTGCGGCCGCGAGGCGTTATTCCTTCACCCGTTTCCAGACTTCCAGCACGCAGCCGGTGCCGGTGTCGCCGGTGAATTCCGTGGGCCGGCGCTGGTTGTCGCTCTCGAGGCAGATGGTCAACTCGTCGCCTTCGACCTTGTAGATGACCAGGTAGACCTTGTCCTTGTCGGGACCTTCCCCCACCACGATGTCGAGGGCCTTGGGTTCTTGGGAAGGGTCGAAGCGGTAGGTGCCGCGTTCGTGGAAATCACCGTTCTCGAAATGATAGGTGTTGCCTTCGACGGTGAGCTTGATCGATTTGAGCTTCTCGGGGTCGGTGGGTTGGCCTTCGTGGATCATGGACAAGGCGCGCCAGGTGCCCTGCCACTGTTCGATTTCCTTCTTTTCGGCGTCTGTTTCAGCGGCCAGGACGGCCAACGAACCAACCAGTAACAACGCCACGGGGATGAAGTGTCGCATGGTATACTTTCCCGGCGAACGGATTTGCCCTTATTGATAGCGTGCCGAAACCTGCCGTAGTATGTCGCTCCGCGCGGGGGCTGTAAAGGATCGTCAGCCTCGTTAAAGCCCGTCAAGCCCGCATTTTCTTGGCCGTGGTGCGGGTTGCACCAGCCAGGCGGACCTTGCCGGTGGACTCTCCAAACGACCGGGGACGTCTGTTAATGTAGATGCGTTATCATGCGCCCCCCCCGGTTCTGGACCTGCTTTCACATCTCACCAGGAACCCACCGACATGCGGCATTTGCTCTCGTCGTTCATCTTGCTGGCCATGACCGCCTTGGCTCCAGTTGCGCGTGGTGCAGAGTCTTCCGCGGGCGAGCTTCCGCAGGGGGCTGACGGCCGCGTGCTGAATCTCGATTTCGAGAAAGGCACGCTCGACGACTGGACGGCCCACGGCGACGCCTTTGCCAAGCAGCCCGTGCGGGGCGACACGGTGACCGGGCGCGGACGCGGCATGCCGAGTAACCACCAGGGCACGTTTTGGATCGGGGGCTATGAAATCACGCTCAGCGATCGGCCCAAGGGTGAGCTGGTGTCCGCGCCGTTCAAGCTGACACAGCCGTGGGCCAGCTTCCGCATCGCCGGCGGCGCGCAAAAGGCGACGCGTGTGGAACTCGTCGACAAGGCGACCGGCAAGGTGATCGCGGCACGCTCGGGCGACAATACGGAGACGCTCAAGCCCGTCGTGCTCGATCTTGCGCGGCATCGGGGCAGTGAAGTCTTTCTGCGCCTGGTCGACGATTCGGCGGGGGGCTGGGGGCATCTGAACTTCGACGACTTCCGGCTGCACGCCGAGAGGCCGAACTTTTCCGACGCGATCGAAGTACAGCCGCAGGACGAATATCCGTTTGCGGGTCTCGCGCCCGAGGAAGCCGCCCAGGCGATGGTATTGCCCGAGGGCTTCAAAGCTACGTTGGCGGCTGGCGAGCCCGACGTGATGCAGCCGATCGCGATGGCGATCGACGATCGTGGACGGCTGTGGGTCGCGGAGGCCTATACCTATCCGATTCGCGCCGCCGAAGGGCAAGGGCGCGACCGGATCTTGATCTTCGAGGACGCCGACGGTGACGGGCACCTTGAATCGCGCAAGGTGTTCCTGGAAAACCTGAACCTAGTGAGTGGTCTGGAGATTGGCTTTGGCGGGGTGTGGATCGGCGCCGCGCCGTATCTGTTGTTCGTCGCGGACAAGAACGGTGACGACGTGCCGGATGGCGCGCCCGAGGTGCTGCTCGACGGCTGGGGCTATCAAGACACGCACGAGACGTTGAACGCCTTCATCTGGGGTCCGGACGGCTGGCTCTATGGTTGTCACGGCGTGTTCACGCACTCGCTGGTCGGCAAGCCCGGCACGGCCAAGGAAGAGCGTCAGCCGATCAACGCGGGGATCTGGCGATATCATCCCACGCGGCACGAATTCGAGGTTTTCGCTCACGGAACGAGCAATCCCTGGGGCGTCGATTTCAACGACCGTGGCCAGGCGTTTGTCACGGCCTGCGTGATTCCGCATCTGTATCACATCATCCAGGGCGGACGTTATCAGCGGCAGGCCGGCTTGCATTTCAACCCCTACACGTACGACGACATCAAGACCGTCGCTCTGCACCGCCACTGGCTTGGCGCCACGCCGCACTCGGGCAACGACAAGAGCGACGCCGCCGGCGGCGGACATGCGCACGCTGGCGCGATGATCTACCTGGGCGGAAGCTGGCCCGCCAGGTACCGCGACCAAATCTTCATGAACAACATCCACGGTCAACGGCTCAACGAGGACCTTTTGCTCCCCAAAGGCTCGGGCTACGTGGGCGACCGCGCGCCGGATTTTTGCCTGACGCGCGATCGCTGGTCGCAGATCATCAACTTGCAGTATGGTCCGGACGGCCAGATGTGGATGATCGACTGGTACGACGCCAACGCGTGCCACCACCGCGAGCCGGACGGCCACGATCGCTCGAACGGCCGGATCTTCAAGATCTCGTATCAAAACGCCAAGCCGGTCAAAGTCGATCTGCAAAAGCTCTCCAACGACGAGCTTATCGAACTGCAGTTACACGAGAACGATTGGTACGTGCGCCACGCCCGGCGAATCTTACAAGAGCGCGGAGCAAACGCGGCGGGCGTCCGGGCCAGGCTCAAGCGGATGGCGCTCGATCATCCGCTGGAGACTCGCCGGCTGCGGGGACTATGGGCCTTGTTCGTGGTCGACGGCTTAGATGAAGCGTTGGCGCTCGAAGCTCTGCAAAACGACTATCCGCACGTGCGCGCGTGGACGATCCAACTGTTGACCGATGACGCCCAGCGCGCGCTCTCGCCGGCGCTGCTGGAGAAGATCGTCTCGCTGGCCGACGATCCCTCGCCGGTCGTGCGGTTGTACGTGGCGAGCGCCCTGCAGCGGCTTCCGGCGGACACAAGCTGGCAGGCGCTGCCGAAGCTGCTGGCCCATGCGCGCGACGCGGGCGATCATAATCTTCCGCTGATGTACTGGTACGCCGCGGAGCCGCTGGCCGAGGTCGACGCGCAGCGCGCGCTGGCGTTGGCCGGGGCCGGCAAGATTCCGCTCGTGCAGTCTTTCATGGCTCGCCGCGTGGCAAAAATCGGCACGCCCGAGGCGATTGCGTTCGTCGTGGCCGAACTGGCCAAGGCGTCGAACCCCGAGACGCAACGGCTGCTCTTGTCCGCGATCGAGGAGGGCCTGCGCGGCCGGCGGCAAGTTCCGCTGCCCGAAGGCTGGGCCGCGATTTCTGGCCCGCTGGTCGAAAGCGAGCATGCCGACGTAAACGCCCAGGCGACGGCGCTGGCGCTCAAGTTTGGCGATCCCGCGGCGCTGACCAAGCTGCGCGGCGTGCTCGTCGACGCGGCCCGGCCGGCCGGCGAACGCCAACAAGCGCTCGAGGCGCTGCTCGGTGTCCGCGATCCGGAGCTCGCCCCGACGTTGCACGGCTTGATTGCCGATCAGGCCCTGCGCGCCGCCGTGCTGCGGGGGCTGGCTGCCTACGATCATGACGCCACTCCGGCCGCGATTTTGGCCGCGTATAAGAACTTGAACCTCAACGAAAAACGCGATGCGCTCAACACGCTGGCCGCGCGGGTGCCGTACGCCGCGGCGTTGCTAGCGGCGGTCGAGAAGAAGCAGATCGCGGCGACCGATCTTTCGGCCGACCTGATTCGCCAGCTTCGCAACCACAAGAACGAAGCGCTCAACGCGCGGATCGCCGAAGTCTGGGGAACCGCCCGAGAGTCGAGCGCAGAAAAGGCCAGGCTGATCGCCGACTACACGAAGCTGGCCAAGATGTCGCAGCCCGCGGCCGATGTCTCGCTGGGCCGAGCCGTGTTCGCGAAGACGTGCGCCCAGTGCCACACGCTGTTTGGCGCGGGCGGCAAGATCGGCCCCGAATTGACGGGCTCGAACCGCGCCAATCTGGAATACATTCTGTCGAACATTCTTGATCCTAGCGCGGTAATGGCCAAGGAGTATCAGCCGAGCGTCGTGCTGGCGGCCGATGGCCGCGTCGTGACGGGCATCGTCAAGCAACAGGACAACGTCTCTCTGACCGTGCAAACGGCCAACGAGCTGGTGACGATTCCGCGCGACGAGATCGACGAGATCCAAACTAGCCCGCAGTCGATGATGCCCGACGATCTGCTCAAGCCGCTCTCGCCGCTCGAGACGCGCTCGTTGATCGCGTACCTGGCTTCGCCGGCGCAGGAGCCGATGCTGGCGACGGCCGACAATGTGAACAGCTTCTTCAATGGCGTGGACCTCGCGGGCTGGACCGGCAACGAGACGCTGTGGAGCGTCGAGAACGGCGAGCTCGTCGGCAAGTCCCAGGGGCTCAAGGACAACGAATTTCTCAAAAGCGACCTGGTGCTGGGCGACTTCCGGCTTCGCTGCCAGGTGCAGCTCGTGAACAACCGCGGCAACAGCGGCATCCAATTCCGCAGCGAAGCCCTGCCCGACGGCCACGTGAAGGGCTACCAAGCCGATATCGGGGCCGGCTGGTGGGGCAAACTCTACGAAGAGCACGGCCGGGCGCTGCTCTGGGACAAAAGCGGCGAGAAGTTCGTCAAACCCGGCTGGAACAGCTACGAGATCCTGGCCGTGGGCGACCGAATTCAAACCTGGATCAATGGCCAGCCCTGTGTCGATCTGGTCGATGCCGCCGGAGCCAAGCGGGGAATCGTCGCCCTGCAGCTTCACTCGGGCGGAGCGACCGAGGTGCGCTTCAAGGATTTTGAAATCGAGCTGAATCCGCCCGCGAGCGCTCCGTAACCGCAACGACACGCGTGACCGCTGTGGTCTTGCCAACGAACACGGCCGTTCAACTTGCACCGTGGCAAGTTGAACGGCCGTTTCTATGCGTTACGAATTGTCGCGCGGGGGGGAACTATCCGCGACGGGCAGTCCTGCGGCGAATGAACCAGGCACCGGCGACGCCGAGCCCGAGCAGCACGAACGACGAAGGTTCGGGCACCAGGACAGCGCTGTCCGGAGCGAAGCCGGTAGCCGACCAGTAGCTGTCGACCGTCAGTTTGGCGATGGTGATCGGCGTGGTTGTCGTGCCACCGGGAAAGTTGATATCGATCGTATAGGTCGAGTCGTTGCCCGGCAGATCGAAGCGAGCCCACCACTGTCCGGTGCCCGCGGCATTGCCGCCGATCACGAACTCCGTGGGCTCGACGCCGCCGATGCTGAATCGCGCGTAATTCGCAATCAACCCTTCGGGGCCGGTCGGCCCGCCACCGCTGGTGAGCCCTTGCAGGATGATCGTCGTGAAGCCCGAGCCCTCGACGCCATCGGTCGGGACGACCATCGTGGCATAGGCCTGTTTGCCGAACTGAGCCTGGCCGGTGTAGATGTTGTTGCTGCTGGCGCCAATGACGACAAAGGGCACGTCATTGCGGTCGTTCTGATAGAACTCGACGCCCTCGGCGAGACCCACATTGCCCAAGGTGGGCGGCGTGTTATTCAGCAGGCGAGGCGTCGAGTTGAAGAACGTGCCGGTCGAGTAGCCGAACCAGTTGGCGTTCGCGTCGTCGCGGAACGAGGGCGTGAACAGATCGGTGGCGGTGCTGATCACATGGGCCGCCTGGGCGGGAACGGCGATCAGGCCGGCCAGCAGCAGGGCACAGCAAAGACGGGCGGGAACACGGAGCAGGTTTTTCATAGCGGGTTGTCTCATGAGCGTGTAAGTGAGGTCCATATGTAGTGCAAAAAGGGAAAACGACTTCGCTTAGCAAGCAAAAGGCAGGAACAAAGCGCCGGGCGAAAGTGTCGAAGCGGTTCAGGGCCATGTGGCCCGAAAACGGCAGAGACGACACGCCGAGAGATCGACCAGCCGCACGAAGGAGGGCGGCAGGCTGCGGCGCAATGCAAGCGAAGTCTTGAGAGCGACCCCTTTTTACGCTACCGGTGATATCGATCACCGCGGGTGCGGTGACATCACATCACCGCAGCGTGACAAGGCAAGCCGCCAGACCAGCAATTGTTTGCGAAGCAACCGTTGGCTGGCGAACGCCCGAAAACACGGGCCTGGCGAGCTATGTCACTACAACTATTTGTTACTAAGAACAAAGGATTACCGAGTCTTAGTCATCCGTTCCCAGGGGAGGCAAACTCCACGCCAGGTCGTTGATACTAAGTCTCAGTACCAACAAAATACTTACTCACGCCGAGATCGCAAGGGGCGGGAGCAAAGAATTGGAAAAAAATCGTGCCCGCTGTTTTCGGCCGCTGCCCGCGGTGTTCTTCCTTGTAGGGGGGTGCGGGTGGCCTCGTTCGGTGAGCCCCCTCGATGGCGATGCGTTTTAAAATTTTTGCTTCTTACGGCTTGACTCAAAAAAGTGAGCCAGTACATTGAGACTCGTTCTCAACAGGAGCCAGCTAGCCAGCTACCGCAACGCCAGCCCGCCAAAAAACCTTCCGCCGCAAATGCGCTCCTGCGGCCATCCGGTTTCCCTGCCCCGTGATGCTCGGCATCATCCCTTGCGCTTGTTTTTTGCGCGGGATTGTCGACGGAGGAGATTCTATTTGGCGCGACTCTGGCTTTGACGCCCGCGATCGAGCGAGATTTTGGGCTCGATCGCATTTCCCAAACATTGGACGTACATCCACCTTTGACGTTTTAAGAGGTTTGCATTAGATGACACGTTTTGCATTGAATAAGAATTTTGGCCGGTTGGCGCTCGCGGTGCTGCTGGCTTCGACGGCTTCGTTCAGCTTTGGCGCGATGGCCTTGATCGATCCGAGCCTGTCGGGAAATAAGCAGATCGACGTTTGGGAGAATGCCACTCTATCTGCAAACAGCAATCCGGGGTTCCCAGCGTTTCCGGGCACAGGTGCTTGGCCCAACCCAATCGCTTCGGCCACGTCGAACGTTGGTATCGATGGAGATGCCGTGTTGGCGAAAGTTGCCAATGGTGCTAGCGGTGGACCGTATCCAGCAAGTGGTTCAATTTATTTTGGCGGCTTTAGCGAGACCCCCAACACTCTGGGTGGCACTCTAGGCGTGCGAGATACGACACCCGTTGCTGGCGTCTCGAATATTGTGCTTCAGCTTCAACTTGGCGAAGCATTCGGGTATGACCTGTACAATAATGAGCTGCCGGTTTTGAACTACAACGGCGGTTCGCAAGCCCTGGTGGCGACGAATGCGATTCAGATTGGGCAGGAATTCGTGGGAACCTTCCCCGATCCGCTTGGTGGTCCGGACTTGCCGTTGTACACCAACACCTACCTTTTTCAGTGGGACGCCACGGATCTGGGCATTACTTCACTGTCGATTAATTTCCGCGGTGCGCAGCATAGCCTCGTATATCAGCTTCGGCTCGATCAGTCGGACGTGTTCCAAGCCGTGCCCGAGCCGAGCAGCTTGGTGCTGGCCGGCCTGGCCATGCTGGGCGTCGTCGGCCTCGGCTGGCGGAAGCGTCGCAGTCGCTAGTATGCAATCCCCTCCGCTTGCACATCGCAGGCGGTTTTGAACATCGCACGCCACGGCATCGCCGCCATCGTGGCCGGTCAACGCGACCGGCCACGATGCGGTATTTTCGGAACGCCTAGCCAGCCCCCGTTTGTTTTTATGGATATCCAGATCCCCTTGCGGATCAGCCTCCCCAATCGCAACTGCCGGCGAGCTTTCACGCTTGTCGAGCTGCTGGTCGTGATTGCGATCATGGGTATGCTCGTGGCCCTGCTGCTGCCGGCCGTACAGGCGGCACGCGAGGCCGCCCGTCGCACGCAATGCGCGAGCAATCTACGGCAACTGGCTATTGCGATGCAGGGATATCAGGACGCAAATGGCATTCTGCCACCAGCTAGTCTGAGAAAAGTTTTAGGGAAAGTGCATACCCGGTTTGCAAGTGGATTTGTAGCTGCACTGCCGTTTCATGAAGAACAGGCAACCTACGAAGCCTGGAATTTTCGATTCACTCCGTCCTCTGGAACGAATCTCAATATTATTAAGTACACCCAAATCGCGGTTCACCGTTGCCCGTCGATGCAAAATCTTGAGATTTTCGGTGATGCTAATCCTGGTGGCCAGTGCTTTGACCAGGGGGCACCAAGCAGCTACGCCCTTTCGACAGGCACGATTTTTCGTGGAATGGTTGAGTATTATGGGGATACAGACGAGGCTGCGAGGAGAAACGTACTCGTTAACAACGGCGCGTTCGTTCAACACGGAAAGGGATACTACAGCGTTGGCTTGGATGATATTTCGGCCGCGGACGGAACTTCATTTACTATCTTGTTGGGCGAAATGGGATTCACGCTGATTAACTGGCCCGATCAACCGGCACCAGAAGACCCTTATCCGTCAACTTGTTATCGTGGCGGCGGAACTCAATGGGCAATCGGGTACCCCGGTAATGCTTTGGCATCAACGGCAGCAACATTCAATGCGCAGTATTGGACTGAGCGAGAGACCGATGTATTTCGTGGAGATCATCCGGGCGGTGTTTATCTCGCATTCTGCGATGGGAGTGTTCGTTTCATCAATGAATTGATCGACGCCAAAACTCTCGACGCGCTTGCCACCCGTGAAGGTGAAGAATTCGTGGAATCCTTTTAATGAGTGGCCAGTTGTTCTCGCGCGGATCCATTTTCCTCGTTTGTTTAGCCATCCTGCTTCACGCTTCAGGTTGCAATCGTGGCCCACGGCGTATTAGCGTCCATGGCCGCGTCACGCTTGATGGACAGCCAATCGACCTAGGCACCATTACGTTTGTACCCGACCCAACAGGCCCTCGCGTCAGCGCCTCAATCAATGCTGGTCTGTATCACATCGAATCCTCGCGAGGGCCATTGGCTGGCGGAAAAATCGTAGTGATTCGTGTTCCTCGCTTGGAAGGAAGTTTGACCAGGAAGGAGAAGCTTGTCCAGATGGTTGACGCTCCCGAAGCGCTCCCGGCGCGCTACAACGCCAAGAGCGAACTCCGCGCCACCGTCGCTGAATACGGCCCCAACGAGTTCAACTTCGACCTGACGAGCGACGCGAAATAGCTCTTCGTTCAACGGCATCGCACGCGAGCGACGCCATATCTGAAGCTACGGCATTTTATGGCCCGGATGCTGGAGGCATGTATCCTTGCGCGAATCGTTAATTGCTAAATGATGCAACAGCGTTTAGCACGATGAAACCATATGCGGTGACGTTAATCGGGCCGGTAACACCGAATATTGTCGCAATCGAGCCTGCATTGATGGGCCCAAATGGGTTGGCCAGATCCCCAACTCTCCCAGTAAATACGAAATTCGTAAAAATCGCATTCGTGCCGCCATTGCCATTAATCTCTGGCGTCCCTGGAGCCGCTGGAATAAAGCCGATTCCCCCCGCATAACTTATTAGATTCATAACATAAGTTACCGGGGAGCCTTCTGGCAAATCCGACTCAATTATGTAATTGGTTGCCATCGTCGCATCTGCTCCAGCAAAAAAGTTGAATGATGCAGTGGGAGTTATGAGGCTATTCAAATGGACCGCCGCGGACGACGTCAAAATAACCTGGGCTTCGCCTCCAGCAAATGCTTGTGCCGTCGCGCTAGCCGTCATTGAAAAGCTGACTTGGTAGCCGCTCCCTCCTCCACTTGCATACGCGGCGCCGCTCGTGCCAGTATCGATAATCTCAATCATGTTGGGTGACGCCAGCCCCGTGGCTATATTGATCTGATATCCCGGGGGGATCCAGAACACAAATTTTGATTTCGGCGCAATGGGAGACTGGGTGCTGGATGTATTTCCCACCAGCGGTACTCCCGGGATCAGAGTAATCCGATTGGGCACGATGGCGATGACGCCCTTAAAGCCCGACTCGAGATCGGCAGGGTCGAACGTGCCGGACCAGGTTCCGCCGTAGGGGTCGGCCACGCCGTGGGCCAGGAAAATGTCCTCCGAATCGAACACCCCGTTGCCGTTCACGTCTTGATAAAAGTCGACGTCCGTGACCGTCTCGTCCACACTGCCGTCGGGGCCGGTGGGGAGCGACGCGTTCAGCGTCACGGACTGGCCGGGCGTCCACTTTTGCGGGCCCGACAGCATCTGGAACGTGGGGGCGATTTCGGTCTCGACGAACTGCAAGAATCCCACGTTGTTGCGGGCGATCAATTGATCGGACAGCCCGACAATGCCGTCGCGGTTGAAGTCGTAGACGTTCGTGACTGGCACGCCGATCGCGGTGTTGTCGCGCGCCGCCAGCTCATCGGCCAGGCCCGTCACGAAGTAGTTTCCGCTGATGTCGCCCGTCTCGCCGATCTTGTTGGCGAAAAAGAAGACGTCCACGGCCGCCAGCCCGGTATGAAACGTGGATAGCACGTTGACGCGGAGCCACTTGTCGGTGATGGCGCCGTCGGCCCAGAGGATCTCCACGCGGTCGGAGCCCGCCACGCCGGCGCCGGCGCGAACGGAAACGACCGTGGGCGCGGGCGCGGTGCTCCAGCTTGACGGATCGTCGGCATCGGCATTGTCGCCGATCTGGAAGTAGAAATCCTCGACCCCGATGTCCGGACGCGCGCCGGTGACGTCGACCATGATTCCGTTGATACCGCGGGAATAGCTGGTCATGTTGGCGAAGCCGACCGTATCGCCGGGCAGGAGGGCCGCCTTGTCGGTGGCGATCGCGTCGTCGTCGCTCGTGCTGACGCCCGGGGTGTTGCCGTCGAACTTGGAGTTGTTATAGAAGATGTGGCGGCCGGCGATCGACGAGGAAGGCGCGATCAGCTCGACGTCGTTGCCGTCTCCGCCCTCGTAGGTGATCCAGAACTTCTTGTCATTGAAGACGAGCGGGGCCCCCTCGGGCAGATCGCGGAACGTGCCAACGATGGGCGAGAGCGACTGATTGTCGAGCAACAGGATGTCTTCCTGCTCTTCGCCGACCCAGGAGAGCTCGAGGCGCGCGTCCGCGAGATCGACGCCGCCGTCGACCGTGATCCGATCCGCGTCGCCGTCGCCGGCTTTCATCACCAGCGTGGTGGAGGGTGAAAGCGCGAGGCCTGTCGTGCTGATCTCGCCATACTCGCTGCCGAAGAGTAGCTTGACCGCGATGTCGTTGACGGTGAGCGTGCCGTCGAGCTCGAACCCGCCGGCGAGCGTGAGCTTTTTGTCGACGACGACATTTTGGGGGCCGTAGCTGCCGGGAAGCACCGTGACGGACCCGCGCTCGGCGGTGGCGTCGATGGCTTCTTGAAGGTCGTCGTAGGCGGCGGAATAGACCCCGCCCGTCATCGTGGGAACTTCGAACCGGCGCCACACGGTGGGCGGGTCGACGTCGTATTCATTGTCGACGTAGCCACCGCCCAGGTGGTGCCAGTTGTCGTTGACGAACGAGGCGAACGAGTAGAACTTGTTCGTCACGGTGAGGACGACGTCGTTGCCGGTGCCGCCCTGGTAGGAGATCCTCGCTTCACGTTCTCCGATGGAGAACGTCGCGTTTTCGGGCAGGGAAGCGAAGGTTCCGACGACGGGATCGGCGCCATCGTTGTCGATCAGGATGTATTGCGTGCCGACCGTGGCGCCGTAGTCGCCGGATACGACCTCGAGCTTCGCGCCCGTCAGATTGACGGCCCCGTTGACGACGATCTTGTTGTTCGATCCATCGAGATTGACGCCGAACGACGCGGTGCCGGCGTTCAAGTTCAAATCGCCGTTGGAGAGCGTGGTGGCGTTCGTGATGCCCGCGGTGGTTCCGACGCGAAGCACGGCGCCTGGGTGGTCGAGCGTCAGGTCGCCAGAGGCGACGGTGAACCGGCCTTCGAGCAGCATCTCCTGGTCGACTTCGATCGGCCCGGGCTGCGGGGTCAAGATCAAGCTGAGCACTTTGGTCGCGCCGCCAGCCGGAGTCGCCGCGATCGCATCGGCGACGGTATCGTATCCGCTGACGGACGTATCGACCCCGCCGACCTTGACGACGCCGAATGCGTCGACGCCGTAAGTGGCTTGAATCCCGCCGCCCCAACCGATCGAGTTATCGACGATGTCGCCCACGTCGAGGCCGGGCGATCCCAGGTCGGAGACGAGCGCCCACTGGTCGTTGAAGTAGATCTGCGACGCGGTGAGCAGGCGGCGGCACTCGAGCGGCTCGGCGTGGAGCTTCTTGAGCGAAGGCCGTCTTGCCAGGCGGGGAATGCGAGCGTCTCGTCCGAATAAACTGCCCAGGTGTCCTAAAATGCCCTGCATCGCCACCTCCTCCTGATGTTCCTTCGTTTGGCGGAAACGGAAACCCCGAGCGGGTAGCCTAGGAATTTACTGTACTAAGTAAATGAGTCAAGAGCTCCCGGGGTGCTCCGCAAACAATGCCTGAACTGGCAGGTGCGGTGCTGGGGAAGGCCGCGAGCAGCAGGGGGGGAGTCGTCCTTCGGATCGGAGTTCAAGCGCACGCTCGACTCGGTGCGGCCAGCCATTC
>CAZRCI010000071.1:0-14212 GCA_964598535.1 uncultured Planctomycetaceae bacterium | reverse complement strand
TGCGATTGATAGCCCAACTGCGTGAGGCAAAGCTCGGGCGAAAGGACTTGCGTCAGGTTGCCGCTCCCATCCACGGTAAAGGTCGTCGTGCGGCCGCCGATATCCGTGACGCTGCGAATTTTTCCGGAATTGTACGTGAACGTGGTCGAGCGCGAGAACGGATCCTCGATCTTCGCCAGCAGGCCGCTATTATAGCTGAGAGTCCACACTTGCCCGGCAGGGTTTTCGATGTTGATCATGCGGCCGCTGCCGTCGTAGCGGTATTGCGTGAAGTCGGGCTGCGTCTCGCGCCAGCCGGCGCCGTCGATTTCCAAGGAGTTTTGCGTGCCCGGCGGCGCTTGATAGACGCCCCCGGTCTGGCCGATGTAACGCAGCGTCTGGGGACCGGCAACCACGTCGGCCACGGTGCTGGTAACGCTCACCACGGAACGCGTGAGCGGGTAGGTCCAGCCATTTCCGAACGGCGAGGCTTGCGGCGCCGGCCGCGAGGTGTAGGTGAATTGCACGGGAACCGACAGCGCGCCGGCCGACGGCGGGCCGACCGCATATTGCAGCGCGCCGGTGACGGGATTGACTTGCGGCGCCCCTTCGGGAGCCGCGTTCAAGCCGGATAGCGGCGTTCCGCTTCCCGGCATTGCGGTTTGCGCGGCAGCAGGGGTGAAGCGTTGATTTGGATTTCGCGTGGCCATAATGCCCTCTCTGAAATTCTCGAAGTGTCTTGCTATTGCCCAGAGCAACCCGTTGAAGAATTCAACGGGCTGCGACATCGCAGGGATGCGATGTCAAAATAGCGATGTAAGTCGTTATTTTGCGAGCCGTGCGGAGCTTTGCTCCGCACTTGGCGAGGTTGAAAAATCTTCACGATGTCATTTTTCAACAGGCTGATAGGGTCCAACCCGTTCTACGCACCACAACTGCCGCAGCCGCCGCCGGTACCACTCCCGCCCCCGCCCGCGTAGGGCCAAGGTGGCGGCGGGACAAGACACGGCGGCGGGGCAGGACACGCAGGTGGGTCAGGGCACGGAGGCGGGTCTCTGTAGATCACTTGGATTTCCATATCGCCCGGATAGTTGTATTGCTCGTAAAAGACAAGATTGGGCGGCGTGGATGACCCTGGTACAAGTGCTCCTTCCGCATTGACGGTGCCCGACCAGCCGGCCATGTTCAAAGAGTAGCCAACCTCGATGAGAACCCAGCTCTGGTTTACCAAGTGCGGATCCGCGACTCCGGGCGTATTGAAGAATGCGGATAGGTCCGTGTATCGATTGTTCGGGTCGGTCTCGAAAGAATGGATCGTATAACGGTTCATCAAATTGCTCCTGACAACACGAGAGATTCCAGGCGCCGCCGCCCCTCGGCATTCCGCCTGATTGATTGATTTGCCACGCTTGCCAACTGAACCGGCGCTTGGCACAGTTCGTAGCTCTCTGCTCGAGATCCTCGTTGCTGCGAATAGATAAGATCTCCATTGCAAACGGTTGGCTTATACACGGGGCCACGCACGACGGAGGATTCCTCTTCCGAGGCCAAGTCGTAGAAGATCGCATTCGTCTCGCCTTGGGGGAACTGCCGTGTCACGATCAGCACGGTGTCCATGTCCGCGCGATAACTTACGGCAATAGAACGGTCTGGGACCGACAGAAAGAGCTGCTCTCCAGTGTGCCGATCAAGCAACTCAATCTGCGGGCCGAAAGAAGCACACAAGAATCGGTTGCTGGCAAAGCCAGCCCGCACGCCGCGGACAATCGGCAATGCTGGAGACAGTTCATCCAGCGACGGCCCCGACAGCGTATAAAGCGAGTACTCGATACACCGCGAGGTGGGAATGCCGCCGATAAACGACACGTGATACGTCCCGTCCTTTTCATAGAACGTCGGGCAGCATTCCACGGCGTCTTCCGGAAGCCCGGTCGTCAGCCGGGTGGCTTTTCCTCCGGGCCAGGCCATTTTCCAGATCTTCCAGCGGCGAAAGGCAAGCACTTGCTCGCGAGCGACGCCCGCAAACCGGGCCCGCATCTTCGGATCGCGAGCGACCCGCTGCCACAGGGTTCCTTCGCTGACGAACGTGTGCCGCTCCGGTTCTCCGGCCCGGCAAAAAAGCAGGGTGCCGTCGCGCAAAAACGGCATGTGCGACGCCGGATCGGACTTCGCGAACAAGGGCGTGGGTTGAGGCGAACGGAAACTCATCGTGATCTCCCTACGTAGCTGTTTTTCGCGGATCAAGAGCGCATGGACGGAACGAGAGCGCGCCATGCGCTCGTGGCGCAGGGCGACTCTTCTGAAAATCACATCGATTGAGTTAGAAGCCGGCAATGACTTGCCGCGTGTTCTGTCAGAAGCAGAACGAAACTCTCTTACGATCGAACTTCGCCGGCATCGCGCGGCTGCTAGAAATGCTGTTCCGGAGTGCCCTCAGTTGCACTTGTCGAAGCATACGAAACTCCCTGGCTCGAAATCAAGCGTTTCGGCCAAGAACTTCAAATTCGGATTCGGTCCGCGGAAAGCAAAGGACGCGATCGTGTTCGGTTGCTTGTTCCAGCAGCTCAGCAGCTTCGCTCGCTCGACCAACCGCATGCAAGGCGCTAGCGAGCTCCCGCCTGGTATCCGGCGAGCGCGGCCGCAGTTCCAAGGAGCGCCGATACGCCTCGATGGCGCCGGGGATTTCTCCCAAGCGCATGCGGACCGCGCCCAGGTTGTGAAACACCGCGCCATCCTCGGGCCGGCGCAACGATAGTTCGACGATCGAGCCATGCGCCTCCGCGAGCTCTCCGTGCTCGAATAGAAACCGGCAGCGCTCCTCGAGGGCATCGCAGCCCGAGGACTCTTCCTCGACGGCGGTTTGAATGTCTCGCCTGGCGTCTTCCAGTTCATGCTGAAGCTCGTGAAGCCGGGCACGCAGCAGAAGTCCGCTCACGCGAAGTTTTGGAACGGACAGCATCTGGCCGATTTCCAGATTGGCGGCGGCAAACCGCCGATTGCGAAGCTGAGATTCAACGAGCCCTCGCCAGCCGGCCGGATACTCGGGAACGAGCCGCAAGACATGGCGCCATTCGAGCTCAGCCAGGCCGTGCCGCCCTTGATCGTGATAAACCGCGGCGAGATTCTGACGGGCTTTGTAGCCGGTGATGGTTGGATCAACGCTACTGAGATGGCGTTCTCCCTGGAAGTCGATCAGCCGCTTGTAGGTCTGCTCAGCCTCCGCAAGTTGCCGCGCCGCGTGGCAAATCGTGGCATACCGGAACAGGAGCTCCGGATCCTCCGCGAATTGCCGCAGAGCATGACGACAGGCCGCCTTGGCCGCTTCGAATTCGTCGAGTTGGATCAGGCTGTGAACCAGCAGCGAATGGGCCTTTCGCAAATGTGAGTCGTGTGGTCCAGATTCTTGAAGACTTCGCTTAAGGAATTCGATGGCTGCCTGATGATCGCCCGCGTCGGCGTAAGTCATCCCCAGATTGAACAGGGTAAAGGGGTGCTTGGGACGCTCCGCGAATTCTCGCTGCAGGATTCGCAAATCACGCTCTTGCTTCCTTTTACGTCCGTCGGGAGATTGATCCGAGCCGGAGTGGACGACGCGAATATCCGTCCATTCGACCTCGCCGCCGCACCGGCGAATGGCCGGCAGAATCTGTTCGTGAATACGTCCTTCGAATCGCAACTCCGGCGCGTTTCGGAACATCTTGACGTGATCGACGACCGTGCAATCGTGTGCGCCCGTCGATCCATCGCCAGGACAAACGACCTGCATGATGTAGCCGTACGTTGAATCCGCATGCGTGCCGTGGGCGAGTTCGCGAAGTCGCCGCCCATTGGCTTCATCGATCGTGTCGTCAGAGTCCATCCAAAATAGCCACCGCCCGAGCGTATGCCTCAGCGATTCATTGCGTGCCGCGGAGAAATCGTCGCACCAGGGGAAGCGAAAGACCCTTGCTCCATAACTTCGCGCAATCGTCGGAGTGCCATCAACCGAACCGGTATCGACGACGACCATTTCGTCGACCCACGGTCGAATGCTTGCAAGGCACGCAGGCAAAGTCCTGGCCGAGTCTCTGGCAATCAGGCAGAGCGATAGGGTTGGATTGTCGATGTTCGAGCTGCGCATTACGGATTGTCCTTGAGTTGATTCAACGCGTTGCGCAGGGCCGCCACTGCCAGCTCCGCGCAAAATGTCCGTTCGGCGGGTAAACCACCAAGCGACGAAATGATCTGGTCGCTGGTTACCAATCGACACTCGGCCGCGGTCAATTTGGTGACGATCTCCGTCAGTATCGAACAGCAGGCGATCGAGTAGCCGCAGCCGAAAGTTTGAAACATCGCGTTCGAGACCGCGCCGCGGTCGACCTTCAGGTAGATGGTCACATACGGCGCTCTGCCGCCCAGGCTCGCCCGCCCGATAGCAGTTGGCTTTTGCATCTCGCCGCCGTTGCGCGGCGAGAGCACGTGGTCCATGACCGTTGCCGAAGGCGCGGACATTGCGAGCTCCGATGGTTTACAGCACGGACTGATTTATTGCAGAACAGTGGCCTACTTTCAACACTCAGTCAAAGATGCCAAGCACTGGAAGGTGGCCATTTATTTCGATTGACAATTACCTTCGTAGAGCTATAACCGCGCCTGCTTATTCAACCGCAATACTGTGGAGCATCGATCGTGATTACCGGCGTGATTTTGGCACACAATGAAGAGCATCACATCGTGGATTGTATTACGGCGCTTCGGCCGCACGTCGGCGAAGTATTGCTTATTGATACCGAGAGCACCGATCGAACAATCGAACTCGCCCGCCCCTTGGTGAACCGTGTATTGTCGCACCCCAATGTCCCGAACTTCGACTCCATTCGGAACATTGCTATTCCGGAAGGTCAGTTCGATTGGCTCTGGTTTGTCGACGCCGACGAGCGAATTCCGACGCGAACAGGTCGTCTGGTCAACGAGTTGATTCAAACTCGCGGATCCGAGTTTGAGGCCATCAATATTCCGTTCAAATCCCACTTCTGCGGACAGTGGATGCAACACTGCGGATGGTGGCCAGGTTACACGGTGTGCCGAGTGGTCAAGCGCGGGCACTTCGAGTTTGGCAAGAATCTACACAGCGGCGTCTACCTGCGCGGCCGCGAACTTCGCTTTCCGCCCGATCCGGAACTGGCGATCCCTCACTTCAGCTCCCGAAGTTTGGAACACTATGTCGCCAAGTTCAATCGCTACACGAGCACCGAAGCCTTGCAATTAAACGACGCAAACGTGCGCTATGACTGGAAATCAGCAGTCTCGATGATGATGCGTGACCTGTGGGAACATTACGAACTTCATAATGCACGCGAAGACGGCTCGTTGGGGTGGATCCTGACCTGGATGGCAGGGCAGTACCGATGGCTTTCTCACTCGAAGTTGATCGATCTTCAGGATCGTAAAGACGACAGCTTCCCATCTTCACTTGATGAAGTCTTCGAGGTAATGCAAGACGAACTTGCCGTCTTTAGGTCCCGAATCCCCCAGGCGCCACTCGGGGTCGTGTATCACGCGCCCGAGGAGCTAGGTGAAGCGGACGCCGCACGTCTCGTTGAATCCGCAGTCCTACTTGCGGGGAATCGGCAAGTACGAATCGAGCCTGGCTGCGTTGATGCGCTGCGCGCGGTATGCGGCGATGATTGGCTGCTTATCAAAGCATTGGCAAATGCCAATCGCCCCCGGTATTCCGTCGGCATTCATTTTGGGAGTCCAGAGTTTGCGACGCCTTCTCAATCGGATGTCTTCAGTGTCTTTGCAGGTTCTTTGCAACACTCCGCAATGCAGCCGCCGGACGATCAAATTGCCCGACTGAATGCGTTTGATGAAATCTGGGTAAGTGACGAGAGCGAGCGGTCCGGGCTATGGAAGGCAGGAATTGCTCCTGAGCGTGTGCGTGTCATTCGGCGAACAGACTATGCAGATCGGCTGCAGGCCTTTGATAATCGCATTGTGCCACCTCCAATACCGCCGGCTCCCGATGCGACGATTCGTGTGGCGTTAGAAGGTGAACTCTTTGCGGGTCATAGCTTTTCCAACATCAACGAGCATCTCGCGGGACTGTTGAGCCGTGAACCCTCGATTGAGTTGAGCGTGTGTCGTGTGCACCATAACCCAACCTGCGATCGTCGAGCGGTGCGCGCCAGCGAGTTACTACCCTTTGTCGAACGAGAACTAACTGGGCCAAACCAAATCGTCATCCGGCACGCCTTTCCACCGAATTGGACGCCGCCCGCAGATGGGCTATGGGTACATATTCAGCCCTGGGAGTTTGGAAAGCTGCCGATGGATTGGATCCCGCCCCTGCGCGATCGGGTTCACGAAATTTGGGCGCCCTCGAACTACGTCAAGCGAGTCTACATCGATAGCGGCATTGATCCGTCCAAGATCCAGGTGATCCCCTGGGGAGTTGACGTACAAACATTCAACCCGGACGTTCCCAAACTCCGCCTAAAGACCAGGAAGCAATTTCGGTTTCTGTATGTTGGGGGAACAATTGCCAGAAAGGGATTTGATCGCGTGCTCGAAGCTTTTTTGGCGGAGTTTGGGCCGGAAGACGATGTGTGCTTGGTTGTTAAAGATGTCGGAGCGAACAGCTTCTATGCCCCCGATTCGCACCGAGACAAGATCCTGAGCGAAGCTTCGAAGGGATCGTCGCCGGAGATTATTTACTTCGACGGCGACTTTACGGCTGGCCAGTTGGCCAGTCTCTATTCGGCATGCAATTGTCTGCTTCTTCCGTATCGAGGCGAGGGGTTCGGGTTACCCGTCCTGGAAGCGATGGCGTGCGGTCTACCTCCTGTGGTTCCAAGAGGAGGGCCGACGGACGACTTTGTGACGGATGAAACGGGGTACTTCCTCGATGCTGAAGAGGTTGAGAACTACGAAATCGTTGGTTTGTGCGGCACTGGCACGGAATTCCAGGTCTCCGTCGATGACTTGCGCAGAACCATGCGTCATGCCTATACGAACACCGCTGAAACGGCCCAAAAAGGCCAGCAAGCCGCTTGCGCTGTTCGTGAGTCCTTCACCTGGCAACATAGCGGTGAACTCGTCATCAATCGAATCCAGCAGCTCTCTCAACGATCCGTGGAAATACCTGGGAAAAATCATGCGGATACGCTCATTGCGCCCATCATTGTTCTCCCCAATGGTAGCGTCCGAGACTTATCGGCAACCCTCTGCGCGGCATCCACGTTCTCCGATTCCATCTTTGTGCTGGACAGTACGCCTTCGGATGCTGTTGTTGCGATTAGCCAAGACTACATGGCCACAGTCATTGCTGCGCCAGAAGATGCGCGCCTTGGCCGTGGCTGGGTTCTGTTCTTGCATGCGAATGAGTTCCTCACGGATACGTTCGTCGGTTCGCTGAATGAAGTCTTGAACAACGCCACGCCGGTGGCCAAGAGAGTGGCAATGCACGTTACGGATTGCCAGGACCGAAGCTCTTACGAATCGCGATTTGTGCGAGTCGACACGATTGCTGATTCACCTCCGTTGAATTTATGCGACGGTGATGAGGCGATTCCGACCGAAGCCAGAATAGACCGGTTTCGTAAGCCATGTATGCCCGAGTCAGTACACCGCTCCGCTCCTGAACATTCGGCAAATCGTCCAGATAACCATCGACGAGCAGTTATTCTGCAACTCGCGACGGGCGCGCATCGAGAGCTTTTGGCGCTCACCCGCGAGCATCATCGAAGGTATGCGGATAAGCATGGCCTGGAATACCTATGCGTGGAGCACAACCCCGCAGCCCCCAAACGCGCAGGATGGGGCAAGATTCGAATGATCCTGTCGGCACTTGAAATGGGTTTCGATCGCATCGTATGGCTCGACGCAGACGCGGTCATCGTTGACGAGAACGTCGATCTATCGAGCCTGGTCCCTGCTGGAATAGGGATGGTGCGTCATCCCAATGGAGATGGGAAGGGAAGGCACTGGAACTCCGGCGTGATGATTGTCAAAGCGAGCGACGCCGTGCGGCAATTTTTGGAATCCGTCGACCGCGAGCCTGAGAATGACAGCCCTTGGATGGAACAACTGCCAATCAACACACTAGCGTCGGACAACTCATCGGCGATACTCGTCGAGCTACCCGCTGCATTGAACAGCACCCCCGGGGCCGTGGTGGCCGACGAGCCAGTCATTGCCGCGGCACACGGCTTGCCTTTCGATCAGCGGATAAAGTTAATTTCTGAATGGGTGAACTCGTCGCAAAGAGGAAGCGAACTGCAATTACCGACCTTAAATTCTAGAGACGAATTCGGAAAATTACTGAACAGCTTCGGACTAGTCGGCGAGGCCGTCGAAATCGGCGTCTTGCGGGGCGAATTCTCGCGAGTGCTGCTGGACTCATGGAATGGCACAAGGCTCCACCTCGTTGACCCGTGGCGAAAAATAGCAACCGGCTATGTCGACATTCACAACCTCCCCGACCTCGAACATGAGGAATGCCTGAAGCAGACGCTTAAGAACCTTGCGCCGCATGCCGGAAGATTTGCAATCCACCGTTCCCTATCCTGTGAGACTGTTAGAAACTTTGCCGATGACAGTTTAGACTTCATCTACATCGACGCGAACCACGAAACCTCGGCCGTGCTCCAGGATCTGCAGGCTTGGTTTCCCAAGTTAAGAAAGGGAGGTATTCTCGCGGGCCACGACTTTCTAGATGGCGAACTTCCGGAAGGATCGTTCGGCGTCAAGAGTGCCGTTACACAATTCGCTCATGAGCGGAGGCTGGCCATCTGTGTTACTCAGGAAGCGGTCTGGCCTTCATGGTACTGCATGAAACCGATTTCAACGCCTGAGTTGATTCGGTAAATATTCCGTTGGCGCGTCGTGCAATGAAGCCAACCCAACCCTTCTGCCGCCGGAGCCTTTAAGCAGTCGGCCGCGAGTGACTAATCGCCAAGCGTTCACGGGCGTCGTGTTTGTGCTCAGCACAAGTATTCCGCGGTAGTTCTTGCCAATCGAGACGGGGACTGTGCAGGACTTGCCAGCTAGGGCCGAATTCGACCGCCCGAAAAGCCGGTTGTAAGCGGCATGTGCTGACCAATGCCGAGGCATTTCTCCGATGGTCAAGACCTTCGCCAGCCAATGCGCGCGACAACCAGTTCGCGCGCCGCCGCTCGTCGTCAACATGCCGTCGCTCGCGTCCTCACGGCAGCGGCCGAGGCACCACGTGATTTCGACCTGGCGCGTGGCGCTTTTCGCATCGAATGCCCGGCTCTGCCGTGGCGCTGACGATGTGGCTAGTTTTCGCTGGAGTGCTGCTCAGAGGAGGCATTCGTGGAGGGAACAAGCTGGGCTAACGCCGCTCGACTTTCATTTAGACGTTCTTTGTACACGGCGCTCTTTGCACGTCGTGGTCCCAGGCGTTCCAGCAACGCGAGCGCTCGCTGATGCGCGTCGATTGCGTGAACATCGAGCCCCTGCTCGGCATAGATTTTACCCAGCGTTTGTCGACACCGAATCGCCTGCATCCATTCAGCCGTGGCATCCTGGTCGCTCAGCTCTGCAATGGAAAAATCGTAGGCCGCGGCTTCCAGATACTTTTGGGCATCGATGCTTTCTTCGGCAAGTAATTGCCAGGCCAGCAAGGCTTGCGAGCGACCACGACGCTTGAGAAGATTTCGGTGATCAGGAAAGTGTGTAAGCGCCGCGTTGAGCGATTGGACCGCCTCATCGTAGCATGCGATTGCCTCGCCACGCTGGTTACGCGCGACGTGAATCCTGGCGGAACGCTCCAGCAAATGAACCAGCGATAGTCGAACATCGAGCTGATCGGGGAGCAATTCGGCCGCTCTGGCCAGATAAGGTCTGGCCAGGTCGTAGGCCGCCAATGCCGCGGGCCTCTCGTGTTGCTTGGCCAGGAGTTTTGCCCGTGCCTTGTGCGTTTCACCGACGACCGCAGCCAACAGGGGAGGACACTCGTCGACGCGCGGCGCGGTCAAGGCGAGTGTTTTGCCTTTGGCAAACGTTTGGTTCGCACGTTCATAATAACTCAAGGCCTTCTGCACGTTCGCCAGGGCGGTGTAAGCCACCAGCGTGGTTTGAAAGCGGCCGTAGTGAGGATCCGGCAGTTGCCGCCTCTCTTCCAGCAGCATGACCGCCGCCTCAAGCATCCCATTGGCTATGTCAAATTGCCGCAAGCCAATCCGTTTACCTGCCAGTTCGACCAGGAGCAAGGCGTAGTGATCCAGGGCCAATTCCGCGACCGCTTCGTCGACCGGAGCGTCCGTCGGCTTGGGCTTGCGCCACCAAAGCCACTTCGGATCGTTGGAGTCGGCCGCATAAGTCAACAGGTGCAGAGCCAGCGCCCGTCGCCACTGCGGCTGGTCGGGCGATTCCTCGATGACGGTGCGCCAGGCCGTGGCGCCCGCCAGAAAGGCCTCATTGCGGTTGGAATGCTCTAAGTGGCTCATCCCCTCCACCAGCGCCAAGCTATGGTCGGCCGCCTGCACGGCGATGCCGTGCGGTAGTTCATCGCCGTCCTCATCGGTCCAGGACTGAATGTCACGATAAATCGATTGCAGTAATCGAATATTCACGTCGTCGTCAAGGCTGGCCATTCGAGGCTGCAGGCGTCCTTCCTGCGTAAGCCTCGTGAGGTTCAGCAAGGCATGGCTCATCCGGCGCGAGGTTTTCGTATGCTTTTGCCGCTCGGCCCGATACTCGGCAAGGCTCGATTCGGCTTGCCGCCAGAGAAGCGTGATCACCGTCAAGCCGATAAGGACCGTCGGTGTTAGGATCGCACACAGCGTCGTAACGATCGGCCGCCGGCGCATCAGCGAACGAGCCCGCTCGTTCCAGCGAGGAACGCACGCGAGGACGCTGTCTCCGTGCAGAAACCGGCCCAGGTCGGCCGCAAGCTCTCGGGCCGAGTCATAGCGATCCGCCGGATCTTCACTCAAGCACTTCTGGCAAATCGCATTCAAATTGCGCGGAATGTTGGCTACTGGCGATCGCTTTGGCGGCGGCGTCCCGCCGGAGGCCGTTTCCGTCGCCGTGCTTCTCAACCGATTCGTGCCGTGCTGGAGTAGATCGTGGAGAATCGCCCCCAAGGCGTACACATCTGTCACGGTGCCGATGCGGGTGGCATCTCCCACGCGCTGCTCGGGCGCCATGTAGGCCAGCGTTCCGGCAATCCGCGGCTTGGATTCGCTCTTCAGATCGTCGCACCGGCCCGCCAAGCCGAAATCCGTCACCGACGGACGCGGCAATTCATCCGGGCCTTGCTGCTCCAGCAGGATGTTCGCCGGCTTGAGGTCCAGATGCAGCACGCCGCGCGTGTGGGCGTAATGAACGGCCTCGGCCACGTCCGCCACGAGCCCGGCGGCAAGCTCCGGTGTCAGGGGTTCGCCTCGGCTTTCAAGCCATTCCGCCAGCGTCGGGCCATCGCAATAGGCCGAAGCGATATACCATACCGGACCGAGGCGGCGGGTTTCGTACACTCGCACGATTCCCGAGTGCTCCAGCCGCGCGGCAACCTGTGCTTCTCGCACGAAATCTTCCGGAGCCTGGCCCGCGACAAGCCGCTCGGGCCGGGGAATCTTGAGCGCCACCTCGCGTTGCAAGAGCGGATCGAGTGCCCTTAGCACGATGCCGAATCCACCCCGGCCGCGTTCCTCTAGGATTTCAAAGCGCCCCAACTTCAGGGGCTGACCGTTGGTCTGATCCAGCGTGCTGAACGCCCGCAGTCCGAGTGCCCCCAGCAATTCGAGCGCCGCCGCGATATCCGCATGATCGTCGCTGCCGTCTGTTGACTCTCCAACCGAATGATTTTCCCCGCCCGCCAAGCGGTCCACGCTGGCCTGTGCCAGTGCAATGACCATCCGTTCCTGGTAATCGGCCCGCCTGCCAGCGGAAGATCCTTCGGGAACTAGCGAAGCATCAGCGGATGTCATTGCGTGGCTCCTGGTTCGCCATTCTCGGCCGTATTCGTGCTATTCTCGTCGGCGATTCGATCCAATTCGGCTCGTATTTTCTTGAGAGCGCGATTGTGAAGAACCCGAGCCGCATCGGCAGTGCGTTCCAGGCGGGCCCCGATTGCCTCAAAGGTGAGCTTCTCGTAGTAGCGCAGTCGCAAAACGAACTGGTAGTGTGACGGCAAGCCACCGAGGGCGGCAAGTAAATCCTCGATCGTATGCCCTTGCGGAGAAATGACGACATTCGCGCCTGACAAGCTTGCCGACAGCCGACTCAGCCAATGCTTGGTCTCGGGACTGAACAGCGAGCACTCACGTGAGATGTTGCGCTTATCGGCATCATGAAATTGCCGACGGACATCCGTCGCTTCGTTCTTGAGAATCGAGATCAGCCAGGCGAGGAATTTCTTTCGCTCGGCAAAGTTCTGAGCCGGGAAGTGTTGTGTGGCCTTCCAGATTGTCGCTTGAACAATGTCCGACGCTCCGATCTTGGCCCGCAGCGCTCCCCGCACGCGTCGGTGGGCCAACTTCAATAGGAGCGGGCGATAGAGCGCGAGCAATTGCTGGAGCGCGCCTTGCTCGCGCTCGCGGGCTCGGTGGAACCAATCGGAAAGCTCCCTCGAATCCGGACGGCGTTTCGGGGAGGACCGAGTGGGCATCGGAGCCAATCGCGCTTAGAGGTCGTCGGAATCCGTGGCAAGGCAGCTTGAAGTTTGACTTCCGATGAGGAGCCGGTCAATCCGCCGAATCCGGCACCATTAGTAAAAGAACTGGCTGCTCCAGCCCGGCTACTTTGCAGTCGTCCGGGCATTGCTCACGTGACTCCATAAGCAGGGCCGCAGATTCTAGTTAAAGGGCCAGCAATTGAGATTTTTCCAGGTTTTTATTCACGGTATCGTTCGCTTTTCTACTTGAATCACGTCTTCTAAGAATGAGGGCCAGTGGTCCTCCCAGCCTCCCCAATTGTTCGCGATTCGGGGCGACAGCAGCCTTGTATTCACCCCTCACTCACTCGATTCGCCTCGTCCTTCCCGTGGGCAAGGTAACGCTAATCCAGCGAATCTCGCATTGACGAGTTAGTCCGCCACCTCTTGGCGAACCTCGTCATTTCAACGAAAGAACGTCCTTTTCGATCTGTGCTCACGCGCGGAGCGGTCGGCGGTGTGCGTTCTTGCTGAGGCCTCCAGGCGGCTCAATGCGACTCGCGGATCCGGAGGTGTTCGCTACTTCAGTGTTTCAGCAGCGTCAGGTGTTTTACGAGCGGTTATCTGATGAGATTCACAACGTGCTTCTTCGGCTCTTTGGCCCCGAAAACGCATCCAACTTGGAGATTTCGCAATATGATTTACAAACAGGCAACGCACCTTCTTGGCATTCTTCTGCTAGGGGCCATCTTCGCTGTTTCCGGATCGAGTTCAGCATCCGCCCTGGTCATCGGCACGTTCGATTCCTCGCGAACAGGAATCGCAAATCTCGAGACGGGACTCTTTTCTACGCAGGCAAGGAACTCGATGGGCGCGAACTTTCCGGGACTGACGTTCTCGTCGGCGCCCACGCTGACTCCGGCCTTCCTGGCGGGTGTCGATCTCTTGCTTATTCATCCGCTGAATTTCCCCGGGGCGACAACGCCGCTCACCGCGGGCGAGCAAAGCGCTTTGTTTGAGTATGTTGCCGGGGGCGGCAACGCGTTGCTGCTGCTGGAGGGAGGCGTGACCAATCCCGCCGTCGTCGTCAGCTCACAGTCGATCGCCGGGGTTTTCGGCTTGACGATCGCCGACGATGGTCTGGCGGGCATTCTCAACGGCACCCCCACCGCGCCGGACCACCCGATCTTCAATGGCCTCTTCGGAACGCAGACATTCGTGCAACTGGGCGGGGCCGGCGTCTACACGAACCTTGGCCCCTATGCTCAGAGTGTGGCGATCATGGACGCCTTGGGCCTGCCGGTCATCGCGGTGATTGAAGCTGATGCAATCGCTCCGGGGAGCGGGCGCGTGATCCTGACCAGCGATTCCGAAATGTTCATCAACAACTCCCTGGGGGGATACTTCACAAATCACGAAACCCTGTTGTTGAACATGGTTGCCTGGCTCCATCCGGTTCCCGAGCCCAGCAGCATGACGTTAGCGACGATCGGCTTGATCGGCGGAGCCTTCCTCGCCCGGCGACGTTGCAAACGCTAGCCCGACGAATTCCCCCAAGCCGGCCCACGGCGTCGCTCATCCGCACCGATGGCCTTGGGGCCGAGAAAACGCCTCCAGAAATTCCGGGCTCATGGC
>CAZRCI010000070.1:0-15557 GCA_964598535.1 uncultured Planctomycetaceae bacterium | reverse complement strand
GCGTCAACTGCTATCGCACCGCCGCCTGAACCCTACAATCCAGGGAATGCACCCCCACGGGGTGCTATCACATGCCGCCCAGAGTCGTGCGTGGAGACCGTTTCGACTGCTTGGCGGCGAGCGTCCGCTTCTCGAGTTCGAGGAGCCGGCGTTTGAAGGCCGTGCCCGCCGCCCCCCCAAATCCCCCCGGCGCGCCCGAGGCCGTGATGACCCGATGGCAGGGCACGAGAATCGAGTGCCGGCAGCGGGCCATTGTCGAACCCACCGCGCGAGCGGCGCGAGGCGAACCCGCGCGCCGCGCCAGCTCACCGTAACTGAGCGTCGCGCCGTAAGGAATCTGACGGCACTCGCGAATCACCATCTGCTGAAACGGCGTGAATTCCGTCATCGCCAGCGGCACGTCAAAAAAATCGACTATCCGCCCTCGGGCGAAACCTTGCAAGCGCCGAATCAGTTCCTTCCACGTGTGTCGCGGCGTGGCCTCTTCGACCAGCGAGGCATCGATAGCGGCCAGCGCGGCCGCGCCGCTCGCCTGCCCCAACACAAGCTGCACGATTTCATCCTTGGTGGCCAGGATCGCTCCCCAGCCAAGTTGCGAGGGAAAGGCCGCAAGTTGATACCGTGGACGCGGCATGTCTCGCTCGATTATGCGAAGATTTCGCGGCTTCTGACGCTGTCGCCCGGTGGCTCGATTCCGCGCTTTGACGCTCATGCGGGGTCATTCTATACTGGTCGGGGACAGGTACAATTCCGGCTGACAGTGAACTTACTGCTTCGAACGGAAACGCGAGAAGGTCGTGAAGTAAGAAGGCTGTCCGCGGGCGCGGTTCGCGGAGGCGAACGTGCGGTAATGAAGGGGGTTCTTGATGACTCGTTACAGTTCATTGAGTGACGACTTTTACGTCAACATGAACCTCAGTACGGAGATGGATCTGCCGACGGGCCGCGACTCGATTTTGCATTTCTTCGAGCGACTGCAAAAGCAGTATCCCACGATGCGGCACTTCTACAGCCGCGAAAAAGGGGATTTCATTCTCGAAGAGGACAAAGAACGCGGGCACTATCGCTGGAGCACCATCGAAGCCCGTCGGCTCTGTTCGGGGTATGTCAATCCCAGCAAAATGGACGACGCTCTCGATCAGCACCGCCTGGTGCTGGAGCTCGCGCCGTATATGCTCTCGTTGAGCCCGATCGATTGCGAAGCGATCGATCTGCTCTTCGGCTTCGACTTCACCTATCGCGGCAATCACAACCAGTTGGTCGCCGAGGTGTTGGGCGTCAGCCCCTCGCTCGAAAAGATCCTCGACGTGCCCCGCGGAACCGTCGTCAGCTACGAGCCCACAATCACGCTGGCCCTCGATGAAGACTGCCGCATGCAATGCCGCTTGAGCATCGAGAACCGCACGAATGCCTACCAGATTCGCACGGGCGAATTCCCCGAGGACCAACTCAGCGTCTATGTCACGGCCCGACGTTACGGCGGACTGGCGGCCGACCAGACGTACGTGCAGGTGCTCGACAACCTCAAGCAGGTCTGTTGCGACATGATCGACAACTACGTCGCCGAGAACGTCCTGCAGCCGTTGGCCCGCGCAATCGCCGCGAACTAATTCCATCCGCGGTCTTGCCTCCAACCGAACCTCAGCGCCACGGATTCTGTTGGCTCGGCACGCGACGTTGAGGTAAGCTATCACCATGCACAATGCTGAATTGCTCTCGCGACGCAGCGCGCTTCAGATTGGCGGACTCGGACTCCTGGGATTGACCATGCCCCGTCTGCTGCGCGCGGCCGATTCCGCGGCCACGCAGCGGGTGCGTGCCCGCTCGGTGATCTTTCTGTATCAATTCGGCGGCCCCAGCCATCTCGACACTTTCGATGTGAAACCCGAAGCTCCCGAGGGCATTCGCTCGCCCCTGGGAACCATCGCCAGCAGCATGCCGGGCCTGCGCGTCTGTAAGCTACTGCCCAAGACGAGCAAGGTGATGGACAAAGTCACCCTCGTGCATGGCGTCTACCACGGCATGAAGAACCATAATTCGGCGTCGTACTACGCGCTTTCGGGCCACGAGCCGCCGGTGGACGATATCCGCTTGCAAGACACCAATGCTCTGTTCCCGGCGTACGGCAGCGTCGCCGACCGGTTTGCGCCCGCGCTCCAGAACGGCCCTAGCATGGCAGTGCCTCGGTTCGTCGCCTATCCGTACGTCATCCGCGACGGTTCGATCACGCCCGGCCAGCGCGCCACATTCCTCGGCAAGCAACACGACCCCCTGTTGGTAATCGATGATCCGGCCAAACCCGACTTTCGACTTCCCGCGCTGAGTCTACCCGCCGGGATGTCGAGCGACCGGCTGGCCCATCGTCGTTCCATGCAACAGTTGGTCAACCGCCAGGTGGCGTGGCTCGACGACTCGGCCGAAGCGCGCGGCCTGGATGCCTACTACGAGCGTGCCTTATCGATGCTTACCTCCCGCGAGGTGCGCGACGCCTTCGACATTTCGGCAGAGCCAGAAGCGGTGCGCGAAGCGTACGGCCGCACCACCTACGGCCAAAGCTGTCTGCTCGCGCGGCGGCTGGTCGAAGCCGGCGTACGTTTTGTCAACGTGTACTTCTCGCCCAACATAGGCGGTCGCAGCATGAACAGTGGCGGCTGGGATACTCACGGCTTCGACGGTAGCCGGATGTATAAAATCCTGCCGGCGTGGCAATTGCCGCTGACCGATCAGACCCTGCCGACGCTGCTTACCGATCTGGACGAGCGCGGTCTGTTGGACGAAACGTTAGTCGTCTGGATGGGCGAGTTCGGCCGCACGCCACACATCAACAAAAGCAGCAGCCGCGACCATTGGCCAAGCTGCTACACTGTCCTCTTGGCCGGCGGCGGCGTGAAGCGAGGCTTCCGCTACGGCGAGTCGGACCGCAACGGCGCTTACCCGCTGTCCGGGGCCGTGCGCCCCGACGACCTATCCGCCACGCTGTTCTCGCTGATGGGAATCGACCCCGCCACCGAAATGCAGGACGCCCTGGGACGTCCCTTCCCCATTTCACGCGGCGAAGTCATTCACGATATCTTCGCCTGACCGCTCTGCGCCGTCTTCAGCCCGGCCAGGCTAGCTCGCGGCGAGATCCGCATTGACCGCATCGCGGGCAGCCAGCACGTGCTTCACCACCGAGACCATCCGGCTTTCGTCGGCAAACGGCGACAGCACGTACGATTTCAGCGCCACGATCGGGTCGCCAAAGTCGTTATGCCGATAGCAGTCGGTCAGCGAAAGCGTGACGCCGTGACCGGCCAGAGCCTCGGCATGCACGCGCCGATAGATTCGCCGGTTGTACTCGTTGTGCCCCTGCAATTGCGTGCGATATTCGCGGTCGCTGCGCTCGCGCCGCTTGACGTCAAACGTATCCACTTCGTTGGGATAGGCCCGAAACAGCGTCACCGGGCCGACGTTCGCACCGTTGAGCACGGTCAGGTTTCGGTGGGCTTCGACGCGCTCGCGCAGTACCTCGGCCATCTCGACCGCGTGCCCCAACAGGACGCGGTATCCCGTCTTGCCCAGCAAGAGCAAGTTGGCAAGCGCCGCCATTGGGCCGCAGCCGCTACGCGTCGTTTCCAACGAGTACATGCCCGGATGGTGTTCGCCCGATTGGTACAGATACGGCATCGTTTCGCGCGATCGGGCGATCAGCCTGAAGTCCTGCTCGTCGCGGAACAAAACGAGCGACGAGCTGTACGGCGCATAGCCCGTTTTGTGAAAGTCGATGCCGATCGAATCCGCCACACGCAAATGGCCGATATCGTGCTGCGCCGAAGCTAGCGCCCGCACGGTCCGCCCGCGAAAGCCAAGCGAGTTTTCCTCGAAGTCGTAATCGTTGAATACGCTCCAGGCCCAGCCGATCACGGCGTCGGCGTGCAGATGCGGCAAGCGTGGCAGCGAGAATTCCGCCGCCAACTTTCGACGCAACCCGTCGATCGCGCGCAGATTGTCAATGCCAAAGGCGTCGGTCGTGCCCATCGTGGCAACGATCGCCGCGATCTTGCGCCCTTCGGAGAGCACGGCTCGCAAGGACGCTTCGAGATCGGCCAGGCGAACCGAGTTGTCGAGATTCGTCGCCACGCGAATCACGTTGCGCTGGCCAAGCCCCAGCCAGTTGGCCACATTCAGGCACGAATAGTGGCTCTGCTCGGAGGCCACGATCACGGCGTCTTCGCGCACGCCGTCCTGGCCGGCCCCCGGCAACGCCTTTTCTAAACCGACCTTCACCCCGTACAAGAGCGTGCCCGTTCCGCCAAAGGTGAACAGCCCGCCAGACTGGCTGGGATCGTAGCCCACCAGATCCGCCGTCATGGCGCACGCCCGCACTTCGGCCTCGGCAAACCGCCGCGCGCTTTCATCGCTACAAAGATTCGGGTTATACAGCAGCGGCAGCAGCGTGCCGATAACGCTGGCCAAGGTTGGCGTCGGTACGACGTTGATCTGACTGCGCGGATGCCCCCAGATGAACATCCCCTGCAAGTAGTTCACCAGCTCGGGCGTCACGGCCTCGAGCGGGCGTCCTTCGGTGGCGATTCGCTCACCGCGAGCCCGTTCATAATCTGGCTCACAGGGGATGCCCAGAATCGGCGTTTGCGACTTCAGCGAATCGACCTGATCGAGCGCCCGAAGCATTGAGAACACGACATAGCCGTCGTGTACCGGATCGGAAACCGGCTGCGGAAAAGCCTGCCGCAAGGACTCGAGCAACTGCGAGTAGGGCACGCCGCTAGACACAGGGCACCACATTCCTTTCGAGAGAAATCGCCGCGCCGGCGGCCTAAGCGGCCTGACGACGCTGCCGAAATTGATCGATCGTCACCGCCGCGATGATGATGCAGCCAATGATGATCTCCTGGATCGGATTCGGCAGACGCAGCGACGTACATCCACTGGAAATTACTTGCATGATTAACGCGCCGGTCAAGGTGCCCAATATCGACCCCCGGCCGCCGTTCAGGCTGCCGCCGCCGATGACCACGGCCGCGATGATTGGCAGTTCCTTGCCCGTCCCCGAGGTCGGATCCCCCACGGTCAACCGCGTGAATTGATACAATCCCGCGATTCCCACGAAAAATCCCGAGATCGTGTACACCGCGATCCGCACCAGCGGCACGTTGATGCCGCACAGCCGTGCGGTGGCCTCGTTCGAGCCCACGGCAAACACGTGCCGGCCAAACACCGTGTATCGCAAGATCGCGGCCATCATCAGCGCCATGATCAAGAGCAGCCACACGCCGGGAGCGAACACCATCCACTCATATTCCACCCGGGGGCTGAGAAGCTGCTTCATCCACAGCGGCACCTGATCCGGCAGCGGGCGAACCATCGTGTTGTTACCCACGATCTTGGCCAGGCCCAGGTAAATCGTCATCGTGCCGAGTGTCACGATGAATGGCACAATTCGCAACAAACTCACGAGCAAGCCATTCGCACAGCCGCATAGGCAGCCCACGACGACTTCCGCCGCCACGCTGACCGCGGGCGAGTATTGCTCGCGCAAGAACCAGGCGAGCGACGTGGCGCTCAGCGCCATGGCCGTGCCCGCCGAAAGGTCGATCCCGCCCGAGATGATGATCAGCGTCATGCCCAGCGCCGCGACGCCCACCGTGGCCGATTGCACCAGCACGTTCTGCGCGTTGCGCAGCGTGGCGAATCGGCCGCCATCCTCCTGCATCGAATCGGCCACGGCAAAGATTCCCACCACCACGACCAGTGCTAGAAACGGCCCCAACACATTGCGCAAAAAATCGCCGCCGCGCCGCGCGAGCCCCACGTTGGAAACCACATTTGCCATGCGTTATGCCTGCCCATCCATGCCCAAAGCGCAACTCAAAATCGTTTCACTGGTCCACTGGCCGGCCGGCCGTATCTCACGCAGTCGGCCGCGGGCCATGACGCCCACGCGGTCGCACACCGCCAGCAGTTCCGTAAAGTACGAACTGACGAAGATCACCGCCTTGCCCTCCGCCGCGAGCTGCCCCATCAACCGGTAGATTTCCGCTTTCGTCCCCACGTCGATGCCGCGTGTCGGTTCGTCGAGCAGCAGTACGTCGGCGTCCTGGTGCATCACGCGAGCGATCGCCACTTTCTGCTGGTTGCCGCCCGAAAGGTGCTCGATATGCTGTTCGCAGGAGCGGGCCTTGACGTTCAAACGCCGCATCCAATCTTCCACCGCGGCCCGCCGCCGGGCGAGATTCAGCCAACCCAGCCGGCTATAAGGTGCAAGGCGGCTATAGGTCATATTGTCGGCGATCGACTCCCGCTGCGCAAGACCCTCGGTCTTGCGATCCTCGGAGACGAGCCCCAAGCCGGCCTTGATCCGGGCGTGCGGCGTGCGACGTGGCTCGAGCCCGGCGACGCGAACGCGGCCCTCGCTCACGGCATCGAGTGCCATCAAGCACCGCAGCAACTCGGTTCGCCCCGCGCCCACCAACCCGGCGAGCCCGAGAATCTCGCCGCGCCGCACCTCGAGCGACGTTCCGAGCGGCGCCCGGCGCCCCGTCAGCCCTTCCAACGAAAGCAGCACGTCGCCGCTCTGATGCGGCACGCTCGGAAACAGCTCACTTACCTGGCGGCCCACCATCAGCGAGACAATATCCGCTTCGGTCGCTCCGGCCAGCGAACCGTTGCCGGCCACGGCGCCGTCCCGCAGCACGACGAATTGGTCGGCAATCTGGCGGATTTCCTCCAGGAAATGGCTAATGTAGATGATCGCGATGCCCGACCGCTTGAGCCGCTCGATCGCGCGAAACAAATTCCGCACGTCGTGCCGCGTCAGCGAGCTGGTCGGCTCGTCGAACACGATCACCTTGGCGTCGGTCACTAGCGCCCGAGCGATTTCGACGACCTGCTGATCGGCCACGGACAACCGGCCGGCTGGAATGTCGAGCGGCAGATCGGTACGATCGAGTTGCTGGAACGCGGCCTGCACGCGGTTCCGCTCGTCGCCTCGGCGAACGATCCCCAACCGGCGCGATTCCTGTCCCAGCATCACGTTCTCGACCACCGACAGGTCGGGCGCCAGGTTCAACTCCTGATAGATCATCGCCACGCCCGCCAGCCGCGCGGCGTGCGGTCCGCGTGGCGCGAAGGCCCGGCCGGTAAGTTCCATCCGCCCGCGATCCGGCGCGACGGCGCCGCTGAGGATCTTCATCAGCGTGCTCTTGCCGGCGCCGTTCTCGCCAATCAGCGCGAGTACTTCGCCGCCGCGAGCCTCGAGCGAAACGTCGGCGAGCGCCCGCGTCGCGCCGAAACTTTTGCTCACTTGCGACATTCGCAACAGCGCTTCCGGCATGATCTCCCCGTCGGCTGGTTCTCTAGTCGGCCTGCTCGGGGTTCAAGAGCTCCCGCATCTCGGGCGTATCCACGTTCTCCGGCGTCGCCAATGCTTCACCGGTCGCAATCCGCTTCTCGACCGGCTTGCCCTGCAAGCGCTCGACGACGGCTTTCACGCCCAGATAACCCATAGCCACGGGATCTTGCAGCACGAGCCCGTGGACCTTCTTCTCGCGCATCGCTTCGATCAAGTGCGGGCTCGGGTCAAAGCCGACAAACACGACCTTGCCGGCCAGCCCTTCTTGCTCCAGTGCGCTGAGCACGCCGACAGTGTCCGGTTCGCACACGGCAAAGAAGCCGTCGACCTTGTCGCCGAACTGGTTGAGTAATTCGAGCGCTTTGTTCTGGGCCGAGATGGCCGTCGTGCCTGAATACTGATCGTCCGAGAGCATCACGATCTGAGGAAACTCTTTTTTGATCGTGTCCAGAAAGCCCCGCTCGCGCTGCTCGGTGCTTTCGCTGCCGACATTGTAACGCAGCAGAATCACGTCTCCTTTGCCGTCCAGCCGCTTGCCGATCTCTCGCGCGGCCAGCGCGCCGCCGTTGTAGTTGTCCGTGGACACGTAGCTCTCGATGACCGACTCGTCCGCCAGCCCGCTGTCGAAGATCACCGTGGGAATACCGGCGTCTTTGGCGTCGCGCACCGAGGGCACCAGCGCCGTCGAGTCGAGCGGAGCGATCACGATGCCATCAACGCCCTGGGCCACGAAATCGGCCACGACGTTGATTTGCCCCTCGCGATCGTTCTCCAGCAGCGCGCCCTTCCATTGGATCTCGACGGGCGTGCCGGCCTCGGCAAATTCCTTCGCCGCCTTGAGCGCGCCGGCATGCACCGACTTCCAAAAGACGTGCGTCGTGCCCTTGGGAATCACGGCAATCCGATAGCCTGCCTTTTTCTCTCCGCTTGCAGAGCCAGCGCCCGATTGCGAGGAGCCGCACCCCAAGCTCGCCAACAGCACGGTCCAAGCAATGACCACCGCCACGCCGCGTTGCATGTGAAATCCCCAATCCGCCCTATTCGATAGCACAAGTAACTGAGGCAATCCCCGGTAGTTCAAAACACAGAGATGCAATTCATCAGCCCGAGACGCGAGCGCGGAACACCCTCGTTTTTTCTCTCGCTTGCCTTTCGGCCCGCGCTCGGGATTTTTCAAGCCGAATTGCCGGCCACCCCTCAGCTCTTGCGCCAGAGCGTCCGTCAGTTGGAGCGATTTCCACCGCCGCGCGACCCGTTCCGGCCCCGGCGTCCTCGGCCGCCCCGCGGCGAGCCAGACCGGCCTGGATTCTTCGTCCGCGAATCCATGTTCACGGTGACGATATAGCCAATGGCTTCTTCCCAGGTGGGAATCGCTCGGTGGCTGTTCTTGTCACCCACGCCGATCAGTTCCTCGTCGCTGTCGCCATCCTGAGCTTCAGGGCCATCGTCCTCCGCAGCGCGATTGCTCTCCCGAGCCCCCGTGGTTGATCCCCAGCCACCGGCGACATCCTCGCCGCTTTCATCCTCGTCGTGCTCGGATTCGGCCGACTCGGTCGTTTCCTTGCGGCCGCGTCCACGGCGACGGCGGCGGCGGCGGCGACCACGCCGCTCGCCAGACTCCTCGGCCCGCGATTCCTTAGCGGCGTCGCTTTCCCCAAGCTCCTCACCACCTTCGGCTTCCAACTCATCAAAGGTGTCAATGCCGGCCAACGGATCAATATCCAACTCGGGCGGCACGAGCGGACGGTCTTCGTCGAAATCCGCCCGATCGGCAATCGCGTCTTCGCGAGCTTCGCCCGACTCCGCGGACTCGCGTCCCTCGCGCGAACGACGCGAACGACGCCCGCCACGACGGCGGCGGCGACGGCGGCGGGCGCCATCTTCCTCGTCGCCTTCGGCGCGCTCGTCCGGCCCTTCAACACGATCAATCGAATCGGTGGGAACGCTCAGCTCCAGATCCACCGAATCTTCCTGAACGTACTCTTCGCGCGAGAACTCTTCCGCAAAGCCTTCCGAAGCGTACTCCTCGCGCTCGACGTGCTCACTACGCTCGACGCGAACGCGATCGTCACGACCGCGGCGGTCTCGATCGCGCCCACGCCGCCCGCGACGCGGACGATCGTCTCTGCGGCGCGCTTCCCGCTCCCCTGGTTCGCCACCTTGAGCTTCCGCCTCGCGCTCGGGCGTTGCCACCGTGTCCGTGTCGGGCTCCGGCGTCACCCGCGCCGCAGGTGTCGGGGCCCCCGGCGTCGGGGCCGGCCTCGCCGATTCGGGCGGCACTTCGATCCCCAGATCGCTCGCCAGCGCCGACCAGTTGGCCGCGGGGCGGGGTGTCACGGACTTGCGTTCCACCGGCTTCTTGGAAGCGTGCATCGTCGAGGGCGACTGCGCGGCAGGCGCCGCTTGCGCCGCCGGCTGCTCTTCCTTGACTTCCGCTCCCAGCGAAGCGGCCAGATCATTCCAATGTGAACTGCTCATATAACGGTCTTCGCGCCGCCTCCCAAACGGGGGCCACTAAATCACTCGGCTGCCTAGCCTTTGAAGGCACCAAACCTTCAGTATAAAGCCTACCCCAAAAGCTGGAAAGCCATGCCCGCCTTGTCTTTCCGGGCTACAAAATCGGCTCCCAGGGAAATCGTCCCATCCCCCCCGGAGCCCTTCGGCGCCAGCGCTCAAACCGGCAACAGCGGAATCTCTTCGAGCACCCGGTGCCGAGAAGTCGTCCCTAACTGGTCGAGTTCCCAGGTGACAACCCACTGCCGCCAGGAAATCGGCGTCGCGCAAAACAACCATCGTGCCCGGTCGGCAACCGCGGCCGCATTCGTATCGGCCGTGGGCCAGGTGCGCAGCGGAACGACCCGCCGCGGCGCGTTCTGTCCCGGCCACACGACCAGGGCCTCGTCCGTGATCTCGTAACCTGGCGAGTTCGGCTCGAGTTGCGATTCGACCTGTTCGCGAACCAGGTCGACGCCCGCCAGTTTGTAAAAGCCCGCCAGCGCGCTGGCGAGTGCCTGCCGCTGGGCAAACGCCAGATGATCCAGCCAGCCGCGCTCATCGATCTCTGCAACCAGCCAGCCCTGCTGCTCTTCGAAGCCGAGCCACAAGCTGTTTTCTGAAAGCTCGGGGCAATACAGCTCGATCAGGATACGGTTCGTGGCCAGATGAATCTTGCCGGTGCGCAGCGAACGGTCGGCCCAGGAGCGGCTCTCTCGTAGCGTTTCGACGAGTTCGCGTTCGGTGAAAGCCTCGATCGCTCCGCTCAGATGCAACAGCGACTTCAGATGCTTGCCGCATGCCTTCCAATTGCCCGTCCAGTAGGCCTTCCGGCTTGCGCGACGCAGCCGCGCGTAGAGCTTCGGAATCGTTCCCGAACGGAATCCCGGCCGCAGCAATTGCACCATGGTTTCGCCATGGTGCCCGATGACCGCTTTCCGCAAGTTTGCGGGCCGATTCGCGGCGTACAGTCTCCAGTTTTCCTTGAGCTCCCACACCAGAAAGCCGAACATGCCGGGAAACAAGAACTGGATAAACAGCGAGATGCCCCAAGCCCAGAGATTTCCCAACGGTCCTTCCAGGGCCAGGTGAATCGCCAGCACGAGCGGCAGCAGCAGCTTATGCGAAACCGTGACCACCGGAAAATGCTTGATCGGATTGATTTGCGGCTCGACCATCAGCGTGACCAGAAAGCGGATCACATAGTTGACGAAGAACCACACGCTGGCGAGCGAAGCCTTCAGCCACAGCAGCGAGCGCCGTTCGCCGGCCCGAAACCGCAGCCACTCGTCCACGCTGTACAAGAAGCGTTCGATTGCCTCGAGCACCTGGTGAAAGGTATCCATGATCCACCGCACCAGCGCCGCGAACACATGGATCCGCAGCCGGTGCCAGGTGTGCATCATCCAGTCGGTAACCATCTCGTCGACGTTTCGTCCGATGCGCGAGTTCAACAACACGCTCGCCACGGCAAACGTGGCAGGCAGGCTCCACCACGTCACATAACCATCCGTGAACACCGCGACCACCACGCTCAACGCCAGCGACAGCAGCAGCGGCTTGAAGACATAACGTTGGAAGACCTGGAATGGCCGGCTGCGAATGATGTTTTGAACGATCGGCAAGCCAACCAACCAGCGGGGCCAATGGACGAATACCCGCCGCAGCCCACGGCCGATCGTGAGTGCCGACTCGACAAACTGGCGGCGAAACGTCGGGCTATGCATCAGCCCCAACAGCCAGCCCCCCAGAATCGCCAGCGAAAACCAATTGAAAAGGTGAACTTCCTCGGGAATTCCGAACAGATGCAAAAATGGATTGATCAGATGGCTGAGACCTTCCAACGCCAAAAACGCGGCGCCGAAAGGAATCGCCACGTACTGCGTCAGAAACCTGCCGAGCGGCGTGCCAAACGCCAGCGAGCTCAGCCGTTGCGGAAACCGCAAGTACATCTCTCCACCGCGATACACGCCGTCCAGCGTCGCCGCCAGTTGCCGATCCGCTCGAATCAACTGGTCGCCACGAAAAAACTGCCGAGCGCTCGCCAGGTCGGGCAGCTTCAGGCTGTTGCGCGAGAGGGCGTCGCGCAAATCGCTCATCGACAGGAACCCGCGCTCGACAATCCGGTCGAGAATCTCGTCGACCAGTTTTTTCCGCCCGACCCTCTCTGGCGGATTTGCCGGCAGCAACTTCACTTTATCGAGCGCGCGCTCGACGACCGGCTTGAATCGAGCCCGCAAATTTGCCTCGGCCCGGTGCACGGCCGCTTCCAAAAGCGCATTTACGCGGCTTCGCCAACGCTGCGTCAAGCGTACCGCCGGAAGCCGTTGCGCCGCGTTGCGCAAGTGCTTGGACACGAGCACGTCGCGCTGGCCCGGCAGGAATCGCTTGAGTGGCTTCCGACCCAGCGAACCCAACCAACCAAACACATCGAGCGTGTAGACTCCGCGTTCGTGGTCCACGCACACTTTCTGCAAGTCGTACAGCACGCGCGCTTCAACGGTCCAATACCCGCCGGCGGCCAGCTCCAGCAGGGCGCCAAGCGACCGGCTCCACTCGTCGGCCTCTTTGTTGCTGAAGTTCAACGCGGCTTGCAGCCGCGCCACCAGCCTGGACGTGTCGTTCCGCGCCTTTTCGCGCAGCTTGACCGACATTTCGGTTCGCGCCGAACGCGCGGCGCGCGTCCGCAAAATTGCGGCCCGCACCAAATTGCCCTGGCCGGCGACCTGCTCGGCGCGCGCATTCAATCCGTCGGCCACGCGGTTCGAGCGCTCGCGGGCGGGCAATCTCGGCGGCCGCGCGAACGGTTGCGATTCGTCGATTCGCTCCACCCGGTCTTCGGCCGGAATTTCAGCGACGATCGTCGGATCTGGCGCGCCCGGCGGCCGCGTGGCCGCCAGCAGCGCCTCGCCGTTGACGTCTTGCGCAAGCAGGGCGTCGATGCTATGAAAATCCTGAATCCCCGGAAAATAGCTCCGCAAGAACCCCGGCACAAAATATCGCAGTTCGAGATAGACCGCCGCGAATTCGACATAAACGCTCGCGTCTGAACGCGGCGACAGCAGGTATTCCTCGTGCCTCAGTACAGCGCGAATCTCCTCGAACTGAATCGCGCCGATCGCTCGTCTCCGGCTGCGAATGTCCGCGTCCGTTAGCAGGCCGCGGCGGGCGCGATCCTCCAGGGCATAATGCACTCGGGCATGAAACACCAGCCGCCAGCATTTGAGTAACGTGTCGCTGGCCGACAGTTCCTCGAGCAGCTCGGTACTCGGCCGCGCAATTAAGATCAACCGCTGCGGCAAATCCGTGTTATCCGGCAAGTCGAGGTCGATCTGGTCCACGATCGCCAATAGCGCATCGCGGTCGATGACGTAGGTCTTGCGATGTGGCACCCGCAGCCCCAAGCCCGGCACGTCGGCATGCTGCTTGATAACGCGACGTAAAATGCGCGGCGAGACCACGAGAATCGCCGGATCGACCGCCGCCAATGCCGCTTGCAGATCCGGCAGACTCAGCGGCGGCTGATGCTCGTCGCGTATCGTATTGGCTGCCAGTCGGGTCATGAACGCTGCACCACGGAGGCCATCGCGCGCCTGCCGCGCGATCCGCTTTCATTCTACCGGAGCCGCGGCGACTGCCGATGGCTAAATGATTGCATCGATTGACACGAGGGAATCTTCCGCCACGTGGCCTCCGTCCGATCCCACGCGTGCGGCCAAGCGTCTACTTTGCGGCCGGAGCCTCGCGGCCCAGCCATCTCAAAATCTGCAAGACCATCGCCAGCGCGCCCACCGCGGCCAGCACCGTCTTGGCCTGGTCTGCCAGCGTCTCGCCCGCGATGTCTTGCCATCCTAGATAAATCACCTCGGGGCCCGCAGACGTGCTGGCGACGGGAGGAGCAAGCGCCTCGGCAGTCGCAACCGCGGCAACCGGCGGCGTGGGCTCACCGCGCGTAACCGTCGAGGTCAGCGTCGACGTCGTCGCCACCGGAGCCGCGGCACTGGGCGGGGGCGCCGCCATGCTCGACGTGGCCACGACGGGGAGCGGTCCACGCGCCTGCGGCGACTCTTGATCGCTGGCTTCACCCGGCGCTTGCCGATCGGGCGGCCGGGCCGGAATAGCTTCGAGCGGCTGTTGGGCAAGGGCTGGCCGTGACGCGATCGCCGCGGGCGGCGGCACGATGCTGGTCAAAAACCAGCGCACACGTCCGCAGTAACTTCCCGACGTGCGGCCATTGCCTTCGCCAAACAACACGCCGGCCAACTCGCCGCGACTGTTGAAGATCGGCCCGCCCGAGTCGCCCTGCCGGGCCGAAACGGCGACCTCGACCATCTCATAGGGAAATTGCAGGCCCGGCGCGACGTACTGCGTGCAGGGCCCGCTGGCCTCGCGATATTGCCCCGAGCCATAGCCAGCAATCGTCAGCATCTCGCCGGGTTGCGGGGGACGATCGGAAATGCGCACCGGCTCGACGCTCGGCCGCCGGATTGCGATGACCGCCAGATCCCAATCGCGATCCACGTTCTGAATGGTTCCCAGCGAATAGAAGCCGTCCGGAAAGTGCACGGAGATGGCTCCCGTGGCTTCGTTCACCACGTGCCAGTTCGTCACCACCAGTCCATATTCCCCGGCAATGTGAACCAGCGTTCCCGAGCCGTAAGAGACGCTGCCGTCGCTGGGCGCGACAATCCGGGCCACGGCCGGATGCATCCGGCGGCTGGCCGCTTCGGCGGCCGAAAGCGACTCGAGTCGACTGCCGACGCCCACCGGCTGCGCGCGCGCCGGAAGCGCCGCCAAAAGACAGGTCGCAATCGCCAAAGCAATTCTCACGGCGCTTTCACATCCCAAGGACGGTTGCGGCGGGAAGCATGAAGGACACTATTTACCGGCCACGGTGGGCTGCTGGCGACGTTGGGCCTCGTTCTTGATGATCAACCGCAGCAGCTCGAGCCGGAGCAGTTCGCGTTCGGTGGCCGTGGCTGAAGGTTTGTCGGTCGCGCGGATCATGTTCCTGGTACTCAACATTACGCGGCAATGGGCCGTCCCCCTTTCAACTCCTCACTCCGGTGCGGAAACTCGCGGCCGCCGTTGTACTGATCTTTGAGCCGCCGCAATTCCTTGCGCAACGCGTCTTCCGCCAGCCTGGTCAGCGTGAGCCGAACCGGATATCCAGCCAGAAACACCGCGGCATTACGGGCTTCGTTCAGCACCTCGGAGGACAGATAGAGCGTCGCGCGAACCTTGGGGGGGTCGCCGGTGGGGGCAATCCGTGGCATGGGTGTAATTACCTCCGTGAATTCACAGCGCCAGCGCAACGCGCAGCCGGAGCTAGTACCTAAACGTCGGACGTAACCCGACGTTGCATCCAACGTCCGACATTTCGCCAGCAGAGGTTCGCCAGCCGGAACGGCACGCACGGTTCACAAACTTTACCCACCCCCCACAGCGACACGTCCCCTGCGAACGCGCGGCGATCGATTATGCCAGTTGTAGGGCTTTTGCCCCCGAGCCACCGGCAGGCGTTCTCTGAAACCCCATTCCCCGCCGCCCATCCCCTTCACGATTTGTCGCGAGTCTCCTCCGCTCGCGCCCTGGCCTACCCCCTTCGTCCCATAATTGAAAGCAGGAACGTCTCCTGGCTTGGGAAGAGATTGGAAAGTGGTGGTGTCCTAAGAGTGTGTTGCTGGAAGGGAATGCCTGTGTGGCACGCTCA
>CAZRCI010000069.1:12070-16628 GCA_964598535.1 uncultured Planctomycetaceae bacterium | reverse complement strand
TTACAGCCCTACTAATCGGCAAACTCCCCCCAGTTCTTTGCACCCAGTCCGAAACGGGAACGATTTTGACTAATAAGATGCGGCTCAGCACGATCCTTAACCCATGCAATCTGCGCAGAGCGCCAGACCCTGTCCGAGCCCGGGGACCGCGTGTCGATCACAATCGTTAAATCACTAAGTACAGAGGAGATAGGAGGTTTTCAAAAGAGAGTAAAGTATTTGACAATGGCATCCGGGACACTTATCGTGAAATTCTGAGCCCCTTGGCCGACGCTTGACTGGTGGCAGCGGACCGGGGGGGAATGAAATCACGTGGTTCGAGCGAATTATTCCCGGAGATGGCGAGTGGTTACCGCGGCGGGCGAGAGTTGATCTCTCCCATGTAATTTCTGCATGCGGACTGCAATGTGCGGCATGTGGGGAGGGCCGGGGTGAGCCTTGCGATTTTCCGGAGTGGCCGGCAGGGCTCATGGTTTTTTTTGAAGCGTGTGTATGCCGGCGCAATTCAGGAGAGATTTTGCCCCTCGACGTTTATCCGTTTCACCAGTCTATCTGTGCGGCGAGTTACGATTTGCCGCTGGAGTTCACGCGAGGAGTGCCGTTCCACAAGAAGCGGCGTGATTGCCGGGCCTGACGCGACCCGTTCGCGCGTGCTTGCGACTCCTACATAAAATACTACCGACCACGTTGAGCAACTGACCGAGCGCGATCGGCACCTTTGAATTCAATCGGGAGACAGCTTCAGATGGCGGACGCGGCAGCACCTCGCAAAGACCTGACCGGAATGCTCCAGAACAACCAGGACCAGGTCGGGCCGTGGGCAATGCTCGTCGGCCTGATGGGCGTCCTGCTGTACGTCTTTTGGAACGATCTTGATAGTCGTGGGGCGATGAAATACTGGGATAATCCCAAGTATTCGCACGGCTGGTTGGTGCCGGTTTTTACCGTCATCCTGCTGTGGATGCGGTATGAACCGTTCAAGGCGGTCAAGCCGCTCGAGCGCTGGGCGGGTTTCGTGCTCCTGACCGTTGGCATCGCGATTCGCATGGTGGCGACCTATTTGACGATTCCGACCATCGAAATGATGGCGTTCGTTCCTAGCGCCGTGGGCGTGTTTCTCCTGGTGGGCGGCTTTCACATGCTGCGTTGGGCAGGGCCGGCCGTTGCCTTTCTTATTTTTATGTTCCCGCTGCCGAGTTTTCTCGACTCGGGATTGTTGTCTCCAATGCAGAAGATCGCCACGCGGGCCAGCACCTACGTGTTGCAGACCATGGGCGTTCCGAGCTATGCCGACGGCAACATCATCTACATTGGCGAGATGCAGCTTGGCGTGGTCGAGGCATGCAGCGGCCTGCGCATGTTGACGATTTTCATGGCCCTTTCGTTTGCGATCGTGCTCGTCACGGACCGCCCGCTGTGGGAACGGATCGTGATCGTGCTGAGCTCGATTCCCATCGCGCTGGTATCCAATATCGTACGTATCGTGGTGACCGCCCTGCTTTATATGGCCGTGGGGGCCGAGTGGGTTGATCGCGTGTTCCACGATCTGGACGGTTGGCTGATGATGCCATTCGCCCTGGGGCTCTTGTACGTCGAATTTCAAGTCCTTTCGCATCTGATCATTGAAGAAGACCAAACCGGACCGCTTCAAGTCACTTAAATAAACCCCCAGTCACGTTGAATCTGCCCGTTGAGAAATTGTTGCCGAGTGGCCACACGGCATTTCGCCGGATGTTGCCAAAACGCATCCTCGTCTCGAAGGCGACGCGGGGGCAATCGGCGAGTTTTTCGGCGTTGGCCGCAAAATAACCGCCCGTCGACCTGACTGGTCCGGCGCTTGCAAGCGAAGGTTGCCGGAACAAACAATTCGCAACTCGCCGGCCCTTTCGGGGCACCGGCTCACATCTCTACGGAATCGAAGGAAGGCAAACACACGTATGGCTCCCACGGATCCGATTTCCGACTCGGGCGACTCCCCCTACGATTCGCACCATTCGGGCATGCACGGCGGCGCTTCCGAAATCAATGGCGCCTCTGAAGGCGGCGCGGGCGGCAATGGGGTGAGTTCCAACGGCGGTGGAATGCTGTCGCGGCTTGGTGCGCACCTGCCCAGCACTTCGACGTTGAACTGGAACTATGGCCCGCCGCCGCGGCCAGAAATCCTCTCGGCCAAGCCCAATCCGGTTGAGCTGTTGCATGCGGTTCGGCGGCGTTGGACCCTTGCGCTTGGCCTGGGGTTGCTTGTCAGCGGCCTGGTTTGCGGCCTGGTTTGGTATCTGGTGCCGGTTCGCTATGAGGCCTATGCCACGGTGAAGGTCTCCAACGAACGTCCTTCGGTGTTCGACCAGCAGCATATTACGCGTCCCGACGACTTCAAGATTTTCAAGGCCACGCAGCAGCAGTTGGTGACGAGCAACTTGGTTATGAACGCGGTTCTTCGGGACCGCTCGATCAACCAACTGTCGACCTTTCGAGAGCTCAGCGAAGATCCGGTCATCTGGCTTCAGGATCAGCTCATGGTCGAGTATCCCGGCGATACGGAAATCATGCGCATTTCGATTCGAACCGAGAAGTTGGACGATTCGGTGAAGATCGTCGACAAGGTCGTGGAAGTCTATCTCAAGGAAATCGTCGATAATGAGCGTCGGAAGCGCATGGAGAGCGAAGACCAGTTGCGGCGGCAGGCCGACAAGTTGAGCGCGGATTTCGCCCTCAAAAGCAAGCACCTCGCCGATCTGGAAAAGCAATACAGCACCAGCGGCTCGGAAGAAGCTCAGATGCGCAAGCAACTTGCGATCGAAGAGCTGCGGCAACTGATCATCCAACGAAATCAGTACCAGGCCGAACTGAGCAACAATGACATGGTCACGTTGTTGATGAAGACCAAGGCGCAGACCATGGATACTTCGCCGCCCGAGGTGCTCATCGACATCGAACTTGAAAAGGATCCGGAAGTTGCCCAGTTGCGTCAGCAATTGGCCCTTCACCAGCAGCATCTGTCGGCCGTCCGCAGCAGCGCCACGGGCCCTCACGCCACGCCGCATGTGGAGCAGATCCATCGCCAGATTCTGCAACTTGAGGATCAAATCGAGGAAATCAAACATCAGCGCATGCCGCGGCTGCTCGAACTGTTCCGGCTGAATGCCTCGGGGCCTGACACCCGCTACCCTCTTACGCTCGAACAACTCGCCGAGCAGCGCAAGCACCTCGAAGCCCGGGTCGTCGCCGCTACGCAGGAGGTCGAGGCCAAGAAAAAAGAGGTCGCGGAAATGCAGACCTTCTCGGCGCAGGTCGCGTCGCAAACGGAAGAACTTGCGATTCTTCGCGAACATAAGAATCTTGTTGCCCTTGAAATGAGCCGTGTCGAGACCGAACGGCTGGCGCCTGAGCGAATCTTCCGCCTTGAAAACGCGGTGCCCTTTGGCCAGGGCGATGCGATTCGCAAATACATGGCCGTTATCTTCTCCGGCCTGTTGAGCTTCTGCAGCGTGGTGCTGGCGGTTGCCGTGCTCGAATTCCAGGCCCGCAAGATCAACAGCGTGCAAGAGGTGAACGACGGGCTGGGCGTTCGCGTCGTCGGCGAATTGCCGAACGTGCGCGGTCGTGCCTTCCGCCGGCTCGGAGGCGGTAAGGGCCAGAACGTGCTCAAGGCGCTCATGGCCGAGCGGATCGACGGAACCCGCACGGCGCTGATTCATACCACGGCGATCGATCCACCCCGGGTGGTCATGGTCACGAGCGCCGATCCGCACGAAGGGAAGACGACTACTTCGACCCAGTTGGCCGCAAGCCTGGCCCGTAGCGGTCGACGAACGTTGCTGATCGACGCGGACATTCGCAACCCTGGCGCCCACCGCGTGTTTGAGATTTCACAAGATCCGGGGCTTTGCGAGCTATTGCGGGGCGAAGCCGACCGCGACGCCGTGGTGCATCCGACGCGGACGGCCAATTTGTGGCTGATGCCCGCCGGTCGTTGCGACTTGCGCAGCGTGCAGGCCTTGTCGGGCGCGTATCTGGGATCGACGATTGCCGCTCTGAGCGTGCAATTCGACTACGTGGTGATCGACGCCGGTCCGGTGCTCAAGGTTGCCGACCCGTTGCTGGTTGGCCAGCATGTCGACGCCGTGATCGTCTCGGTTCTTAAGGACGTCAGTCGGGTGCCTCGCGTTTACGAGGCGATCGAACGGCTTCGTTCGGTCGGAATTACCATTCTGGGCTCGGTCGTGAATGGCGTGAAGGACGATGTGGCTCGCCACGGTGTCGAGTTGCTCATGGCCGAAACGCCGCAACAAGAGCAGCCCGCGGAAGCCGGGGCAACCTGATCGGCGCGTAGTCCAAGAAAAAGGGCACGTCGCCGGAAGTTTGAGTTTCTCGAGGCTCCGGCCTAAAATATTTCCAGTCGATGGCTGGTCGTTCGATTCCGAGCCAGAACGAATCCTTGCCCCTTTTTGTACCAGTTCCTTTTTTGCACCAGGGTCATCATGGAAAAGTCCAACCTGCTTAAGCCCGCTACACTTCTGCCGGTCGCCGCCGCGGTCTTGTTGATGGGCGTTTCGTG
>CAZRCI010000069.1:0-12060 GCA_964598535.1 uncultured Planctomycetaceae bacterium | reverse complement strand
CGTTGGGGGACGAGCCCTGAGATGCAAATCTTCCCGCAGCAGCTTTATCAGGTGCCGCTGGTTGTGGGCGAGTGGGAAGGTCGAGACGTTGGCGAGAGCGATGATCGGACGAAGGAGATCTCTGGGTCGCGCGGTGAATTCAATCGCGTGTACCGCAATTCGGCGGGCGAAGAAGTGCAGGTGATGCTGATGTGCGCCCACTTCCGCGACATCTTTTCCCATACCCCCGAAATTTGCTATCCGGCCGCCGGGTTTGAGATTCTCAATCCGCCCGAGCAGGTCCTGGTCGATGACATCGAGTTTTTCACGACAACCTTCCGCAAGTCGGACAATGTCGTCGGGGCTCGCGATGAACGCGGCTATTGGAGCTGGTCCGCCGATGGCAAGTGGTATGCACCGGAGGACGAACGTAAAACGTTTGCCGGGCATCGGGCGCTGTACAAACTCTATGTGTTCACCACGGTTCCCACCCGCGAGGGCTCGCGCAACGACAAGGATGTATGCAGCGACTTCATTCGGGCCTTCATGCCGGCGGTCACCACGGCCTTGCAGCCGGGCTTCGACAAGGTCGAGCGCTTGCGCCGTGGCGAGGAGGTCGTGATCGAGCCGGCGGGCGCCACGCCCGTCCCGGCTAAGGCTGAAGAAGAGCCCGCCCCGACAACGTGAGTGCTTGATCGAAAGGGCCCGCGAGCGCTCAATCGTGTGGGGCCAACGCCGAATCGCGGCGGTCGCGTGGCGAGGATGCCTCCCCCGCATGCCCTTGGAATGCGGTTCGCTTCTTTAATTTGCCGTTTAGCCGCGTAGCTTAGCGGGCAGGGTAAAGGAGTAGAGCATCACGACCGCACCCCCTGACAGCAGGCTCCAGGGGGCCCATTCTGGCGGGCGAACTTCGCGGAAGGAGACCGCCATCTTTTCAACGGCGCTATCGCTACGGGCCTTGATGACGGCTCGCTCAATGACGAGGCATTCCAGCCCCAGCAGGAAGGTCGAAAGCCCCAAGGCCAAAAAGAAGGCGCGGAACATGGTAATCGGATGGCTCCAAATGGGGGCACTAAGGGGAGAGGGCTTACGCGTGTTTACCCGGATGCCGTGCCAGCGGATTTATCGTCGCCGGGAGTGCTTTAGCTGAAGTGTCAGCAGGCGCAAGCCGCATGGACCTGGGCTCGCGACCGCCCCTTGTAACGGCTGGTGGGGAAGATCCCGAGCTACCGCATGCGACGGCCGGTGCTGCCCGCGCGTCATCGCGCGGTTTGACCTGCGGGGCTCGATTTGTTCGAAAAACCGGCTACGCCGCGCGTGCGGGATTCGCGAGAGTCGCAATCGGAAAATTCAACGAGATTGGCCGACTCATCAATAATCGCCTCCGTAGGTACCGATTCTCTAGATGGGCGCGCCGTGAAGCCCGGACTGCCGGCAATGCCGGTTGTTCCCCTTTGGCGTCACTCCTATAATGACGCTGGAGTTTCCCGGTTGGAGTATCCGATTTTGTCGGCAAAACCCAAACTTCTCTTCGTCGGCGACTCGCAACCTGGGCAGCAGCAGCTCCTGGGCGAACTGCAAAACTCGTTTGAGGTTGTGCAGGCACAAAGCCCTTTGCGGGCTCTCAGTCGCCTTGCGCGCGATGCATTTGCGGGCCTGTATGTTGCCGCCGAACACCTGGGCGACGCGATTCAAATCGGCCGCCTGCTCCAGAACGAGCGGATTTTAGAGGGGATGCCCGATGGGATCGTCGTGCTCGACGCCGAGAACACGATCGTGTGGGGGAACGGCCGACTTCGCGAGTGGGCAAATCGCGAGGATGTCATCGGTTCCAATTTCTATACGGTGCTCAACAGCCCCGAGATCCTGGGCCCCGACTTTTGTCCCTTCCATACGGCGTTGGCCACCGGACGCTCGAGCACCTCGACGCTGCGTTCGAGCGACAACCGGTATTTTCAGGTGCATGCCGCTCCGGTGTTCGATTCGGACCAGGCTCCGCAGTACCTGATTGTCACCGTGCGCGACGTCACGACGGAGATGCTGCAACAGCAGAAGCTGGCCGCCATTCATCAGGCGGGCGTGGAATTGGCCGATTTGATGCCGGACGAAGTGTCGGTCATGTCGGTGGAAGAGCGTATCGAGCTTCTCAAGAAGAACATTCTGCACTTCACGCAGGATTTGCTGCACTTCGACGTTGTGGAAATTCGCCTGCTCGACAGCCGCAGCGGTAAGCTCGAACCGCTTCTGGCAGTGGGCATCGTTCCCGAGGCGGCGGGACGAGATTTGTTCGCCCGGCCGCAGAACAACGGCGTTACAGGCTTCGTGGCCGCCACGGGCAAAAGCTATCTGTGCGAGGATACAACGGCGGACCCCTTGTATCTCGAAGGGTGTAAAGGGGCCCGCAGTTCATTGACCGTGCCGCTGATCTTGCACGACGAGGTCATCGGCACGTTCAATGTCGAAAGTCCCGAGCTGCGGGCCTTTAGCGAGAGCGATTTGCAGTTTCTCGAGATATTTACCCGCGACGTGGCGGTCGCGCTCAATACGCTCGAGCTATTGCGGGCCGAAAAGGCCAGCACCGCCCTGGAAAGCGTCGAGGCGATCCACAGCGCCGTGGCGCTGCCGGTCGATGTTATTCTGAACGACGCCGTGAACATCATGGAGCGGTACATCGGCCATGAACCCGAGGTAGTCGAGCGGTTGCAATCCATCTTGCGAAACGCCCGCGATATCAAGCAACTGATCCAGAAGGTCGGGCAAAAGATGACCCCGGCCCAGGCCCACCCGGATATGGATGCCGGGCAATCCCGGGCGCTGCTGCGCGGCGCTCGGATTCTGGTGGTCGACGCCGACGAGGGCGTGCGCAGCGCCGCTCATAATCTGCTCGAGCGTTACGGCTGTATCGTGGAAACCGCGCACGACGGCGGCGAGGCCATTTACATGGTCCGCAACATGGCGATGGAGGGGAACTATGACATCATCCTCGTCGACATTCGCTTGCCGGACATGAGCGGCTACGAACTGCTGATCAAGCTCCAGGAGATCATGGATCCGGTTCCGCTCGTGCTGATGACCGGGTTTGGCTATGATCCGGGCCATTCGATTGTAAAGGCCCGACAGGCGAAGCTGCCGCTGTATGGCGAGCTGTGCAAGCCGTTTCGTCTGGACCAACTGCTGGATACCATCGAGCGGATTCTCAAGACCCGGCTGGATATGTTGGCCGGCAATGGCACGGCGCACAAGGAAGAACACGCTGCCACACGTCAAGCAGAACCGGTGCGGCAGCAGTAGCTGGGAGCGTGGCAATAGCGCTCTCCGGGGCCGTGTTCAAAAGGGCCCGTTCAATTAGGGATGCTCGCTTCCGCTTGGCGGGCCAAGGCCAAACGAGCAGTTTTTCGGTTTTCCGCATGTTTGTCGCTGCCGCCGTGCTGATTATGTTGTCCTGCATTGGGCACGGGGCCCTGTGGATCGGCGTCAACAATCGTTGGCATGGCCTGGGTTTGCCGCGCAAGGTGATCAAGAGCGGGTCACTCGTGCTGTACATCGTGTTCTGCGGCATTCCGCTTTGGTTGGGCGCGCAGTTGGCGGGCAAGCTTCTCTCTCCGGCCGTTCCGCCCGAGGGCTGGCCCCAGCTTCCCGCGGGGGCCTGGGGATATCTGAGCGTTTGCGCCGTGCTGGGCGCCATTCATCTGCCGGTATGGGCGTTTCGCCGCTGGCAACAGCAGCAACTTCCCGAAAGCGTCCGCCAGACGTGGGAGCGGGTCGTGGACATTCGTAAAGTGCTTGGCGCACCGCCCACCACGAGTCCCAGAACCCGGCTGTTTTGCCGGCTGCCGTTCAATCATCTCTGGGAGGTTCACGTTTCCGAACTCGAAGTGGCACTGGAGAATCTACCTGCCGAGCTCGAAGGACTCTCGATTTGCCACTTGTCGGATCTTCACATCAGCCATCGCATTGAGCGTCCCTACTACGAGGAGCTTGTGCGGATCGCCAACGAATTGCGGCCCGACCTGGTCGCGCTCACCGGAGACATCTGCGACAAGGCCGACCGTATCTGTTGGATTACGCCGACGCTTGGCAATCTTCAGGCCCGCATTGCCAAATTCTTCGTGCTTGGCAATCACGATTTGCGGACGGGCGATGTTCCCGGCGTGCGCGCGGCGCTGGTCGAAGCGGGGTTCCATGACGTGGGGGGCCGGGTCGAGCAACACGCGGGACTTCCGCTGGTCGTGGCGGGCAACGAGTTGCCTTGGTTTCCTGGTTCGTTGCCGCGGATCGAGTCGCTTCCGGCCGTTCCGCTCAAATTGCTGTTATCGCACTCGCCCGACCAGTTCCGGTGGGCGCAGCGGCGCCAGTTCGACTTGATGCTGGCGGGCCATACGCATGGCGGGCAGGTGCGCTTTCCGATTCTGGGGCCCGTGGTTTGTCCCAGCGTGTATGGAACGCGATATGCCAGTGGTTTTTTTGCCGCGGGGGCTACCATGATGCACGTCAGCCGTGGATCGGGCAGTTTATTTCCCTACCGGCTGAATTGCCGGCCTCAGGTCGTCAAGCTTGTGTTGCGTCGTACGCCGTCGTACGCCGTCAACCGTTGATCGCCGAGACAACCTGAGGGAAGGGCACGACTTTGCACGCGACAGCTCGTCCACGCAACAGGTTGAAGGGCCTTCTTGCCGGCGCCTTGCTGCTGATGGGCCTAGGCGCAATCGTCGCGGGGTTGGTGTTGCGAGGCGAATATGCGACGACGCGAAACGTCGAACGCTCGTTCGTGCTGGAGGATGACTTTACCAAGGTCCGTAAGATTCTGGTCCGAACGAATGCAGCCAAGCGAATCGTCGCCATGACCGGAGACAGCGAGTTCGTCGATCAGCAGTGGAACACGATCGGCGCGGGCCTCGAGGGAGAGCGGTTGCTCGATCTCAAATGGGAGCTTGAACTCGAAGGTGCGCTGCTTGTGCGAACGCGCGATCCCTACATCGGCGAGCAGGAGATCGCGCTGCGACAGGTCGTGCAGATTGATCCTGATCGGGTCGAGTCCGAGGTTGAACTCGTTCGGCCTGAAAAGCGATTGTTGCAGTATTCCATGAGCACGCACTTCCGACGTCAGGCCGATGGCAGCACTCTGGTTCATCAGCGGCTGACGCAAGAGATTCTTACCGACGCGCCCTGGTTTGCCCATTGGATTGCCGACCGCAGGGTCTCTGCTTCGGCACGGCAGGCACTAGCGAATCAGGAAGTCGCGATTCGGCAGGTGATTGCGGAAAATCGCAATCGGCGCTGGCTATTGCTGCAATAGCGGCCGTTATGCGTTGCGATAGCAAGTGCCGGCCGCGCATCTCCGGCTGCATAAGCCCGATTTTATTTTTCCCTCACGGCTGTCTTAGCAGGCGCTTCTAAGATTGACCGAGTGAACGTTAAGGGAGATCGCATTCAAGGAGAACAAGTCATGCAAAGCGTCACATTCGAGTTGTTTCAGGCGGCGTTTCAATGGTGCTCGTTGGCGGCAATCGTCGGCGGAGTCGCCTTTCGGTACTGGCAGTGCAACGGCGAGGATGCTCGCCGCCGCGGGCCACGCCACACGCAACGGCCGGCCACGGTGGACGAGCCCCAGGCCCAAAACGACATGGCCTGGCTCAGCCTGTCCGCGCCGGCCGATGGCGGCACGACTGGTCGGCAGGGGTTGCGGTCGCGCGAGCTTGCCGGGAAACATACCGCCAAGAGCGGACGACGTTTGATCTAAGTTTCCCGGCGCTGCCCCTCACCGCGTTGCCGAGGGGAGATACAATTGAGTTGTCGGACGCACCTCCTCCCGTGGAATCGAAACTCGTGGGAATTCGAATTCTCATTGTCGAAGACGAGGCCTCGATCGGTAGCTCCTTGCAGCGCGGGCTGCGCGAGGAAGGATTCATCGTCGAGTGGGCCCAGTCCGGACCGCAAGGCCGTGCCATGCTGCAAGCGGGGCCGTGGGACCTGGTGATTCTCGACTGGTGGCTGCCCGGCGAGGATGGAATCCATCTGTTGCACGGCTTGCGTTCGCGGGACCGGCAGACTCCGGTGCTGTTTCTGACGGCGCGCGACAGCGTGCGCGATCGCGTCGCGGGGCTCGACGCCGGCGCCGACGACTACCTGTGCAAGCCCTTCTCTTTTGACGAACTGTTGGCGCGCGTGCGGGCGCTGATTCGTCGCGGCGGCGAACGCGCGGACACGGCGCTCGGCGCGTGCGATGTAACGATCGATCTGGCGTCGCAGCGCGCGAAACGCTCGGGACAGACGCTCGACTTGACGGCCAAGGAGTATTCGCTGCTCGTGTTCTTTTTGCGTCATCCCGGCGAGGTCTTGTCGCGAACGCGCATCTATGAGAATGTTTGGGACGAACGCTATGACGGACTTTCGAACACGCTCGAAGTTCACGTGATGGAACTGCGCCGCAAGCTCGAGGCGAGCGGACCGCGATTGATCCATACGCTGCGGGGCCGCGGTTACCTGTTCGGGGCGTCTGAGCACGATCCGTTTGGACCGGTATGAAACTCGCCACGCGTTTTTCGGCTTTCTTTCTGTCGGCGCTGGCACTCGTGCTGGCGGGCTTTTCGAGCACGCTGTTTTTCCTGGCCAGCCGTTATCTGAACGAGCAACTCGACGAGCACATCGCCGCTGCGCTCGATACCCTGGAAGGTTCAATCGACGTCGAACCCGGCGGCTTGGAATGGGAGCCGCACGAGCGCCGCATTCTGATTGGCACGGAAGCCGACGCCGACTCGGTACGTTGGTCCGTGCTCACTTTGGACGGCAAATTGATCGACCAGTCGGCAAACGGACCGCCCCCCACATTCGCCGATTGGCGCCCGGCGGAGTGGCCTCAAGACCCGCCCGACGCGACCGCGTTTGGCGACGCCGGCCCCTGGCGGATGGGCGCTCGACGCTTGCTGCACGAGCAGCTTCTTCGCCTGGGACGCGGCCAGGCCGACGACGATGGCGAGGAAAACGGGATCGAGTATCCCGCGATCCTTCTGCTGGCCGGTTTGGACCGGGGGCCCGTTACCTCGGACCTGGCTTGGCTGGCGATTACGTTGGTGGGCATTTCTACCGCGTTGTGGATTGTATGCGCCGGATTGGGGCACTGGCTTTCGCGCCGGGCACTGGCTCCGCTCACCAGCATGGCTCGGCACATCGGTCGCATTCGCGTAGCAGAGCCTGGGCGGCGGGTGCCACTTCCTGGAACCGCCGATGAGCTCGATGAACTTGCCGTGGCGTTCAATGAACTGCTGGGCCGCGTTCACGAGGCCATCGCGCGCCGAGATCGCTTTGCCGGCGACGCGTCGCATCAACTGCGGACGCCGATTGCCGCATTGCTCACGCAGATCGAGATCTTGCGCCGCCGTCCGCGGTCGAGCGAAGAGTATCTTGCCGGTCTCGAAGCGATGCATGGCGACGCGTTGCGCATGCGTCAAATTGTCGAATCGCTGATGTTCCTGGCGCGAAGCGACGCCGACGCGTTGCCCGTCGCGATGGAGGACATCGACCTTGCAGACTGGCTTCCGCGGCAGCTCGATCGCTGGAAGCCGCATGAACGCGCCAGCGATCTGCATTTGGAGGCGGCCTCCGCTTCCTGTCGAGTCGCGGCGCATCCTGGATTGTTGGGCGAGTTGTTCGATATCCTGACCGACAACGCCCTGAAGTACAGTCGGCCACGCCAGGGCGTGACCTGGCGATTGCAAACCGAGGACGACTGCGCGCGGCTGATCGTCGAAGATCACGGGGCGGGAATCGACGCCACGGAGCTCGAACACATCTTCGAGCCTTTTTATCGCTCGCCCAGCATGCGGACAGAAAACCGCCCGGGCGTCGGCCTAGGGCTGACCATTGTCGCGCGGATCGTCCGCGCGCTCGGAGCGTCGATCGACGTCGCCAGTCAGCGTGGCGGTGGAACGCGGTTCGTCGTGACTCTGCCTCGCGTGTCCTGAGACGCGCTCGAGGCCGCGGCGCGACGAAGCTCAGTTCTTTTGGATTTCGACGCAAATGCCGCCGGCTTTGAGCAGCTTGTGCATCCGCGTGAACCAGAGCTCTTTTTTCCAGGTCAGGCCCAGCTCGTCGCACGTGCGCCGCAACTCGTGACGATTGTACGTCCGGCAACACCACAGCCGGCTGGTCCAGGCGCCAGAGAAATTGTCTTCGGTCGTAAGCAACAACATGCGTCCGCCCGGACGAAGGATTCGCGAGACTTCCGCCAGCCCCGGGCGTGGGTCGGGCAAGTGTTCGAGCACGTAGCCACAGGTCACGCAATCGAAGCTTTCGCTGGCAAACGGCAATCGCGCGAGGTCGGCCGAAATGTGCGAGGGCCGATTGCTCTTAAGCCGGTTTCGGGCTCGTCGCAGCATCTCTGGCGAAAGGTCGCAGCAAGTGATCTGGGCGTCGGGGTCGGCGTATTTCAGCAGGTGCTTGGCGATTTGGCCGGCGCCGCTGCCAACGTCGAGAATGTTTTTGACGCCATGCAGGTCGAAGCGGCGCTGGCGGAGCAGTTTGTCTCCCAATTGAATGTGCAGCGATAGAAAGCTGGCGGTTGCCAGCAGCGCGCCTTGCGGGCCGCCATAAACATCGCGTACCTTGTCGCGATATTTATCGTAGCTGACGCGATTGATGAGGTCGTTTTCGACCAGCTTCAAGATCCGCTTGCCGCGGCGCGGCGAATTGTGGCGATCACGGGGTAGCAGCGCCTTGCGAATCATGACATGCTCCTGAATGCAATCCGCGAGATGCCGGGAACATGATTATACGCCTGCACGTTGATCATTCCGGAGTGAGGTGCTTCGCGGGGGGGGAAGGGACGCAGCTCCTTAGTCGCCGCGTCAGGGCTAGCGGTCACACATAGACTCGCCGATTATATATGTACCACTCCAGGCACAAAACGCCTAGTACCGCGAGCAATAGCCAACGCCAAAGCTCGGTTCGGCCTCCCTCCCAACTTGCCTGACCGGTCACTTCGGCGAAGCCTAGCTGGACCTCGTCCCGGGGGGGGATGTCGCTTTCAGCCCTGTCGAAAAGATTGACCGTAAAATGTCGCACAGGTTGCCCAGTTTCGGCGATCTGGTAGACGCCAATCTGCTCGGTATCGGTGAACTGACGCCGCTCGGAATCGCCGGAAATCTCCAGTTTTTTGCCCTCCGGCGTCTGCACCGTGAGCCTGGCACGAGCGATGGCGGGCTGCAAGCTTATCGGTTGGCCCGGCGAGGTGTTGGCAATGGCATTGCCGTCGTCCGTTCCGCCCAAATAGCGAAGTGTATTCAGCACAAACACCGGAAACCCGACACGCAGCGGCCAGTCGGTGTTGGCGAAACGTTCTCCCAGAGCGTCCATGCCGACGATCGAAGCGCCCAGCACGGCGTCCTGGCGGGTTCCCCGCGGCGCTATCGCCAGCAGCGGGCCGCTGCTAGTCGTGATCAACGCCGAGCTTCCTTGCGGGGGCGCCAGCGTGGCGCCCTCCACGAAGCGAACGTTCCGCAAGTCTACCAATTGCATCAACGGGTGCGTGATTTCGACATCGATGACCTGGGGGTTCGCTTCCGGAGCGTCGCTTTGAAACCGCCATTGATCGCCCGGCGGGAGCGCGCCAATGAACAGCGTATTGGCTTGCGGCAACTCGCTCGGCGCGCAGCCGTCGTAGATCACCAAAGACCAATGCCCCGCCGCGGCTCGACGACGATAGTCGGAAGTTTCCAGCACTTCCGGCGATTGTACTTCCACGTCGGCGATTTCGCGGGCGCTGGCGGTCGTGGCCGCGACCGCCAGCGCTTGATCTCCGGCGGTGACCAGCAATACCTGACTACGGCGTGGCGGATCGATCGCGGTCCATGCTTGATCGTCAATCGCGAGCGCTCCGCCCGCGACCGTTACCAGGCGCAGCACGCCGCCGGTAAGTTCACCAAGCTCGAACAGCACTCCTTCGGATTCGTGCGGCTTGATGACGAGTTGCGCGGTATCGAGTAGGTTGTCATCGAGGTGCAGCTCGACGTCGACCGTCTGCGCCGAGACGCCAAAGTTCTGTAGCCGGCCGAACGCTTGCACCCGGGTTGCGTCATCTTCTCGGCGCCGCGTGGTGAACGACGTGATGGCGACATTCTCGGCGGCTGCCGAACCGATGGGGATGAATACCGGCGTGAGTCGGCTGGGCTTAGTGTCCTTGACGTCTGGAAATCTTCCATCGCTGAAGAGATAGAGCGTTGCGGGCTTAAGTTCTTCTGCCGGCCCGCTACCGCCGGAACCGGCATTTTGCGTTTTGGCGTAGCCCGCCGCGACGCGCAGCGCCTCGTCGATCGACGTTCGACGTTGCGTGGGCCGGATCTCCTGCAATTGCCGTAGCAGCTCGCGCCGATTGTCCGTAAAGACCTGTTCGACGCGTGGCACATCGGCAAAACTGACGATCATCGCCACGTCGCCCGACCGCATCTGCTCGATCAGTTCGGCCGCCCGGCGTTTGGCCTCGGCGAGCCGTGTGGGTTTGATGTCGGTTGCCTGCATGCTCGCCGAGTTATCGATCATGAACACATAGCGGTGGCCCACCAGCCGGCTGCCGCTCCAGCCGGGGCGCACCAAGGCCGCCATCACCAGCGCCACGAGCAGTAATTGCAGCATCAGGAGCAGGTTCGTGCGCAACCGCTGCCAAATGCTGTTGACGTGCAGGTCTTCGATCGACTTGCGCCACAAGAATGTGCTTGGAACCTCGAGCGGGGTGCGCTTGAGCTTGAGAAAATACAAGAGCACGATGGCGGGCGGCGCCGCCGCCAGGATGAGCCACTGCCACCAGGAGAGCATGTTGATAAACGTCATCCGCGCACCAAACCCCGCGTGCGCAGATAACTGCCGACAAGCTGCTCGACCGGCGTTTGGTTGTTGGCCAAGAGGTAGCTCATGCCACGCCGGGTGCAAAACTCCTTGGCTTCGCCGGTGAAGGCCGCCAGCGTTTGTTGGTAGCGCCTCAGCAAGGCCGGGCTCACGCTGATCTCGGCGATGTCCCGATCTTCAACGTCGACCAGCTTCAAGTCTCCGGCAAGTTGAGGGTTCAATTCCTCGGCCGAGAGAACCTGAATGACGTAGATGTCCATTTGCCGTGACAGCAGGTATTTGAGCCCTTCTTGATAGCCCTGCTTGTCGAGCAGATCGCTGATCAACAGAACGATTCCCTTGCCGGAGTTGCGAGCGCAGAAGTTTTTGATTCCCTGGCTGAGGGGCAACGCACGTTCCGCGATTGCAAGGTTTATCAGTTGCTCGAACATGCGCCAGCCGCTGGCTCGTCCGCGATAAACGGCGCCGGACTGGCCGGCAGGTTGGCTGAGGGTTTCGATCCGCACGCGATCGGAACGAATGAGCCCGATGAACCCGAAGGCCGCGGCAAGTTGAGCCGCGTATCGCAGCTTGGTCGGCGAACCAAACCCCATCGACGCGCTGTCATCGATCAGGGCATAAAAATGCAGGTCCTCTTCCTCGAAGAACATCTTGAGAAACAGCCGGTCGAGCCGCGCATACGTGTTCCAGTCGATAAACCGCAAGTCGTCGCCGGGCACATAGCTGCGGAAGTCCGCGAACTCGGCGCTCTGCCCCTTGCGCGTGCTGCGGCGTTCCCCCTTCAGCCGGCCGCGAAAGATCTTCCGGCTCACGAGTTCCAATCGCTCGAGCTGCGCGAGGAATCCGGGCGTGAGCAGGGGGGCGGTTTCCGTGGCCATGCGCGCGACACCTGTGGCCGTTAGGCTTCGGCCTTTTCGGGCACTGTTTCCAGAATATCGAGCAGCACCCGGTCGGGGTCGATCTGCTCGGCCTGGGCTTCAAAGTTCAAGATCACGCGGTGACGCATGGCCGGAAGATAGACCCGCCGCACGTCCTCGAAGCTGACGTTGTAGCGGCCTTCCAAAAGGGCTCGCACCTTGGCGGCCAAGGCGATGGCCTGCGCGCCGCGGGGGCTCGCCCCCCACCGCAGATACTGATTCGTGACCGCGGGCGCGAGCGGACCTTCGGGATGCGTCGCCAGCACCAGCCGCACCAGGTAGTCCTGCACGTGCGGCGCGATGAGGACCTCGCGGACGAGCTGCTCGC
>CAZRCI010000068.1:0-16947 GCA_964598535.1 uncultured Planctomycetaceae bacterium | reverse complement strand
CTCTTGGCGGAACTTCCCGTTGAACGATTCGATGAACGCGTTATCCGTGGGCTTACCGGGCCGGCTGAAGTCGAGCTTCACGCTGTTGAAGTAAGCCCACCAATCCAAGGACTTCGAGATGAACTCCGGTCCGTTGTCCACGCGGATCGTCGCCGGCAGGCCACGTTCGGCCATGACCATCTCCAGAACCTTTACCACATCGTCGCCGCGGAACCGCTGAGCTGCCCGCAGAGCCAGGCTCTCACGACTAAAGTTATCGACTAACGTCAGAATTCGGAAGCGCTGGCCTTGGAATAGCTGGTCGGCCATGAAGTCCATGCTCCAGCACTCGTTGGTTCCTTGCGCTACCGGCCGCTCGATGCGGACTGCGCAGCTCTTGCGACGTTTGGGACTCTTCCGCCGCACTTGCAGGCCTTCCTCGACGTACAGACGGTAAACCAGCTTGTGATTCACTTGCCAGCCCTCGCGTCTCAACAATACCGTCAGCCGCCGATAGCCGTAGCGAACCCGACTCGCTGCTAGGTCACGCAGCCGGATCCTCAGTGCAGCCCGCTCGGCGCGTACACTCTGGTAGCGATGACTCGAACGTGGAGCCCGCAGCACTTCGCAAGCTCGTCGTTCGCTCACCCGGTAGCCCACTTGTAGCTTCTCCACCAGAGCACGTTGCCGAGCAGGCTTTAGACGTTTTTTGAAAGCACGTCCTGCAACATCTTCTTGTCCAAGCTCAGGTCAGCCACCAACTGCTTCAGCTTGCGGTTTTCCTCTTCAAGCTGCTTCAGCCGCCGTAGCTCTGCGATACCCAGGCCGGCGTACTTCTTCTTCCAGCGGTAGAACGTCTGCTCGCTGATGCCCAGCTTGCGGATGATCTCCGCCACGGCAGTCCCACCGTCATGCTGCCGCAACGCAAAGGCGATCTGCTCCTCGGTAAAATGCTTCCTGCCCATGATCCCAAACCCTCCTCGTCAAAATGTCAGATTCCAAAAAATCTAACATTCCTCGTGGATCAGGAAATGGGGGGAAGGTCAGATCTCTCTCGACCGCCAATCACAGGCTCGCCAACCTGACGTTCGCTCGCGTCGAAGAAACCTTGGCGTTGATTGCAAACGACCGGCTTGACGTGCCCGAGGACATCGACCCGGCCGAGTTTGTTCTTTCCGACGGCAAGCGGACCCAGCCGCTCGCTCGTCAGCGGTTGGTGACCCTGGGCGAACTGTGCCAGATGTTTCAGCAGCAGCGTGTTCCCGGCGCCAAGGAGGCGAGCACGATCCGCACCGAGGATCTGCATATCCGCACGCTCCTTCGCGCCCTCAAAAAAACAACCTTCATCCAGTCGATCCGCAACGCAGAGTTGCAAGATTACGTGCTGGCTCGTTTGACGCCGAAAAATGGAGGACGAGCAGTCGCCGCCGAAACCGTACAAAAGGAGCTCGCCACGTTGCGAGTAATTTGGAATTGGGCTATCCGCCGCGAACTGTTGGATCGTCCGGCCCCGGTCGCAGGACTCGAATACCCCAAGCGCGACGAGAAGCATCCGTTTCGCACTTGGGATGAAATCGCCGTGATCATCGGCAGAGGAGGAATCACGCCCGAACAAGAACGCGAGCTTTGGGAGTCACTCTACCTCCGGCGTGAAGAAGTCCACGAGGCGCTTCAGTATGCCGAAGAACACGCTCGGCACCCGTTCATCTATCCGCTGCTAGTATTCGTGGCCCACACGGGCGTTCGCGTCAGCGAGGCTCTGCGATCACAAATCGACGATATCGACTTCAATGCCGGCCGCATCCTCATCCGTGAGAAGAAGCGGAGCCGCATCCGGGCCATCACCTTCCGGCAGGTCGAAATGACCAGCACGCTAAAGGCCGTGCTCAAAGCCTGGCTCGCCATCCATCCCGGCACGACTTTCACGTTCGCTAAGGGTGAGGATCTCAACCGAGGCCGCGAAAACCACGAGACGATCATACCCATCGACAAGCACGTAGCTCGAAAACACTTCAAGCTCACGTTTCGCGGCAGCAAGTGGGGCAAGCTCCGCGGCTACCACATCTTCCGGCACTCGTTCGCGTCCAATCTTGCCTCAGTCGGCGTGGACCAACGGATCATCGATGAATGGCTTGGGCATCAGACCGACGAAATGCGAAAACGCTATCGGCACCTCTTGCCCGAGGTCCGGCGACAGGCGATCGAAAAGCTCTTGCCCGACGGCCAGTGGCAACCGGCCGAGGAGGCGACCGAAAATCCGGCCGTCATTAGCATCGCTTAGACCGCCCCGTTGAAACGTAATCTGGCTCATTATGGCAAGGGCCAAGCAGTCTCCAGAGAAAATGCCTCTCGGTGATTTTCGTACACTGCGGCGACAAAATGGTCCACAAACCGTAGCATGTCATTTCGAAGGGCCACCACCTTATCGAGCAGAAGCGGAAACTGTTCATCTGATGCGAGTTTCATTTGTTCATGGATATGCGACAGCACGGCATCTTCGGCGACGACAAATCGGCAACTCTCTCTTGTCTGGCTTTGGCCAAAGACCAAGTATCCGTCTCCCTCCAGCGTCCCACTGTAGTCGTAGTGAAACGTGTGGTTGCGAACTCTCTGTAGATAATTCCTCAAATCTGAGTGACCTTCCCCCGTCCACATTGCCAGGAGGCTCTCGACGGCCTTCTCTCCCTCTGGTTGCAGCGGGCGATATCGATCAAGCATGCCACGCCGATGACACTCTTCAAATGCAGACATCGCTTCATAGAGGTGTCCGCATGCAACGCGATAAAAATATCGACGTTCCGAGTCGGCAATGCAGCGTCCGTCGATGGATTCGTCATAGAGCAATAGAGCAGACGCTCTCGCGTTGGCAACCAAGTCATTTGCCGCCGCCAACAACTTGACAAAGCGCTTTCGATTCCGATTCCAGTTCGCTTCTGAGCGTGGAAATAACTGCTCGATATTTATTTTAAGGATCACTGCCGGCCTCGCTGCAAGGGTTGCCAAGAGCCACACAAGTGTAGCACCTATCTCCTCAGTCGATTGCTGCGCCGATAGGGGAGATAAATGCGATCTGCGTCGCTGGGTTAATACTGCGTTCCCTTCCTACGATGCAGTGTAGGAGGACGCTCACCCATGTCAGATCTACGCTGGTACTTTGTTTGCCGCTGTTGCGACGCCAAATGGTTTCAGAAAACCGCGAGCGGTCGATGCCCTCGGTGTGGGTAAGTCGCTCGCTCCCGCGAACAATTGCCCGTCCCTTGGCTCAAAACTGATGCGCAGCCCAACATGGACGACGCTTCTGTACAGCAGCAACACGCCTGAGATCTTTTCTGCATGTCCTCCCACTCACCAAAGTCCGGCAACCGTTGCGCGCCTGAGCAAACAATTGCCGAACGGCGCCACGGCTACCTGGGTGAGGTGGTGAACGACCTGCATGAGTTGGTTCGGAACGGCAGGCGGTTCGCAACGATCTATGCCGATCCGCCCTGGCCCTACGAAAATGAAGCTTCACGGGCCGCCGCCGTTCGTCATTATCCGGTGATGAAACTGAACGGTCCAAGGAACGAACCCGTCGAAAAGCTCGCTGCGCCGAACGCTCACCTACATCTCTGGACCACGAACGCCTTCTTGCGCGAAGCCCTCGACCTGATCGACGCTTGGGGATTTCGTTATCGTTCAACCTTCGTATGGGTTAAGGACGAATGGCACGTAGATGTCGCGTAAGATGTTGCCCTGAATTGATGTAGGTGAAAAAGGCCTCTCATGCCTAGCTGGAGTTATCACACACCCATCCCAGGCAAGGAGGCCTCACGATGTCGTTTTCTAACCAGGGACGCCTTCACCAGCAAGTGCGATTTCTGCGGCGGCAGTTTCTGCAGGACGGCGAATTGCCATTCAGTGATGTACTGTCGGAGGGAACGGTAACGCAAGCATTGAACGCGTTGAACGTCGCCTGGCTCGACCGGGTGTATTCGCCGCTCGTCACGCTGTGGGTTTTCCTGGGTCAGGTTCTGAGCGCGGATCATTCGTGTCGCTCAGCGGTTGCCCGTTTGATTGCGCATCGCGTGTCGCAAGGACAAAGTCCGTGCTCGGCCGAAACAGGCGCCTACTGCCAAGCCAGAAAGAGGTTACCGGAACAGTTTTTCTCGACCGTGGCCTGCTTGGTGGGTCGCGCGTTGGAGGCCAAGGTCGATCGCCGTTGGCTGTGGAAAGGTCGGCGCGTCTACATGTTCGACGGCACGACGGTCACCATGGCCGCTGCGTTTCGCCGCCGTGGCGAACTGGGCAGTTGGTTCGACGCGATGCAGCACCTCGCGGTCCGTTGGGCGTTGGTACGCGCGCTGCGCGATCACGCGAACCATCTGGTCGACAACGCTCGGCGTTGGAACAAAGTGCGATCTCCGGAGCAGCCGGAAATGGGAGCGGCGGAACAAATCCGGGCGGAACGCAAAGGTCTGTCGGCCGAGCATCGGCGGCTGGTGGAAGACTTCGTTGCAGAACGGATCGAGCCAATTTCGCTGCGTGACGCTGCCCGGAGAGCGGAGGAAGAACACGCACGAATTCACGAACTGCAATTCCCTGCCGCACGCCGAGCGGGGGATGCGGAGAGCGGCGAAGCGGGACGTGTCGGGCGTCGCAGGCGACTCAAGATCAAAGAGGAAAGGCTCGATGCGGCAGTGTTACAAGCGGCTTTCGCTTGGCTCGATGTGACGACGGCGACCACCCCCGCCGAACGCCGAGCAGTGCTCAATCGAATTCGCGAATTCAACGAGTTGATCCTGGCGGCGTTACCACCGCGACAAGACGGTGCCGATGCAATGGAGGGTCACCCGAGCGAGTTCGACGGCTGGGTTCAGAGCGTGGTCTGCCGGACCATCGTGCAACTCGGGCCGTCGGAAGAGCCCGATTCGCTTTGGCAACCGACGCTCGCTCTAGGGGCCTTTGCGCATGCGTGGGTCGAGCATTTCTTTTGGCAATGGTTTACCGACGGAGTCCAAGCCGCTCCCACACCGAAGCGATTCGTCGATAACTGGGTCAAAATGATCCGATTTGCGCTGGCGGCCGAAGGCTGGGACGAGACCAAAGTGAGCGCATTCGACCTTGACGATATGGTATACGAACTTCTCGGATTTCATTTTGGAGAGGCGTCGGTCGCAGACGACGGCGGTTTCGCCTCGTTGCTGCCGGCGCATCGCGCCCTATTGGACCAGACTGCGGCCCGCTGGTTTGGATGGGGACGTGTCGCGAAAGGATTTGCTCGAAGCGTCGTGCGGCCGGCCTACGCGCAAATGCTGGCATCAGGCGTGCGGTGGTTGCACCGGGCCGCCGCTGACGAGCGATTTTGGGATGAAAGCGGGTTGGAAGATGCGCTCGTGCATGTTCTCGCCGAATGCTGGCGCCGTTCTCGCGGTGAGATTGCCAATGATCGAGAGCTACGGGAGGCGTTCAATGGATTGTTGACGCTTCTCGCGTCGCGGGGAAATCATGCGGCAATGGCGTTACGAGAACAGATTGTTAACTCGATCGGCGGCAACAAATAGTAAACGAGCAGAAGGACCGGATGACGCGCCGTAGTGTTCACTCGCCTCAACCTTTTGCTCAAGGGGATTTATGCCGAGAGGACTGCAGAGGACTCCACGACATGCTATGGGCTTGCAGCAAATCGCAACCTTCCGTTGGATCCAGAAAAGTCGCCGGACTAGAGGCGTTAAACTGCCTGTCCGGATTGGGCACGCGTGGCGAACTCCGTCAAAGTACGATCGACGTACAGTTGCAGAATCCGTTCTTGTTCTAGCCGTCGGTTTTCCCGCAAACAGAACTCAAACACGTCCGCCTCGGCGACCGTGAGATTTGTGGGGGCGGCTGCCCTTGAACCAGTACCATCGCCGAGGAGCCCCTTGTGCCGTCGAATCGTTTCCATATCCATCATGACGCTCTCGACATGCGGAAAGAGGTTCCGTAGCCGCGAAAGGATGATCAAGCCCTCGACGTCGATATCGCCCCAGTACAGTATCCGGTTTACGTCGAGCCAGCGTAACTGTTCAAGTCGATTTACCGAATTGCCTTCGCCGCGAATGCCAATTGCACGAGCGACCGTAGGCAAGGTGAGCAGGTTGAGGTTGTTCTCGACGATGACAACGGTTGCATTCCTTACTGGAAGCGTCGCCAGCGATCGTAGCGGCAGCGACAACTCGTCAAACGGCAGATCCAGCTCCGATCTCAATTGCGGGTCGAGGATCCGTATGGCTCGATGCTCTTGCCCATCGCGAAGCCCAAACCGCCTTTCGAATGCCGTTTCGTTCACATCGATGGCAGAGGACGGCAAGAGCACGTCAAGCCACTGACGCAGTGTCGTCCGATGGCGTTGGATGAACTTCGTGTCAACGGATACTGGAATCTGCCGTGCGTAGCAATCTGGCCACGGATGCGACATGAAGTACTGTGCCACTTGGACGAGACCGGTCGCCGAATCGACCAAGTGATGGAGCGACCGGACGTTAGTTTCGAGCCAGGCAGACAACCTCGGCAGTGCATTGCGCATCTCCTCGACTACATAGGCAGTTGCTTCGAACTCAGCTTTGCGGTTGGCAAGTCGAAGCAAGTCCTCCAGCGTATCTATGGTGAATGCGTGCGGGATAGGGTTGTTGCCGAAATCTCGCGTGCGCACGTGTTCGCGATGCACAGTATAGCCCCACCCTCTTACAGCCTTGGACTTTTGCAACAGCAATTCGCTGGCCTGAATTGTGCCCTTGGGATCTTTGGGATTGACAGAGAATCGAGCGCGTATCCGATAGGGGAAGAATCCGCCGTCAGTGCCGCGGACCCAGAATGACAGAAACCGCAGATAAGCATGTTCTGTCTTTGCAGCGATCTCGTCAGGGGTCAGAAAAGCCATCTGCGCACCCTACTTCGCGGCATGGCGGTGTTTCGCCTTCGCATGACCATTGCCGGAGAATTGCCGGACGACCTCCTCGTACTCCTGAGCAGTCATGCTGTAGAGCTGCGAACGGCTCGTGATCGAGTCCTTAACCGCATGCAGGTAGCGGTCGACAAACGGCTCTGTAACACGGGCCTTGGCGTCGAGTGGGGCAACGATCAGCAATTGCAGCCCGAATTGCTTGAATAGCTCCAGGGCATATCGTGCGTTCTGATCGTCCACCTTGGAAAACATCTCATCGACGACGACAAATTGAAATCTCCCCGGAGTATGGCCCTGCGGGTCGACATCAAATTGATAAGCCAACGCCGCAACCAGAATCGTGAATGCCAGTTTTGCCTTTTCCCCACCGGACTGGCCGGAGCTTCCGTCGTAACAGCTCTTGAGGCTGTGCGTCCCGCGGTCGATCTCCTGAGCGAAGAACTCATACCAGTTACGGACATCGATCACTTTGTTTCGCCAGGTCGTACTTTCCTTGTCGGAAAGCCGCTTTACCAAGGCCTCGATTCTACGAAACCGGGCCTCGTTGGCTTCTTCCGTGTGCTCGAGCGATTCGTCGAGGCATTCGCGAAGTGCTCGCCTAAACTCTTCGATCTCGCGGTCCTGTATCGGCCGCGGGTCAAGGCGCATGTACGTGCCTGGATTATAGGTCACGGCAGCCAGTGCGTCGTTCAACTGGGCGATCTTTGCTTCGATCTGTTTTCGTTCCTCTCGCAACTCCGTATTGAACACGGCGATCTCGGTGCTTACCTGATCGTTGAGCCGATCCTTGAACTTTTTTTCGTATCGTGGAAGATCCTCTTGGCGAAGTTGCCCTAGTCGCCCAAGAAAACTGGGTAGTGCGTTCGTCGTAGCATCGAGTTCGGAAGCTTCCTCGCGGAACTCGCGCAGGTACGCCGACATCCGGCTACGCAACCTCTCCGCCAGTTCCTCTAGAGGTGCTTTGAGCTGTGCTACACGATGCAGCGTCTCTTTCTGCCAGCGTTCCCGCCGGATAACGATATCCTGAATCGTCAGGGGTGGGTCCCCGAGCGATGCCGCAATGTCCGCGAAGAACGCCTCGTGTGATTCGAACTGACCTGACTGCTTGGCTTGTTGAACTTCCTCGGTCGCTCGTTTGAGAAGCTCGCGTACCCGACCAATCTCTGACTCCAGCTTGCCTTTCTCTTCGCGGAGCGCGTCGCGCTGACTGCCGAGTTGCCGGGCTTCGTCCCTTACTCGATTGAGCCGCTCGCTGAGTGCCTTGATGGTGTTGTTCGCCTCTTCAAGCTCCTTCTTCTCTGCCTCAAGGGCAGCGGTTTCCCGCTCGTGCCTTTTGAAGTCGATTTCGTCGAAGTCCGTTCGCTTCAAGGCAGCCTGGGCATTCCGCTGTATAGTTTCGTATTCCACGATCTTGGTCTGGCAGGCTTCAACAGATTGCCGCGCCTTCTCGACGTCCGACTGGAGCCCACGGATCCGTTCCGCGATCAGCCGCTTCTTTTCCGTGTTGTCCCAGCCAAGCACGAAGTATCGAGGATCGACAATCCGGGGGCGGTCATCCTTCTGGTGCCGTTCGGAATTGAACTTTACATGCCGCTGATCGGTCATCGCCAGGCGCGCAATGCCGTTGAATTCCTCTACGCTATCACAGCAGCGGAAATCAAACCGCTTCAGGATTTCACCCCGCACCCAAGGGATCAGGTCATGCCGTGGTTTGAACTGAAGTTTGTGAAGGAGCGATTGAGGATCCACTCGATCCCCGCTCAGCTCTTGTGGCCTGCCGACGCAGATGTAATCCAGCCGCTGACCTTCCCCTTGGGCATCCATTACGCGATTCGTTTCCACATAGGCACGCACACGCTGATAGTATCGTTCCGGAACCAGCAAGCTTAAGGCAAAGGAGCGTAACACCATTTCCGCTGACGCTTCCCATCGCCTTTGATCAGGAGCAACCGCCATGAGCTCCGCTGCAAAGGGGAGTATTCCTTCATCCAGGTTCAAACTAACACAGATGCGGCTTCGCATCGCGGAACATCTTGGCGGTAGGTTCGTTCGCCGCTGTTCGAGCACGGTTAACTCGTCGCGCTCCTCGCGAAGGCGGTCTGAGAGGGCGGCTTTGGATCCGACCGCTTCCTCGAAAGTGGCCTGCGATACGCGCACGCGCTCTGCAGACGTTTCGGCTGTCTGTTGAAGGTATTTGCGAGCTTCGGCGAACAGTTCCGGAGATATGACGGTCCCCTTGAACTGGCAGGCCTTTAGTTGTTCGTGGTACAAGATCGAGGCATTCTTCTTATGCTCAAGGTGAACCTGCTCAATTCGGATGAGATCCGGAATCTTCTTCAGCCGCTCTCCTCCCGCCCGCTCCTTTTCATTCGTTAGCTGGCGGATCGACTCCTGCTTCGCTTCTAGCTCTGTTTCCAGCCGCTTAATAGCGCCTACGATTGCGGAGCCCCGTTTCTGTTGCTCGGCGATCGCCGGCTCAAGCAGCCGAACCGCTTGGATCGGGAAGTAGCTGGCCGAGGCTTCGAGCCGCCTTTCCAGCTGCTGGAGATCCTCTGCCTGTTTCTGGTATTTGAGTCCGAGGTTTTCAACAGGGGCCAGCAGATCTTCGGCCCTCCGCGCCCGGACAAGCTCTTGATGAGCGGCGCTCAGATCATTGAAGTGCGTCAACAACCTCTGCACCTTCTCGTGCCAATCGTGAGCTTCCAACATGTGGCTGCGGATGAAACGATTCAGGCTTTCGATGTCCTTTACATGCACGGTCTGATTGAACATATCGACTGCCTTGCCGCGCATGCCAGTGCGCTGGACAAGCCAACTCTGATAATCCACGTAGAGTTTCGTTGTTTGATAGCCGCGGCGCTTGAGGTGCTCGCGCACTTCGTCCGATTTGACCAGGCCGGCGAGGTCCTCCTTGAGTTCGTGCTCCGCGTCAGCGATCGCGTAGACCTTATCATCGCTCCCGTCAGTCTTCAAATACAGCACTTGCGTCAATGTGAAGGTCTTTTCCAGGTGCTCATCGTGAAACACTGCCGAGAGTGCCGTCAGGTGGTTGCCCTTCGGTCGCAGGTATTGCACTACGCTTGTTTGCGACTCATCGGCGGTGCGGTCGAACGCGCCTTTGATATAGCTCCTGGATGTGCGCTCCGTCTTCTTGGCACCTGCTGCGACATTATAATTTCGGGTCCGACTGTCAACGAGAAGCGTTAGAACCGCATCGACAAGCGTTGATTTGCCCGAGCCGTTATGGCCTACCAACAAGGCTGTCCTACCGTGAGGCTCAAAGCGATGGACGCGCCCATCGGTGCTGTCAAACGTACCCCAGTTGAATACCTCCAACCGTCGTAGGCGGTAGCCTGGTCGTTCTGGACACATGTCAAAGAGATGTTCCATCGCGCAGCCCTATTGCATGTCGGTTGAGGCGAGCCTGCCCCGCAGGCTCTGCAGTTCCTCAAGCGTGATTCGAGCTTTTAACAACTTGCGCACTTCCCACGATTCACTGTCCGAGGAAATGTTCCGGACGAATTTTAGCTTGTCCAACTGGTTGAACGCCGTGACGAGTCGCTTACGCAATCCAACTTCGTCCGAGGCTGCTGGAAAGAATGTCTTCCAGAGCTCGAATATCGCTTCGGTCTCCACGACACATCGTTCGTTATCCAAGTCCTCGTCTTCAAAATGTCGATACTCATCTCGCAGTAGAACGCAAAGCAACGTTGCGTCGTAGCCAAGTGGCGTCTTGCGGAACAACCGCGGCAGTCGTTCGTAACCGCTGGCCCGCTCGTCATCGTCAAACTGCCGCAGGTAAGCCAAGCCTTCTCCGCGGTCAACGATCAACGCCAATCCTATTTGACAGAAAAAATCCATGAGATCCGATTCGTTGTTGAGCAGAATCGACCAGGCCTCCTTGTCGTCGCTGTAAACTACCCCTTGAAGCAGCTTTACAGCCGCAATGCCGCGTTCGCGAAATTCGGGTAACTCACTCATCGCCATTGCCTCCGGCAGCGAGATGGGACCACAATGAGCAGAGCCGCTCCGACAAGAATACAACTCGCGGCACTTCGTATGGCTTCGCGCCCTTGTTGCCATCAGGATCGTTGATGTGCACCACTTCGACTTCATCCTCGTTGACTTGGTGACCACCGTCATGCGCCAATTGGATGTACCCTAGCACCTCGATCACGCCACTAGACGGGGGGTACTCCTGCAGAAGGTCGGACAAGCTTACCTGCGCTGTCGTCGCTAAGGCGCTTGCGATCTTGGATCGCATCGCCTCCCAATCCAAACATTGCATTTCGGCCAGATGCCTGAAAGCAAGGACTCGCTCGTCATCGGGCGGTTCGATATTTGACAACTCCAGTTCATCGAACCGCGTTGGGGCCTCCCAAAACGTACGTTGATGGACATTGAGCAACTCGAGATCGGACATGACATCGATTCCGACATCTGGTGGGCAATCACAGAGGCGAGACGCAAGCGCACGGATTTCAGCCAGGATCTCTGCAAGGCGCAAGCGCGTCGTACTGGCATGAGTATCGAGTAGGCGGCGAAGCGTTGCATTGAGCCTGCGCGTCACGTGCAGCACTTTTTCGGCCTCCGCCGATAGGCTTGCTATCATTCCTTTCACACGCTGTCTGCCCTCCAGTTGCTCCGCCAACTCGGCAATCTCATCGAGCTGTCCGATCATCCGCTCCAAGGCGTCCTGCTGTGACTGGGACAGAATGAGTCGAACAAATGCTTGAAAACTCGCTCCTTGATCTTGATCCCTTAGCTGGTCTTCGGCATCTAGCGCATAGCCCAGGATATTGCCCCGCGAATCCGACGACTCCGCCTGCCGCTTCTGCACATCGCGAGTGATCGACTTGAACGACTCTTCCACGGCGCGAAAATCACCCTGTAGGGATATGAGATCCGATACCGCATCGGCAAAGCGTTCGCGTAAGGCCGTCGGGCTGTGGATTTCCACGGCATTGCCTGCCTCGATCGACTGAATCTCTTGTACGATTCGTCGCTGTTCGTCGCGCAAGTACGTCAATCGCCGGTCGGGATCGGCCGAACCTCGGACCACAATGTCGGAAAGAGTGGCAACGATGCGGCTCAAGCGTGACTCGGTTCCTACGAAAGCCAGGTTGCGATCCAGTACGTGCGAAAGAAACGTCAAGACGTCTTCTGCGTGCGGCGTGAGTTGGTAGACCGACTCGGAGTGTTCAGCGTCGAAGTAGCGTCTGAGCCAGCGGCACTCGCCTGTTGACCACGCATTGAGATACGTTTCTGCTTGATCCCGTAGAGCATCGGGCTCCGTCTCATGGAGCGACTCCAAGTAGCTCGATAGCTGCTGCTGTAGAACGGAATGCAATGTTGACAAATTCCCATCTGTCTTGAAGTGCTGATACAGAAAGTCGACGATAAAGGGGGCGTATTGGGCGCGCAGAAGCTTCGCGGAGGGATTGTTTGCAAAGAACGTGATTAATCGTTCCCGCTTCATAGAGTACCGTTAGAGAAACAAAGCCACCGGGCCAGCTAACCCCCTTATGATACACTCGAAATGGGGGCTATTGCTTTAAGTATCATCGGCCTGCTGCCGTCTATTCCCGCGATCAGTTGGCCAATCGCATCCGTGGCGTTCTATTTGCTTCCTGCGGATTCGTGGTTTTTATAATCGCCACGAGTGTGGGATTCGCTACTGATCGGAGCAACTCGCGCTCCACCCTCTATAGCACAGATCCTGACCACCTCTGGAACCGCATCCATGCGGCGTTGGCCGGCCGGCAAGGACTACGGCCACGATCGCCTGGAACCTTTGTTATGGCGTGAGTCCACCTACCTCCTCGACGGCCAGGCGGCCGAATGAGCCATTACGGTCCTGAAACACTTTGATCACGACAAGGGCGAAGCGCTGATCGAAGACCTTACCAAGCGCGCGATTCTTCAGCGCGACCTTTGGTTGGTTTCCAACTGGCTATCGAGAGTCGAGCAACCCAATCGTCGACTCGAGGCGGCGCTCGACAAAGCGATTCGCCGGCTGGCGCTCCCCGCGCAGCAAATCATCAAGCTGCCAGACAATTATGCCGTCGCAGTTGCTTCGAAGAGATTCGCCGACCATTTCAACCCGAACAACCCGGACGCTCCATATCTACCTCCTCACTTGTTTGATGAGGATGGACCCTGGGTATGTCTCGGTCTACCACAAGGGCCGACGGCGCCGCTGCACCTCCGCGACGACGGAACTAACCCATTCACCAATTCGGTCTTCATTGTTTTCCTCAAGCTCCCCGGTGGCCGCGCGCCGACGCTCGACTTTCTGACGAAACTAGGCGTGTTGGACACATTGTTGCTTCCGAATACCCATGAGAGAACCAGGCGTACTGTGCCGTTCATTCCACATCCGGAGTTTCCCGTGTGCCCAAAAGGAACGGAAGTTGCGATTGTGCGCCGGGCCCTATTGCTTGACGACAAGCTGCGCATCGCGGCAAGCACACTAACCGAGAGCGTGCAAATTCGCGTGGTCGACACGGACGCAGCGATTCGGGCCGACGACACTTTGCAAAACGCGGACGATTGCCGATCATCGGTCAGGCGACACTTGTCTTTCGAGTCCCAGTTCCGGAGGGCGGAACTTTTTGCCGGAGTGGCCGACGGCTTGCGGGACGTATCCCACGAGCGAGACTTCAAGACGGGTTTCAATTCCCACCAGTGGGATGAATTTGAGCGCACGCCGCCGAATGGGCAGAAGTTTCCCGAACGGAGCCAGCCGTTCAAAACGAACCGAGATTCGTGCATCGTGTGTCACAAACTTCCCGGGTCCTTGAGTTTCAACAGCGTTCCCGGATTCGCCTTTGGGCGTCTATTCCAACCGGAGGACGGCGATCTACGTCCCGGGCCAACAACGGTCGCGGAGGTTGAAGAGAACGTGCTCAAGTGGAGAGAAGGGCGGCTGGCGTGGACCGCTTTCCTCGATCGGGCCAAATAGGTCCCAGTGGGTCGTGGAAGCATTCGTTCAAACGCTCGAATACCACCGTGGATTTCCAGCCCCGGACGCCAGCCAGGAAAATTCCAATAACCGTCCTGTCGCCCCGATTGATTCGTAAACTCAAACTCTGTAGGCAGTTGCGCGGGCGACTGTTGACGGGATTTGAACTTTTACAGGTCGTGTTTTTCAGGAATCAGGGGCATGTTGTGTCACCTGAATGAAAGTTCAAGCTGACTGACGACCGCTACACGATTCGCCCGAATCGTTCGGAACCGATGCGGCTAAAAGGCACAGAGGGGTGCCAGGTGATCAAGCGACATCACAGGAGGGCCGCCACCTGTTGGGCGGTGGCTTTGGCGGATTGCGGATTCTGCCCCGTGACCAGCCGGCCATCCACAACGACCTTCGAGGTGAACGGCAGCCAGGCTTTTTCATAGACCGCGCCACGGTTCTTCATTTCTTGCTCGGCGTTGTAAGGCACTTTCCTCGCCACACCGGCAAGCACTTCTTCGGCCCAGGAAAAGCCTGTCAGGCGACGACCGGCGACCAGCAGCGTGCCGTCGGAAAGCTTCGTGTTCAGCAGGCCGCAATAGCCGTGGCAGACGGACGAAACGATGCCGTCTCGTTCGAAAATGTCGCGCGTGATGCGTTGCAGTTCGGACGCATCCGGGAAGTCCCACATCACGGCATGTCCGCCGGTGAAATAGATCGCGTCGAAGTCGTTTGCGTCAATCTGATCGGGCCGCGCCGTCTCTGCGAGGAGAGCCATGCGGTCTTTGTCGGCCAGCCACGCTTTTGCGGTGGCATCCAGGAATGGCCATTTGAGCGAGCGCGGCTCCAGCGGCGAGACGCCACCTTTCGGACTCGCAATCCGTTGCTCGTAACCCTTCTCGGCGAAAATGTGGTAGGCATGCGTCAACTCCGACAGCCACAGGCCCGTCGGAATCGAGGGGTCGGTATAATGAGCGACGTTGGTGACGACGTGGAGTATCCGCCTGGTCATGATCGAGAGTCCTTTCGGCGATCTGGGTGGACGACAGAGGCGAACAGCATCGTTTTACCTGGTTCCAGAATCGGAGGCGAGCAATGGGATCCGTCACGACGAACGATGGGGTGGAGATATTCTACAAGGACTGGGGACCACGCGACGCCCCCGTGCTGTTCTTTCACCACGGCTGGCCCCTCAGCGCCGACGACTGGGACGCCCAGATGCTCTTTTTTCTGCAGCAGGGCTTCCGGGTCGTCGCTCATGATCGCCGCGGTCATGGAAGATCCAGCCAGGTCTGGCACGGTCATGATATGGACCATTATGCGGACGACGTCGCCGCGGTGGTGCAGCATCTGGGCATTCTCGGGGCGGTTCACATCGGCCACTCCACGGGCGGCGGCGAAGTGGTCCGCTACATCGTCCGTCACGGGGAGGATCCGGTGTCGAAGGCGGTCCTGATCGCGGCGGTTCCACCGTTGATGGTGAAGACCGACAGCAATCCCAACGGCCTGCCGAAGAAGACGTTTGACGAGTTTCAGGCCCAGCTCATGGCCAATCGGGCGCAATTCTACCACGACATCCCGGGCGGCCCGTTCTACGGATACAACCGCCCAGGCGCGAAGCCCTCGCAAGCCGTGATTTGGAACTGGTGGCGGCAGGGCATGATGGGCAGCGCCCAGGCGCATTACGAAGGGATTGTCGCCTTCTCGCAAACCGACTTCACCGAGGATCTCAGGAAGATCACCGTGCCGGTGCTCGTCATGCATGGCGATGACGACCAGATCGTCCCCTATGACAATTCCGGTCCGTTGTCGGCCAAGCTGCTTCCGAACGGCACGCTGAAGACCTACAAAGGCTTCCCGCATGGGATGCCCACGACTCATGCCGAAACGATCAACTCCGACTTGCTCGCATTCGTGCGAGGCTAAGGGGATCAGGAGGCTGTTCAGCCGGGCGAACTCGATATTTAGGGAGGCATGAGATCGCATGCAAACGATCCTGGGAGCCAGTGGACAGATCGGATGCGAGCTGGCGGTCCACCTGAAACGCGACTTCACGAGTGAAATCCGGTTGGTGAGCCGTCGGCCGCAGAAGGTCAATGACACGGATCAGTTGTTGGCCGCCGATCTCCTGGATGCATCTCAGGCCGTGCGGGCTGTCGAAGGCTCGAAGGTCGTCTACCTGACCGTCGGATTGCCCATGGATACACGACTGTGGGTGCAACAGTGGCCGATTCTGATGCGGAACACGATCGAGGCCTGCGCGGCGCACGGCAGTAAGCTGGTCTTCTTCGACAACACCTACATGTATCCGCAGACGAGCCAACCGCAGACGGAGGAGACTGCGTTTGCGCCTTATGGGAAAAAGGGGAAAGTTCGCGCCGCCGTCGCCCAGGAGTTACTGGGTGCGATGGAACAAGGCCGCGTCCAGGCCATGATCTGTCGAGCCCCGGAGTTCTACGGGCCGAGGAAAACTCAGAGCATTACCAACTCCATGATCATTGAGCGATTGAAATCGGCAGCGACGGCCAGAGTCTTTTTGAGAGACGACGTGCTGCGGAGCTTGATCTACACACCGGACGCGAGTCACGCGATGGCGCTGCTCGGCAACACGCCCGCTGCTTATCACCAGACCTGGCATCTTCCCTGCGACGACAACCGTCTGACCTACCGCCAGTTTATTGAACTGGCAGCGGAAATCTTCGGAGTCCATGGCCGCTACAAGGTGCTGAAGAGATGGCAACTCTGGTTCGCCGGGCTGGTGAACAGGAAGGCGCGCGACGCTGCGGAACTGCTGCCACGTTATGAGGTGGACAACATCTTCGTCTCGGACAAATTCAAACGACGCTTTCCCGATTTTCGAGTCACCACGTTTCGCGAGGGCCTCACCGCGATTCGCGACGAACACTGTGGCATCGGAGATTGATGTCTTGCGAGGTCAAGAGGCCCAAAGCCGCCTTTTCACTGCATGTCACATTCAGGCGGAGGGATGCTTTCCGCCATCCATCCAGCTTCGCAACTGAGGGGCCCACATCCGGACGCCAGCCATAAAAAGAAACTATGTAAGCCGGTCTCCCGGTGAGGGTGTGATCGTCGG
>CAZRCI010000067.1:0-18084 GCA_964598535.1 uncultured Planctomycetaceae bacterium | reverse complement strand
GAATGGCTGGCCGCACCGAGTCGAGCGTGCGCTTGAACTCCGATCCGAAGGACGATTCCCCCCCTGCTGCTCGCGGCCTTCCCCAGCACCGCACCTGCCAGTTCAGGCATACCCCGGGACGATTGCAAAGTCGGGTGTGATAGAGTGCACGGGCATTCCTAAGTGGGTAACTCGGATTGGCTTTAGGAGACAGAGCTGGCCATGCTAGTACACTCGTATTTGCCCTCTTTGATGGCGGCGTTGTCGGAGATTGCCGACCCGCGGCAGCGGCGTGGCGTTCGTCACCCGTTTTCGGGCATCCTGGGCCTGACGCTGCTGGGGTTGATCTGTCGGGTGAGCGAGTTTGCCTCGCTCCAGTGTTGGGCGGCGAGGTAAAAGCCTGTCTTGGGCAGTGGCCTCTTTCAGGCGACAAAAGCACGGAGCCCGAAGTGCTCAAGGCTCGCCTGAGCGAGCTGTTCGAGAAGTATCCCGCGTTGCGTCTGATCACGGGCGATGCGCTGTATGCTCAGCGAAATCTAGCCGAGTTGATCCTGGCTTCGGACCACGATTACCTGTTCCAGATCAAGGCCAACCAGCCGGACATCCTGGACGTGGCACAGACCTGCTTTGCGCAGGCGGACGATCGAACGGCTGCCGCGGTGACGCGGAAAAAAGGGGGGGCCAGCGAGAGACTCGTTTTCTTTGGGTCGACGTGGACAACGCCGACTATGTTCGCCAGCGGCTGGGTTTTGCCGGTTGCCGCATGCTCCTCCGCGTCGACCGGCAAACAAAAGACCGGCAAGGCAAAACGACGCGCGAAACGCGTTACTTCATCACCAGCCTCGACCCCGCAGTGACCACGCCCCAACAACTGCTCAAGTATGTGCGTGGTCATTGGCAGGTGGAAAACCGCTTGCATTTCGTCAAAGACCGTTGGTGGGACGAAGACCGCCGCTGCTGGACGCGTCGGCCCGGTTTGGCCGAACGCCTGGCGAGCCTGGCCAACGTCGCCCTGACGCTGCTGCGACTGACGCCCGACAAAACCAAGCTGCCGCTACGAGCCCGAGCCGACGAACTCTGCTGGAACCCACTCCGGGCTCTCAAGCTGATCGGAGCCTTGGATTAACGACTTTGCAATCATCGTGGATCGATAGAGGGGTTATGCGGCGTGGTGCATAACCGTGCGAGAGAATGCAAGATGAGGCTGCTGGGACTCGAACCCAGGACCTACGGATTAAAAGTCCGGAAGAACACCCTCAATTCCTCGGGAAAACACGGTATTTCGTTGGGTAGCGCAGCGCCAGGCGCAGCGCGCAAAACGGTCGTAGGACTAGACCTCGCGAAGATTATCGCCGCTTGGCCGGTGCTCGCCGAGCCGATCAAGCTCGCCATGATGGCCTTGCTTGTGAGCGGAACCAAGCGGTGAGGTAAGTGATGATCCACGGTCGTAAGGACCGTTCAGCGAATAAGGGGTGCGGCTTAGGTGGGCTGTACCAATTATTCCGGCAAGGCCGACAGTCTTAGTCTACTTGATGCGAAAACTTTGCATTGCCTAGCAGCAATTCTCAGGCAGGATCCTAGTGCAATCCCCTCGTATTGTGTTTTAGAAAATACCATAAGTGGGGTATTGTACCAAGTGACGAAGGATTCTGATCATGGTAATTACTCTACGGCTTAAATGCGCGGCAGCGATTCTGGCCCTAGATATGGCGAAGCTGGCAAAAGCAATTCTCGCGGCGCAAGCGTTTCAGGAACAGGCCGGAAACGGTAAGCCCGCCGATAGCGGCGAGTTGAATTCCACCAATAGCCCCGCTGGAATGCCAGGTTCGACCCCGCCAGTTAACTCGGGCGACGATCGCAACCGCACAGCGATGAACGCCAGTTAGTCTTTTTCTCTTTGTCTTTGGGATGACGGGCGGGGCAGCCTTGCTGCGTTCTGCCCGTTTTCCATTTTGAGGCCATTAAGTTTTTGACACTCCACTCGATAAATACGGCGCTCGCACAAGGCCGATCCGCCGGGCGATGCTGGCGCTGGTCGGGAGCCAGTGGCTGGCTACAATCGGCCATGAACATCCGCACAACTGCCGCGCTGTTCGTCGCTACGGCCCTAGCAGGGTGCGGAAAAACACGACTTGTCCGGCGCTATTATGGCGCTAAACTCCTGGGATCGCCATCCAGGAGGGAATCATGCGCGGACACACGGACCATCAACTGCCCCTTTTCCACACATTCGAGGTCGAGGATCGCATCCGGGCGGACCATCCGCTACGTGACATCAAGCGACGTGTGGACCGCATCCTCGCGGCCCTGCACTCCCGGTTTGAAGCGGCCTACAGCAATACCGGGCGGCCGAGTGTTCCGCCCGAACGGCTGCTGAGGTCGCTGTTGCTCATGGTCCTCTATTCCGTCCGCAGCGAGCGCCAACTCTGCGAGCAGATCGATCTGAACCTTCTCTTCCGCTGGTTTCTCGACATGCAGCCGAGCGAAGAAGCCTTCGACGCCACGACCTTCGGCAAGAACCGACAGCGTTTGGAGGAACATGGTCTTGCGAAGGCCTTCTTCGAGGCCGTCGTCGCCGAAGCTTTGACGTGCGGCTTGTGCAGCGAGCACTTCAGCGTGGATAGCACGCTGATCGAAAGTTTCGCCAGTGCCAAGAGCTTCAAGCCTCGTGACGAGGATGAATCTCCCAGCGACGGCAACGGCTTCAAGCCCAGCAATCCGGAAGTCGATTTCCACGGCCAAACACGAACGAACGCAACGCAACGCAGCCGAACCGATCCCGAAGCGAAGCTCTACCGCAAGGGCCGGGGTAAGGAAGCGAAGCTGTCGCACATGGGGCACGCGCTGACGGAGAACCGGCACGGCCTGATCATGACCGTCGCCGCCACGGAAGCCAGTGGCACGGCCGAACGTGAGGCAACCCTGGAGATGCTCGACGACTTGAAGGGGACGCACGGTCGCGTTCCTCAGACGCTTGGCGGCGACAAGGGCTACGACGATGGAGATTTTTTTCAGACGCTCGAAGACCGCAAGATCAAGCCGCACATCCCACTGGTGAAGGAGCCTGTGGACCCGAAAACGGAAACCCACAAGGCGCGACTTCCCGGCATTCGAGCGCGTCACCGGATGAAGCGCCGCATGCGTACGACAGCGTTTCGTTTGAGTCAGCGGTGCCGAAAGAAAGTGGAAGAGTGTTTGGCTGGATGAAATCGGTAGCGGGCATGAGGCGAAGTCGGACGGTCGGTCGATGGAAATTGCGACAGATGTTGGAAGTGGCGGCCGCCGCCTTCAACCTGGTCCGCTTGCGGCGGTTGGCGCCCGAAACCGGCTGACGGGAAGCGGCACCGGCGCAGTGACGACCGCCTCTCGGGCCACGCCGCTACTGCAAACGCAGTTCACGCCAAGAGAGAAACGCCTGATATTCCAGAGTTTTTCCGCACCCTACTAGTGCTTTGTCACAGCTTGATTTCCGGGTTCACACATTTCCAAAGCTCGTGTTTTCCAGACAGATTGAGCAAGGCCAATCCGAACTTTTAGCTGTGACGCTCCACAGACCTCGCCGCTACCAAAACCTAACCACACCCACCCACCAATTCCTCTGAAGACCCTGAATTCTTTTTTCCGCGGACTTGGCACCACAGGACGGCGAATGACCCACGGCTCCGGCCAGCCTTCACTGAGACGAAAAGCAGCGAATTGCGGCAGCTTTTTCCGCGAAAAGACCGATAGCTCTTGCTGCATTTTAGCGATGTTCAAAGCCGCCGCGTTTTACTTCGACCAATTCGCCTGCATGCTCAAAGGCGATCTGGCGGTGGAGTTCGACGCCAGCATCATGTTCATACTGGATCATTCCTCGCGCAGCAGGGAATAATCAATCGCACTACGAAGCTCCTTGAGCAAATGCTCCCGCTCACGATGAAGTGCCACAATCCTGGCAGTCGCCTCCGCGGTATTTTGCTTATTTGCGTCAATTGCGTTTAGTTGGTCGCCAATTGCCACAAGCCTCCGGACAATCCTCTCGCGATCCAACCTACCATTTTCGCTTGGACTGGTACGATCCACGTTTTCCATGGTGCTTCGGATCATGGATTTGCGTCTAAGACAACCTGAGAATCAGCCTGAACCCCAATGCCAGCCTAAGGCTGTGCTAGAGCCTCTAGTGCTCAAACATAGAACTCAGCGTTCAATTCAGCAGGGAGCTGATTGGACTACCCTATTAGGTAACCGTAAGCCATGTGTGACTACCGACAAAAAAGCCCCTGATCGAATCTGGGGCCCATCTGAAGCGGAGTGCTGGGGCGGCAAACTCATAATGCTTGGGAGCATCAACTACATAGGCACATAGCGCAATGCGAACTGGCGATGCGGTCGCCACATGTAGAGCCAGGGCACACACTTCGAGACGAGGGGAGAGGCAAGCCTCACGAAGCCGATCCCGGTGAATTTAGTCGCTGTGGATAGGCCTCGCCGCATACCGTGCGGACTAGCAGCCTCTGGCACTTTTGCCGGCAGCAAAAGAACCAGCCAGAAGTTTGCCCCCGAAGTTCAGCGATTCGCCATGTGCTCGGACTGTTCGCCCGGCGATACAACGGCCTACAACCTTGCCCATAAGCCCAATATAGTCGTCGCAAAGCGTGATGGTGACAGTAGTTCGGAATAGCCAAGCCGAAAAGCCGGGAGAGGGTGTTGAAGCCCGTTGTTTCTGCGATTGCCCCCAGCTATATTCCGCAGAAGGGACGTTGTACGCACCGGTTAATCCGTGAGTTCTGCTAGTGGGCCGAAGATCAAATTAGTTTTGCGATTCCAGACAGCCTTGGCCGGATGGCCTTTGGCGATTTGATCTTTTCACCGACATACGGCCCCGGCGAACTTCACCCATGCGATTTCTGCTGCTGTTTTTGTGTATATACGCCATCTCTGCCCCGTGCCCTGGAGCAATCATCGGATATGGCTTCACCGGCGTGGTAACCACAGCAAACGCCAACGCGCCGCCCTATGGCCTGCTTATTCCAGCCTTTGCCCCTGTGACTGGGCAGTTTTTCTACGAAGCAGGCACTTCACCGGCCTCGCTCGGCGACTCTTCGATCTACCGGCAAAATCTACTAGCAGGTTTCACGGCTAGTTTCGGCACCGTTCAGGTGGCTGCAAGCAGTTACGACATTATCGTATCGAACAATATGGCTCAGCCGGATGGCACGACGGTGGATGTGATGTCGATTATCTTTTCGAACACCTTAACTCCACCTCCGGATTCGCCACTCGTGGTGCAGGCCATGCCGCAGTCGGTAGGGCAACTGAGCCTCAACCTTGTTGCCCCGTCGAACGTGTTTGTTGATACCGCTTTGCCGACGACTCTCGAATTATCGAGCTTCACTTCTCGGATTGGCTTTTTCGCCGACACTCCTCCCGGGATTGGAACCATCGATGTGATCTTTTTGATTACGGCCCTTGCGCCGATCCCCGTCCCAGAGCCGGCGGGGATCACCAGTTTTTTGATCGGAGTGGCCTTTCTGCTTGCCGCTAGACGCCTCGCATGAGCTGCTAAAATGATGCCTTCGCACGAACGACACTACCGGATCCACCTGGCGTTCACGGTCGTGGAGTTGCTCGTTACGATTGCAATCATCGCAGTACTTATCGGGTTGCTTCTTCCGGCTATTCAATTCGGTCGTGAGGCATCGCGACGATCCGCATGCAGTAATAATTTACGCCAGATCGGCCTGGCTTTGCTCAGCTACGAGAGCGGTGCCCGTTCGTTGCCGTGTGGCGCGCGCCGGCAATACGGGTTTGGAATTTCCTGGTGGGTCGCGATCGCTCCTCATCTCGAAGAGTCTGTGATCCTCGGCCGATTTGACTTTGTCAGCGCAAACAACGGCTCGACGCTTCTCAACGCACAAAACGGGCTTTTGGCAAACCGGGTTGTGATAGAGCCACTGTTATGCCCCTCCAGCCCTCTGCCGCGATTTTGGCCTATCGGCAGCATTGAAATCATGATGCCGTCATGCGTCGGAATATCTGGAAGCTCCAGCCACAATGGTTTTCGCGAATCGCGAGTGAGCCCATGCTGTGTCCCTTCAAGTAATGGCGAAATATCCGCCGGTGGCATGCTCATTCCAAACGAGGTGGTCCGCATTCGACAGGTAACGGATGGCGTTGCGCACACGTTGGCCGTCGGAGAATGCTCGGACTATGCCGTGGATTCCGCGGGTACCCAGCGTCGCATTGATGGAGGATTTCCGAACGGCTGGATCACCGGCACGAGTGCGCCTGGAACTCCGCCAAACTACGGAACGACTTTCGCGCCTCCCAGTTGGAACCTGACCACGGTCCGTTACCCGCCCAATATGCGCGACTACAATCAGCCCGGCGTGCATCAGAATCGTGGCGCCAACAATCCCTTGCTTTCCGCACATTCCGAAGGAGTCAATGCTCTGCTTCTTAGTGGAGCCGTGCTGTTTCTCACAAACGGCATCGAATTGACAACGCTCAAGGCGCTCGCCACGCGCGACGACGCGACAATGATTCCACAATAGTCCTCCCGCTTGGACCTGCAAGACTCGCGGAAGACGGCTAGCGTAGTTCTTGCTGTCGGGCATTGCGTGAAAAAATCGGTTAACAAATGGGCGAGGCAACTCCCGCAAGACGGTTCCCATAAAACTGGAATGAAAGGCACTTGGATTGATGCAAACCACGCTGAAGGCCACGGTTCTCATTGCTTTGTTTATGTATGGCACGTTGGCATTTTCGCAGGAGTCGGCCGGTGAGCCGAAGCTGGCGGCTGAGCCAGAGCCGGCTGCTGAATCGAAGTCGGCTGCTGAGCCGAAGCCGGCGCTTGCCGTTCCGCCATGCGCATGTCAGATGTTTCCGATAATGTCCTTTCAGTACGGGGACTTGTACTACTGCGAATACCACGAAGTCAGTTGCAATGATCCACCGGAGGCAGCGTACGTAATCGGGTTCTTCGATTGGCCGGCGGATGACTGCCCGGAAGAATGCATACCAACTTTCTTGGCGTCAAAAAGGGCCGACACACACGCATTTCCGGGCCTCGATCACCCCGTCGCAGCCGATTACATCCATGAAGACAAGCTGCCCACGGGAAAGTCCCGCGAGTTTACGAGGATTTTAACGGACCCGAAGCTGAACTACGTTCGGTGCAAGATCGGGGATGACACGATCTATGCCAAAGTATTGGTGTTCGCCGTCCAAACGGGGTTGGCTGCGGCGGATTCCGTCAAAGATCGGATGCGCGTGTCTTATATTGCCTTTCAGACAACTCGCTTGCCGAACGGTGCGACCGTCGCGGACATTTCCTGCTCACCTGTCTTTGAAGAAGATGACCCCTGCCACGCGTTTCGTGGGGTCTATCAGCCCGTGGGGGCCAAACCTATCCCGATCCTGGTGCTGACCGCTCGGTGATCTGTCACAGGAAAAGATCTCATGGCCTGTGCGTTTCAATCGCCGTTCAAGAATCTCGGAATGGCGTTGCGAACGCATCGAAATCCAAGACCTGGCATCACCGCATGCCGCGAAATGCTGGTTCGCACGTTGGGATCTCGATCTGCCACAGGGTTAACAAGCATACCCTTGATAACATTGCGGTTTCCGCCACGTGCAATTCGATAATCGCTGAATGTAGCCAGGCCAGGGAACTCGGGCGTGGATTTGATCTTATTTGCTAATTCCCCATCCCCAAGCTGATCGAGGTGGCGAGCGCCCATCGAAGTGGTCCATTCCGCCACATTACTACAGAGGCCGAGCACCGGAGGCGTGGTTTGCGTTCGATCCCCATCTGGCGCGCCGACACGGCCGGCTATGGTGCTTGAAGGCGAATATCCACTGGCCGGAGTCCGAAATTGCATCGCGATATCGAACTCTTTGTCCGACGGCAAGCGCTTACCGACTTTTTCGGCCAGCAAGAGTGCTTCGTCATACGACACGGTTACGGCGCAATCCCCTTGCACGTTTTGCCATCGTTTGTCTTGCGGAAGGAACCCATCCATGACGCGAATATAGTCGTTGACGGTAAACTCTGTCGTATCCATGTAAAAATCCATGGGAGCGTTGGGAGCCTGCAACCCGGGGGCGATGGACGCCGAAAACCGTGCCATTCCTTCAAGCACATCGTTGGAAGGGATACGAATCAAGGGTAATTCGACCGATCCATCAGGCGTCATACGCCAGCTATTATGCCTATACACCCCACGACCTTCAGAGGCATTTCCCGGAACGTGTCGGTAAACCTCGTGAAATCGCCCATCATCCAGTGCCGCGATGACCAAATAATCTCCGGGCTTCAATTCCTGACGGAGTGGGCTTCGAGTTGACGGCTTGATCACGTCGGTACCGCTGGGTTCTCCGTCGATCTTGCTAAGGGGAACAAAAGCGACCCGCGCACCGGAGGGTTCCGTCGACAACGCAATCATCCGCAACCCCAGCAGGTCATGGTTTTTACGTGCCGTGTGATATGCCGCTCCAGTGGCCGCCATTGCGACGATGCCCAAAATAACCGCGGCAATTTTCGCAGGTCTTCCACGTATCGCTCGCCAACTCTTTTCTAGCACTCCGGCACGTCTGGCAAGGATCGGCTCTCCACGCTGATAGCGTAGAAGGTCTTCTTCCATTGCGTTTGCCGACGCGTAGCGGCGCTGGGGATCTTTCGCCAACGCCTTCAAGCAAATGGTTTCCAGATCTCGCGGAATCGTCGGATTGAGCAAGCGAGGCTGGGGAGGGTCGGCATTTAGGATCTGGTGAATCGTGGCAGCCTGATCACCGATGTAGGGACGCCAGCCGGTGAGCATTTCGAAGAAGATTACGCCTAACGAAAACACATCCGCACGATGGTCCACTTTTGCCGCATGGCCCTGGGCTTGCTCGGGCGCCATATAGGCCGGCGTACCAAGCAATTGCCCATCAAGCGTTATGGCCTCTTCATCTCGCGACCAACGCGCCAAGCCGAAATCGGTGATGTGCGGCTGTTCCGCGGAGTCCATCAAAATGTTTGCTGGCTTAAGATCGCGATGAATGACTCCTTGTTCATGAGCATGTTGAAGGGCGGTGGCAATCTGACGGCAAATCTCTGCCGCCTGAGCCAGGGTGGGGCTGCGTGATGCAATCCACGTGCTTAGGTCAATACCGTCCACATAGGCCGAGGCGATGTAGACGATGCTTTGATCTCGCCCAACCTCAAACACCGGAACGATTCCTGAGTGATGCAACTGTGCGGCCGCTCGTCCCTCTCGCAAAAATCTTGTAAGTTCCTGATACGATAGATTCTGATTCTTGGGAACTTTTATCGCCACTTCTCGCTGAAGCTTTTGGTCTCTGGCTTTCCAGACGTCCCCCGTCACTCCCGAGCCAATTTTACGCATCAGTTCAAAATGGGCGACTCGACGAGGACATTCCAACTTGTCGTGAGCGTTCGCATGAGAAGTCGGTGGTTCGCGAAATCGGACGGTCTCGATTTGCTCGACGAATTCCGGAAAGAGCGCATAGTACTCTTCCCAGATCGGCTCTTCTTGCTCCTGACGCCGCAATTCCAATTGGACGAGTAACAACTCCTGAAAGAGCTGCCGTTGATGTTCCCGTTCGCAACGATTCAAGTAAGAACGCAAGTCCGGACGATTGCCACTTTGCCACTCAAACTCAAATTCGTCGCAAATGACGTCTATTAGGTCGTGAGTGGCACGATACTTATTTGCTCGACAATGGGCTGCTTCATCATTCTGCACGGAATAGCTCCTCGGCCCAGGCATCCCGTATTAGACGCAGTTTACGTTCAACCGATCGCGTGCTCACTTCAAGATCAGCGGCAATCTCAACAACGCTATATCCTTCGATACGAGAGACTGCGATCTTCCGCAATCGATCATCTCGCAACAGATTGAGCAGACGATGATGCTCTTCGGCCAGCATGACCAATAAATCGGGGGAAGGTGCATCCCCAATCAAATCATCAAACGTCATGTCGGTCTTCCCACTCTCCTTGCCGCTGAGAGCCCCTTCGGATACCACGTGACCGGCGCCTCGTTTCTTGGCCGTTTCGCGGCGTACGAAGTCAACCACCTTCCGTCTGGTAGTCGCGAGTAAAAGCCACCATAGGTCGTCGCGATTTCTGACGTCTTCGAACCGGCCGGCGGCAGCCCCGTGGCAGAGGCTCAGAAACACACTTTGGGCAATGTCATCCTCATCTGAAATTCGCTTGGGGGCGTCTTTAAGCCGACGCGCAGCCAATTGAATCAAGGGCACTCTGAATCGCTCCCAAAGCTGCTGCGCGGCCTCAGCTTCTCCGGCCTTGAGGGACGCAATCCATTGGCTTACAGAGTGTTCGTTCGACATGTGCCAACGCTGCTCAATGGTGATTGCGGTTCGCCGAGAATGCCCATACTACCAATACTGAACCGTCGAAACCATTGCATTGGTAAACAGGCCAACCGACGCATGATTAGGCTGGATCCAGCAGCCATCTGCAACTGGATTTCTGACGGTCAATCGCAAGACGCTCGGTCGGAAGTTGCTGGCCGAATTGGATACGCTTTTCTCGCCCGATACGATTCTCGGCTGGCATCGCAAACTAGTCGCACGAAAATGGACGCACGCTGACAAGGCTAGGCCGGTCGGACGTCCGGCGATCGATGCCGGCATCGCCGCTTTGATCGTTCGGCTGGCCAGGGAAAATCCGACTTGGGGCTACCAGCGGATCCGAGGGGCGCTTGCCAATTTGGGGCACGAGGTCTGCGCTTCGACGATTACCTGCTCGAAGATGGCGTTGTCGCTCGTGACCTGGCCCACCTCGGCGTACGGCTCGCTGCCGCCCGGCGTGTAGTACCCCTGGTACGTGGCCGTGGGCCGGCCCACGCCGTCGAACGTCGTCTTGGTGAACACCTGCGAGATCATTCGTGAATGTCGAACAAGTGAACTACCTTCTCGAACGGGAAGATTCAGGCGAGGCATATCACGCATCTCCAGAACGCTATCCCCCCCATTCATCAAGCTTCGCAATCGTATTTGCCGGCTTCGTATATCCCCAAGGGCTCGCGACCCAAACCGGCGGGAACTCGTCATCGATCGGGCCAAACCATTCATCGTAGACCCACTTCGTCGACCTCGTTGCGTAGGTATCGGCATCCAGTTTGAGATACCAGTTTGTTTGAACTTCCCTGGCAGGGACATGGACGAGAGCGGTCAGCATGCGCTCTCTTTGAGTCTTGGCGTCCGGCATTGACCACGGCACTAGGCGAACGTTGGGATGAGTTCCCAAAAAGCTCAAATCCACACACTGCAGGTCGAGTTCGGCATCGTAGATGAGTAAAACTGGAATCTCTCGAATCCAGGGTCGAAAGGCCATCCACGTGGGCCACGACTGACGAAGTTTGGCCACGTATTCTTCGTCGAAAGCAACAACCACAGTTAGGTCTGAGACGATTCGCGGACTCGCCTGTTGCTCAAGCGCAGCTTGAGCAACTTGGACCGCATCGGCGCAATCGTTCCGGCACCCTTCTTCAGTAATTCCTTGTGACCTTTCTCTTACCATCAGTTTTGGGCTCAGCCTCCAAGTCATGCCTCAAAAAGAAACTAATCTCACGAATCTATCTCTTCGGCGAACGTCGCTCTCCGGCCATCGAGATGTCGGAGAACGGGTGGGTCGCCTCGCTGTCCGTAAACAAATGTGCCGTGCCGGGGATGAGCCGCGTCAAATCCATGTGCTTTGACATCAGCTTGGATTAGGGGACCAAGTTGGTTCTCGACTCCGCGGCTGCTGCGTGTCGGCCGAAGTCGCGGGATCACCTCCCTGCGGTAGTACTCTGCTGTCGTAAAGTGTGGCATGTCCGACCAGGCGATCGTCCGCAACAGCGGCACGTGCAGATCTGGATGTTCGACTTCCTTGAGGATCGAGTCCGCTTTGTACTCGCGGTTTTTGCGGTGATTCAACCGGATGTGATTTATCTGAAAATGGGATTGGAGTAAGGCATTACACACTCCCGCGACATCGATCGAGCGTACGACCTCCACATCGTGCTGAAAGACCAACACCAAAGGCGATACCACATGCGTGAACCCATTTCGTATCACGCCTGGTAGCCCTTGATGCTCATCCAGTTCAACAATGTAAATACCACGCGACTGACCATAAGCATGCAACCGCCGCCTGTATTCCAGGTAGGGCGCCGGATCCAAATGCGCTGGCGGACCATCGCAGCTTACAATGACCTGCGCAGTTGGAAGTGCAAGGACTTCTTGAATCGATCGAATAGCTCTTTGAATCAAACCGATGGAAGGATGGGAAGGGATCTGCGAACTCGGGATCAGCACGGTGACTTGTTCATTTCTTTCGTCCATTTTCGACCTTGCGTTGAAGGTTGCCTAACTCATCCCGACGTCCGTGTCTGCAATGCCGAATCCGAAACAACCCAGGCAGGTCGATTGGCCTTCCGCTCTCTGGCAGTGATCGACGAAATGTGACATCTTCATAAGTTCGCTGCCACCGTCGCAGTGGTCGCTGATGCTTTGGAAAGTCTCGACAGTAGCCTACTCGCCGTGCAGTATCGCCCCGGACAATTTGAACCCCTCCTATCGCACGTGAGTATCGATGCACGACGAAGGTTGAGGAATCGATGTCCGCGACGCAAGCGGTACCGCGGACAATATCCAGCAACTGATCTCCGTCTTCGTGGGTGGCACTGATTCGGATTGTATGAGGAAATATCAAGTCATTGGTGATACGGCCGGCCCGATCAGCAAGTAAATCGATGCACTCACTCCGAAAACACATGTCGACGTCAGCGAACCAGATCCAATCCGCACCCGTCTCCAGGGCCGATAGGTTTCGACCAATGGCACGGCGGAATAATCGCTCTTTGGGAAGAGATTTGAATGACCAAGTGACGCCTGGCACTTCATGGCGTGCAAAGTAGTCGAGCACCGCCTGCGTAGACTCGTCCTCGGTGCAGTACCATACGGTCATGGCAACCTGAGCCTGGCGCGGCGGAAAGAGAACCAGAGAGCTCAACTGATAGGTCAACTGCGGCGCGTAGTGCCAGCAGTGCGATACGATCTCCAGACGCATGGCGTTCGCCTCCTCGACTTTCCCTTTGGTAAAGTCCTTTGTTTGACCGCTCCACGTTGTCGCGAGCAGGAGGTACATTGAAACGGGGCGATGCTGTCGGAGCTTTTGGCTACTGGTGCAATCGTCGAATCCGCCTCGCAACATTCAAAGGCGGTAAAATGCGGCCGATCCCACCGAGGTTATCGATTCTCACACCGGCGAACGCCTTGATGTTCAAAAAATGCCATCGCACGAAGTCAGCTTTACCCCCCGGTTGGCCGCGGTTCGTAAAGTCGGCCGTGCTGCGAACGATTTCCCTGGCCCACTATACAATCGTCGCGGCCCGCGCCAAAACGGCCGAGCATTTCGGCGCGCATCCGCACAGGACGTTCGAACGCGAACGCTGCACGCAGGAACTTTCTCTGTTGCGTGAGGAGATGTGCATCAAGGACGCCCGCATGGCGCAGGTTCCCGCCCACCGGCGGCCGCGCTATGGGCCGACCGAGCGATTGGCCATTCTGGAGCTGAAATCCGTCCGCGGCTGGTCGCTGGCACAAACCGCCCGGCGGTTTCAGGTGACCGCGGCCACGATCTCGTCCTGGCAGCGCCGCGTCGATGAAGGCGGTCCTGGCACGCTGTTAAAACTCCCGCGGCCGGTCAACCAGTTCCCGCAGTTGGTCGCTTACCTGGTGCGGCGATTAAAAATCCTCTGTCCCGCGCTGGGTAAACGAAAGTTGGCCGCCACGCTGGCCCGCGCCGGATTGCACTTGAGCGCGACGACCGTCTCCCGGATGCTTCGCGACGACTCGCCGCCACCGCCGTCCGTGCCAACGCCTCAACTCAAGAAACGGCGGGTCGTCACCGCCAGACAGCCCAACCACGTCTGGCACGCTGACCTCACGGCAATGCCGATCGGCGGCGGTTTTTGGTGTGCATGGCCGCCGCTGGCGCTGCCGCAGTGCTGGCCCTTCTGCTGGTGGGTGGCCGTGGTGGTGGACCACTTCTCGCGGCGCGTGATGGGCGTGGCCACGTTCGCCAGGCAGCCGACCTCCGAGAGCATGCTCGCCTTTTTGGGACGGACGATTGCCCGGACTGGAATGACGCCGAAATACTTGGTTTGCGACCGGGGCTGCCAGTTCGATTGCCACGGCTTTCGCCGCTGGTGCCGTCGCCACGGCATCCGGCCGCGCTATGGCGCGATCGGGCGGCACGGCAGCATCGCCGTGATCGAGCGCTGTATTCGCACGCTGAAAGAACTGGTCGGACAACTGCCGCTCGTCCCGCTGCGGCGGAAAGCTTTTCGGCATGAGCTCGATCTCGTTGCCGACTGGTACAACGAGCATCGACCGCACGAGACGCTTGGCGGCCGCACGCCAAACGAAGCTTATTATCGCCGCTTTCCCGCCCACCGGCGGCCGCGCCATGAGCCACGCAGCCGTTGGCCACGCGGCTCGCCATGCGCCAAACCCTGGGCACTGACGCGCGGCCGGCCCGGCGCGCAATTGGAACTGGAAGTCAAGTTCCACGCGGGCCGGCGACACCTGCCGGTTGTCACGCTCAAGCGCGTCGCCTGACGCTGCCCATCAACAGGGTGACCACGCTCCTTCCGCGCCCCCAGTGCGCGCCGAGCGAGGGTTGAAACATTCAGGCCGTTGAATTTTCAAAGATCATCGCGAGTACAGCCAGGCGATGCGGCCGCCCATTTTCTGCATTTACTCCATCCCGTTGGCCACTTGTCGGCCCTCACTTCACATTTGTCCACCACGTAAAGTCGCTGGGCAGCTACACCGGATCGCGTTCGGAAACCGCCTGCAGGCGAAATCCGAGCCCAGCCCATTCCGCGACGCCCAGGCTTTCTCAAATCATCGCGACTGATGTTTTTTTGCATCCTACGGAATTCCTTCTAATGCCAATAGAATGCGTTGTTCTTGTGTCGCAGTTGGCTCATATTTACTGCACTCAGATTGAGCTTGACTAAACAAATGACGAAGTGTCATTAATAGTATATGCCGTTGCTCCGATGAAAATAGCGTAGGGAATTCTCGTATTTTTGAATTCAGCGCAAACACAATATAATCGAGGATGTCATGATTAATGACATTGCCCACTAACGAGCAGCGAATGAAGCGTGGCAGTAAAAACAAGAATGCCGCATTATTTACAAAACCTAGAATAGTTCGGTTGGAGAATACTTCATCACAATTCCAAGTGGATCCTAATTCCGAAAAAATACGTTTAGATTCGCCATATTCTCCCCAGTCTTCTTCGGCAACAACATCAGGGGCTGAGCAAGGAAACACTGCGAAAAGCTGGCGGCATAAGCTGTCGAATACATTGTTGTTTAGCATGTGCACTCAGCCTTTTTTGTCATACATGCATTGCGTGTAGTAATTACATTTTGCAGCTCAGCCCTATGTGCAGGGTCACCGCCTTGAAAGCATTTATTCATTATCTCACGACGTGCGGAAATACATTCATTATTATTGAAAATCTTGCGATTGATTTCATTGCAGTCAGAGCGCGGCGTAGTTCCTGGCGGACAGCACTTAATTCCTGCACAACTTCTTGGGGCATCGCAGTATGCCCGCACCTGAGATCTAAATAATCGATACTGAGTGGACCAGCAATCACCTGTATTCTTACAAAATGCTTTAACGTATCTCCCAAATGTTCGTCCTGAAACAATATCGAGTATGCAGATCGGTGGTCTCGCCGGATTCAAGCCACCGAGGTCTGCGCACTCAGCGGTTGCAGTGGTGATCGCATCAGGCGGGCAAGGCACCCTAACTTCAATTAGTCCGTTCGGGTCAAGTGCATTCGGAGGCATATTCCCTACATACCGATACGGATTTACATCTCCGGCTTCAAGCCCCATTGGATCCCGTGTAAGCCAGCATCCGAGCCTGGGGTGATAGTACCGGTTGCGGTTGTACTGCATGGTGGATTCAACGTCACGCTCGCGGCCAGTGAAGAGATAGCTCCAGGCGAATGCGGAAGCGCTGAGCGCGCCGAAACTGGGATCCAGGAACTGGACCATGCCATACGGTGTGTAGGCATAACGCTCCTGCACCGCCGCGCTCGCGTTGCAAATGGCCACCACGTTCCAGTTCGCGTCCTGGAGCGCATGCAGCCGCTCGTCCAGCGTGCCGTTCCCATCCGTGTCGCGTTCGCGGAGGATCAGATCATCCACGTAGCGGATGCCCCACACGTATTGGCGCTCGGCGTCGGTCGAAGTCTCCACGCGTTCTTCGAGCACCTGCCACTGGTCGCTGTAGTAATAATGGCGGGTGTCGAAGTTCCCAAAGACTTGCGTGATTTTGATTGCCCGGCGGTTCAGGCCGTCGTACTGGTAGTGGCCGGTACTGGTAAGGCCGGCACTGATTCGCGTCGCCCGGTTCCAGGCGTCGTAGGTGGCGGAATGCACCGGTGTCGGCACGTCCCCGGCGCTGGGCATCAGCACCATCGCGCCGGCATTGTTGTAGTACGGCGTGAGCCAGGTCGTGCCGACCGTGTTGGTGATGTTCGTGATCTGGTTGTCCTTGCTGCTCGTACGGGTTTGTACGAGAGCGCCGGTCACGGTTTGGTTAAAACCTTTCCAGTTGCCGGTCGGATCGAGCGTCCAATCCTGCCCCAGCGTGGGACTCGTCACGCCGGACGGAGGTGATCCGGTGAGCGTGCCACGCTCCATGTCGATGAGCCGTTGCACGGCATCGTAGGTATACAACTCGTCGAAGTTCGTGGCCGCCACGTCGTCCTCACGCCACAGCCGGCTGCTGGCGCGGTTGTAGCCGTACTTCAAACGCGCGAGATCGGCCGTCGGTGCGCTCGACTTGTACCACAGGCAATCGATCACGCGCCCAAAACGATCGAGGCCGGCATAGGGATCGGCGCCGCTGCCGGTGATCAGGTCCCAGCGCATGCCGGCTTGGATATAGTTCGTCCGCACGAACGTGTTCAGGCCCAGATAGAAGTACCAGCATTGCCGGAAGAGGGCGCCGCCCCAGTTCACGAAGTCCACCCGGCTGAGCGCCGACGCCACGGTGCCGGCGTATTCCCAGGTGAACACCGTGCCGTTGGGATACGTCACACTCGTCGGCCGAATTGTATTCGCGCTGCCGTCGGCGTACGCGTACTGGACTTTCGGCGTCGAACCGGTGACCGCGCCGCTGTGCTCCTGGGCATCGCTGATGAGTTGCCCAAAATCGTTGTAGGCCAGCGCCACCTGGTTCACCGCGTTGCCCGCGGTTGCCGCGTCGTAACTGGTGGCCGTCGCCAGCATCCCGCGGACCTCATAGGTCCGTTCGATCCGCCGCACCGCATTGTCGATCCCAGTGCCCAACGCCGTTGCGCGGTCGGCGGTTTCGCGACCCAGCTTGTCGTAATCGTACTCGTGGATCGTGCCGTGGGGATCGGTGAGCTTGGTCCGCTCCTGCTGGCGGTTATAGGTGTACGTGGCGCTGCCGCCCTCGGGATACTTCAGTTCCACCAGCAGCTCGTTCGAAGCCACGGCCGACGTGGCCAGCGTCGAGCCATAGGTGTACGTCGTCACCTGATTGCCCGTGTCGGCGTTGGTGGCCGTGAGCGTGGCAATCTGTCCGTTGGCATGATACGTCATCACGGTGGTGATCCCCAAGCCGCCGACGTCTTGCACCGTTTGCACCGGCTGGCCGGCGTCGTCGTACGTGACCTCGGTCACCGTGCCCGCCGGGTTGGTGTCCGAGAACGCTTCGCCCCGTACATTATAGCCGGTCAGCATCACCAATACCGTGTCGCTCGAACTCGGCGCGCTGGCCGGCCGCGTGGGAGTGCCGGCGTTGTTGTTCGTGCCGTAGTTGGCCGTGGCGACCGAGCGGCCGATCCCGTCATGCCACATGGCCTGATAGCTGATCCGCGCTTTCGGCTGCGAGCCCGACGGCCCGTTCAGCACGCCGTTGCCCGTGGCGTCGTGGAACCGCTGGTAGCTGGCGACAAACGTGGCCTGGCCGGCGGCGTCGTACGTGGTGAACGCCTGCTCGAAGATGGCGTTGTCGCTGGTGACCTGGCCCACCTCGGCGTACGGC
>CAZRCI010000066.1:0-19535 GCA_964598535.1 uncultured Planctomycetaceae bacterium | reverse complement strand
CGAGGCGATCGCGGCCTTGCTGCACGACGCGGTCGAAGATCAGGGCGGCGCGCCTCGGCTGGCCGAGATTCGCGAGCGATACGGTCCGCGCGTGGCCGAGATCGTGGCCGCCTGCACCGACACCGACCAGACGCCCAAACCGCCTTGGCGCGCGCGAAAGGAAGCCTATCTCGCGCACCTCGAATCCGCCGATCGCTCGATGCAGCTCGTCTCGGCAGCCGATAAGCTGCACAATGTCCGCTCGCTGGTTGAAGACTATCGCGCCGCGGGCGAAGATCTGTGGCAGCGGTTCAATGGCGGTCGCGACGGCACGCTCTGGTACTACCGCGCCGTCGTCGAGCGTCTCGACAAACTTTCCGGCGCCGCGCTTCTCGACCAACTCCGCCGCGCCATCGAAGAACTCGAACAGCTTGCGCGCCTCGCGAATGGCGAGTAGATTTTTTTCCCGCGGTCTTTTCGCTGCGCTGAAATAGTTTTCCCTTCGTGTTTTGTGTGACCCATGCACGCCGCACGATCTTGCCCGGCAACACGTTCGGCGTTCGCGCGGCCACACTGCGTGCAATCCTCTCCCCACGCTCGCAAGGTCGTCAAAAATCGTCCGGTTGAAATCGAGCCAGCACTCTTGTTAAGGTGCGTTCGTTGATGATTTGAATTCGCTTGTGATCTGGGTATCAGCGCGAGCCCGAGCCAAGGAATGGCTCGGGTATCCAAAGGGCCCCTGCGCCGGACGTGTTCCGGTTCAGGGGCCCTTTTTTGTGGGAGCGAAGGGGGAAAATATGGCCACGGCTACAAGTTCGATCGACCAAGAAACCAACGTCCCGCCGCGGGTGCTCGTGCCTTATGTCGCGGCACGGCCGCGGGTCCGCGACGCCGACCTGCTGCTGTTTCGCCACCGCGGGCTGATTTCCATCGCGGGTCGCGGCGAGCACTCGCACGCGGCCAAGGCTGCCTGGTGGGATGACGACTTGTTCTGCCTGGAAGTGCGCGAATGGCATGGTGGCCGGGCGGTCACTCTGTCGAGCCAGGTCCAAAAGTACCCCGGCGCGATCGACGTTTACGAGACGAATCCCGATGATCGTTGGACGTTTGATCGCGCCGGGGCCACGGCCATCATGCGGCGCCTTGCCGGCTGCGCTTACGGCTATGCCGGCGTGGCGTCCGCGGCGCTTTTGCACCTGCCCATCGTGCGACTATTTGCCCGGGCCGACCTGCGCGACAACGTGGCCACTGGCCGCCCGCCGTTTTGCAGCGAGGCCTGCGCGCTCAGCGATCGGATCGGCGGAGGTGTCGATCCGGTTTCGCACCTGGCCGATCGCCTGACGCTGCCTGCCGATCTGGCCCGCAGCCCCTTCTATCGCTATCGCTTTACTCTCAGCGTGTGAGCCCATCATGCGAACTCTTCCACAGCTCATCGCCGCGTGCGGGCTTGCGATTGCCACATCGCAGAGCGCTCTGGCCATCGACTGTCCGACGGGCGGGTGTCCGCTGCCGCGATTCGCGCCGCCTATCCTACTGCCGTCTGTGCCCGCCGAGCCGAACAACATCGTCGTCGACGCCCGCCCGATTGCACGGATCGAAAACACGACAGCCACGGGCCGCACGTTTGGCAGTGGCACGCTTATCGACGTGGACGGAACTCGCGGCATCGTCATCACCTGCGCGCATTTGTTTCGCGATGGGATCGGCCGTGTTACGGTTACGTTTCCCGCCGTGCCCGCGGTCGAAGGCCACGTGCTCAAGGTCGATGCCGCTGCGGATCTTGCGGCCGTGGCGATCTCGGCGCCGCCGTTGAAAGCTGTCGAAATCGCCGAGCGCTATCCCGAACGCGGAGAGCAGGTTGTCTCTTGCGGCTACGGCAGCGACGGCCGCTTGTTCTGCAATCGAGGCCGCGTGTTGGGCTATGTCGTGACGGTGGGGAGCCGCGGGCGCGAGACGCTCGAACTGTCCGGCGCCGCGCGGCAGGGCGACTCGGGCGGCCCGGTGCTCAACGAACACGGGCTGCTGGTGGGCGTGCTGTTCGGCACCAATGGCCACGTCGTCGACGCGACTTACTGCGGCCGCGTGCGCACGTTTCTTAGTGGCCTCTCCCCACGTTTTAGCGGCAGGGCAGGGGAGCAAACCGAGGAGCATGCGCAGCCCCCGGCCGACGCCGAACGCGGGAATCCCGACGTTCCTGGTTCGCTCGGCGCGCTGCCGCCGAGACTGCGCCGTCCGCAACAACCGCGGCGCGAAGACCCGAACGGCGCCGGCCCACAACCGCTGGATAGGGCAGCCGGTGCCGCCGAATCGGCCGCCCGCTCGTGGCTAAGCGCGAAAGCCACGGCGGTGCTGATTTCGATCGGCATGCCGGGCGGCCTGGCGGGAATCGCCGGCGGCATGCTGGTATGGCTCGCGATGCGCCGCGGCAAGCGGCGGTTGCAAACGCAGCTCGACGCCTTGCGCGATCGCCACGCGAACCAAGACACGCCGCTGTCCGCATCGTCGCCGGCTCCGGGCGTTGTCGAGCGTCACCACAACCGTTACGTCCCCTATGAAGCTTCGAGCGTCGATCGCGCCTGGGCGGCGGCCCATGCCCGCGTGACCGAGCGCTATCCCGGCGCCGTTCCCTACCTGAAGTTGGTCGAAGGCGTCAAAGACCAATTGCTTTCCGGCACGGATGAGCCGCAAATTCTCGGATGACACACCGCTTTACCGACACCGCAGTTTACTCAAGGAGCACGTTTCATGAGCACCGCTCATCCCATGTTCGCCACCGACGAAATCCTCTGGTACGACAACGGCCGCTGGGGCCAGTGTGGCTATGCCATCGCCAACCCCAACGGCAAGATCTGGACGAACAACAGCGTGATTTATCAATTCCATAGCCTGATCGGCCGGAATATGTTCGAGCTGATGCACCGCACGGACGTGCGTTTCTATGGTGCCCCGCACAAGCAGTTCTGGTTCGATCTGCATCAACTTATCATCACGGCCCGCAAGCGGCTGGCCGATCGTCAGCGGCTGCCGAACGACTCGAACGGTCTGGTGGTCGAGCATGCTTCGCCGGCGCCGCAGGTGTTTCTGGCCTGGCCGATTCCGTTCTTCGGCGAGCGCGTCCGCCAGCCCGACATTCGCGAGTACGCGCAGCTCGCGCTGCTGATGCTCTCGGAGATGATGCAGCACTCGGAGAACGAGCTGCCTACGTACATCACCGACAGCTTCGCCGCCAAGATCGGCCAATATCTGCGCGAGATTCTGGCCCTGATGGCCACCAAGTATTTCGGTTACACCCGCACGCAAGCGTACGAGCCGGCCTTCCGCCTGCAAGATGCGGACTTCGCCAATTACGATCCGTCGAAGGTGATGACCAGCGTCGAGATGACCGAGGAACGTCCTCCGGTTCAGTGGTGGCCGACCGAGACCGACCTGACCGCGATCCGAGCGATTCCCTACAACGAGGCTTTGGTGCTTTCCAAACGTTGGCCCGCGACGGCGCTCTTGGGCGACCCGAACTTTGCGCTGACGGGCGTGCCCTCGGCCGGCGCGAGCACCGGGCAGCAGTCCGCCGGATCGGCTTTCGTCACCCCGCCGGGGCAAGCGCCGTAGAAGGCGGCCCCGCCGGAAGTGATTTTCCACCCTTTTTTTCCGGGTGCGCTCGCGCATCCGAGGTGTGCTAACGATGACTTTTCCCGAATGGAGCTTCGTTATCGGCGCCGTTCTTTCGGTGGCGGTCGCGGCTGGCCCGTGGATGTTCAAAGTCCACGCCAAGCTGGCCGTGATCGCCAGCAAGATCGACGACCTCTGCCAGAAGCTCGAACGCGCGCAGGACGAACATCGCCGGCTGTGGGAAGCCACCGGCCGGCACGAGTCGCAACTCGTCACGCACCAGGTGCAGCTCGCGCACGTCGCCGAACGCTTGCGCGGCGAGTAACGAAGCAGACAACAACCCATTTCTCACGGAGTATCATTCCCATGCAAATTCGCGACCGCATCAAGGAACTACGCCGCGTGCGGGCAGGTTCGCTGCGCCCGCACCCGCGCAACTGGCGAATCCACCCGCCGGCCCAGCAAGCGGCGATGCGTGGCATTCTAGCCGAAGTCGGCTATGCCAGCGCGCTCGTGGCCCGGGAGCTGGCCGATGGCACGCTTCAGCTTGTCGACGGCCATCTGCGCGCCGAGCTTGCGTCCGATACGCTGGTGCCCGTGCTGGTGCTTGACGTGACCGACGACGAAGCGCTCAAACTGCTGGCGACGTTCGACCCGCTCGCCGCCGCGGCCGAGACCGACGCGGAGATGCTACGAGGCGTGCTGGCCGACGTACACACGGAGAGCGAAGGCCTGGCCGCGCTGTTGGCCGATCTGGCGTCCGAAAATCCCTTGGCCGCTCAATGCGACGAGCCGGCCGCCGACGCCGCGATTCCCGCCAGCTACCAGGTTGTCGTGCAGTGCGACGACGAAGACCAGCAGCGCGACGTCTACGAACGCCTCCGCGGCGAAGGCTTCAAGTGCCGCGTGCTGTCGATTTAGCTGGATCCAACTTTGCCCAACGGTGCGCCTCATGGCTCAAGCGGAAGTCAACTTGTCCTGTCCCATTCACGATTCATTTCGCGTCCAGCAAGTCGCCGGCATGTTCGACGTTCCGCTCGAGGAACGCGCCAGCGTGGCCTTTTCGGTCGACGTGCCCGAGCTGTCGGAAGACTGGCGGATCGGGCTCATCGTCGGTCCTTCGGGCAGCGGCAAATCGTCGGTCGCCCGGCAGGTATTCGGTCATTCGCTCTACGAGGAGCCGGCGTGGCCGGCGGATCGCGCGGTCGTCGATTGTTTCGGCGATCTCTCGGCGCGTGAGATCACCGGCCTGCTCACGTCGGTGGGGTTCGGTTCGCCACCGGCTTGGGTGCGTCCCTTTCACGTGTTGAGCCGCGGCGAGCAGTTTCGCTGTCACCTGGCCCGCGCGATGGCGCTGGCCATGACCCAGGCCAGGCGGGTGGCGTCCGGCGAGCGACCGCTGGTTGTCTTCGACGAGTTTACCAGCGTGGTCGATCGCACCGTGGCCAAGGTCGGCTCGGCGGCGATCGCCCGATCGATTCGCGAGGGGCACACGCCCTGCCGGTTCGTGGCGGTCACCTGCCACTACGACGTCGCCGAGTGGCTCGAGCCCGACTGGGTGGTCGACATGCAAACGCGCACCTGTCAGCGGAGGCGTCTTCGGCGACCCGAGGTTGAGCTTACCGTCGCGCGTTGTCATCGCCGGTTGTGGCGCGCCTTTGCGCCGCATCATTATCTAAGCGGGGCGCTCAGCGTGGCCGCGCGTTGCTACGCGGCCTGGTGGGAGGGGCAGCCGGTCACGTTTTGCGCGACGCTGCCGGTCATCGGTCGCCGCAACCATTGGCGCATCAGCCGGCTGGTGACGCTTCCTGATTTTCAAGGAATCGGCATCGGCATGCGCGTGGCCGAGGCCGTGTGCGACCTGCACCGCGAGTCCGGTTGCCGCATCAACGTCACGGCCAGCCATCCGGCGATGATCGCGCACTGCGTTCGCAGCCCCCGCTGGCGCACGGTGCGCGTGCTGCGGTCCGGCTCTTCCAGCGCGCGGCGTTTCAAGGGCAACTACCGCGGCTCCGCCGGTCGTAGCGTGGTTTCTTTCGAGTATCTAGGGAACGCAACGTGAGCGAGCGCATCGAACAGACGCGGACGGTTCTCGACGAGGCCAAGAAACGCGAGATCTGCGCGATCCTGGCCGTGGGCGGCACGCGCACCACCGCCGCCGCTTACGTCGGCTGCCATCCGAACACCATCCGCAACACCGAGCTGCGCGACGAAGCCTTTGCCCAGGCGCTGGAACAGGCCGAGTCGAAGCACGAAGTCGCCCAGCTCTCGTATATCAATAATGCCGGCAAAGAGGGACGCCATTGGCGCGCCGCGGCCTGGGCACTGGAGAACCGCTATCCCGGCCGCTACGGTCGCCGCAAGGCCGACCGCTTCACCCTCGAACAAGTGACTCACGTGCTTACGCAATTCGCCGGCGTCATTCTCGACGAAGTTAGCGAGGACGATCCTCGGCAGCGGATCCTCGAACGGCTCGCCGAACTTGCCACCAGCTTGCGGCTGTCGGCCGCGGGAGAGAACGGATGAAATCGAACATGCCCTGGAATCACGAAGATATCTCGCTTTCGGCCTGGGCCGAGCTGGCGCTGCATCTGAAGGCTTGCGTGGCCCGCCGGGTACGCTGCGAAGCGCGCGGGCACGAGCCGCTGCTCGATTGGGGCCGCCGCGTGCTGCCGAACTATTTCAGCAAGGCCCCGTCGCAAATGCACCGCTGGCTGGTCGACCAGCTCGACGCGATGACCAACCACCGCGGCACGAAGCTCAACGTCATCGGCCCTCGCGGCGGCGCGAAGAGCACCCTCGGCACGTTGACGTACGCCCTGCGCGCCGCGGTCGAAGGCTGGGAACCGTACATCTGGATCGTTTCCGACACGGCTCGCCAGGCTTGCCTGCACTTGGAAAATCTCAAGCACGAACTGGAAAACAACTCGCTGCTGGCGGCCGACTATCCGCAGGCCTTCGGCAAGGGGCCCATCTGGCGCACCGGCGCAATCACGCTCAACAACGACGTGACCATCGAGGCCTTCGGAACCGGCCAGAAGCTGCGCGGACGCCGGATCGGCGCGCATCGCCCCACGCTCATCCTTTGCGACGACTTGCAAAACGACGAGCACATGCGCTCGGCCGCGCGGCGCGAAAATTCACGCGCCTGGTTCGAGGGCACGCTGCTCAAGGCCGGCACTCCGCAGACCAACATCGTCAACCTGGCCACGGCCCTGCATCGCGACGCGCTCGCCTTACGCTTGGATCGTACGCCCGGCTGGACGAGCCGCGTGTTCCAGGCGATCTGCCAATGGCCCGAGAATATGAGCTTGTGGCACGCATGGGAACGCATCTACTGCGACCCCGAGGCGTCCGATTCGCAGGCCGCGGCGCTGGCCTTCTACGAGGCGCACCGCGCGGAGATGGACGCGGGCGCCGAGTTGCTGTGGCCCGAGCTGGAGGATCTGTACACGCTGATGAAGATGCGCGTCGAAGGCGGCCGCACCGCGTTCGAACGCGAGAAGCAGGGCTCGCCGCTCAACCCCGACGCTTGCGAATGGCCGGCGGAGTATTTCGACGAGCATCTGTGGTTCGACGAGTGGCCGGCAAAACTCCGGCTGCGCGTGGTGGCTCTCGATCCGAGCAAGGGGCGCGATGCCCGCCGCGGCGACTACTCGGCCTACGTCATTCTGGGCGTGGCCGACGATGGGCTCCTGTATGTCGACGCCGACCTGGCCCGCCGCGCCACGCCCGAGATCGTGGCCGTTGGCGCCGAGTTGGTGCGCGTTTACCGACCCGATGCCTTCGGCGTCGAGAGCAATCAGTTTCAAGAACTGTTGGCCGACGAGTTGGCCGCGGAGTTCCGCGCGCAAGGGCTCGTCGACGTGCATCCCTGGAGTATCGACAACCGCGTCGGCAAGCACGTTCGCATTCGCCGCCTGGGCCCTTACCTCTCGGGCCGGCGGTTGCGTTTCAAGCACGATTCGCCCGGCGCGCGGCTGCTGGTCGAGCAACTGCAAGAGTTTCCGGCGGCCGACCACGACGACGGACCCGACTCGCTCGAGATGGCGATTCGCCTGGCCGGCGAGCTCTGTGGCGGCACTGCGGCGAGCGACAATCTTGGCGAGCGCCTGCCGGTCGGAGCACTATGAGTCCGTCCATAGAAGATTCTCGATTGTCACGAGCGCATCGCCGAGCTGGGCTCGTTTGTTTCCGCATCTGCAAATCCACGATCCATCGCACTCTTAGGAGAACGACATGAACGCCGTTCACGAGCGGTCGCTTACCGAACAACTCAATCGCCGGCTGTCCGAGGCGTGGCAAAGCCTGTGGGATAATTTTGTCGATCCTCGCGAAGCTTATTCCGACGACGGTGAGCAATGGACGTCGCTCGGCTCGGAGGCCGCGGGCAATCGCGGGGCGTTGCCGTTCGCCACCGAGCCGGAGCTGTGCGACATTCGTCGTCAATGCCGCGCGCTGGCCGTGGAAAACGAGTTTGCGATTAACGGCCACGAGAACCGGATTAGCTTCATCGTGGGCAGCGGCCACATCTATCGCGCGACCGCCAAGAAAGAAGCTGCGGCGGGGCCGTCGCTTGCCGCTGAAGCTCAGACGGTTCTCGATGAGTTCATCACCGAGAATTGCTGGCATCGCCGCCAGCAGGAAATCATCCGACGCTACGATCGAGACGGCGAGGTGTTTCTGCGGTTCTTCGTCGATGCCCGTGGGGTGACCCGGGTGCGGTTTGTCGAGCCGGGGCAAGTTGCGACGCCCCGCGAGCTGGCCGCCGACCCGGCCGCGAGCTTCGGCATTCAAACCGATCCGGACGACGTGGAATTGCCGCTCGCATACTACATCGACGGCGCGCCGGTCGATGCCGGACAGATCCAGCATCGCAAGGCGAACGTCGACGCGAACGTCAAACGCGGCTTGCCGCTCTTTTATCCGGTGCGCAAGAACCTTCGCCGGGCGGAAAAAATCCTGCGCAACATGAGCGTCGTGGCCGAGATTCAATCGGCGATCGCGCTCGTGCGCCGGCATCAGGCGTCGACCCGTAGCGGCGTGCAACAGTTCGCCGCCGCCCAGACCGACGTCCGCGTAACGTCCGCCGCGACCGGTCAAACCACGAACTTTCGCCGGTTTGCTCCCGGCACGATTCTCGATAGCCACGGCGGCATCGAATACGACTTTCCGGCGCAGAGCATCGACGCCGCCAACTTCGTGGCCATCTTGCAGGCGGAACTTCGGGCGATCGCGAGCCGGCTGGTGATGCCCGAGTTTATGCTGACGAGCGACGCCTCGAACGCCAACTACGCTTCGACGATGGTGGCCGAAGGGCCTGCCGTGCGAATGTTTTCGCGTTTGCAGGCGGAAGTGGTGCAAGACGACCTGGCGGTGATGCGGCGTGTGCTCGCCGCGGCCGCGAGCGCCGGCCGATTGCCGCCGGACATCCTCGCGGCCATCGAGGTGCAAGCCGCGCCGCCCTCGCTCGCCGTGCGCGATCAACTCAAGGAAACGCAATCGTTCCGCATCCAACATCAGAGTGGCATCCTCTCGCCGCAAACCTGGAGTCAGCGCGCGGGCCTCGACTACGACCAGGAGCAAACCAACTGGCAGACTGCCCGCGCGGCGGAAGCTCCCGATGCGCCGACAAGATGAGTCGCCTACGAGGCGTGAAAATGGCCACGGCGGAAATTTTCGCACGTCCGGAAAACCGAGTTGAAATCGAGCCAGCGTTTTTAGTAAGTTCGCAATCATGACAAGCAAACGGCACTCACCCGCGAATCGAACCCAAGTCGCGCGTACTCACGCGATCTGGGACGCTCTGCTGGAAGAAGTCTTGCAGTGCGGGATTCACGGATACGCCAGGTTGGAACTAACCATCACCGACGGCACGATTCAGAGAATCGTCCGCACGGTGGAAAAAATTGAAAAGGTGCATTGACCGCTGAAGCCGGCGCGGGTCGCTGATCCGCTCTCGCTCAATCGCCGCCAATCGCATCGGGTATCACAGCGAGCCTGCCCTTCGAGTTAGCGCAGGTATCCTTGCGGGCCCATTTGCCGAACCAGGTCTTCGGCAGATGGGCCTTTTTTTATGCCTTTAGGAAACCACACGATGAACGAACAACTGCAAGAGTTTGTCACTTCGCGCGGGGCACAGGTCCATGTCGATGCCGCGGCGGGCATTATCCGCGGCGTCAAGCTGCTGGGCCTTGAATCGCGCAACGGCCGCCGCTACTTGCCCGGGGCGTTGGCCCAGGCCGCCGCGCTGTACGAGGGCGCCAAGGTCAACGTCAATCATCCCAAGGGCAGCCCGCTCGCGGCCCGCGACTATCAAGATCGGCTCGGCTCGATTCGCAACGTGCGGACGGCCGCCGACGGACTGTTCGGCGACTTGCATTACAACCCCAAGCACGCGCTCGCCGAGCAGCTTGCCTGGGACGCGCAGCACGCTCCGGAGAACGTCGGCTTTTCGCACAATGTCGAAGGGCGCACCTCGCGTTCCAACGGTCAGACCGTGGTCGAAGCGATCGTAAAGGTGCAAAGCGTCGACCTGGTGGCCGATCCCGCGACCACGAGCAGCCTCTACGAGAGCGCCGCTACGGTCGGCGGCTCGACGCCGATCACGCTGGCGGCCGTCACGCTCGAAGCTTTCCGCGCCGCTCGGCCCGACCTGGTCGAAGCCGTGCGAGCCGAATCCGCGGCCGAGGCCGTGGTCCTTCGCGAAGAGCTCGATCGCGTGCGCGGTGAGCTCGTGAGACACGAGCGACGCGCCACCGCCCGCACGCTGTTTCGCGAGTTTGGACTGCCCGATCCCGGACAGCCCGGCGGAAGCGAGCAAGCGCTCGCGGGCAGTCAGTTTCTCGAAGCGGTCATTGCCGCGCCGGACGAAGCCGCGATGCGCCGGCTCGTCGAGGAGCGGGCGGCGCTGATCGCCGCGGCCCGCGCGCGGCACGGAGCTGCGGCCGATCAGGGGCGCCCGCTGTCGCGCGAGCAACGCGCCGGCGAACGTTCCGAAACGCTCGACGCGCGCAGCTTTGCTCGCGCGATTCGCGGCTGAGCCCCGCGTACGATTCACGTTCCATCGACATCTAGCGTTCCTTTTTTCTTATCGGAGACAGACTGATGGCCAATACGATGCGTTGGCGTTACGGCGAGACCAATCCGGTCGTCCTGCCGGTCGCTGCGGAAACGGTGATTGAAATCGGCGACCTTGTGTACGTCGACGGCACGGTCAAGCCGGCCGGCGCCGGCACCTACGGCGCGAGCCTGGCCGCCGCGCAGGAATGGTTTCACGACCGCTTTGCGGGCGTCGCCATGCAGCAGTCGCGGGCCGGCGACACGGCCGAGATTCGTGTCGCTACGACGGGCGTGTTCGAGTTTCCTTGCGCCTCGGCCGCGTTCGAGGTGGGGATCCGGATCGGCGTCGACGACAACCCCGGCGGCACGGCGCTCGTCGATCAGCAGGTGATCGCCGTCGCCACGAATAGCCCGCAACTGTCGATCGGCTACTGCGCGAAGCGCGTCAATCCGCCCGGCACGTTCGTGCTGGTGGACATCATCGGCACGGTCACGCACGCCGGCCCACAGACGCCGCAGTAGTTCGCCCGCGATGGCGTAGTTCTTCGCCGTGGGCAACTGGCATACGCATTTCCAACTTTTCTCTACGGAGACCACTCACGTGATCAATATCCGCGAACTAAAACGGCGCTACGAACTCGATGGCCCGCGGGCCACGGCGGCCCATCTGACCGAATCGCTGCGCGAGGGGCACTTGCGCCCCGAAGACTTCAGCCTCCGCGATCTGGCCGAGGGGCTCGTGCCCGACGGCCACGAATGGGTCCGGCTGATGGATCCTCGCTCCGGCGGCAGCGTACGGCTGTTGGAAGCCGGCGATGGCGTCGACGCGACCGCGTTTCTGAACGTCGCCAGCCAGGTGGTCTATTCCAAGATCATGGAGGCCTATACCCAGGAAGCGTTCGTTGTCTCGAAGCTCGTCGACACGATTCCCACGCGGCTCGATGGCGAGAAGATTCCCGGGATCGCGGGGCTCGCCGCGGCCGACCACGTCGTCCACCCGGGCATGCCGTATCCCAGCGTCGGCTTCGGTGAGGATTATATCGAGACGCCCAGCACGACGAAGCGCGGCTATATCGTGCCCGTCACCAAAGAGGCGATCTTCTTCGACCGCACGCACCTCGTGCTCAGCCGCGCGGCCGAAGTGGGCGAGCTGTTGGGGCTCAACAAAGAGAAGCGGCTGGTGGACCTGGTGATCGGCGCCACGAATAATTACAAGTGGCAGGGCACCACCTACAACACCTACCAGGCCGCGACTCCCTGGATCAACGTCAAGTCGAACAACGAACTCGTCGACTGGACCGACGTTGACGCCGCCGAGCAACTGTTCGCCGACATGCTCGACCCGGCCACGGGCGACCCGGTGCTGCTGACGCCGAACACCGTGCTCGTGATGCCGGCCTACAAGCATGCCGCGAATCGGGTGTTTCATGCCCTGGAGGTTCGCTTCACGGGCGCGAGCGCGGCCACGACCACGTTGGCGGCTAATCCGCTCTCGAACTACCAGGTGCTCGACAGCCGCCTGGCGTACCGGGGGATCATCGCCTCGGGCACCGCGGCCGACGACGCCAAGAAGTGGTGGTTCCTCGGCGATTTCAAGCGGGCCTTCGCCTACATGGAGAACTGGCCGATCACCGTGACGCAGAGCGCGGCCGGCAGCGAGGCCGACTTCAACCAGGACATCGTCGTGCGGTTCAAAGCCAGCGAACGGGGCGCCGCCGCGGTGCTCAATCCGCGTTACGTCGTGAAGTGCACCGGATAGCCACTGCGCCCCGCCGGAGTCCAGGATAAATGCGCCGAGGAATGATCTCACGGGGCTGATCGTTCCTTGGCCGCCGGGGTGCCGCGAGTGCGCGCCCGCTTGCGGAGCGTCTCGACGCTGCCTGCGCCGCACGCAAGTTGCCCGCCAAGCGCACTCGCGCCCCCGGATCATCTTTACCTTCAGCAGAAGCTTCAACCATGAGCAACGTCGCACAACTCGAAGCGATCAAGGCCAACACGCTGGCCCAGATGGCGGCCGTCTCGGCCGAACGCAAGCCGAGCTATTCCGAAAACGGCCAGTCGTTCGCCTGGACGGAATACCTCGAACACCTGCAGCGCCGCGTCGACTGGTGCAACCACCAGATCGCCGCGGAAGCCCCCTTCGAAATCACCACACAAGGATACTCGCCATGAACTTCGCCCCCGACATTTCTCAAGACGCGCTGCTGGTCGACGGTGTCGAAACCGTGACGCTCCACGGCGTCGGCAGCACTACCGTCGAAGGCGCCAAACGCGGCACGCTCACGCTCGCCGAAATGGAGTTCCGCCAGGTCGGCATCGAATCTACCGATCTCGCTTGGAACTTGCCGGGCGCCAGCCTGACCGGCGTGCAGCCGCGCCGCGGCGATTCGATCCAAGATGCCGCTGGCGCCCAGTGGACCATTCTCAGCGCCACGCATTCGCCGCTTACGGACGTCTGGCGTGTGGTCACGCGCCGCCACGTGTAACGCACTTCACAAACCATCCACGCACGCAAACCGCTATGCTCACCATTACCGCTTGTGAACCGCAAGATTGCTCGGCCGTGGCCGCGCTCTGGAACGCCCATCGACTCGACAGCTCCTCGTGCTGGAGCTCGGCCGACGAGGTAGACGACCTTTATATAGCGCAGCTTCTGGTCTCGGGCGTCTCGATCTATCTCGCCCGAGAAGGCGATGCTGCCGTTGGCTTCGGCTTGTGGTGCGTCGCTGGAGAAGAGGCCTGGCTCGTGGCGCTCGCCGCCGCGGACGAACTCGTTTACTACCGCCTGATGGCATTCTATTGCGTGTGGGCGGCGGAGCATTCGCTGACGCACGGCTTTGCCGAGCTGGGCGTCGCCGCCACCACCGAACGGGCCCGGATGGACGCCCTGGGCGTCATTGCCTACGAGACGATCGGCTTCGAGCCGTTGCCGGCGGATGTACAGGATTCGGAACGCGTGCCGCGCATTCTGCGGGCGAGTTGCAAACTCGACGTGCTGCTGGCCGCGCTCTCGGCGCGGCTGGGAGGTGACGCATGACGCACTTGCTTAGCATGCCGCCGGTCGCCGACTCCGCGATGTACAGCAGCGGCTCGTATGCCTCGGCCAATCTTGGCGACCAGTTGGGGCATTTTCTCGGCTCGACGACGTTCGTCAAAGGCCTGATGCACTGCCGGTACATCGCACGCTTCGATCTGAGCGGCGTGCCGCCGCGCAGCGCGATCCTGGCGGTCCGGTTGACGATCACAAAGTTGGGCGGGGCTTATCCAAATGGAACGATTTTTCGCGCCCACCGCGTGGCTCGCCACGATTGGACGGAACTAGGTGTTACTTGGAACCGGTACAACGGCGCCGACGATTGGACGACGCCGGGCGGAGATTTCGACCCGTCGTTGATGGCTGAAACCAGCATCGATCAAGCCGACTCGAAGTTGGTGTTTCCCAATCTGGCGAGTCTTGCCACCGATGCGATCCTCTTTCGCGATGGCCTACTGGATCTCCTCGTCTTGGGCAGAGAGCAATCGGGCGGCGAGTATCTCTCCATCGATTCGGCCAATGCCGAGGAGCCGGAAAGGTGGCCGGAATTGGAGATCGAATACGTTCTACCGCCGCTACTGACGATTGCCGATCACGGCGACGGCAGCGGGGCGACATTCAGCCTGGCCGACCTGGATCCCGAGGCGCACGCCGTCCTGCACGTGCGCGCGTTCTCCGGAGATCTGGGCACCGAGTCGTGGACCACCGCGGGCATGTTCGACGCGTCGGGAGAACTGACCCTTTCGCTCGTTCCGGGGCATTACCTGGCGTATGCGGTTGCGACGGTTAACGCCGCGCAAGTTACCTCGGCCGTCACCTACTTCATTGTTACCGATGGCCTCGAATCGATTCATACCCGTTGTCTTTCGGCCGTGCAGGCGCGCATCCGTTTGCTCGAGTTGGAAGGCGTCTCCAGCGAGCGCGTCCTGATCGAAAAAGTACCGGCGGGCCGCAATTTGTCCGCCGCCGCCGGGCTGCCGGCGATCGTTATTTCTCCCCAGCGCGCGGCGATGCCCGCCGACGCCGGCACGAATGGCACGGACGACGTGCATTACGACGTCCAGGTATCCATTTTCGACCGCGACAACCAGGAGCCCACGCTCGCTGCGAATCTCGACCGCCATCTGCTCTGGCGGCAACAGATCGCCCGCGTGTTTCGCAATCAGCGACTTCCCGGCGTGCCGGAGGTGATCAACTCGGCCGTCGAGCCCACCGACGGTCCGCATGAGGGCGCCTGGAAACACGAACTGATGACCACCGCCATCCGGCTGCGCTTCACCAGTCGCGAACCGCGCGGATTCTAACCATTTTTCTAGCACACAGCGAGGAATAGCATGGCACCGACAACCGCCTCGATGGGGCATCAGGCTCGCCTGGGCACCAAGAACGAATCCGTCTATGGCGCCGCCGTCACGGTCGATCAGGCCTTTGTTTTCGTCAGCGAAAGCATCGTCAAACGCGGCATGATCGTCGAACGCGCCGGCCTGCGAGGCACGCGCAGCCACCAGGCCAACGACGCCCGCACGGGGCCGTATACCGTGAGCGGACAACTCGTGCTCGAGCCCACGCCGCAGGACCTGGCCATCTGGTTGCCGCGCATCCTGGGCGCCGCGGCCGATGGCAACAACTATAACCTTGCCGAAACGCTGCCCAGCTTCACGCTGGTCGTCGATCGCGTGGCGAAGGTGTTCACCTATGCCGGTTGCAAGGTGAACCGAGCCACGCTTTCCGGCATGCAGGGCGGGCTCCTGCGGCTCGTGCTCGACCTGGTCGCGCAGAGCGAAGCCGTGGCCGCGGCCGGCACGTTTCCTTCGCTCACGTCCAGCATCGCGCCGCCTTATATCTTTTCGGACCTCGAGCTCACGCTCGCTTCGGCCGCCCGCGAAGTGCGCGAATTCGAGCTCACGATCGACAACGGCCTTATTACCGACCGCTTCATGAACTCCATCACGATCGTCAACGCGCCCGAAGGCGACCGCACGGTGACGCTTCGTACGGTACATGCCTGGGCCCCGGAAACCGTGGCTCTCTATGCCCAGGCACTGGCGGGGTCAGCCGGCGTCTTGCAATTGACGAACGCCTTGGGGGGCACTCCGCCAACCGGCTACAGCACCGCGTTCAACTTCGCCACGTTGCAGGTTCCCGACCGCAGTCCGAACGTTCCCGGACGCAGCGAGCTGCTGCTGAATCTGGAAATGGTCGCCCGCCGCGTCGGCGCGACGCCCGAGGTGGCGGTCGTCCACGACGCCACGCCGTAACGCACTCGATTCTTCTAGGGGAGCAGCCATGTATCTCAAGTACGGCGACTACCGGCATGCCTCGGGCGAGGTGGCGGTCGCGATCACCAAGCAGGGGCTCTTCAGCGATGCCGGCATTGCGCGCGGGGTGCGCGAACGTTGGGACTTGCAGGGCCGTCTGCAAGCCGCCACGCCGGCCGCTCTCAGCGAGGCCATCGAAGAACTCGTCGCGGCCTACTCGGTGCAAGGCGAGGACGTGGGATTTTACTTTGATGACGACACGCCCTCGACGCATCAGATCACCGGCTCCGCCACCAACGGCGGCGTGCGCGTGGTCGCGCCGCCCAGCTTTCCGCAGGGTAAGGGCGCCGAGTATTCCACGTTTCGCACTTACACGATCGCGCTCGAAGCCGAACTGATCGACGCCGACGCCTCGCTCATCGCCTGGCACGAACGCTTGAACTTCACCGGCGGCGGCCCGCAATTCGCCTTCCTGCAACCCATCAACGGGCTGCCGATCAAGCAGCTTCTCAAACAATCGACTCCGTACCGCGCCACGCAATCGGGCGAAGCTATCGGGCAGTTGACCTATCCCGTGCCGGCCTCGCCGCTCTGGCCCTCGGCCGAGCACGTGCATCTGCGCGAGGTGCATTACGAACTTCCCAAACGCATGGGTACCGGCGCGAACACGACGTTCAGTGAGTATCGCGTCACCTGGTCCTATCAATTCGAGTCGGCCACGCCGCTCGTGGGGCTGCCCACGAGCTGGCCGGAATAACCATTCGTAATTTTCTTGCCATAGCAACAACACGCGCATGAGCACTCCTCAAGGACTCGCCACGTTTCCCGGCATCACCCAGATCATGTCGGCCTCGATCACGCTGGGGCATGGCATTTCGCCGAGCACCGCGCGGATCACGATGGCGCCGCAACCGGGCGCCATTTCCGAAACCGGAATGCTTTCGTTCTTCATCGATTCCACGACCATCAATTTTCCGGATTGCAAGGTCGATCAGGGCAGTTACGAGCGGAACGAGGGCGGAGAATTCTGGCACCTCACGCTGCTCGACCGCCGTTGGAAATGGCGCTTCGGTCAAATCTCCGGACGCTATAACGTGTGGCGCGAGAACGCCACGTTACAGAACGGCGACCCGGTGGGATTCTCGGGCTCGGGACTTGTCGCCGACACCGAGCGCACGCCGCGCGAGCTCGCCGAGCTGTATCTCGAAGCGATGGGCGAAGTCGGCTACGACGTCTCGGCTTTGCCGAACGACACCCGACCGCCCGTCGAGCACGACTTCGACAACCCGGCCGAGGCGTTGGCCGAGCTGTGCGAGAATCTCGGTTGCCGCGTCGTGCTGCGGATCGACAACACGGTGAGTATCGTCCGCGTCGGCAGCGGCGCGAGCTTGCCCACCGAACAACTGCTCGAGGATAGCCTCACGATCGATCCGCCCGAAAAGCCCGACGCGGTCGCCGTGGTGTGCGGCCCCAGCTATTTTCAGGTCGACTTTCCCTTGGAAGCGGTTGGCCTCGATCGCGACCAGACCTCCGGCGGCGATCCGAGCGACACGCTCAAACCGCTCGCCGAGCTCAGCTACAAGCCGCCCGGCGGTTGGAGCACGGTCGATCTGCCGCTGTTCTTCGATCTCTCGAACAATGAGTCGGAGGACGACGTGACGGGCTTGCGCTCGCTGGCCACCAAGAGCGTCTTTCGCTATTACCGCATCAAGCTGCCGGTGAAAGTTCCCGGCTACGACGGTCCCGACGGCGGTCTGATCACGCGGCTCGAGCAGGTCTTGCCCTTGTTCGAGGAACAAGTGGTCACCGCCGTCGAGAATCACGACGCCGCGCCACTACCGGCGTCGGTGTTCGGCGTCTGGTATCCGGGCCTCGACGAACAGGCGAACACCGCCGTCGCGCTCACCGCGCAGGGCAACTCGCCGCCGGCCGCTGGCGCCGAGGGAACTTACAAATCGCCGTTTTACAACCGCGGTTTCACGCTCGACATGGCGCGCGGACTGGTGATCTTCAGCGAGCCGGTATATCGCAACGCCACGCCCTCGGAGGCCAAGGTCACGCCCGCGCCCGCGCAGCTCGTGCTGCGCACGAAGTGCCAGGTGCGCGACGCCGAGACACTGTCGCTCGTGCGGCACGTCCACGAGCGTTCGACCGGCGGCTCGCTGGGCACAAGCCCCCAGTACATACGCCGCGAGGAGCTCGTTGTCTCGCATGTGCCCACCTACGATCCCGCCACCTATGCGCTCGAAACCACGAGCACGACGGATCCTCGCGTGGTTTCGAGCGTCAGCAGCACGGCCGACGAGGTCAACGCCGCGGCCGATCATTACATCGATTCCGCGATCGACGAGTACGCGCAGCCCGAGCCACGGCAGGTGCAGGTGGCGGGCTTGCATCCGCTCAATCTCGACGGCGTCATTCAGCAAATCACCTATTCGGTCGGAGGGGCAGGGGCCATGACCACGATTGCCCGGGGAAGCGAGCCCTCGCACATCGCCACGAGCCACGGCGAGCGCCGGTATTCAGAAATGACTCGTGGCGCGATTGCCCAAGCTCGCCGCGCGCGTGGCGGCCTTGGCGGCCGCGCCACTCGCCGCGAAGCAGCCGCCCGGAGAGCCGCCCGATGAATCACGACAATCCCCAGACGCTTACGCGGCCGGTGCCGTTTCGCAATATGTCCGACGAGGTCGTCCCCGCGTTCGCGGTGATGACCGTGCTGGGCATTTCGTTCGAAAACGGCGTGGCCTTTCTCCAGTGCGGCAAGCCCGATACGACGCTGCGCCGGCAGCTTGCGATCAACGGGCCGCAAGAGGTCGGCATCGGCCGCCGCGGCGCCTGCCAGCGCGGCTCCGACGTGCGCGCGCTGTTGGATGATAGCGTCGAACTCGCCGCCGGCGAAGCCTGGGGAATCAAGCCCGGCCAATGGCAGCTTTCCCGCCATTTTCCCGGCTGCACGGTCCAAGGGCTCGTCGACGGAGACCACCAGATCGCGCGTGTCGAGTGCCACGCGGTTGATCGTCTGTTGGTAAAGACGACCGCCGCGATTCCCGGTGGAACCTCATCCTCGGCCTATCGGGTCTACGTCGGCGCGGCCGGCTCCGAAGCCGACGCTGGATTCACCACGCTGCCGTCCGCCCGCAACCGGGGCGGCGTCATTCCCACCGATCAATGGGCACATCTGATCTGGATTGGCACGGGCTGGGAGCTGCGCCCCGTGCCGCAGGCCACGCTCGTGGCCGTGCCGCCGTGCGGAGAGGGCATCCCGGCGCGCGCGGGCGACGTGCCTGGCAAGACCGAGTGCTGCTTATTCTCGCTCGACGGCGCGGGAAAGCTCGATCCGATCATGGATGGCGACGAGCATGCCCGCGCGCTTGTCCACAACATTCGCCCCGTGGCAATTCCGCCGCTCGAAGCCCCGGGAGAGCGTTACCTGCTGATCCATGCGGACCCCAGCGGCAAGTACGTTTGCGAAGTCCCCGACAGTGCATCGAGTGGAGGGAGCGGATCCGGCTCCACAACCACCACGGCGTTCCCCTCATCGACGACCACCACCACGTTCGCGCCGGTCTGCACGGGCACGGCCAAGTGGACCTGGA
>CAZRCI010000065.1:0-19806 GCA_964598535.1 uncultured Planctomycetaceae bacterium | reverse complement strand
TCGGGGCGACAGGATTTGAAGTTTCAGTTTGGCGTGTGGCATTTGCAGGGCAAACACAGTGGACATTTAGGGCATTGTGAGATTTCCAACTGCCTTAAGACCGACTTGCATCCCACATACCACGGCAGTCACAGGGCGACGAAGTGGGTTTAACATGGCCCATCCTGTGTCAGATTCGTGTCAACGGATTCGAGTCACTTCCTGGTAGTGCTGGCGCGCGGAATAAACACCTTCGGCTGTCACCGGTCGAGTCGTAGCGTCGCCGAACAGCCTTCTTTACCGTCGTGTCGAAGGCAGTCTTCGGTTGTGGGCGCGTCGGTCACGGCACGCTAGGCCCTGTCGCGAAAAGGAACACGAGCGCGAGAATGAGGTACACCGCCAGCAGTTGCACGCCGCGCAGCCAGTCGGAGCGGCCATCGCCAGCGACTTGACCAGTAATCCAAACGGCCAGCGTCACGGAGAGCACCAGTCCTCCCGAGAAGGCCAGATCCATCGGCGCGGGGCCGAGGAAATAGCTCAGCAGCACCAGCAGTGGCGCCACGAACATCGCCACCTGTACGCTAGAACCGATGGCAATGGCCAGGGCCAAGTCCATGCGGTTCTTCATGGCCGCGACAATCGCGGTCGTATGCTCGGCGGCATTGCCGAGAATGGCTACGACAAAGACTCCTACAAATAGATCGTTGAGTCCCAACCTAGCCGCGGCGGGTTCAATCGCCCCCACCAGAATCTCGCTCATCCAGGCAATCCCGGCCGTGGCTGCCGCCAGGACCAGCGACGCTCGGCCAACACTCCAGGTTACAGTGGCTGGTTCGACCTGCACTTCCGAGTCAGTGCCCGAGAATAGTTTGCGGTTTGTCACGAGCGAGAACACGAGATACGCAACATAGACTGCAATTAGCACCAGCGAGATCCAGACGCTGATTTTACCCAGTTCGGGCGAAACGGCCTCACCGGCGGCCAGACGGTAAGCCGCTGGGAGGATCAGCGCAATGACGGCCAGCGTGAGCATCGTCGCCTGAGATCGCGCGGCGGCCGAATTGTAGCGCTGTTCGTCGCGGCCGATGCCACCGGCGAGCATGGCCGCTCCGAGCACCAGCAGTATGTTCCCAATGATCGAGCCGGCGAGCGATGCTTTGACCACGTCATACAAGCCGGCCCGTAAGGCCGCCATGGCAATGATCAACTCCGCCGCGTTACCAAAAGTGGCGTTGAGCAGGCCGCCGATGCCTTCGCCTGTCCGTTCGGCGATCTGCTCGGTGGCTTGGCCCAGCCAAGCCGCCAACGGGATGATGGCCAGTGCTGCGGAAATGAATATCCACAGGCTCTGCGCCGGCGCGAAATGCTCCAGGGCGATCGTAATCGGAACGAACACCAGGAGCCAGTTCATCTACTATCTCCAAACGTGCCCGAGCCACGCGGTTCGAGTTCGGTAATTTTATCGGAGTCGGCGGTGGGGGTACTCTGAATATCGTATCGTCAACGGCCGATCACTTGCCAGCACAATGCCGGTAATTTGAGCTGGCAATTTCGTTGCTCTTTATCCCGCGGGCTGCAATACTTTCGAGACCGACTGCTGCCGGATGTCTGCGTCCGGTTCGTCTTTTCTGACAGCAGTTGGCAAGTCGACCGCCCCATCTCCTCGTCAGGGAGCGTAAGCCATGAGACGCATTTCACTACTTTCGATGATTCTTGGAATTGCCGGAGCGACCGGCTCGTATGCTCAGCTGCCAGGTGGCCTGTCTGCGAACGAGGCAGACATCCGCAAGATGGTCTCTTCGTATGTCGAGGCCTTCAACCGTGGCGACGCGAAGTCGCTCGCCGAGCATTGGTCGCCCGACGCTGTTTATCTCAATCGAGTCACGGGCGAAGAAGTTGTGGGGCGAGCTGCCATCGCCGAACAATTCGCCGCACTGCTGAAGGAGCAGCCGGCGCGCAAGCTGGAGGTGAATGTCGAGTCGATCCAGTTCGTCTCGCCGAACGTTGCCGTCGAACATGGCACGACCAGGCTCCTGATTCCGAAGGCAGAGCCGGAGGAAGTGGATTATGCGGCGGTGTACGTAAAACGAGATGGAAAATGGCTGCTCGATCGCGTGACCGACAAGGCGAACGAGAGCGTGCCGTCTAATTACGGCCATCTCAAGGATCTGGAATGGATGGTCGGCCAGTGGACGAGCGCTGCCGACAACGCCGAGGTCGAACTCGATTGCAATTGGACAAAGAACCAGAACTTCTTGACTCGCGCCTTCAAGATCTCGATCGACGGCAGCGTCACGTCGGGCATGCAGGTGATTGGCTGGGATCCGGGGACGAAAACCATTCGCTCGTGGACCTTCGACTCCAACGGCGCCTTCGCGGAAGCAACCTGGCAACAGAAAGGCGGACGCTGGTTTCTGCGCAATCGCGGCACGCTTCCCGATGGCCGCGCGGCAACGATGACCAATGTGATGAAACCGATCGATGCCAACGCGTTCACCTGGCAGACAATCGAGCGTACGGCCGGCGACGAACTCCTGCCAAACCTGGATGAGATCAAGATCGTTCGTCGCTAAACCCGTTCGAAACAACACAAACACGTAAACAAGTCAGGTGCGGCAATGAAACGACTATTAGCATTCGTAGTGGCGGTTGGGATGCTTACTTTCGCCATGGAATCGGAGCTTCTCGCCCGCGGAGGCGGAGGGCGTGGGGGTGGCGGCGGGGGCGGGCGTAGCGGAGGTGGCGGCTCGCGCTCTGGCGGAGGGTTCTCGCCCTCGGGCGGCGGGTCTCGCCCAAGCGGCGGAGCTCGTCCGAGCAGTCCGAGCGCCCGACCAGCCGGTGGGCAGGCTGCCGCTCGGCCAGCGGGTGGGCAGGCTGCTGCGGCGCGACCTGCGGCAGCGCGTCCCGCTACCGGGCAAGGCGCAGCTCGGCCAGGTGGCGCCGCCGCCGGGCAACGCCCAGCGGCGGGCGCAGGCGTAGCGAACCGCGCTCAGGGTGCGCGGCCAACTTCCGGCCAACTTAACAGCTTCCTGGATGTTCCTGGACCTGCGACTGGAGCAGTGGGGGCAGGCGGTGCCGCTGCTGCCGGTCGGGCGGGCGGCGCGGCAGCCGATTTTCTCCAAGGCGGCGGAAAAGTCGCTGCGGGAGCTGCGGGTGGCGCTGCCGTCGGGGCGGCTGCTGCCGGCCGGATCGGCGGAGACGCCGGTCGGCCCGGAACACCGGGTGACAATCTCGCCCAGAATCGTCCCGAGCGAATTGAGAACCGCGGCGAGCGCCAAGGCGACCGCGACCAACGTCGCGATGAAGTTCGCAACCAGTATGAACAGAACAATCCTGGCAACTTCTGGCAGGAGAACCCGGGCTGGACGGCCTGGGCGATTACCCGCCCCTTCGCCTGGGCGACGTGGGACTCGGTGGGAAGTTGGTGCGGCTACAGCGGCGAACCAACTTCGTATGGCTACGGTGAGGATGTCTATTACGCGGACGACCAGGTGTACTCTGGCGACCAGCCAATCGCGACGACCGAAGAGTACGCGGAGCAAGCCGCAACAATTGCCAGCAGCGCTCCTAGCGAAACTCCCGAGAAATCGGACTGGTTGCCGCTGGGCGTATTTGCCCTTACGCAGGACGGTCAGGCCACCGGCGCGGACCCGTCTCTGTACATGCAACTGGCGATCAGCAAGCAAGGCGTCATTTCGGGCACGCTGAAGAACACGCTTACAGGCAAGGTTCAATCACTGGAAGGCATGGCCGACAAGCAAAGTCAGCGCGTCGCGTGGGGCGTCGTTGATCAGGAACGCCCCATTATGGAGACCGGGCTGTCGAACCTCACGCAGGATACGTCGCCGGCACTGGTCCACTTTGCCGACGGCCAGACGCAGCAGTGGCTGATGGTTCGCATCCCGGAACCAAAGCAATAAAGGCGATCCACTAAGTGGTCAGCGAGCCGAACCGGCGGGTTCGGCTCGCTGCCTTTGTTAGATCGACCGTGCGCCTGCTGGCACGCTCCCAAATGCACGAATGTGCATCTCTCCCGGTTCGATCGAGCCGGCAAAGCTGGTGAAACAAGCTTTGCTCCTGCTTGCTCTACGGCTTGTGCTTAATAGCTATAACGCCTGGGTACTCCAGGGAAGAACTAGCGTCTCGGGCGGTACGGAACCTTGCACATCGTGCTACTTGGCGCGATGATCCTGGGTCCGCGCGGTCTTAACGCGCCCAAAAGTAGGTCAGGTCGGGCCATCAACCGTCGATAAGCAGATTAATATCAGCGGCCCCGATCGCCACAATCACTCGGTTCGGTTCCCAATGAACGTACCGGTGCTTATCGCGCTTCCTACCAATCAACGAAGCCGCTGGACGAACTGGAGCGAAACTTATGAGCGGGGTTCTACCTCGAGCCGTCGTGCTGCGCAAAGTGTTGGTTGCCGCCACGATGTCTCTCTTGGCCCTTCCGTCTCTGGCGATCGGCGCTGAGAAAAGCTCCTGGCAGCTTCTGTCGGAGAGCGGTGAGGACGCAGAAGCATCGGAGATCGAAGATCCTTCTGGTGAGACGAGCGAATCGAGCGGCCAATATCAAACCGGTTCGATCCTGGGCATCAACAACAACGGTCTCTGCGGCGACTTCTGCGGTGATCTACTTCAGGGAGGTTGTGGTGACTGCCGACCCTGGACGATTCGTGGCTGGCTCGATGCAGGCCTGATGGGCAACACGGCAAGTCCGTCAAGTAAGTTTAACGGTCCATACAATGCCATCGATCGCAGCAACGAGGCGATGTTCAATCAGGGTTACCTCATCGCCGAGCGTCTGGTGCCGACGGACGGCACTTGGGGGACGGGCGGACGAATTGACCTCTTGTACGGTGAAGACTTTTTTCTGGCGCAGTCCTCCGGCTTCGAGCTTCGCCCAAGTGGAGCCCCTCACTGGAATCCGGAATACTATGGCCTCGCGATTCCGCAGGCTTACGGCGAGATTGGCAACGGCGTCGTGTCGGTCAAGGCGGGCCACTTTTATACACCGATCGGGTACGAAGGCGTGCCCGCTCCGAACAACTTCTTCTACACCAAGGCATACAGCTATCAGTTCGCGGGCCCGTTCACGCACTGGGGCGCCCTGGCGACGGCGCAACTGTCTGATCGATGGTCGGCGCAATTGGGCCTGGTCAACGGCTGGAACGCGCTCGATCGCACGTCGGACACGTTGTCCGAGATCGGTCTTCTCAAATACACGAGCGACCAGTGGTGGACGCAGTTCGCCGTCATCACAGGCAACGAATTCAACAACGACGCGGGGCTGCCGGGCATCACTCCGGCCTTCGCCAACCGCACCCGGTATAGCTGGCTCATCGATTTGCAGCCGGCGGATCGGTGGGAGTATGTCTTCCACCAGTGGTTTGGCAGCCAGGCAGAGGGGACGATCACCGGCGCAACGGCCTACTGGTACGGTATCGACCAGTATCTTTACTATCGCATCAACGAGTGCTGGCGTTCCGGGCTGCGGTTCGAGTGGTTTCGCGATGAAGACGGCACGCGCGTCGGTTTGAATCGTCCGAGCAATCCCAACAAGCCGCCGTTCGTCGGTAACTTCTACTCGTTGACGGCTGGCTTGAACTGGGCGCCGAGCGACAACTTCACGCTGCGCCCCGAGATTCGTGCGGATTGGTTCAATGGTGATCAAGTCATCGGGCCGTACGACGACGGCGCGAAGAACTACCAGCTCTTACTCGGCTTCGACGCGATCTACTTGTTCTAAGTCGGTCGGCATGGCTACTCGCTTATCCAGCGGCATTCGTAGACGGTTCCCACTTGAGGGTTCACTACCGACCAGCCAATCAAGGAGCCGTAAGGGTGGTCGATGGTGTTTCGCGGATCCATCATTTGGGGCGGAGCGCTCTTGTCGGCGGGATACCGCACCAGACTATAGGTGCGGTAGGGTCTTCCCTCGGGGAAAAGCATCCACATGGAAAGCATGTCGGTTTTGCACTGGATGACAAACGGCGCACGACCCGACATCAGCACTGGCAGCCGGGCTAGCACGGCGATCTCGACCGTCACCGTTTCGCCGAACGGAATTGCAGCCAGATCGTATTCGATTTCATACGCGGTCCCGTGTCCATCAATGGCCTTTGGCACTTTGCGGACGACCGCCTGTACCCGCCCCTTTGGCTGACGAAACTCGACGTTCTCCAGCGGTAGCACGTTGCGGAACGTGACTCGCCCGCGTTTTGAGGCCTGATCGACGAGTTTGAAGGTGACTCGATCGCGAAGCAGCACGCGTCCCTGGCGATCTGGCGTCTCTTCGTCCGGATTCCACTTTCGCAGGTCAAGCATTCGGCTATGCGTGAGTATCTCCAAGCCCGAGTAGTCGAGTTCGGTTGGTTCGGATTTCTCGCCCACGACGATGCCCGTCCAGCCGGGCGTCGGATCCTTGTCGAGTAAATCGAGAACCTGGCGGAAGTCGGGATCGCCGCTGGCAATCGCATCGATGACAGTCGCTTGCATTTGAGATTTGCGGTAAAGCTGGTACACCTGCAAGGGCAAGTAGACGAACAACAGGAGCGCGGCCAGCACATAGACGTAACTCGGCCAATCGCGCGGGTCGAGCAGCGTCGACCAGGTGCGGCGGCGGCTTGACGTGCGAAGCTCCCTCGCGATTCTTGTGGCCGCCGACGGTTCGGACGACGTCGATTCAGATGGGCTACGGGCCGTATCTTTTTCGAGCGGAATCGGCATCCACGGTGGTTGGACTGGCTCGCAATTGGTGTCAGCGAGCGTCTGACGGCAAACCTTGCGAGCCACTTCGTAGCCGTGCTGCGCAAGGGCGTTGATCTCGGCCGTAGAGAATCGATCCAGGTCGGTTCGGATCGACTGCACCTCGGCTTGCACGACCGGATGTAGGGCCGTGGGATCTTCGGACAGTTCAACTTTCGCGGTGATCGGCAGGAAAACGAAGCCAGGTTGGTGGCCAAAGTTCTCTCGCTCTAGCTGCCAAACACGGTCCCAGAGAATGTCCGTTGCGCGCATGGATTGACCAAAGACCCCCAGCGCGGCATCGCTTAGAATTTGAAACGGCTTGCCCGCATCGCTGACCAGGATTTGGTCAAACTGCGCCCCTTGCAGTCCCAACCAGGAGAACGCCCGCATACTGAGGTTGTCGTAAACGCCCCCATCCGTGAACCATTGCGTGGGGTACTGACCTTCGCGCACGCCGAGGTCCGCCGCGGTGATCTCGACCGGCGGAAAGAGGCCGGGAAATGCCGATGAGGCGCCCACGACCCTGGGGAGGCTTGCCAGTTGTCCGGGCACGTGCTGAAACGCGGTGCTCCCAGAGGCCTGCCGTTCTTGAATGAACAGCCCATTGCGATTGAATACCGAGAGCCCGCCGTTGCTGACGTTAGTCGCCAGGATGTGCAGGAGCGGCTGCTCAGGCAACTCGTAAAGACACCGGTCGCCATAGAGCAACTTCCGATAGTAGTGTTCGAGTATCGCGTTTGGCGTCAGACTTCGCACCTGGCGACGACCGAGTTTCGCCAACACACGTAGCGGAAACTGCATAGGAAGACGCCGGATGATGTGATTCCGGACATCGTACTTGACGAACCGCACGATCTCGGAGGCCGCTTCATCGAAGCTCTTATCGTCGCCGCAGTACCTTTCCCAGTTGAGCACCAGGTGTGCGGCCAAGATGCTGCCGCCGGAAACCGAGGCGATGTCGGTGACATGCTGGAGCTGTCCCGCATCCTTCAGATAGCGAACGACGCCTAGATGGTAGATGGTTGCGCGAAATCCACCGCCGGAAAGCGCGAGTCCAAGACGTGGCATGCTGCTACCTCGCAAACGCCAGGAAAAACACTCTAAAGTATAGTTCGCGGAAAGCTGGCATTCCGACCTGCTTGTTGTTCAGACAAGCCTCTCCTCGGAGAGTGGCCCCATTCCGTCACGAGGTCCATCCGGCCAAAACCGTGCCGCCTATTCCGGGCGGCGGCCATAGATGCGCTGTAGCACTGCGACAATAAATCCCGTCGACCAGCCGAACATCAAGATGCCGACGGCCGCCTCGATCGGACCGACAAGTCGCCACGCCGCGTCCGGGACCACGTCGCCATAGCCAACCGTCGTGTAGCTCTCTAGCGAGTAATAGAGTGCCGATTCGAAATCTGGCATTACCCCAGCCACTCGAAATACACCAGCCCAGATCGCCATCTCCAATAGGTGCAAGATCAACAGACCTCCGACGACTCGAATGAGCAGCAACATGGTGCGAGTAGAAGCGGGGTCCGCTTCCCAACGCGTGCGCGCACCAGCTATTGGCATCACGACGCGCATCGTGCCAAGCGCATGGACAACGACCGTCAGGCTGGCGAGCGACAGAGCCAAGAATAATTGCAAGAGCATAAGTGAGATCGAGCGTTATCCCTACGTACGGTCTGAAATATCGCGTACCGAGGCCGCGACCAGCCTGATATCATCAATGTCGATCGGGCTGAGTGCGATGTCTACCGGAAACTCTTCGCCGTTCTTGCGCCGCCCACGCAACGGAAGGCCGGCGCCCATCGGGCGAACCGTGGCGTTGGCGAAGAAGTGAGCAACATGAGCGGGGTGTTGTGCGCGGTAGGCCTCCGGTACGAGCAACTCGATCGACTGCCCGATCAGTTCGGCCTGATTGTATCCAAAAACGCTTTCCGTCTGGCGATTGACCAAAACAATGGCGCCTTGTGGATTGATGAGCACCATAGCGTCTGGGGCTGATTGCAGCACTCCTTCAAAGAGTCGCTGCGACCGCTTCAACTCGGTGATGTCGCGCCCAACGACGTACACGCATCGTTCTTTGGCTATTGGAGTAATGTTCCAGGAAAACCACCGATGGCTGCCATCTTGATGAAGCGCCCGGACCTCAAATGTGTCGGCACTCTGCGTGGTGACATCGAGCCGCTGTTTTGCGTGGACACGGTCGTCCGGATGGATCAGCTCGACAACGGATCGTCCGGTCAACTGCTGTCGCTCATAGCCCAACAGTCGCTCCCACGCTGGGCTTGTCTGGCGGAGAAGTCCGTCCTCACCAATGATCGCGAGCAAATCCAGCGAAAGGGCGAAGAACCGCTCTCGTTCTTCCTCGGCTTGGCGGCGCTCAGCCAGATCGCTCACCCAGGATTGCACAGCCGCTGCCAAGCTGTCGGCAGAACGATGCCGACGACTTGGCAACTTTTCCAATCCCTTGAGGCAGATTTCTTCCAGAACCTCCGGAATTCCAGTAGCAAAATCGCTCGGTCGAGGAGGCGGCACATCGGCAACTTTCGTAAGTACCTCGAGCATATTGGATCCGGAGAATGGCGGCTGCCCGCTGAGAATCTCGTAGAGAACCGCGCACAATCCGTAGACGTCGGTGCGCGGACCGATCATATCAATCAGACCGGTGGCCTGCTCCGGGGCCATATAGGCGGGCGACCCGAGTATGTTTCCGGCCAGCGTCGCGGCGGGGTTGGCCGACGCATGCTGGCCCAGGTCCGAACTGTCTTCCGGAACCTCCTTGCTGCCGACCTCCTTGGCCAACCCCCAGTCGATGACCACCACTTCGCCATAGTCGCCGATGATCACGTTCTCGCACTTCAGATCGCGATGGATGATGCCTTTTGAATGTGCGTAGGCTACCGTGTTGCAGACGATACAGAACGCGCTCAGCAGATTGAGCAAGGCCTGCGGATCGCCGCCCTGCCGCTTTCGCTTGTCATGATATTCCTTGACTACTTCGGTGAGCGTGCGTCCCTTTAGGAATCGCATCGAGTAGTAAGGTTGCTCTGTCGACTCGTCGAGACAGATCTCGTAGATTGGCACGACGCCGGGATGATCGAGTTGGCCCGTGATCCGCGCTTCGCGCAGGAACCGCAGCTTGGTGACTTCCGAGCCCGACGAATGCGCCTGTAGCCGCTTCACGGCGACATCTCGCTCCAGGTCCGCGTCCCGCGCCAGCCAGATTTCGCCGATCCCGCCGGCGGCGTGCAGTGTGTTCAACTGATAGCGCTGGCCAGCTTTCGGTGCCCAAGCCACGCTGGTCTCGCCTGCTTCGTGCGCGATGGTCTGTTGGGCGCCGGCCTGCCCGATGGTGTCGTCGCCGATAGTTGCCAACACACTGCGGATTGCTGCTGGAAAGCCGGCGAAGCTCTCTCGAACGTCACCGTTGAACTTTGCCAACGTCCGCTCGATGAAATAATCGAGATGTGCTTGATCCTGCGGAAGAAGCCATCCCTGCTCGTAAAGGACGTCGGACAGGGAGCACGTCTTGCGTGTCGACCAGATCGAGCACGCCTTGGCAAGCTGGTCGGCGGTGATCAGGCCGGCCTGCATCGCTAGCGCGCCGAAAAGTAGATTGCGATCGCTTGTCATTCGGCAAGTCGGCTGTGGTCCACTAGAACTGCTCGATCTCGATGACCGGATAAATGACGGAATCCCCCACATCTTCCCAGGAATAGCTTGCCTCGCGAACCAGGCGTTCCTCGTCGCTTTCGACCAACGCGAATACGACCTCAGACCCCACGCCGACCCAGGCTGCCCGCAACGCTACGCCCGGCGAGCGGTTCGGACCGCGCAGCTCGAAGGCGTCAAGCGCCCGGTTCGTGCTGCCAGGCTTGAGCCGCATCTCGACGATGTATTTCATGGGACACCTGAACTATGTCTAGCGCATGTTGGCGGTCAATAAACCTCTGGAACGAACTTTCGTTCTTCAATCGTCGCCAGGTCGTCGTAAGCTCCTTTGTTCGATCGCTTGGGCAGCTTGATCTTCTCTCGCGGCGCTTTGTCGTGCGGAATGTTGTTCAGCAGATGCCGAATGATGTTCAGCCGAGCCCGCTTCTTGTCGTCCGAGTGAATCAAGAACCAGGGTGCCCAGGCGGTGTCAGTCGCGGCGAACATCTCGTCGCGAGCGCGCGAGTAGTCGTACCACCGTCCGTACGATTCAAGGTCCATCGGCGAAAGCTTCCAGGTCTTACGTCCATCGGTAATGCGCGATTCCAGCCGGCGGGTCTGCTCCTCCTGGCCGACCTCGAGCCAATATTTCAGCAGAATAACTCCCGAGTCGACAATGGCCCGTTCAACATTTGGCGTCGCTTGCAGGAATCGCTTTACTTGATCCTTGGTGCAAAACCCCATCACCCGCTCGACTCCCGCGCGGTTGTACCAGCTACGGTCGAAGATCACGACCTCGCCGGCCGCCGGCAAGTGCGGCAGGTAGCGCTGGATGTACATTTGGGACTTTTCGCGCTCGGTGGGGGCCGGCAGCGCCACCACGCGAAACACCCGCGGGCTGACTCGCTCGGTGATGGCCTTGATCGTGCCGCCCTTGCCAGCGCCGTCTCGACCTTCGAAGATGACGCAGATCTTCAGCCCCTTGTGCTTGACCCACTCTTGCAGCTTGACGAGTTCCACGTGCAGATCAAAGAGGGCCTGTTCATACTCCTTGCCCTTCAGTTTTTCGCGAGCAGGATTATCTTGCTCTGCTTTCTTGCCTCGGCCCATGCACTCGCCCTTTCACTTGGCGCTCGCACTATTGTTTCGCTTCGAACTCGCGCCGGGTTTCTTCGCCGATGAAGTAGTAGGTCTTACCGTCCCGTTCTAGCGTTGCGGCCGCTGCGAGCTTGGGGAAGCGAATTCCGGCAATCGGATCCTCGACCATGTGGTCCTTCAGGTAATATTCATTCTGGTGCAGCGCCAGGTATGTCTTGACGAAGTCAACCAACCGATCGTCGATCCAATTGCCGATCGCCTGCCGATCGATAGCCTCGAGCGGCCACTCGGCCTGTTTGTGAGAATCGAATTGCATCAAAATCGGCAGGATATCGAGGTTGTAATCGAGTACCAACTTGCGAACGTCGCGGTCTGTCGCCGCCGACAGCCGGAGCTGAATGCGCGCCAGTTGGGACTGGAAGTCAAAGGTCGCTGCTCGGCCGGAGGACGTGATGGTGGGTGACACCTTAACCTTGTCGCCGAACTTTTTAGTGAGCGCTTCGAGCCGCGGCTGCCAGATAGCCGGTAGTTCGCCCAGCAGCTTTTCGAAAGCGGCGAGTCGGGTCTGACGCTGCTGGTGCTCTTCCACTTTCTCGGTCTGGGCTTGCTTGATGCGCTGATCGAGCGCCGCGAATTCGGCGTCGATACGCTTGATTAGATTGTCCACTTCCGCCATTGCTAGGCTCCTTTTCTGGATACAGCCGACAACTCTTGATGCTCCGAGGTGGCGCTCGCATCACTTCCATTGGTGGTGGGCACTACTTGTGGCTCGCTTGCAGAGACTCTGGCAGCCTTCAGCCCCAGCAACCGGACGACGACGTAGTAAAACACTGGCGTCAGCAGGATGCCGAACAGCGTTACACCCAGCATGCCCGAGAACACGGCGATGCCCAGGGCGCGGCGCATCTCCGCGCCAGCGCCTACCGCAATCGCCAGCGGAACAACTCCGAGAATAAATGCCAGCGACGTCATGATGATCGGCCGCAAGCGAAGGCGACAGGCTTCGATCGTGGCTTCGCGAGGAGTCACGCCTCGGGCGGACTGTTCCTTGGCGAATTCGACAATTAGAATGGCGTTCTTGCTTGCCAGGCCGACTAGCACGATGAAGCCGATCTGCACGAATATGTTGATGTCCATTCCGGCCAGCGCCACCCCGATCGTCGAACTGAGCAGGCACATTGGGACCACAAGGATTACTGCGAATGGCAAAGTGAGACTCTCGTACTGAGCGGCCAGCACCAGGAAGACCAACACCACTGCCAGAGCGAATACGATGATCGCGGTGTTGCCGGCCCGGATCTGCAGCAGCGTCAGCTCGGTCCACTGCATGTTCATGCCCTCAGGCATGGTTCGTTCGGCGACATCCTCGACGGTTTTTATGACGGTGCCCGAGCTTACTCCAGGCAGAGAGCCTCCGTTGACCGCCGCTGCCGTCACGGCGTTGTAACGAACTACGAGCGCCGGACCGCCAGTCTCGCGGATGTCGGCCACGCTCCCCAGCGGCACCATCTCGCCCTTGTCGTTGCGCACCTTAAGCTGGCGAACCTGATCGGGCGTCAATCGCGACTTGGGATCTCCTTGCAGGTTGACCTGCCACGTGCGACCAAACTGGTTGAAGTCATTCGTATAGAAGCCGCCCAGGTAGAGCTGCAATGTAAGGAACACCTGGTCGAGCGCAACTCCCATCGCCTTGGCACGTTCGCGATCGACGTCGACAAACATTTGCGGTGTGCGGGCGCGAAACGCGCTGTAAAGGCCGACTAATCCGGGCTGCTCATTGCCTGTGGCGGCCAGGTCGTCGGCGGTTTCCTGCAGCAGATCGAGTCCCAAATCGCCGACGTCGCGGACCATTACCTTGAACCCACCGGCGTTGCCCAGTCCGTCGACGGCCGGGGCGCCGAAGACGGCGACGGACGCCTCTTGCACCTCGCGATAGCACTCTGAGCGGAGCTTGGTCGCGATCGCATCGGCTCCCAGATCGACGCCATGACGGTGATGAAACTCGTCAAGAATGACGTAGATCGAACCATAGTTCGAGCCGATGGCATTCTGCACAAATGATTGCCCGGAGATCGCGATTGTATGCGCGATGCCGTGGATGCCGCTGCTGCGTTCCTCTGTCGCGTTTTCTGCGGCGGCGCCTCGAGCAATCTTTTCGATCTGCGCCATTACCTCTTGCGTGCGTTCCAAAGATGCCGAGTCTGGAAGTCGCACGTCGACCAGCAAGTACCCCTTGTCCTGCGACGGGATAAACCCGGTCGGCACGCGCGTGAAGCCAAAGTAAGTGAGATATAACAAGCCGGCGTAGATCGCCAGGACGAAGATGCTGACACGCAACGAAAAGCCGACGCCGCGGGCATAGAAATTCGAGGTGGTTTGGAATCCCCGGTTGAACAATTTGAAAAACCAGCCGAGGCCCAGATTGAGCACTCGCGACAGGGGATCCCGCTGCTGTTCCCTCGGTTTAAGTAGCAAGGCACAAAGCGCCGGACTGAGCGTCAGTGAGTTGACCGCGGAGAAGAACGTCGACACGGCAATCGTCAACGCGAACTGGCGGAAAAACTGCCCCGTGATTCCCGTGATGAAGGCGCACGGGATGAACACGCACATCAAGACCAGCGAGATGGCAATGATCGGCCCCGACACCTCGCTCATCGCCTTCTCGGCCGCCTGCTTGGGCGACAGGCCGTGCTCCAAGTGATGCTCGACTGCCTCGACCACGACGATCGCGTCATCTACGACGATCCCGATCGCTAGCACCAGGCCGAACAGCGACAGGTTATTGAGGCTGAACCCCATTGCCAGCATGACCGCGAAGGTGCCGACGATGGCGACCGGCACCGCGATCAGCGGGATGATGGTGGCTCGCCACGACTGCAAGAAGATCAGCACCACGATCGCAACCAGGATGATTGCATCGCGCAGGGCTTTGAATACCTCCTTGATGGACTCTTGGATAAAAGGCGTCGTGTCGTACACAATCGCGTAGTCCACGTCGGGCGGGAAGCTGCGCTTGAGCTCCTCCATCCGCGAGCGCACGCCGGCGGCCGTGTCGAGAGCGTTGGATCCTGGCTGCTGAAAGATCGCCAGGCCGATGGACGGTTTGCCATCGAGATTGCAGGAAGTGTCCTCGTTCTTAGCCCCGAGTTGGATTCCGCCGATGACGCGACTATCTTCCTCCTGCCGCTCATCGGTGACGAGATCTCGCAGGCGAGTCAGTCGCCCATCTTCGCCAGTTTTCACGACGATATTGCCGAATTGCTCAGGATCGATCAATCGCCCCAAGGTGCTGAGTGTGTACTGAAATGCCTGGCCTTGCGGTACCGGAGGGCGGCCCAGTGAGCCGGCAGCGACTTGCACATTCTGCTCGCGCAGCGCGTTGACGACGTCACTCGCCGATAGATCTCGGGCCGACATGCGATCGGGATCGAGCCAGGCCCGCATGCTGTAGTCGAGCTGACCAAGGTAGGTCACGTCGCCCACGCCTTTGACTTGTGCGAGCTCATCGCGAAGCCGAATCGTGGCATAGTTGCTCAAATAGAGCTGGTCGTATTTGCCCGTAGGTGAAATCAGGTTCACGACCAGCAGAATGCTCGGCGACTTCTTCTTGACGCTCACACCCGTTTGCTTCACCTCGTTTGGCAGCGTTGGCAGCGCAAGGTTCACCCGGTTCTGCACGAGGACCTGTGCCATGTCGAGATTCGTGCCAACCTCGAACGTCACGGTCAGGTTGTAACCGCCGTCGTTGGTGCACTGCGAGCTCATGTAGAGCATGTTCTCGACGCCGATCACCTGCTGTTCGATCGGGGCTGCGACAGTCTCTCCCACGACTTTGGCGCTGGCGCCCGGATACGTGCAGTTCACTTGCACGGTCGGCGGAGTGATCTCGGGATATTGCGCCACCGGCAGCAGCACAACAGCGATGCTGCCGGCCAGCGTGATCACCACCGAAATGACGGCCGCGAAGATGGGCCGGTTGATAAAGAACTTGGCCATGCCGGCTACCGCTCCTGTCTGGCAGCTTGTGACTGGGTCTTCGGGGATGTCGTCGCGGCAACGGGGGTAACCGGTGCCGCGGCGACCTTCGCCCGTTCCAATTCGGCTTCCACCTTTTGCCCCGGCCGTACTCGCTGGAGGCCTTTGGTGATCACCTGTTCGCCGGCTTGAAGTCCAGCAGTCACGATTCGCATGTCGCCGCGCTGCTTGCCCAACTCCACATTGCGTCGCGTTGCAGTGCCGTCACCTCCGACGACATAGACAAACTTTATGTCCTGATCTGTAGCCAGGGCCCGTTCTGGAATCAGCAGCGCAGGATACGGCTTGCTCGCGGGCACCCGCACACGCACGAACAGGCCGCTCGCCAGATCCCGATCCTTGTTGGTAAACTCGCCGCGCAAGCGAGCGGTTCCGGTGGTAGAAGTCACTTCGCTCTCGACGAAATCCAGCTTTCCCTGGTGCGAGAAATCTTTCTCATCGGCCAGCCGGATGTAGCAGTCAATGCCGAGTTTACGCAGGCTGCCAGGAGCCGATTCTCGCGTTTGATCACGCTGATGCATGTAGCGGAGAAGCGATCGCTCGTCGACGTCGAAATAGACGTACATCGGCTGTTCTTGAACGATCTTTGTCAGTAGAGTCCCCGATGCGATCCCACCGGTCAGCAGCGTCCCTTTGGTCACGAAGGCCCGATCGATGCGGCCGCTGATCGGGGCCTTGACGACCGTGTACTTCAAATCGATCGCCGTACGGTTGGCATCAGCCTTGGCGGCCGCCAGTGCGGCCTCGGCTTCGCGGTACGCGGCCGCATACTCATCGTACTCCTCGCGCGTGATTGTCCCTCCGGGCAACAGTGTCTTTCGGCGTGCCAGATTGGCCTTGGCGACTTCAACCTTGGATTCCCAGAGGCCAATCTTCGATAGCGATTGCTTGTAGATGGCGTCGTACTCATCCGGCTCGATGGTGAAGAGCGTTTGACCTTCCTTGACGAAGTCGCCGTCTTGAAACTGGATCGTCTTCAGATACCCGAACACTCGGGCGCGGACTTCGACCGCTTCGGAGGCCTCGGTCCGGCCTGTGTACTCGTCGAAGTCAATCGTTTCCTGCTGCAGGACGTCCGTCGTCGTGACTTTCGGTACCGCCGCCGGTTCCGCCGTTGGCGCGGCAGCACCGCCGCAGCCTGCAGTCGCCGACACGACGCTGAGCGCAACTAGCGCAATTGCCAACCGACAAGAATGACCGACACGTTCGACGAACATTGTCCGCCCTCGCGACATCACAGAATGGATTTGCGGTGTGCAAAAGCCGCACACCTGGCATGAATCTTCGCGAATGCGATTCTTCCGTCGAGTTCGAATCTCTTCTGCGAACTCGCTACGCCCCCGTGGCACACAGGGGATTTCGAGCCCTTGAAGTCCCGGTTCTTCGCTGCCGTTACTCAGCCTGCCAACAGCGTGCGAAGCACTTCCGGGTCGTATTGCAATGAGTCTGTCCGCGATTCTACTTGTGCCAGATGGGCAACTGCAACAAAATCCTCTGCCAATTCGTCGGAATCACTTTTTGGCGACCTCTAGCCGGACGGTCCAAACCCTTTTGTCGCTACCCTGGGGCCCTGTCAGCTACTGTGCTGCGAGGTTTCGGAAGCGCGGGAGCAGGAAGTCAATGCGGCAATCGATCTCGCTGGCTAGGGCGCTGGGTATCGTCGTTGGTTGCCTCGGAGTCGCGGTTTGCCTGGCCCTGACGGTTGTTCTCTGGGTGGCGGGTAACCGCGTTGAACGAGTCTCTGAGCGGTTGTTTGGCGGCACCGAACGGGCTCTACAGGCCACGGAGGAACGCCTCGTTCGTACCCAAGAGCGCGTTCGGTTGGCAAAACATTCGTCGACGATATCGAGAGCTCCCTCCTGGACCGGGCCAAGCAAGATGCGGGCCAGCGGGAGGTGTTGAAGCGGACTATAGCCGAGAAACGCCTCCGTTGCCTCGATGGTGCGGGGATTCTTGGCGATGGATGCGCTGGACCTATCGCGCAGAACCAGCTTTAAGCGGGGCGAGGAACCCGGCGCTGCAACGCGCGCAGCCGCGTCCTCGGAATAAATTCCGAGGACGGCAACGGCTGGGCCGGCGCGTTCGTCGGCTATTTGGGCGCCGAGGTCCTGGTTTCCTTGGCGAGAGCGTCCGCGCTCGCAGATGCCGCGGACTGTCTCCTTGTAGTGATCCTCAATCTTGGAATCGACGACGAAGGCCGCCCCGGCAAGCTGGCCTGAGCCCGCGTCAAACACGCCCGCTGCGAAATCGACATCGACGCCGGCCTTCTTCGCATTGCCTGTGCCGGTGAGCACAAGGGCGCCCCCCTTGGTTTTAGATAGCTCGTCAAACTTGATGTCCGTCAGATTCTTTTCTAGTCCTTCCTTGATCTTCTTGATGCCGGTTTGCTTGACGACAGTTTGCGCGTACTCGGCGACGGAGGCTGAAAAAACCACCCGAACGGCCCGTTTCCCCCGTCCCAAAAAACAACCCGCATCCGATGATGGCAAAGAGAGGGCAATGTTTTTCTCTAGTCGCTGAACACGAGGGGTGGACGCGTTGTTATAGTTGTGGCCAATGTGCAGCGGGATCGGCCCCTGGCCCAATCCGTCTGCAAATTGTCGGTTAATCGATCTGCACAATTAGACTGCTAGACTGCATCTGGGATGAGGCGATCATGAAAAGCGTTTGCGGCTGTTTACTTCTGATGGGAATCGCTTGGTCGAATACCTGCTTGGCAGGCGAGGTCTCGCCGCTGACGTTCGTCGCCGGTACGCCAGAAGTGGTGTATACCGCGCAGCAGCGTGTCGCGCTGGGTTTGAATTACTGGCCCGACGGCAATTTGGGCGTCGTCACGAGCGGATCGACTTACGGCTTTTATGCCGCTAACAGTGGCCAGGGCATTTATACCACAGGCACCTTGGACAACCCCGGCGGATCGATCCGGAACGTCACGATCACCAATCGTTTGAGCTCGTACAACTACATGGCCGGCGGACAAGTATACGACGATCCGGTGTCTGGTAGGCGGTTGCTGTTCTATCACGCTGAATTCAACAACCCCACGTCGTACCAGTTCTACGGTGAAATCGGCATCGCCATTTCGACCGATGCCAATAAGCTCCAGTTCCGCGACCTCGGGCCGATCCTCAGACCCAATGCCACGAAGGCCCAAGCCGCGGGCTTCCCCGTGGACGTGGGGGGCGGCACGTTCGCCGTCAACAACGGAAAGTTCTACGTCTATTTTCACGATTACGAGCCCGATGCCACGCAGAGCAACACGGCCGTCGCCGCGGCCCCAATAAGCACCGTGATCGCCAACGCGCTGGCCAATCAATCGACTCCGTTTGAGAAATACTACAACGGATCGTTTTCCCAGCCAGGACTCGGTGGTCTTTCTTCCCCCTTGGAACCGGGCAATCCGAACACGCGCTGGTCCTCGGTCAGCTACAACAGCTACCTGAATCAATATGTGATGGCCGTGGCCGAGTCGAAGGACCTTGAGGATAATGTGCACCAGGTGAGCCTGTACTTGACCTCTTCCAGCGATGGCTTGAATTGGGGCCCGCGGCAATTCTTGGCGGGCGGCTCCGGCGAATTGTTCTATCCCAACCTGGTCGGCATCGACGGATCTCCCAATACCACCGGCAAGACATTCGACGTCTACTTCACCAGTTCCCAACGGGGAGGCTTCGATCGCTGGACCGATGCGTCACTAATGCGAATCAGCGTGACTGTGCCGGAGCCAGGCGGTTTTGCCCTGATGCTGCTGGCCGCGCTGCCGCTGGCGATATTCTTCGTTCGCACACGAGCTGGAAGTTCGGCGTAGCCTGCTTTAAGCTCGCGGACTTAGCAGGGGAATAGAGAATTGGGAAGTGCGAACCCCAGGGCACTTGGATGGCCCTTGCATTGCGGTTGCATGGTAAAAATCGGGGCGACAGGATTTGAATTTTCCTTTTTCGTGTTCTTCTTGCGTGGCTTTTGGTGGACAGTTGCGTTGGAATCCCCTCTCGCGACTCGACTTGCGTTGCAATGGACGGCGAACTTGCAGGGCAACCGCAGTGCCGTTGGATGGCCCATTCTGTGTCAATTGTGTGTCAACGGATTCGTGGCTCTATTTGCTTCCTTCTCCACTTGCCTTTGCTCGCCCCCTGCATACGCCACGCAAATCCTCTGCTCGTCGGAGTGTCTGTCATCAACGCTAATGCCACATCGGGATGCCCAAAGTGGAGTCGCTGGAGGGAACCTCGATATTCCCTTATCCACGGACTGTTCGGATCTTTTTGCCGCCTAGATTATGATTGGATAGGCGACGAAAAC
>CAZRCI010000064.1:0-21224 GCA_964598535.1 uncultured Planctomycetaceae bacterium | reverse complement strand
CTGAGCGTGCCACACAGGCATTCCCTTCCAGCAACACACTCTTAGGACACCACCCTGCGAAGGCGGGCTCTCTCTGGACGGTTGCTAGCGAGATGGTTGTTCGGCCGGCTGGAATCCATTTCTAAGTGCTTTGATGCCCTTACTTTATACTAGTTCCACTTTCTTGGAGCATCAGACCGGCGGGCATCCGGAGCGGCCCGAGCGGTTGCTGGCTATTACCCGCCAGCTTGAGCGGACGGGGTTGGCTCGGCAGTGTGCGTGTCCGGCTTGGAAACCGATTTCCGCGGAACGGTTGGCGCGGGTTCACGAACCGGGCTATGTGGCTCGGCTCAGGCAGTTTTGCGTGGCCGGGGGAGGGCGGATCGAAGAGGACACGGTTTGCAGCAGCCGTTCGTACGACGCGGCGCTGTTGGCGGCCGGAGCGGCATGCGATGCCGTGGAACGCGTGCTCGCGGGGCCCGAAAAACAGGCTTTGTGTCTGGTGCGGCCCCCGGGGCATCACGCCCTGCACGACGCGGCGATGGGCTTTTGCCTGTTGAATAATGTGGCCCTGGCCGCACGCACGGCCACGCGCGAGCTAGGCCTAGAACGGGTGCTCGTCATCGATTGGGACGTCCATCATGGGAACGGTACCCAGGCCTCGACGTGGGACGATCCTCAGATCGGTTTCTTCTCGGTTCATCGCTGGCCGTTTTATCCTGGCACGGGCAGGGCCGACGAGACCGGCACCGGCGATGCGTTGGGCACGAAGCTTAACCTGCCCTTGGAGTTTGGCACGTCGCGCGGGCGGTATCTCGACCAGTTCCGCGCGGGTCTTGAGAGGATCGCCGGGCGGATGCAGCCCGAGTTGGTGTTGATCAGCGCCGGTTTTGACGCGCATGCGGAAGATCCCATCGGCTCGTTGGGGCTGGAGACGGAAGACTTTGCCGCGCTGACCGACGTGGTACTGGACGTGGCCGATGCGTTTGCGGCTGGCCGCGTGATCAGCGTGCTCGAAGGCGGTTACAACACCGGCATTCTGGCCGGCTGTGTCGAGGCGCACCTGGGGCGGCTTCTTGCCCGAGGCGCATAGCCAACCTATTCACCGCGAGCCCTGCCGCTCGGAGGTGAGAGTTCGGTTGCGCCTGATGTGCCGATTTGTCCGCGGATGCTTGTGGCAGCGAACGCGCGGGAAGCGCGATTCGTTCGGCTCGCGACGACGAGTTGGTGCGGCGGGCGCGTTCTTTTCCGAATAGGCGGGGGCGCGGCGTGCCGGATGCTTGCACTAGCGCGAATTTGCTTGGGGCGCTATGCGCGGCCGGTCGATCGGTGAAATAACGCACGTGCCGCACAATGGAGTCGGGCGGCGCAAACGTCATGGATGGAGCTAAGGCAACACGCGATGGACCGTTCTGCATTTGCCGCCTGTGCGCTGCTGCTGGGCCCCGTGGTGGCGGGCACTGGTTGCGGCATGAAAGAGGAGCCGCCGGCGGCGAGCCCTGCGCCGCTGGTGCTGGCCGAACTGCAATCGCTTTCGCCGGGTCCGTGGCGCGCGGATTCGCGGGCGATCGCCCCCACCTCGCTCGAACAAGCGGCGCCGACCACGCCCGGCGCCGCGGCTTCCCTCCGAAACGAGGTGCTGGAGCTGGAACGCCGGATGAGGGGACCGGAAACCGGCTACTCGCCGGAAGGCCAGCCGATCGAGCCCGCGCTGCAACCGGTTGAAGCAGCTTCGCCCGCCGTGCCGGTCGAGGTTGGCCTTGTTCCATCGTCCAGCCCGGCGCCACCGGCCGAAGCGATGTCCGCTGAAGCACCGCCCCGCAGCAGGCACGAGGCAGGTCCGGCGATCGTCGATCCCACGCCGGTGAAAGGCGACTCGCCGCGTGCGCCGGTCGAAACCTCCCCTGCGCCGCGCACGTTGGAGGAGATCCTTGCGCCGCCCGACTTTCAGAACGAGGGTCTGTCCACGGAGATCGCACCGTTGCCCGAGGAGCGTGGCCAACTGCCTTGGGCCGATGCGCACGCGGGCAGCGGGCAGATGCCGCCGGTGCTGGAGCAGGCCGAGCAGCGGATTCGCGAGGGCTTTCGACTGGCCGATCGGCAGGCGGTGTACCTGGCGCGTAGCGAGTTCATCGCGGCGCTAGAGCTGATCTGCCAGGCGAACGACCAGCGGCACGGAACGCAGTTCTACTCGCGAGCACTCGTGGCAGGACTGAATGCCTTGGACGAAAGTCACGACTTTGCACGGGCGCGGCCGACGGGTAAGACGGTGGATGTCGTACGGCTGGCGAGCGGTCACCGCTCGAAGATCTTATCCACCGAGGAGTGCGCCACGATCTCGCCACTGGTGGCGGCGAAGCGCTATTACTCTTATGCCCAGGAGCAGTTGGCCGGCGCCGCGGCCGGCGAAGCCCGCAGTTCGATCGCGTTGTATGGCCTGGCACGACTTGCGATGGCGGCCGGCGAGGTGAGCCCGGCGGACCGCATGGAGCACGACGCCCGAGCGATGGTGTTGCACCAGGCGGCGCTGATGGCCGACCGGAACAACTTTCGAGCGGCGAACGAGCTGGGGGTGCTGCTGGCGCGGCATGGCGACTACGGCAGCGCTCGCACGCTACTGTTGCACAGCGTGCGGCTGTCGCCTCATCCGTCGACGTACCGCAACCTGGTGGCGGTCCACACCAGGCTGGGCGAGGCGGAGTTGGCGCAGCAGGCGAGCCAGCACGCGGTGGCGTTGGAGCGGGCGGGCATGCAGCGCAACGGTCCTCAGATCGCCTGGGTCGATCCGGTGACGTTTGCCGGAACGGCTCCGCCGACCACGGCGACGGCGATGCCTCCGGTGGCGCAGCCGCAGTCGCAGTCGCCCGCGGCCTCGAGCGCCGCAGAACGGCCGGCGGCCGAGACTGCCGGCACGAACAAGAGCGAATGGTTTCCCTGGAAAACGCGGCGTTAGAAGCACACGGATCGACGACCATGACGATATTGCCCAAAGAGTGGTTAGGCCGCATGGCGGGGCGAATCTCGGCGCGTCTCGGCTGGCGGACATTTGCCGGTTCGCTAGGGATGATTGCCCTGTTCACGATTTACGGGACGCTTGGTGGGGAATCGGAACCGCGACCCCGGCCGGCGGCGAATCGCGCGGTCGCCTGGCATCCGCGGGCGCCATGGCAGACGCCAGACGTGACTGGTGAAAACGCCGTGCAGCTTTGCCAGCACGTAACCCCGGCGTCGCCTTGTCCGACACCGGCGGTCGATTGCGTCGACGATTGTTGTCGGGAGACGCGGGGTTGGCGGCGCGCGCTGGGGCCGGTGCCCGACTTTCAGGAGTATTCGCAGGGCGAGTATGTGGGCCGCGCACGCTTGCCGCATGTGTCGACGTATCGCTTGCGGGTGGATGACTCGTTGGAGTTCGTGTTTCGCGTGACGCGCGACGAGATTCCCAACGCGTATGAGATCAACGTGGGCGACGAGTTGATCATCGAGTCGGCTACGGATCAGAACCTGCGGCGGAACCTGATCGTGCTGCCGGATGGAACGATCACGTTGCCGCTGCTGGGACAGGTGCGCGCGGCGCATCGCACGGTGCCGCAGCTTCGCGAGGACCTAGAGCAGCTATATCGGAAGTATTACAAGGTGCCCTCGATCACGGTGACGCCGATCAAGGTCGACACGCAACTTGAAGACTTGCGATACACGGTGAGCGGCCGGTCGGGCTTCGGCGGACAGTACCTGAACAGCAAGGTGACGCCCGAGGGAACGATCCAGCTTCCGGCCGTGGGGTCGGTGCCGGCGCAGGGGCTGACGATCGACGAGTTTTCGCGCGAGCTCAACGCGCGGTTCGCCGAGAAGATCCAGGGCGTCGAGGTGATTCCGGTGCTCCGCGAGCGTGCCCCGCGGTATGTCTACGTGCTGGGCGAAGTGCGGCTTCCCGGCCGCTACACGCTGGAAGCGCCGACGACGATCATGCAGGCCATCTCCATGGCGGGCAGCTACAACAACGGCGCGCATATTGCCCAGGTGATTGTGTTCCGCCGGGCGGACGACTGGCGGCTGATCGCCACGACGGTCGACTTGCGGAACACGCTGTTGGGCAAGATCCCCTGTCCCCAGGGAGAGATCTGGCTCAGCGACGCCGATCTGGTGCTGGTGCCGAAGTCGCGCATTCTGTGGACGACCGACATGATCGAGCTGTTCTTCACCAAGGGCCTGTACGGCGTGGTTCCGTTCTCGGGAACGTTCTCGTACACGAAATTCACGGAGCTTGGCGCGCTGGGCCGGTAGATTTCCGCCCCGGCACACGAGCCGCTGTGGCTGGACTTGGGCTGAGCTTCTCCAGTTTAACCCGATTCCCAGCTTCAGCTCGCGCTCCGCGAGTCGCCAGCCACGGCCGGGGGCTTGGATTCGTTGCCCAGGCAGCGGCCGATTTGCCGCACTGCCTGGCGCAAACGGTTTTCGTTTTCGACCAACGCGAGCCGCAAATAACCTTCTCCCGCCGGGCCGAATCCGCTACCGGGGCTGACGGCCACGTCGCCTTCTTCGAGCAGCTTGGTGGCGAACGCCATGGTGTCCATGCGGCTGGCCCAGGGCTCGGGGATTTTGGCCCACACGAACATGCCGGCGCGGGGAGGCGTGATTTCCCAACCGATGCGGCGCAGCCCGTCGACCAGCACATCGCGGCGGCGCTGGTAGAGATAGCTTTGGGCTTCGACGGCCGCGTCGGTATGGCGGAGGGCCATGATCGCCGCGATCTGGATCGGCTGGAACATGCCGTAGTCGTAGTAGGTCTTGATGGTGCCCAGGGCGCGGACCATTTCCGGATTGCCACAACAGAAGCCGATGCGCCAGCCGGCCATGTTGTAGCCCTTGCTCATTGTGGTGAACTCGACGCCCACGTCCTTGGCGCCGGGTACCGACAGGAAGCTGGGCGGCTGGTAGCCATCGAACGCGACATCGGCATAAGCGAAGTCGCTGATCACCATGAAACCATAGCGGCGGGCGAGCTTCACCACGTCGATGTAGAATTCGCGCTCGATCGTCACCGCCGACGGATTGTGCGGGTAGTTGACGATCAGCAGCTTGGGCTTGGGATACAGGTGTTGGCAGGTATAGGCGATGTTCGAGAGAAACTTTTCGCTGTTGGCCACTTCGAGCGCGATGACGTTGGCCGCTGCCAGGGCCACGGCATAGACGTGAACCGGAAAATAGGGGGCCGGCACGATGGCCGTGTCGCCCGGTCCGACCAGGGCCAGGCAGATGTGGCTGAAACCCTCCTTGGAACCGAGGCAGACGATGGTTTCGTTCTCAGGATCGAGACGCACGCCGTACTTCTTCAGGTACTTGCTGGCGATTTCGCGGCGCAGGTTTGGAATGCCCGTGGCCTTGCTGTAGCCGTGATTGCGTGGATCGCGGGCGGCCTCGGCGAGCTTTTCGATGACCAGCTCTTCGGGCGGATCGGAAGGGTTGCCCATGCCCAGGTCGATGACGTCGTCGCCGGCGCGGCGTTTTTGATATTTGACCGCATTGATCCGAGCGAAGAGGTAGGGCGGGAGCCGCTTGACGCGGTCGGCAAGCTCGATCTGGAAGGGGGCCGTGTTTTCGACGGGGTTATCGGCTTCGTGTTCGTGACTCATAGGGGCCCTTAGGCTCTCGCTCCAATTGCAGGACGACGGCCGACGCGGCTCCAGCCGTCCCGCCAAATCGCATCGCGCGTCAGCCGTTAAGCATACTCCAGCGGCGGATTTCGCGGAACCGCTTCCGCCGCGGTCCACGAGGCGTCCGGGCAAAGGCGGAACTAGCAACGTTCACGGCACATCGAAGAGCGACACCGGATGCGCCCGGAATGTTCGCGGCCGAAAATCGTGCCGGGGAGGTCGCTACCGCTTGAGAACCCGCGGCGTGGGGGTCCCCGGTGCGATCGGAGAATCAGGGCTGCCGGGCGCGGCCTTTTTGGCGGCCTGAATTTCGCCCGTCAGGAAATTGTCGACGTGCGATTTGTCGCGCAATTCGTCGAACGCCCGGGCCATGGCGATCCGGAGTTTCTTTTCTTGGATATCCGCCTGGAGCAGGGTTTTGACTTCCTCGAAGTCTGCGGTGACGGGCTTGGTCTCTCCCTCGTAGAGCAAAATGACATAGTTGCCGCCGGCCTGAACGATTCCCGAGAGCGGATTTTCCTCGCTGAGCGAAAAGGCTTCTTTTTCGAGCACGGGCTGACCGCCAAACCGTTGGATCGGGGGAACCTCGCCGCGGAGTGAGCGGCTGCTGACTTCCATCGAGTATTCGGCGGCCAGATCGCCGAAGACCTTGAGGCCATGCTCGCGGCCCTCGGCCAGCGCCTCGCGGGCTTTGTCCCAGACCTCTTGGGCTCGCCGGTGGTGATTGAGCACGATAGCCCGGCAGCGAATCTTGGGTCCGTAGTTGGCTTGGTAGCCGCGTTCGAGGTCCTCGGGCGTGACCTGCACCGAGTTGCCGACGAGCTTCTTGAGCGCGGCCGACGGCCAGACTTCATCGCGAATGTAGACGTCCTTGGTGACGCCTTCGCTGGACGTGACCTGTTCGATCCAACCGGCGACGTCGGCCTTGCCGTGGTCGTCCACCTTGTTCATGGCGACGGCGGCGCGTTCGATCTCGGCCTGCAAGTCGGCGTCTGCGACTTGGATGTTCTTTTTCTTGAGGGCCTGCTCGATCATCTTGCGATTGATCGTGCCTTGGAGCACATCGTCGCCGTAGCGTTCGAGGCATTCTTCCGCCAACTCGCGGATGCTGATCTGATGGCCGTTGATCACGGCCGCGACGCCCGGCGCGGAATTGCGTTTGGCGGGGTCGGCAAAGTAGTTTTCAACCTTGGCGTCGGCTTGCAGTTGCTTGAAGACGTCGTTGGCCGCGGAGCGGAGCTTGCGTTCGCGAAGCGCGTCGTACAGGTGCGGTTCGACCTTGGCGCGGTCGATGCCTTTGACCGGCGGCAGGTGCTCTTCGCACTTGATGAACACGTGCATGTTCCCAACCACGACGATATCGGAGACCTGGCCTTTTTTCAGGGCGAACGCCGCGGCCTCGAGCTTTGCATCGCCCAGGTGACGACGGATCGGCTGGATCAAGCCGTAGGCGCTGGCGCTGTTGGAGTCTTGCGAATGCTTCTTGGCGAGCGCGCCGAACTCCTCGGGGCTGGCCGTGGCCTGGGCGTGCACGGAGCGGGCCTTGGCCTCGTTCTCGATGGCGATCAGGCGGACCTTCACGCCGGGGCCGAACTCGCTTTCATAGGCTTCGTCCAACTCGCGACGGGTGATTTGAATTTGTTCCTTGGCCAGCTCACGCAGGGCCAAGGTCGGCCAAATGATATCCTGCGCATAGCGATCGGCCGTAATGCCACGTTCTTTTTGCAGCACGCCCAACCACTGCTCGCGACCCATCTGAAACTTCTTGGCCATGCGGTCAATTTCCGCGTTCACGTCTTGCTCGGTGATCACGATGCCGCTTTTCTGGCAATTTACTTGAATCAGCGTGCGATGGATGATGCTGTCGAGGACTTCGGTTCCGTAGTGAATCAGGCACTCGTCGGCGAGATCGGTTCGCGTGATCGGTTCGTTGTTGACCATCGCCGCGACGGGGTTCTTACGCGGGGTGGCGCTGGCGGCGCTCTGCGGCGCTACCGGAACCGCGTTGCGGCTGCGATCGATCGCCGTGGCTTGCTTGACCGCCCCGCGGGGAGCCTGCGCGGAGGCCGAGTCGGCCGTCCAGTACCAGCGAACAATGCCACACATGGCGAGAACGGCGATGCCGCTCAACAGCCAACCAAAGCGGCCGTAGCGGCGCGGGGCGTGCGTGGGGGGTTGGTTGCCATCCATAGCAAGTCTCCACGTTCAGGCGGGACCCGCCTCGGGCGGGTCGGTGATCGGAGCAGTCTCGCGGCCATCCTGGCCGGGTCAGGGCAGGCACTATAGGAGGTGTCGCCCGAACGGGTCAAGACGAATCTAAGCCGGTGCTCCGCCCATGTTTGATGGGCAGGCTCCGTTGCCAGCAGGTTCCGCCGCCCGAGGAGCGCATACGCCTTGCGCCTGGCCGCGTTTCCGGAAAGGGGCATCCGGCGAGCGGCTATTGCGCTGTCCGGGCCATTTCGAGCGCCACGCGTACCTCGGCTGGTCGATTGGTGATGATGCCATCGACGCCGGCTTGGGACAGGGCCACGGCGCGGGCCGGATCGTCCACGGTCCAGGCCCAGGCTTTATAGCCCCGGTCGTGAATCTGTTGGATGACTTCGGGCGTGAGGTATTTGTGTTCCCAGCCGACGACTTTGGCCCCGGTGCTGGCGACGTTGTCGAGCTTTTCGGCGGTGCATTCCTTGTGTCCGAGCGCGCCCAGCACGACCTCTGGGGCGATGGCGTGGCAGTCGGCCAGAAACTGCCAGTCAAACGCTTGCACCACGACGTTTTCCGCCAGCTCCTTGTCGCGGAGCAATTTTACGCAGGTAGCGGCATCGCCATGCTTGCGCTCGATCAACGTCATCGAGCCGTTTTGGATGGCGTCGAGCGCTTCGTCGAGACGCGGAAGTTTTGTGCCCTTGAACTCTTGGCGAAACCAACTGCCCGCGTCAAGCTGTTCGAGATCCGCCAGGTTCTTGTCGGTGAGTTTGATCTTGGCTTTGCCCCAGAGCTGGACGGCGTTGGTCGTGCGGTCGAGCTCATTGTCGTGCGCGACCACCGGAACGCCGTCGGCCGAGTGCAGGTAGTCGAGTTCGATCAGGTCGGAGCCGGCCTTCACGGCCGAACCAAACGCCGGGAGCGTATTTTCCGGGGCGACGCTGCTGTAGCCGCGATGGGCGATGATCAGCACGCCGTCGTGTTTGATCCGATCGTGAGCACGCGGGGCCTTGGGATCGGCCAGCAGACGCGGACTGTTCGCGACCATGAAAGTGGCTCCGACAAGAACGACACAAGCAAGCTTCCGCAGCATGGGGGGTCACCTGAGGTTGGTTTTGGGTTCGTGCGGGCTCCTGCCTCGGGGGGAAATGCGCCGCCTGCGCGGGAGGACGGATCAATCCTCCATCACCTCTTTTTCCTTGGCCGTGGCCATATCCGTGGCCTTGGTTTCGAACTTCTTGGTGAGCTCCTGGATCTCTTCCTTGACCTGGTCGCGCTCGTCCTCGGTCATGAGCTTGTCTTTCTGCTCCTGATCCGCGGATTTGTTGGCATCGCGACGGACGTTGCGGACCGAGACCTTGGCTTCTTCGGAGAGCTCGCGAATTCGTGCGCTGAGTTTCTTTCGCACTTCCGTCGAAAGCGGCGGGACGTTGATGCGAATCAGCCGTCCATCGTTTTGCGGGTTCAGGCCCAGGCCGCTGGCGAGGACGGCTTTTTCAATGTCCTTGAGCGTTCCCGGATCGAACGGGCGGATGACGATTTGCGTGGGTTCAGGCGCGCCGACCGTGGCGATGGCCTTGATCGGCGTGGGCGAGCCGTAAACCTCGACACGGAGAGAATCGACCAGGCCGGGGTTGGCGCGGCCGGTGCGAATGCCGGCCAGATCGCCCTTGAGTTTGGCCAGTGCTTTTTCCATGCGCTCTTCGGCGTCGAGCAGGATTTCGTCGGCACTCATTTGGCTTGCCTTTCCTTTTCTTCCAAGGCCGCGCGTGGAAGGACACGCAGTCGACCCTTCGGGCTATTTGGTGATGGCAACCTGGCTGCTGATCAGCGTGCCGATGCGGGCGCCGCTGGTGGCCCGTTCGATGTTGCCTTCTTTCTTGTAGTTGAACACCAGGATGGGCATGTCGTGCTCCATGCACTGGGTAATCGCCGTGGAATCCATCACGCGGAGGTTCTGCTCGCGGACAGCGTTGTAGCTGAGCTCGCTATAGAGCAGGGCGTGCGGGTTCTTTTCCGGATCGTCGCTGAACACGCCGTCGACGCGGGTGGCCTTGAGCAGGATATCCGCTTCGAGCTCCAGTGCCCGTTGGGCGGCGGCGGTGTCGGTGGTGACGAACGGGCTGCCGGTTCCGGCGGCCAAGATCACGATGCGGCCTTTCTCCAGGTGGCGGCGAGCGCGGCGGCGAATGTAGGGTTCGGCCACGCCATCCATGCGGATGGCCGTGAGCAGCCGCGTCTCGACGCCCAGCGACTCGATGGCATCCTGCAGGGCCAGGCCGTTGATGACCGTGGCCAGCATGCCCATGTAGTGGGCCGTGGCTTCCTGGATGCTGGAGTTGCCGGCGCGGAACTGGGCTCCGCGGAGGATATTTCCGCCGCCGATGACGATGGCGATCTGCACGCCCTTTTGAGCGGCCTTGCAGATCTGGGTGCCGATCGCAACGACTTCTTCCATGGCGATGCCGCGTTCACCGGCGTGTGCGAAGCTTTCGCCGGAAAGCTTGAGCACGACCCGGCGATAGGGTCCGGCCTGGGCCGGAGAAGCAGAATCAGCCATGTGTGAAGTACCTCCGCGGCGGAAACTTGAAAAACTCTCCCTGCGGACGCGAGCGCCGTCCCTTCCCTGTACGATGCCCGACCGTTACTTGCCGAGCTCCCAGAGCGTGAAGCGTTTGATCTTCATGCCGCTTTCCTTGGCAAACTGGCCGACCGTTTTCTTGTCGTCCTTCACGAACGGCTGTTCGAGCAACGCTCGCTCGGCATAGTAGTTGCGCAGACGGCCTTCGACCATCTTGGGAATGATGTTGTCGGGCTTGCCTTCGGTCTTGGCGGCGGCCGTCAGGATCTCGCGTTCTTTCTCGATCTCGGCCGCGGGAATGTCTTCCTTGGCCAGCACCTGGGGCGACATCGACGCGATGTGCAGGCAGACGTCCTTGGCGGCCTCGGGCGTGCCGCCTTCAACCTCGACGAGGACGCCGACCGTGCGGCCCGCGTGATGGGCATAGCCCGAGGTCTTGCCGTCGATCCGCAGCAGGCGGCCGACCTTGAAGACCTCGCGGATGCGGTTCGTAAGGTCGTTGAGCTGATTGCCCAGCGTTTGTCCGTTTTGCGAGGGCGAAGGCTGAGCGAGCAGCTCGTCGCTGGTTGCGGCGCCGGGGCCGGTGGCAAGCTGCTTGGCCAGATCCGAGGCAAAGGCCACGAAGTCGTCGCTGCCGGCGACCGGAGCGCTCTCGCAGAGCGCTTCGACCAGGGCGCCGACGCCACCTTCCCAGTCGAGATACAGGCCCATGCGGCCGAAGGCCGTCTCGCGATCGGAGCGGCTGGCTTGAACCTTGACGTTGTCCTTGCGGAGCCATTCGATGGCGGCCGCTTCGTCTCCGTCCGTGGCTTGCAACGCTTCTTTACATTTGCCCATCGGCAGGCCGGTCTTGTCGCGGAGCGACTTCACGGCCAAGGCTTTGATTTCCACCATGAGAGTTCACCTCGTTGTCTTCGAGCTACAAGATTGTAGGTTGGTATTTTCAGGTGCCCATAAACCGACGGCGCCACCTGCCGGCGGGCGTCGAGAAGGCTGTCGGCCGCGATTTCTGCCCCCCCGAGGGGGCTCGCTGGGTTAGTCGGCCGCGAGTTGCTCAGCGCCTTCGGACTTCAGCCGCTCGATTTCGCCGTTTGTGCCGGCCTTGCCCGCCAAAACGGCGTCTGCCAGTTGCTTCACGATCAGCTCGATCGAACGAATGCTGTCGTCATTGCCCGGGATCGGAAGATCGACCGAATCCGGATCGCTGTCGGTGTCGATCAGGGCCACGGTGGTAATGCCGAGGGCCTGGGCTTCGCGAATCGCGTTGCGTTCTTTCTTGGGATCGACGACAACCAGGCACTCCGGCAAGCGATGCATGGTGCGGATACCATGCAGGTTGCGGTACATCTTGCGGTACTCGCGTTGCAGGGCCGACTGCATCTTCTTGGAGTAGGCGCCGAGCTGCTCACCCGAGCGAATTGCTTCGAGCTCCTCCAGCCGCACGAGCCGATTGCGGATCGTGCGGAAGTTGGTCAAGGTGCCGCCGAGCCAACGATCGCTGACGTAAGGCATGCCGCAACGTTCGGCTTCGCGCTCGATGGTTTCGCCGGCCTGCCGCTTGGTGCCCACGAACAGGATCAGGCTGTTGTTCGAGGCGACTTGCTGCAAATACTTCTTGGCTCGCAACAGACCGCGAATCGTCTCGCGGACGTCAATGATATGAATCAGGTTCTGCCGGGCATAGATATAGGGCCGCATCTTGGGGTTCCAGCGGCTTGCCCGGTGCCCGAAATGTACGCCCGCTTCGATCAGTTGTTGAACCAGAGCTGGTGCTGACACGAATATAAACTCCTCAAAGGCACACCGGCTCTTGCCGCGGGGGCGAAAAAATGCCTCGGCCGCGGGACGTCCGGCGTTGGAAAGAAACCTCGGCCTGGGGGAATAGTTAATCGCCACGCCACCGTTGGGCCGTTCAAGGTGAGGCGAGCCAACCAATTTACGGGTTTAGGTTTATCGCGTCAATTGGCGTCTCCGCTTGAGCCCGAGCGTGAGGGCTGGCCCTGCGAGCGTAAAAATGCCACGAGATCGCGGAATTCCTGCTCGGTGAGCTTTGCCGGCAATCCGTCCGGCATCAACGAGGTGGGCAGCGGCCGCCGAGATTCGATCTCGCCGGTCTTGAATTGTGTCAGCCGGCCGTCAGCATCGGCATAGGTCTGTTCCCCGGTGGCCTGCTCGTCGACCAGAACGCCCGTCAGCGACTGGCCGGACTCGGTAAGCACGAGCCACGAGACATATTGGGGCGCAATTTCCTGGCTGGGACGCACAATCGATTCGATCAGACGCCGCTCGTCGAGAACCCCGGTCGTGGCCGTTAACTCGGGGCCCACGCGCGCCCCCCGCCCGCCGACCTGGTGGCAACTTGCGCAGGCCGCCGCCCGGGAGTGATAGAACACACGCTCGCCGCGTTCGGAATCACCGGGCGTGTCGCCCGATCGCAACACGCCGAGCCAGTATTCGACGTCCTGGTTCGACCGTTCTGAGGGCGGGCTTGGTTGGAGGATCCGCTCCACGAGAGCGCGGGTGTCGGGATACTGGCGAGCGACGTCTTCGAGCCGGGCTTTCATTTCGTCGTCGAGCATCGCTCCTCGCAAGGAGCGAAGGGCCTCGCTGCGCAGCGCGGCGTCGTTGTTCCGTGCCAGCTCGAGCAGCGCGGTTCGCGCGGCGGGAGCCTCGGGCGCGATGCCGACGATCGCCTCGGCCCGCAAACGGGGCGAGTAGTCGGTTTGCCGGGCCACATCGATCAACAGTTGCTCGCGCCCGTCGAGTTTCGAGTCGCGCAGCGAGCGAACGGCTTCGAGCTGGATGCCCGGATCATCGCTGGTTAGGTACTTGCGCAGTTCGTCGAGAGTGAGTAGCGGATGATCGGGGCGAAGCATGCGCAGAGCCCAGCGTCGAGCTTCGGGGCCGGTCGCCGGATCGTTCAGCGCACGGACGATATATTGTTCGCCGGCCCATTCGTCAGACGGGCCGCGCTGGACGCCCTCCAGGCGTTCGAGCGCCGCGAGATAGCCGCCAAAGATGCGTTCCGTGGCGGGGCCCGCCGAGAGCGCTTCGGTAAGGGCTTCGCGAAACTCGACGAGCCGCTCTTCGCCAACCCATTGCACGGCGGCGAAACGAACGTCCGGATCGGCGTCGCGGAGCAGACGCGCGAGAAGCTTCACGCCGCCGGGCACGCGATGCTCGCGCAAGATCAACAGGCAGGCCAAACGTTGCCGCGCCGTGAGCGCATCGAGGTCGACGTCGGGCGTCACCTGGCCAAGATGAAAGAGGCCTTCGCGGGCCGCTTCGGCAACGAAGGCGTCGCGATCGCTCACGGCCTGCCAACAGATGTCGACGAGCTGCGGGTCGAGGCTCTGGCGTAGCAGCTCCGCGCGGACTTCGCTCGCGCTCTCCTTGGGATTGAAATCCGCGGCGAGGGCCTTGGCCCCCAGGGCTAGAATCGCGGCCAGGCGCACGTCAGCCGATGGATCGTGTTGCAACGCCCGGCGGGCAGCGGACAGTTCGCCGGCGCTGGCGAGCGCGACGACCGCCAAGGCCCTGGTTCGCGGTGCGGCCTGGTTCGCGTCCGTGGCCCGCTGGGCGAGTTGCTCGCGGCCCGCGGGGGATGCGAGCAACCGGCGCGCGGCCGACTCGCGCGTGGGGCGATCGACGGCGCGCAGAGCTTCGGCCGGGGCTTCTGGGGGCACGCGCGGCGAGGGGGCTTTGGCCGAGACCCGCCAGACGCGGCCCCGGCCGTGCAGGTTGTAGTCTTGCAGGACCCAATCGCTGACAAACAGCGAGCCATCGGGCGCGACGGCAATGCCCACGGGCCGAAAATTTTCGCCGCCTTTGACGAACGTTTCGGTCACCGCTTGAAAACTGGCGCCGCGCGCGTCGAGCGGGTAACGTTCCAGGCGATGGTCTCCCCAGCTTGTGACGAGTAGCTTGCCGACGTAGTCCGCGGGCAAGTTATCCGACTCATAAGCCACGACCCCACTGGGGGCTTCGCCCGTTCCGGCGACCATGGGGAGCGTGCCCGGCAGTTCGCCGTTCCAAGCGGTGAAGGGGTGGACACCTTTGCGGCCGTTGCGATAGCGGTAGCCATAGTTGCCGCCATCGACGATGTGAAGTAGCCGGCAAGGGGGCAGCGAATCGGGATCGTTGTCGACGGCGAACAAGCGGCCGAACGCATCGAACGCCACGTGGAAGGGGTTCCAAAAGCCGATGGCCACCCGCTCGATCCGCGAGCCGTCGGCGCGGCAACGGTAGACGTGTCCGCCCTCCAGCTCGCTGGCGTGCGAGCCGTCGCTGCCGACAAGCTTGAAGACGCTCCCCAGATTTTCGCCCAGCCCGAAATACACGTTGCCGGCAAAATCGAAGGCAAAGCCCGAGAGGCCGTTGTGCGGATAATCGCCGGCGGTTTCCAGGTGCGCGATCGGCGTGTTCTCGTCGGCCCGGCCGTCGTCGTCCGTATCGCACAGGCGAAAGATCGCCATTCGCGTGGCGACGTACACCGAGCCGTCGGGATGGACCGCGACGTTCATCGTGGCGCGGGAACCTTCGAAGAACGTGGTGACGCGGTCGGCTCGGCCGTCGCCGTCGGTGTCGACGAGCATGCGGATGCGATCGGCCGGCGGCCCCTGGTAGTTCTCCGGACGAAAGTGCGTGTGGCTTTCGACGACGAGCACGCGACCGCGCGCGTCGACCGCCAGGCCGCAGGGGGTGACGATCTCCGGATCGGCGGCGAACAGCTCGATTTGCAAGCGGTCATCGAGCACGTGCGGAAGGGCGATCTCCTCGGCACCGGTTGCCGACTGTCGACCGGCGATTACGGCGACTGCCGCCAGAACGATTCGAACAAAGCGCGGCATCAATCGCATGGCAGGGGGCCCTGTCGCGTTGCGGAGTGGTTTTCGATTTACTCGAGGTTGCCCGATAATTCGGCTTGGAATTTCGTCCCTATCAGGCGCGAAGCGCGGACGAGGGAGCGCCTCATGGCGGCGTCTTCTCGCGGGCGCTTCGGATTCATGGATAACCACGCCGCTCTCGCTGCGCCTTGAATTGCCGGATGCCCTCCGTTTACTTCGCAGCCGGCAACACGTCCGCGATCGGCTTCGCCGCTTGCGGCACCGCGGAGCAGAAGTCTTGGCCCAGGAGCGCGGCGACGGTCGCGGCGACCTGGCTTTGCGTGATCGGTTCGGCATTGGTCCGTTCGCCGAGGGCCGGCGTGTCGGGGCCGATGGCGCCCAGCCAGATGAATTCGCTCTTGGCGATCTTTTGACCGTGGCTTTTCCAGTCGACCGGGGCGTCACCGCGACCGTGGTCGACCGTGATCACGATCGACGTCTTGTCGCGATACTGCGGAATCGATTGCAGCGTTTCCCAAAGCAGCCGAAGGCCGGCGTCCGCGGCATGAGCCGCGTTGAGGTACAGGTCATAGCGGCCGGCGTGGCCCCAGGCGTCGGTTTCGTTGAGCGAGAGGAAGAACGCGCGGGGTTTGTGCTCTTTCAGATACTCGATGGCCGAGTAGATGGCGAACGAGTCTTGCGGCTCGGCGCCGAGCACCGCGTTGGTGTTGGCTTTCAACTCGTTGATCGCCGCGATGCGGGGGTTTTTGTCGTCGCCCGGCACGGGCTCGAACGACGAGTTGATGTAGAATCCACAGCGGTCGCGGTTGAAGATATAGGGGAAGCAGTCCCAAACGCCAAAAGCCGCGACCTTGCCTTGGAAGCCGTTCTGGCGATTGAGCCACTCGAAGACGGTGATGTTCTTGTTCGGGATCTTGTCGTTGGAGTCGATGCTTGGATCGCCAAAGCCGCACAATACTTCGTTGTAGCCGGGATACGAAAAGTGCATGCCATTGGTCACCTGGGCATGGCTGCCTTTCTCGCGATTGCCGAAGAGCTGGCCCTGCTTGGCAACGGTGTCCCAGATGAACGGCAGCAGCGCCTCGCGACGCGCCTCGGGCGTGTCGCGCCAGTATTTGGCCCGCAGGGCTTCGACATTCTTCACGCCGCCGGCGTCTTTGCTGATGAGCGATTCCTCGGCGCCGCCGAATACCTCTTGCCAGCGGAGACCGTCGGTCATAAAGAGGATGACGTTCTCGGTTTTGGTGTCCGCGGCGCGAAGCGGCGCAGTCAGCGTGGCGGTCAAAACGAGCAGCGAGAGCAAACGCGTCAACTTCATCGTGGCGGTCTCCAGGTGGGGCTTGGATGGGTTCCGTGGGGCGCGCTCGTGGGAAGGCGTGCGGAGTTGCTACTTTAAGCCGCCGAGCGAGCGCGTGCAAATTGGCACGCGCTCGCGCCGCCAGGCGATGCGGCACTGGAGAATCCCAATGCCGCGGCTGCCCGGCGGCCGATTGACAGGGTTCAGACGAGACCGCGGCCGGAAGGTTTTTTCACTCGCCGCGTTGTGCGCGGCGGCGAATGCCCAGCGCGGCGAGCAGGGCCAGGCCCAATCCGGCCAGCGCGATAGAACCCGGCTCGGGAACGACAGTGATCGTTGCGCGATAGATATTGCCGTCGCTGCCTTGCCAGACGACGTGGTTGCCCGAGATTTGGGGGACAGAATTGCCGAAGGTGGTGCTGGTGATCTGGTGGGTCTCTTCGCCGTCCCAGAAGAAGATTTGCAGGGGTTGCCCGGTGCCGAAACCGGCCCAACCTTGCCAGACGATGTAATCGCCGTCGATCTTGGGGAACTGGTTCAGCCCGGTGTTTGAGAGTTGCTGAATTTCGTCGCCGTCCCAGAGGAAGACCTGGTTGTTGTTGAATACGCCTCCCCACCAGACAACGCTGTCGCCGTATACTTGCGGATCGAAGTCGGGATGGGCGTTGTCGGTGAGCCGGGTGACGTCCGTGCCGTCGTGAATGTAGATCTCGCGGCCGTTGGCTCCGATTGTGTTATCGTTGGGAAACTGTTCCCAAGCGATCAGGTTGCCGTGCGACGTCGGGTCGGCATGGGCGAATTGTCCCCCTTGGTGGACCTCAGTGACAGTCGTGCCGTCGTGCCTCATGATCCGCTGGTTGGGCGTGCTCCCGCGGGTCCAGACGGTATTGTTGCCGTTGACGTGCGGCGTGGTATCCGCCCAGTTTGCCGGCGTGAGCCCGCCGCTAATGTTGACCGGCGGATTCGTGCCGTCCCAGAGGACGATGTCCTGGTTGGCGCCCGAGCCAGTGACCCAGGCTGCCCGGTTGCCCGAGACGCTGATGTTTTGATCGGCCACCGAGTTGCTCGTGAGTTGGGTCGTCGTGACGCCGTCCCAGAACATGATTTCCGAATTGACCCCGGTGCCTTGTTCCCAGTAGACGCCGGCCGAGGACACTCGCGGATTCAGGTCGTGGACGTTGTTGGTGGTCAATTGCGTGGTGACGCCGTTGTCCCAGAGATAAACTTCGGTCGCGGTGCCGGTGCCGTTCTGCCAAACGACTTGCTGGCCGTGGACGCGGGGATTGATGCCGGGGCCGAGCGACTCGATGGTGAATTCGATCGGGGCGGCGGAGACCGTAGCGGAGCCGAAAATCGCCGCCGCGGAGCCGGTAACCGCCAACAGTGAAATGAGCATCCGGCGGAGACAATGGGTAGCCGTCGATCGATACGTCATGAGAATACCCTGGTCAATGAAGTTTGGCGAAGCAAGCGAATGTTGGGGTGCCCCGTACCGATCTCCGTTTAGGGGGGCGTTGCGGCCAGTATAGGGCCCCCGAAATTGGCGGGGCAAGGATAATCTTGATTTTTCAGCCGGGCGTCGGTTTTAGCTGCTTGGCCGGGGGGCTCGGTGCGCCGCGGTCCAGTCGCCCGTTGATCCGGCGAGTACCACGATGCCGCGCTGACTGGTAACCGTCGAGCGCGTTTTTACCGGGTATGCCACACTCAGGAGCCGAGCGGCAGGGTGCGGACGCGAATGCGGCTGGTCGTCACCGAGACCGCTGCGCCAGAGTCAAGTTCAGGGCCGGCGAGGGACACCACCTGGGCGAGAATTGCGGCCAGTTGCTCGCCCTTCAAACCTTCGACCCGAATCCGCACGACGGATGGCGACGTGGCGCGTGAAGCTGCCAGCAGGTGATGAAAGTCGGCGTCGAGCGTGACGACCAGTCGAGCGTGACGACCACGGCTTGCCGATGACGCGCCGCATCGAGAATCGTGTTGTCGCTCGCCGAAGCCATGCCCAAGTCGCCGACATGCTCGGCAACAATGCCGAGGGCGACAAGATGCTTGACCGTCGAGCGCGGCAGACCTTGATCCAAGAGCAGCTTCATGCGGTCGGCCGAAGCTCGACCACGCGGTCGTCGAGATTCGCGGCGGCAAACTCCAATGCCTGCCGGATGTCTTCGTCTTCGAGCTCAGGATACTCGGTCCGAAGTTCCGCGCGGTCGGGATACGTCGCCAGCGCTTCCAGCACCCGGCGCACTGTCAGACGCAGACCACGGATACACGGCTGGCCATGCAGCACGGCTGGGTCGGAGGTGATCCGGTCAAAGGTCGTCATCGGGCTGCTCTCCAAATGAATGGGCCACTGCAATTCTACCCGATTCACTCAAGAGAGAAGCGCGGGGGGGCGGGCAGCACGCCACCAGCAGCCACCCTTTGCGCCGGAAAATCGTGCAAGAAATCGTGCAATCTGGCAGCGGCGTACCCTCGCGAAACGCCCCGCATCCGACCGCAAACCTTGGCCTTGAAAGCAGTTCGCGAAAAAGCTACCCGGCTAGGACTCGAACCTAGAATGGGAGAGCCAAAATCTCCAGTGTTACCATTACACCACCGGGTAGGGTGGAGGCCAAACGCGTTGCGACAGGGCCTTGTCAAAGCTTAGGGATTCCCCGGCAAGCGTCAAGCGAAGCTCGGGAACTTCCCAGAACCTAGCAGGCTGGCTGAAAAAGTCTGTCGTGAACTTTTTCAGCCTCGCGAAGTGTGGAGGTGAACTCCGCACTGCCCGCAAAATAACGACTTACGTCGCTATTTTGAGAGCGCCTCCGTGCGATCTTATCAGGCCGCGGAGTTTTTCCGCAGCCTGCTAAGGCTCTGAATCTCGAGGAGGCCCGGATCTGGAGAGTCGCCGCCTCTTAAAAAGCTAGGCCGGTCATTCCGCCGGATCGCCACTACCGCGGCTGACGACGGCGAACGAAAGCTGTTCGAGCTCGATGGCCAGGTCGACCCCGACCTGGCGCACGTTCTCGGGAAGCGAGATCGTGACGGGAGCGAAGTTGACGATGCCCTCGATGCCGGCCGCGACCAGCCGATCGGCCACGCTCTGGGCGGCAGGCGCAGGGACGGCGATCATGCCGAGCTTGATTTTATGGTCGTCGACCACAGCTTCGAGCTGATCGAGGTGGAAGACGCGGACGCCCTCGATCGTGGCCCCGACGCGTTGGGGGTCGACATCGAACGCGGCGGCGATGCGGAAGCCCTGGTGGCTGAAGCCTTTGTAGCCCAGCAGGGCGCGGCCCAGGTTGCCGGTGCCGATCATGGCGACGGGCCAGTCGCGGTCGGTGCCCAGGATCTTGCGGATGGCACGGATCAGGTCGTCGCAGCGGTAGCCGATGCCCGGATGGCCGAAATGGCCGAAGTAGGCGAGGTCTTTCCGCACCTGGGCATCGCTAAAGCCTAGCAGAGTGCCAAGTTGGCTGCTGCTGGTGCGCTGGTGCCCCTCGCGCACGAGGTGCTGGAGCTCGCGCAGATAGAGACTGAGCCGGCTCACGACCGCCTTCGGCACGGCCGCGTCCGGACTGCTAGCGGCCGGAGGTCTCGATTTGCGATCGCTCATACTCGACGTGTCGGACAGGTCGCCGGGATTTGGACAGGGGACGGATTCTGCCGGCAGGGGATTGTACTTTAGGCCATGCGCCGGCTGACAGCAAGGCTACCCCACTTGGGGCAGGGGCGAGCCCGCGGGCACGATGCGTTCATTCGCTAGCACCGGCATAGCCCCCATGACCCGACGCTTTTTGCCTGTCTGCCGCAGTTGAAAAGTTTATTCAGGATATCCATTTCAAGCTATCAGCCCAGATTGACGATTTCAGAGAACGTTCGGGGAAGGTGGGCAAACAAATGCGCCATCTCTGCGCGTCCGGTGGATTGCGGTAGATGGTGAAGTTTGGGTTGCCCAGCTAACGCATATGGAGTGCGCTGGCCGAATGAAGCTCATAGCGGGAAAACCTCGCCTGACCAGACCCATCCTGAGTCGTCCCACGAAGGAGGCATGAAAACCATGAGAGCATTGTTGGGTGTGCCGATTGTTGCGGTCATCCTGCTTGCCGCGCTCGCTGACGCGGCGCAAGCGGGTTACTGCGGCGCGGCCCGGTATCGCGCCTGTGCGACCTGTTGCGATCCATGCGATTACACCGCATGCAAGCAACAGTGCCACACGGTCATGCGAACCTGTAAGGAGGTCGTCTACGAAAAGCAGAACTACACCTGCTACAAGACGGTCTACGAACCGGTTTGCGAACAGAAAACGATCAATTGTGTGAAGTACGTCAACGAGACCGCGTATCGCAACTGCGAATACACGGTCTGCAAGCCGGTCTGGGAAACCAAGACCCGGGACATTTGTTACACGGTGTGCAAGCCGGTCTACGAAACGAAGACCCGCGAGATCTGCTACACCGTCAACAAACCGGTCTGGGAAACCAAGACTCGCGAGATTTGCTACACGGTGTGCAAGCCGGTCTGGGAAACCAAGACCCGCGAGATTTGCTACACGGTGTGCAAGCCGGTCTACGAGACGAAGACTCGCGAGATTTGCTACACGGTGTGCAAGCCGGTCTACGAGACGAAGACCCGCGAGATCTGCTACACGGTGTGCAAGCCGGTCTGGGAAACCAAGACCCGCGAGA
>CAZRCI010000063.1:5830-21612 GCA_964598535.1 uncultured Planctomycetaceae bacterium | reverse complement strand
AAACACTAATCTCTAGCCACTACTAACGTTCTTTGAAAATTCGATCCTGCACGAGCTTCTGGCCGTCGATCCAGGTTGCCACGACGTGCGCCGGTTCCTCCAGCAGCTCTTCAAGCGTGGGCGAAAGGCAGCCGCCGCGTGCCTCGAGTTTCACCGCCGCCAGGTTCGCGCGCTTGCCCACTTCCAGCGTCCCGAGATCGTTGGCAATGCCCAGCGCCCGCGCGCCGCCCAGCGTTCCCAACTCCAGAATGCTGGCCGGTGAGACCTCCGGATGCGCTTGCGCGAGGAATTGCATCTCTGCGAGTAGCGACAAGTCAGGGTTCGACGCGCGACTGTCGGTTCCGAGCGCCATCGTTACGCCGCGATCCAGTAGCTGGGGCAGGGGATAAGGCTCATGCTCGAAGTAGTCATGCGTTCGAGGGCAATACACCACGGCCAGACGCTCGTTGTGGTCGGCCAGAAACGCCACTTCTTCGTCATCCAAATAGTTGCCGTGGATGACGAGCGCCCGATCGGCACGCGAGAGCTCCGCCAAATAATCCAGAGTGCAGCTCAGCCGCGCGTCTTCACTTGAATCCCAGGCTCCCACGGATTCGAGCAACTCGCGAAACGGCCCCGAACCAAGGTTCAGGAGTTCGAGCTCTTCGCGCGTCTCGGCCAGATGCATGGCCAGGGGCACGCGATACTTCTGGCTGAGCGAGACGAGCGACTCGATGAGTCGCGCGTGGACGGTATAGGGCGCGTGCGGACTCAGCGCGGGCGTGATGCCAGCCGCGCCGGGCGCCTGCAAGAAAGCCTCGGCTTCGAACGCCGCGGTTCGGGCCCGTGAGAGCGTGGGGCCAATCGCCTCGCGAAACATCACCGTCTGTGGGAATTGGGACGGAAGCAGGCCGGCTCTCCAATCGGCCGTGGCGATGTCGCCAAGGCTGGTGACGCCGCCGGCGATGCTCTCTTGCAGGCCGCCAGCCACGGGATTCCCGCTATCGGAGTTCGTCCGTCGATAGGCCATCACTTCGCCAATCCAGTCCGGTAGCGGCATTCCTCGCGCTCCTAACGGAGCGGACAGGCCGCTGAACTCCAGATGCGTGTGCGCGTTCACCAGGCCGGGCATCAGCACGACATCGCCGAGATCTTCGACTGGCGCATCGAGCGGATCGTGGCCAACCGCAAGAATCCGGCCCCGCGACACCACGACCAGGCCGCCATTCAGCGGCGGACCGCAAACCGGGAGAACCCAACGGGCCTTGAACGCAATCGCATGGCTGGTCATGACTGGCGACTCTGGCGCTAAACAAACCTGAATCCATTCCCAAGCCAGAGTGTATCAGCCCGGCAGCCAGTGCGCCGACTGATGATCGATGGCCTCTTGTAGAGATTCTTCGGGAGTACGCGCGTAGGGCAAGCGATGAAACCAACGCAAGATTGCGAGCGAAACAAAGACACTAACCACCACGATCGGCCAGTGATACAAGACGCCATCGGCCGGCGCGTCGCGCATGATCCATTCCAACCATGAAGGCCGATCTCCGGCATGACCAACCGCACGCTGCACGAGCACCGCCAGGGAGTTGTGGATCGCGTGAAACAGGATGCACGGCCAAATACTCCCGGACTGGATCGCAAGGTATCCGAGGATCGCTCCGACAAGCGAAGCGACGATCGATTGCTGAAACAGCGCGTGTGTTGCTCCGAAGAACAAGCTGCTTACGAGAATCGCGGTCCATTTGTGCCCCATATGGCGTAGGCCCGAGAGGACGAAGCCTCGGAATGCGAGCTCCTCGCAGACCGCCGGCAGCACCGCCACGACCAGCAGCAGCATCCACAGGCTGTCTGGCTCGAAGATGAGTTGGCTTAGTGACGTTGCCAATTGATCGTCGAGCGGATACACCCATTGAACGACGGCTTGCAGCAAGTTTGCTGTCGGATGAAACGCCACGGCCAGCAACGCCGCGGCCAGCGGTGTGCCAAACGGCGATTTCTTCAGGAGCAATGTTTGCATGGGTCGGCTCGTAAGCAGCACCGCCATTAACACGGCGGGCAGCGCGATCACGATGAATTGCGTGATCGCCACGAGGCTGACAAAGTCGGCGAACGATTGCGGCGCTCGCATGGCGAAGCTTACAAAAAACTTCACCAGCAGGATCAGGAAACCACAAAACATGGCTTCTGCGAAACTGGGGGTTGGCCCTCGATCGCGCACCAGGTGCCGCAGCCAAAGATTGACATCCAGCCTTTCGCTTTCGCGAAAGAGCACGCTCTCGGAGTTGAATTGGTTGGTTGCCCAGCGAATGGCCAGTAGAGCACATGCCACCGTGACCGCGACCACCAAGGGCACGTAGGGCAACGCCGCCCAGTACTGACCCTCAAGCAGGAATCGAAGCAGCAAGACGACGCCAGTCACTGGAATCAGGCTATTCCCGAAATTGAGTTCCACACCGGGCGACATGGGCAACACCACAAGCGGCATCGTTACCAGCACGAGCGGCATCAAGTAGTACTGCCCCTCCTTCGTGCTCTTGGCCAGCACGGCCAGCGCCAGGCATAACGCGGAAAATAACACGGACATCGGCAGCAAGGCGACCAGCAGCCACACGAACGCCAGTGTTGGCGGCGGCCCCAGATTGGGCACGTGGCTGAACACCAGAGAGCCTGTGATTGCGAGACTCGTCAGATTCAGAATGGCGGTGGCAATGCTGAATAGCATCACGGTAAGCAGCTTGCCCCACACGATTTCCAGTCGTTCGGCCGGACTACTAAGCAGGGTTTCAAGGGTGCCCCGCTCCTTTTCGCCGGCGCATAGGTCGATCGCCGGATAAAAAGCCCCGGTAAGCGCCCAAAGCAACAGCACCAAGGGCAGGATCTTCGACCATGCCGCAGCGCGGTGTTGAGATTTTTCGGCAACATCGTGCGTGGCAATTTTGAATGGCCGGGCGGCGGTAATGGGCAGCCCTCGTGACTCAAGATTCTGGCGGCCGATTTCGTCGCGCCATCGGAGCAGCACATCGCTCACCCGGCGATACGCTGCCCGCGAGGAGTCGCGGGCCAGATTTGGATAAACCGCAATGTCGATTTCCGGAGACGAAGCCGACTCAGATGGTGCCGCGGTGTGAATGAGCTGCTTGGCTCGCTCGGCAAAATCGGCTGGAAAACTGACAACGACGTCGAATCCTCCTTGGAGCATTTCTTGACGAGCCCAGGTGTCAGCGTCCGCTCGGTTGCCGGGGGCCATTTGCGTGGTAACTCGCAGCAAATCTCCTGCCCGAGACTCGCCACTTGGAGACCACTGCGAGACAAACTGTTCGCCGTCGATGAGCGAGGGAAGGTCTGGATCGAGCGGAGGATTCACGACGAGCACGCGCACCGGATGCTCTCGCAGGAATTGAGTAACCTGAAAGAAGCTCATTCCCAGCAACGGATAGAGAACCATCGGAAGCACGGCGATCATGAATAGGGTTCGCCGGTCGCGCAACTGGTCGCGGACTTCGCGAGCGAAAATCAGCTTGACGTTGCGCCAGTTCATGGACGGTAAGCTTTGGGGATTTTCAGCCGGCGATTTCAAGAGCATTCCGACGATCGTGCTCGCGGATCAAATGAAAGAACAGCTCTTCGAGGTCCGGCTGCTCGTAGCATTCATAAAGCTCTCCCAGGGTTCCTTCCGCCAGAATAAACCCGCGGTGCATGATCGCGATCCGATCGCACAGCTTTTCGACTTCGCGCATGATATGGGTGGAAAAAATCACGCATTTACCCTGATCGCGAAGTTCGGCGATTGAACTGAGTAGAGCTCTCGCCACGAGCACATCGAGTCCGCTGGTTGCTTCGTCGAAGATCAATACGGGAGGGTCGTGTACGATGGCCCTTGCGATGGATACTTTCTGTTTCATGCCGGTCGACATCTTAGCGCCCAGCACGTCGCGAATCTCGTTCATTTGCAGGCGGTCAAAGATCGCTTCCATGCGCTCTCGAAGCGACTCGCCAGTAAGACCGTATAAGCGGCCAAAATATTCGACCAATTCCCACGCCGTCATCCGGTCATAAACGGCGGTGTTTGTCGAGACAAAACCGATCTGATGCCGGACATGCGAAGCCTGTGTGAGCACCTCGTAGCCGTTGATGCTGGCCGTTCCTCCCGTGGGCCGCAGGATGGTGCTTAGAATTCGCAGAACGGTCGTCTTGCCGGCGCCGTTTGGTCCTAATAAACCATAAACCTGGCCCGGCATGGCATCGAAACTGACGCCTCCTAAGGCGGTGATTCTGCCTCGCTTGAGGTCGGAATAGTGTTTCGTCAGGTGACGGACGTGGATCATATGTGATGGCGCGCGGCGCTGGCGAGCCACGTCGCGGAAGAGAAGAAAGGAATTCGTGGGCTGGGGCCCACCTGCTCATGGCTCGCGCCTGTTGCTGTTGCGTTCAGGAATTAGCGGCAAAAGGCAGCCAACCGGCCTGCCCCGCCAGTGTTATGGAAGAGTACCACAAAACTCGCCACAGCTTGGCAAAGAGCAGCTTGGAAAAAGTGCCAAAGTCCATCCATTCTCGAATCTAACCATCCGGAACAACCGCTTGTACTCCTCCACACCTACGTTCCGTCGACGTTTCCGCAAGGTCCCCTTCCATAGAAGACCAGAAGATCAACGCCACTGTCGTATTTACGTAGGAATCGCGATACTGTGGAGACGCCAAGGCAACAAAAGATGCCGAATGTTTGTCAAGTTAAAATGACATGAATCGTCATATTCCCAGACATGGATTTTGCGCTATAGCGCAAAACGAGTGGTTTTTTTGATTTTTTCTTTGCGGAAAGTGCGCCTAGTGGTAATAATCGCACCCGTTGTTCGGGCTTTTACGCGCCGGACACCTTCGGCCAATCACTAACCATTTCGTTCCAGTATTTTTCGTGGGAGATCTTGCCTAATGAGATGTGCAACTTGGACCCTTGCGACCCTCGTCGCAGTTGCCGTCGTCGGTTCCGCCTCGATTGCTTCAGCGGTCACCATGAGCACCGACGCAGCTTCTTCGCCGAGCAACTTGTCTCTTGATTTCGTAGCCGTCGGCGAAGATGAAGAGACCGGTGATCCTATTTCGATCATTCTTGGACAGAGCGGGGATATGGCCGTAACGGGCTCCGCTGGCGTTACCGTCAACCTTGATGGGTCTGGCAATGGAACGCTCGCTTTCGATAGCTCGAGCTTCTCGATTGCAGACACTGCGTTTACCGTCGATCTCTCGATACTTTTCAATCCCGGCAATCCCAGTCCGGCAACTGATCTGACGATTTCTCTTGTTGGCGTTGGTCTTTCGATCACCAGCAGTGACATCCCGGTTGTGGGTGGCGCATGGAGTCTCGATGGAGATACACCTTCTGCTTTTGTGCTTAGCTTGAATCAAGGTCAGTTGCTCGTCTCGGGGGATTTACTTGATTTGCTTGGAGAGGATAATCCTCTGGCGATCGACCTCGCTGCCGAGCCGGTGAGCGTGTCCCTTGAGGATCTCCTGGGCTTTGGAATCGGGGGTAGCGCTAGCGACACGGCGGTAGGCATTGGCATTCCGGTGGTCGCCATTGACATTGGTGCGATGTTGTTGGATTCCCCGGGCATCCTCTTCCTGAATCTAGCGGGCGAGATAAATGTCGCCGTGCCCGAACCGACCACTTATGCCATGCTCGGCATGGGCATCGTTGGCTTGGTTGCCGCCGGTCGCCGTCGCTTTCGCAAGGCCTAAGTCACTGCCTGCTTAGCAGTGCTCTGGGCTACTATTTGAAGGTTAATCTTCTAGCTGGCCTCCCTGAGCTATTCAGGGAGGCCAGCTTTTTTGCATTGCCACCCTTCGCACGAAAGCGCAAGTTTGGACAGTCGCTACCAGCTTCCTGTACGGCAAGCTCCGGCGCAGCGCGACGGCAATGGTCCTCGATTCGTATTTTGAGCTGCGCGTGGTGCTGCTTTGAATGGGCATGCACCCAACCACGCACAAGATTGTCGCAAGAGTGCATGGGCAAGCTTGGACGCATTTACTTGATTTTGGATGGCCGTAGCCGCTGGCATGCTGAAAGGGGCGGCTCACCGTTCGCCCGCAATATCTGGCCCGACGCAGCGACAAGGGGGCAGCCGGCTTGGCATTGAGGTGATGTTGGCCGGCCCAGAAAAATCGCTGGTCATGCGCATGCGGCGAGTTGGTCATGACATTGAGGTCTTTCCGAAAAATGCTTCGATAAAATCTTTCTAATTTGCTTGACGCACGGATTGTGGCAGTTATGATGAGGATCAGAGTTAACCGCTTATTGAATGTACAACTTCTAAAATTGTTGGGAACGCTAATGGCTGCGGCCGATAACTTTCTGCTCTTTTCATAGAGCGGAGTCTTCGGCACCTTGCAACCGATTCTGTAGCGATTGCTAGATCGCTGCGTTCCCTTGGTTTGGGCTAACTTCGCATTTGCGTTCTGCCCTTTTCTGTACCCCTCGGGTTCGCCTCTATTGGCAAGCGTTGCATCCGTCAAAGCACGGTGTTAGGCGTCCTCCCTTCTATGAGCAAACAAAAGCATTTAATGCGAGCAGTGGTCGTCCGTAGCATTCAAGCTTTGCCAGTAACAACCTGCCTCATCAGTAAAATCGCTTGAAGGGAGATCGTGTCTAATGAAATCGCAAATCCAGGCTCTGCTTGCGGCCCTCGCAATCGCTGCTACCTCTTTGGCCGCTTCTAATGCTCAGGGTGCCTACTACCAGATCGACCCGTTGCAAAGTCAGATCAAAATTGGTGGTCAAGTTCTGGGATTCATCCCTATTGTCGCCCAAAAGGTTGGCTCGAATATCGCCAAGATCGAAGGCGCGATGGATGCCACCGTTGATGGCGATTCCCTCACCTTTAATTGGTCGCTTGCGGACGCTATCGAACAGCCAGGCCCATTCATCCCCGGCTTCGTTGACACCAGCCAAGATCCGCCGGTGGCCGGCCCTGCTGCTCCCGCGGATGTTGCCCTCTTCTTGGGGAACGCCTCGACCGGACGTCTGGCGATTCGTAACTTCGCCGTCTCCATTACGGGTACAACGACGCTGACCGGTACGGAATTCGACCTCACCGCTCTGACATTAACCCTGGTATCCGGTACCCTCGATTTTCAATCGGCCCTTCTGGGCCAAGTAGGGCATGAGGAAATCGCCGGTGAATCGGCCAATCCGGAAGAGGGAACCGGTACCCTCATTGGCGACACGATTACGATTCCGATCAACGTTGCCATCGAGCTTGAAATTTCTGATGGGGATCCGCCGCAGACGGGTATCGTCACCCTGGAGGGTCAGATTGTTGCCGTGCTGGTACCTGAACCAGGCACGATCGCCATGCTCGGCATGGGTATGATGGGACTAATCGCGATTGGCTACCGTCGGGTCCGCAAAGCTACTTAATCCGCGACTTGTCTTGCTTTAGCTGGTCCAGGCAATCTCCATTTGCGTGAGTGATAGCCGGACTTGAACCGTATACCCGATCAAAGGGCTGGTGCGTCCCCTGGGGACACACCAGCCCTTTTGTATTTGTGGGGCTGCGTGATGTGAGGGGAGTTACGCTACACTTCAAAACCGCATACGGACGAAAAGAACCATTCAAAAGTCAAAAGCAATGCGGTTATGTGCCGAAACGAGATGGACCGAGATGGACTCGGCCGGATTCACTTCGATAGTTAGAAGGAGTATAAGCATGCCGTTGCATGGCCATAAGTCCTCGCCCGAGCCAATCGATTCAGATATCTATGCTTCGGTTGCCTTCAACTCAGGAGCTCCCCTTCACCGCTTTCCGAGTGCAGAGCATCGCGCTGAAGACGCATATGCGATCGTGCACGACGAACTCATGTTAGACGGCAATTCGCGAATGAATCTGGCAACATTCTGTCAGACATGGAGCGAGCCGCAAGCGCAACGCATCCTGGCAGAGTGCTGGGATAAAAACATGATCGACAAGGACGAATATCCACAAACCGCCGAGCTTGAGCGGCGCTGTGTACATATGCTGGGCGATCTATGGCATGCACCGGATATTACGAACGCGGTTGGCTGCTCCACAACCGGCTCGAGCGAAGCTGCCATGCTTGGAGGCTTAGCCCTGAAATGGCGTTGGCGCAAGCGGCAACAAGCGGCTGGGCGATCTGCCGAGAACCCCAATTTAATTTGCGGACCAGTACAAGTGTGCTGGCACAAATTTGCCCGTTATTTTGATGTCGAACTCCGTGAAGTCCCCCTCGAACCAGGACGTTGGATGTTGTCGGCCGACGAGGTTATTCGCAGGTGCGACGAAAATACCATCGGCGTAGTCCCCACCCTGGGCCTGACATTTACTCTGCACTATGAGCCCGTCCAGGCGATTTGCCGAGCGCTCGACAAATTGCAGACCGAACGGGGCTGGGACATACCGGTCCACGTCGATGGAGCAAGCGGCGCCATGATTGCACCGTTTATCCATCCAGAGGTTATCTGGGACTTTCGCCTGCCACGCGTGAAGTCCGTCAATACATCGGGGCACAAGTTTGGTTTGACGCCTCTCGGATGTGGCTGGATCGTTTGGCGCGATGAGCAAGAATTGCCCGAGGAACTGGTTTTCCGTGTGAATTATCTGGGCGGCGACATGCCCACGTTTGCGTTGAACTTCTCGAGACCAGGTGGCCAGGTCGCGTGCCAATACTACAACTTTTTACGGCTGGGACGGAAGGGGTACGCGCGCGTGCATCAGACCTGTGCCGAGACCGGGGAGTTCCTGGCCCAAGAGATCGACAAGCTTGGCCCTTTCAAAGTTGTCTACGATGGCCGTGGGGGAATCCCCGGGGTGTGTTGGACGCTCCGCCCTGATGCCCAAGTAGGCTTCACGCTGTACGATTTGGCGGACCGCCTGCGAACGCGTGGTTGGCAAGTACCCGCCTACTCGCTGCCTGCAAACGAGCAGCACACCGTTGTACAGCGTGTGCTTGTACGACACGGCGTAAGCCGCGATCTTGCGACCCTTCTGCTCAATGACTTGCAGGCCGCTCTCGTGTTTTTAGAGAAACACCCAATCAGTCGACCGCTCGATGCAAGCGAGGCGACCGGCTTCCACCATTAGCACGGAGCCGGCCCCGACGAGACTGGCACGCGTCAAGCAACGGCCGGTTCGAGCGGGGCCTCGTCAATCAATTCGTAGAACACGTTTCTTCGCCGCGGCGTGTATCCAAGCTCGCGAATGGCATCTTTCATGTCTTCGAGCGTCAAGTAATGGACGGTGCCGGCGGCAGCCACGACGTTTTCCTCGATCATCAGGCTTCCCATGTCGTTCGCACCATAAAGTAGTGCGATCTGGCCAATTTTGAGTCCTTGAGTCACCCAGCTTGATTGAATATTCGCAAAATTATCGAGGTAGAGCCGGCTGACGGCCTGCGTTTTGAGATATTCAAACGAGCCGGCCGGGGGCAGGTCGGCCATGTTGTGCCCCGGCTGGAAGGTCCAGCAGATAAATGCCGTGAAGCCGTTTGTCTCATCCTGCAGTTGCCGCAGGCGTTCCAAGTGCTCAATCCGTTCTGCCAAGGTCTCCACATGGCCGAACATCATTGTTGCCGTGCTCCGGCCTCCCATTTCGTGCCAGACGCGATTCACGTTCAACCAGTCGTCGGCGAGCACCTTACCGCGGGTGATGTTCTTTCGAACGCGGTCGACCAGGATTTCCGCGCCGCCGCCCGGTATGCTTCCCAGACCAGCGGCCTTGAGACGTTCGAGTACGGTACGTAGCGGTAATTTCGACAATTTTGTAAAGAAGTGGATTTCGGGCGGACTGAAACCGTGGATATTAACCTGGGGGAAACGCATCTTAATATCGCGCAGCAGATCTTCGTACCACTCAAGTTCCAAGTCCGGATGCAGGCCGCCTTGCATCAGGATCTGATCACCGCCGAGGTCGACGGTTTCTTGGATCTTTTGCAGCAACGACTCGCGCTCAAGCACATAACCTTCTTCATGCTTCGGCTTACGATAAAAAGCACAGAAGTCGCAGACAGCCGCGCAAACATTCGTGTAGTTGATGTTGCGGTCGATATTGTACGTGCGATACGACTCGGGATGGAGTCGGCGCGTGACCGCGTCCGCGGCGCTACCCAGTGCCGCCAGATCATGACATTCAAGCAGCTTGAGGCCTTCGTCCGGCATCAGGCGGCCGCCATTCGCGGCTTTATCCAGAAGCTTTGCAATCGTCGAATCCAAAGTCTACTCCCGCGGGCGCCAGGCCCAGTTCAGCAGCTTTCTGGTAGTACAGCGTCAGCCCGCGATGTTCGCGGGGGCCGAGATAAAAATATAAATTGTCTCGCAGATAGCTAAGACATTGCGGCTGGGTCAGGCCCAGAGGGCCCGACTCTCGCGTGGCGATCTCTTTCAGATGAGCAAGCCCGGCATCACGAGACTGGCTAAGCGTTAAGTCGAGCCCGTCAAGTGTCGCGCCGGTGCGAGCCACCCACATTGCAAATACAAAAGGCAACTCTGCCCAGCGGCACCACTCGTCTCCCAAGTCCCAGACAACCTCGAAGTGCCCTGCCGGCGAATGGATCGCGCGGTCGCCGATGAGCAACACCGCGTCGGCAGAGGTATCGGCCAAGGTATTTTCCACCGGTAGTCGCTCAAGCCGTGGTTCAATGCCATAGCGTTCCTTGAGCAAGATACGTGCCAGCGCGGCGCTGGTACGTGAACCTTCGTCGAGGGCTAAGGTGCGAATATTTTCGATGGGCCCCCGGCTAAAAAGCTTTACCGACAATACCGGCCCCCTGCAGCCGATGCAGGCATCGGAGACGATGGTATAGGTCGGATCCTGGAAGAATTCGATTGATGGAATGAGAGCCACGTCGAGACGGCCATCCGCGAGATGATCCGCCAACCGGCTGGGATAGTCGAACACCAATTCCGCCTGGGGGGCCAGCCGCTCGAAATCGTAAACCAGCGGCTTGGTATTCAGGTAGTTGACCGCCCCGACGCGAAGCTTTGCACCCGTAGCCATGGGATCCGTTTCAGGCACCTCTCATCTAAACGCACCCACACCGAGTCACGGTAAGCAGGCGCTTGTGAATCTTTTCACGAAACGTCATTATAAGAACCGCACACAGGGCGCTAAGACCACCGTGTTTTCAGTCAAATTACCCGAGAATCCAAAGTGTGGCATGTTGGGCGGCTTTGGCCCGCAAACATCGCTCTCCCGGACAAATTCCAGCCGACCTATTCCCCCCTATAGTTTCCCCATGAACACCATTGTCCAGATTTCGCTCGATGTGACGACCAAGGAAGAGGCTCTTGAAACGGCTGAAATGGCGATGCGGGCCGGCGTGGACTGGCTCGAAGCCGGCACGCCGCTGATCATCGCCGAGGGGATGCACGGCGTGCGGGCCTTGCGAGAGCGATTTCCGAATACTCCGATTGTCGCCGATCTGAAGACGATGGACGGCGGCTACCTGGAAGCCGAGATGATGGCCAAAGCCGGTGCGACCCATGTTGTGGTCATGGCGCGAGCCCATGAGGAAACGATCAAGTGCGTCGTCAAGGCGGGGCGTGACTTTGGCGTCCAAGTGATGGGCGACAACATGGTTTGTGAGAATATGGTCGACGGAGCTAAATTGCTCGAAGATCTAGGCTGCGATTTTGTGATTCATCATATCGGCTATGACGAACGCCGTGGTATCGCCGCGCGAGGCCTGCGAATGCCCAGCCCGCTTGACCAGCTACGGGCGGTCGTTGAGGCGGTTAGCATTCCTGTCCAAGCGGTGGGCGGCTTGAGCTTGGAGCAAGCCGTGCAGACGCCAGAGTACGGGGCGCCGCTGGTGGTGCTCGGTGCCCCGCTTACCATCGATGCCGACGCGTTCAAAACGGCTAGCGGCGACGTCGAAGCTTCGTTGCGTCTTATCTGTAAAAAAGTTCATAGCTACGGCGATATCCCGGTAGGAAAAAAATCATGAAATCCGCAGGCGTAGTCAATTTTGGTCCCGAGCAGTTCAGCGTCGAGATTCGCGAAATCGAACGGCCTGAAATCGGGCAGGACGATATCTTGCTGGAAGTCGGCGCGGTTGGGGTCTGTGGCAGCGACCTGCATCAATGGACGGCGGAGCATAGCTGGCCGGTGAACTACCCGGTCGTGTTGGGCCACGAATTCGCGGGAGTCGTCACCGAAGTCGGTAAGAATGTCAAAGGTTGGCGTGAAGGCGATCGTGGTGTTAGCGAAACGGCAGCTGTGATCGACCTCGACAGTCCGCTAACCAAGCAGGGGCTATACAACCTTGACCCGACGCGGAAGGGTTTTGGCTATGGCGTAAACGGTGCAATGACAAAGTATGTTCGTGTGCCCTCGCGCTGCTTGCACCATCTGCCCGACTCGCTCCCGATCGAAAAGGCAGGGCTCACCGAGCCTTGCTGCGTTGCCTATAATGCCGTGGCGATCAACTCAACCGTCAAGCCAGGCGACCGTGTCGTCGTGCTGGGACCTGGGCCCATTGGTCTGCTTTGTGCTGCGATTGCACGGCTTCAAGGGGCCGAGGTCGCTGTTGTTGGTCTCGAACGCGATCGCGCGCGATTGACGATCGGCGAAGAGTTTGGGTGCGTTTCTATCGTCGAGGGACTCGACGACTGGGCCAGAGCGACCGACGGACTTGGAGTGGATGGCGTGATTGACGCCGCTGGCATTTCGGCCACCCTGAAGACTGCGCTCGATATCGTACGTCCCGCAGGCTGGGTCACCAAAGTTGGCTGGGGCAAGCTCCCCTATGGTTACTCGCTGGATCCGCTAGTCCAGAAGAACGTGACTCTTCGCGGCAGCTACAGCCATAACTGGCCGATTTGGGAACGTGTGATTCGCTTGCTCGACACCGGCTCGCTTGATGTGCAGAAGATTATTGGTGGCATCTGGCCGCTTGAAGAGTGGCACGAGGCGTTCGAGACGATGCACTCCGGTAAGATCGTTAAGGCCGTTCTCAAACCGTAAAAATCACTGCCCCCCCTCCTTCCGATGCGTCTTCAAAACAAAGTTATCCTCGTTACCGGAAGCACCACCGGCATCGGCGAAGCCATCGCACGCCGGGCGGTCGTCGAAGGCGCTCGCGTTCTTGTTCACGGTCGGGACGAAGAACGCGGACGGAAGCTCGTCGCGGAATTAGGGAACTGTACGGTATTTCACCGTGACGATATTGCCGACCCGGCGGCGCCTGCTCGGATGATCGCCGCCGCCATCGAAGCGTTCGGCCGACTCGATGTGCTTGTGAACAACGCTGCGTCGGTACAACGCAGCAATCTCGCGAACACGACGATTGAGCTATTCGACCGAATCGTTGCCATCAACGTACGCGCGCCTCTATTGTTGATTCAAGCGGCGGCCTCGCACCTCAAGGCATCGCGTGGGGCGGTACTCAACATCGGCTCGCTCAATGGCTATTGCGGGGAACAGAATCTACTTGCATACGCGGTCTCCAAGGGAGCTCTCATGACCCTTTCGAGAAACCTGGGCGATGCACTTGCCTTCGATGGTGTGCGTGTAAATCACTTCAATGTTGGTTGGGTGCTCACGCCAAACGAATACGACCAAAAGATCCAAGACGGCTTGCCACACGATTGGCCGAATCGCGTACTGCGCACCCAAGCTCCCGCGGGCAGGCTGCTTAAGCCTGAAGAAATCGCCGCGGCCGCGGTCTATTGGATCAGTGACGAGAGCTATCCCATAAGCGGCAGCATCATCGACCTTGAGCAGCATCCTGTAATTGGACGTAACCCGCCGAAGGAAGTTAATTGAAAAGGGGGGGGTGGAAATTAGTGGCAAGGCGCTTCGCCCCTGCCGTAATCGCTCCCCCATCTCATGATTGCACCAAACCAGTCTCTAACGACTACTTCCCATGCCACAACTAGCAGCCTTTCCGAAAGCTTACATGGACAATCTTGTCGTGGATGGATCCATGACGATTCGCGACTGGGTGGAGTTGGCCGATGCCAATCTCGACATCGATGGCCTGGAGTTCTATAGCGGCTTTATCGAGCTCAAGGACCGCAGGAACTGGCTGGAAGCAAGAAAGATCGTCGAAGACAAGGGACTCGCGATCCCAATGCTATGCTGCTCGCCAGATTTTACCCATCCAGATGCCGAGTTTCGTCGACATCAAATCGACTTGGAAAAGGGCTGGATTGACATGACGGCTGAACTCGGTGGACGCTACTGCCGGGTGCTCTCTGGCCAGCGACGTCCGGAGGTTTCGCGCGAGGATGGCCTTCGTTACGCCGCCGAGAGTATCGAGGCTTGCATCCCGCACGCAGAGGCGGCTGGCGTGACGTTGATCCTTGAGAACCACTATAAGGACAATTACTGGCAGTATCCTGAATTTGCCCAACACATTGACGTGTTTTGCGACCTGGTAGATCGCCTGCCGACAACCGGCTTCGGAGTAAACTACGACCCAAGCAATACATTTCTCGCCGGAGAAGACCCACTGGAACTGCTGGACCGCGTGAAGCATCGCGTGGTAACGATGCACGCCAGCGACCGTTATTTGGCAGAGGGAACCATCGACGATCTCCGCAAGGAGGAGGACAGCGTTGGCTACGCCAAGCGGCTTCGCCACGGTGAGATCGGAAAGGGCATGAACGACTACGATGCAATTTTCAGCAAGCTTGCAGGCGTAGGCTTCAATGGCTGGATCAGCATTGAAGACGGCGTGGACGGCATCGAGCAACTTAAACGAAGCGCGGAGTTCCTACGTCGTAAGATCTCTCAATTTTGGCCCTCGGCATAAATCCCCAAAAGTTAGAACACACATCATTCGCGAAGTCCATCTACCGAGTTCTGCTCCTGCCCGATAGGCTGGAGCGAAACGTTTGGCCAGAATTCATGACGTCCTAACCGGCCGCCGTGGTGCTTGTAGGTCGGACTTTTGCAAGCACCACGCAGGCAACCGAAACATGCGGCCAGCACACGTCCGATGTTTTTCGGTCGACATGCGATACGGGGTCATCTCCCTCGGTTGGCTTTGCAAAGCGTGCGTAGAAACTACGCCTTGAGCTGCTCATCGTGCCGCATGCCACTAGGCGAGAGATCCGCCCGATGGACATTGGCGAGTGCTGTCCTCGCGCCGGCATGCTGTTCGGCGTCGTTATCTTCCCATTCAATGGATACGGCGCCACTGTACCCGGCACGATTCAGTTCAACCAACAACTCCTCGGTGTTCGTAGCGTCGCGGCCTGAGCCGGGGGTAACGAAGTTCCAGCCGTTGTGTTTGTCGCCCATCGGCTTGTGTCCGCCTAACCGGCCATTGCGAGTGTAGCCCTTGGCCACTTGCACTCCTTTGATATGTGCGCAGTGAATGCGGTCGCCGTAGGTCCGGATAAATTCGATGCCTGAAACTCCTTGCCATTCCATGTGGGAACAGTCAAAGTTGAAACCCGTCGCCTTTTCGAACCCAGCCTTGTCGACCGCGGCCAGATAGTCTCCGGCACTTGCGATATCTCCCATCGCACGTTCGCTCGGGTGGCATTCCAAATCGAACGTCGTGCCATACTTCAGGCAGGCTTCAAACACCGGAGCGAATCGTTCGACAAGCAACTCCAGGCTCACTTCAAACACGTCTGGAATCTCATGCCCCCCCAAAGAACTCGGCAGCGGCGGAAATAGGAACCAGTGGCTCCAGCAGTTTGCCGGTGAGCCAACAAAGCCGGAAACGGGAACGACACGATCCTGGAGTTTGCCAACGAAGTGGGCCAGTCGCACGATATTGACCAGCGTGGCGGCTGCTTGCCTGCGGGCGATCTCAGCGACATCATCCGGTACGTA
>CAZRCI010000063.1:0-5820 GCA_964598535.1 uncultured Planctomycetaceae bacterium | reverse complement strand
GGGGTTCGTTCGCGGCGGCGCGCCGCCGGCCGCGCGCCACTTCGAGTACGCCTCGACGGCATCGCCACCCAAAAATTGCAGCGTTTTGGCGCTTGGCTCGTCCCCCAACGCCTGGCCTTGCAGATGCGCGGCCAAGGAGAAGATCTCCAAGCCTCGCTTCTTGGCTTTGGCCACGCGTTCCTCGGCGTAGGCCTGGGCGCCAGCGTCATCGCCACAGCGCGTCAGATCGAGCTCCCACGTCGCTTCCTCCCATCCATCGAAGCCTGTCTTGGCAAGCCATTCCAGCCACTGGTCCTCGGGCACATTGCCGAATTGCCCCCGCACGAGGCCAATCTGGTGATACGAGTGCTTGCCCGAACGGTGCTCTTTGGTTTGATGGTGGCCCATGACTCGCTCGAAGTTGGTGTTTTGGTGGGAAGGTTGACGGCATATCTCAAACGCCGGAGATTTCGCATCTTATTGGATCAAGCGTGAATTGCAAGCGAACCGGTGACCGCGGCGATAGCGACCTACGAGCCGTTGAATTACATTGGCATTTACTTCTCACCAAACGACATCATGAGCCCTGAACCGCAATTGAAACTTCCATGCAACGACGTCAATTTCTTCAGGCGGCCACCAGCGCAGGGCTTGCCGCGGCGGCGTTTCGCGCGGGAGCTGCCGAGCCGTCCAAGTCTGCCGTCTCCATTCGCCGAACGGACTCCGACCATTTTTCACTGGTGTTTTCGCCAAAAGAGCCGCGCCCCTTGCGCATTCTGCAACTAACCGACACGCACTTTGGCAGCGACAACATCGGCGCAAAAATTAACGACCGCCGCAGCTTCCTGGAAATCCGACGGCTGGTTGAAGAACAGCAACCCGACTTTCTGGTGCATACTGGCGACTTCATTAACAACGACCAAGGAGCAAAAGTCAGTTTCGAGGCAATCGACGTCTTCGACGAGCTGGGGATCCCATGGACACATGCATTGGGAAACCACGATATCGGGCACCGCAGCGTCGCGGAATTCCGCAAGCTGATGAAAAATGCCTCGGTCGGTGAATTTCGGGCTAGTAACAAGGATGAGTACGCGTTTCGCTTCGACATTATGTCGGGCGACGAAGGAACGCCACGAGTTACCCTGCTGTGCTTCGATTCCGGTTACAAGGATCCTCATCGCCGGGTCAACCAAGCGCAACTCGATTGGTTCCTTGCCGAGATGAAACGCGATGCCGCGGACGGCCTCAAGTCGCCTTGTCTCGCCATGATTCATATTCCGGTGGTAGAGTTCGAAAGCCTGCGCGCGGCGGATTTGCACAAGGGACACGTCGGCGAACGAGTTTGCTTTGACAATGACACGGGCGATACGTTTTCGGCGTTCAAGAATACCGGCCGAGTGCGTGGCGTCTTCAGTGGCCACGACCACGAGAATGACTACACCGGCGTTTGGCAGGGAATCGAACTGGTCTACGGTCGCGTCGGTGGTTGGTCGGGCTATGGTGGCCTCGAACGCGGAGGCCGGCTGATCGAACTCGATCTGGAAGCCGGAAGCTACACCCATAAGATCGTGACCCCCAGGCGGCGTGACACGTAGTTCGAAAATACCCCAAATTGCGATGTGGTAACGCCATGAAATTGGCAAAGCTTCGTTTGGCTGGCGGCCGTGTTGCCACCGGCGTCGTCAATGATGCCGGATTTCAGTTGTTACCGTTCAACGGCGTATACGATTCTCTGGCGGCGATTCTCGAGTCTCCCGATCCGTTGGCGACCACCAACGCGTTGCTTGCCGCGAGCCCCGGCTTCGTACACTGCGACAAGGTGACCGTTTTGGCGCCGATCGACCAACAAGAAGTCTGGGCGGCTGGCGTGACGTATCGGCGTAGCCAGGTTGCGCGGATGGAAGAGTCTCAGGGGGCGGCCGCCTTCTACGACCAGGTATACCTGGCCGACCGACCGGAGTTGTTTTTCAAGGCCACGCCACACCGCGTGGCCGGCCCAAACCAGAGTGTTCGCATCCGGCGGGACGCAAGCTGGAATGTTCCTGAGCCGGAATTGGCTCTCGCACTCAATTCGCGGCTTGAGCTGGTGGGATTTACCATCGGCAACGACATGAGCTCGCGGGATATCGAAGGCACGAATCCTCTCTATTTGCCACAGGCCAAGGTCTACGACGCTTGCTGCGGATTGGGCCCTTGGATCACGCTGGCGAGCGGAATGCTTGCGCCCGAGGCAATGGATATCCGGTTGGAGGTCGAACGGAACGCGGAGACGGTGTTTACCGGCGGTACTTCGGTTTCGCAAATGGCACGCAGTTTCACCGATCTGATTGGCTGGCTGGGGCGTGACAATTCGTTTCCTTGTGGCGTATTTCTGCTGACCGGCACCGGCGTCGTCCCGGGCGACGATTTCACGTTGGCCCCGGGGGATATCGTGCGGATCCGTATTGCGGGCATTGGCGTACTCTCGAATCCTGTCGTGCAGGCGTCTTGATCGGCAACGGGGCTGGTCGAACTGGCGCTCGAAATTTCGCGTATAATCGTTAGAAGCGGAAGCATGGGCGGAATTTCCGCAACCGGAATTTTAGCCTCCAAGCGATTTCCTCTCGTCATTTCCCTGTTCTGGGGACAATCGCTACGGACGTTCCAGCCGTGGGCTTTAAAGGCAATCCACACAATGGTTTGTCATCGGCACGTTTTGACTTTTCGGAGGCACTGGGAGGTTCGTCACCTGCGCCAGGACCGGAGTGCTCGCTACGACTAGAGAAAGTTTCTAAAGTCGCCCCCCTCCGGGAATCGAAACTAACTTCGGAAGGTTTGTTCCGTCAGCGACTTTCGCAAGGAGTTGACGGGGTGAACTGCAGGGGGGGACACCTGCCGCAAGACAACTTGCTTGTTTTGCTCACGGCTTCGGCCGGTTGAACGTCGCGCGGTTTGCGCGACCCAAAGCCGCCTGGCCGCACGCGCATTCCCTACCTGTATCCACGATCGTTTGAGCCGTGACCGTTCGTCCGCAAAGCGAACCGTTAGGCGAGGCAAAATCGGCCCATCCTGAAATGCTGGGCAAGCTTTGCAGCTCAAGGATTTTCCTCCGCGTTCGAACGGTCTGGACTGCCGATGACTGAAGCGAGGCTCGGATCAGAAGGACCTGAACCACGCCCCGACGAGAAGCAATTAACAACGTGATGCCCCGACCCAGATGTTTACGGCAGGCCGGTCGCCCCCACGACCGGACCGAAGGAACGGACCAAAGGCCGAGCAACCGTAAACAAGGGGCGATTTAGCTCCGCGGCACAAGCCGCGGACGAGTTCCCACAATAGCGCGAGTCCATTTGGAGAGCCTGTAATGAAGGTCTTCACCACGGGTCAGGTCGCAAAGATCTGTAAAGTTGCCCCACGTACTGTCAGTAAATGGTTTGATTCGGGACGGCTCAAGGGATATCGCATCCCAGGCAGCCAGGACCGGCGGATTCCCCGCGAGTACCTGATCCGCTTCCTTAAAGAACACGGCATGCCCCTGGGCGACCTCGAAGATGAGGCCATGGCCAAGGTGCTGCTTGTCGGCCAGGATCAAGTTCTGATCGAGAATCTCAAACAGAAATTGCCGATCGACCGCTCCTTCAAAGTTGCTGTCGCGGCCAGCGGATTCGAAGCCGGTATCCAGGCCGAGAGCTTCCATCCCGATTGCATCATCGTCGACTTCTCGATTGGCCGCATCGAGGCTCTGCAAATTTGCCAGAACCTCCGCCGCAATCCCGAGTACACCGACACGATTCTGATCGCCCTGCTGCCGGACGACGGCAGTTCCACCAGCTTCGACCGCTCGAGCATCAACGAGACGTTCAAGAAACCGTTCGACGCCGCTTTGCTTGCCGAACGGATCCGGACCTTGATCGGCGCTCGCAAAGAGCTCGTCTAGCGAGCGGCGCGGTTTCGCCGGGCACTGGGCGCCCAAGACTCGCCAAGCAACCCGTCGCGGGATGACCCCCCGCGACGGTTTTTTTTGCGCGAAAGGCCCAAATCCGCGGATTCCAGCCCCCGCTGGCTTTATGAGGCAAAGTGATTGCTCTAGCGATCTCCCCCTCGACGAGCCCCGTGCGAAACCTAGAATGAACGTCTGAATTCTCGCGCACCCTTTTGGCCCGCTCAGCGTGCCCCGGGTGATGCCGCAATACGGTTTGCGGTTATGAATCGCGGGGATACGACTGCCAGCCGGGCCAACGATGGGCGAATTGACACACTTCGACTCCGAAGGCGCAAGCCGCATGGTCGATGTGGCGGCCAAACCCGTCACCGAACGGGTGGCCGTCGCCAGTGGTCGCGTGCAAATGCAGCCCGCAACGCTGGCACTCGTGCGCGGCGGCTCCAGCTCCAAGGGAAACGTCTTGGAAGTGGCTCGCCTGGCGGGCATCATGGCGGCCAAGCAGACGGCCGGCCTGATACCGCTGTGCCACCCGGTGCCGCTCGACGCGGTTGAAGTTCGCTTCGAGTTTCCCGACGATCGGCACATTGCCATCTCGGCCACGGCGCGGTGCACCGCCCGGACCGGCGTGGAGATGGAGGCCCTGGTTGCGGTGAGCGTGGCGGGCTTGACGATTTACGACATGTGCAAAGCGGTCGATCGGGCGATGGTTCTCGAGCACGTTCAACTGGAAGAAAAGTCCGGAGGGCGAAGCGGCCACTTTCGCCGCGAGCCGTGAGTGAACGCATGACACGTGTGCAAGGCGCGACAGACAGTAAGGAACTCCTCGCAATGAAGCAAGCCACCAGCGAGCAAGACGCACTCGCTCGCCATTGGAAACGGCTGTATGCGCCGATTGCCGAAGAACTGGCCGCCTCGGAAACTCTGCTTCGCGGTGAGCTCAGCAGCGATGATCCGTTTGTCGACGGGCTCGTGAAGCATGCCTATCGCCTCGGCGGAAAGCGGTTGCGGCCGGCGCTGGTCCTACTCGCCGGCAAGGCCACGGGCAACGTCTCGCGCGAACACGTCGTCCTGGCTACGGTGCTCGAGATGATTCACACCGCGACGCTGGTGCATGACGACGTGCTCGACGAAGCAAGCCTCCGGCGGCACCGCGAGACCATCAACGCCCGTAGTAGCAATGAGGCGAGCGTGCTGGTCGGCGACTTCCTGTTCACGCACTCCTTCTATCTCGCCAGCTCGCTGGAGACCACCTACGCCTGCCGGCGGATCGGCCACTCGACGAACATCGTCTGTGCGGGCGAACTGCGGCAGATCAACAGTCGCGGCAACTTCGAGCTGACCGAGCAAGAATACCTCTCGATCATCGACGCCAAGACTGCCGAGCTTTGTGCTTGCTGCTGCCGGTTGGGCGGCCACTATGCAGGTGCTAGCGAAGCCGTCGAGGAGTCGCTCGACCGTTACGGTCGCAATCTAGGGATCGCGTTTCAGATTGCCGACGACATGCTCGACCTGGTGGGCGACGAGGCTTCGATGGGCAAGAGTCTCGGCACTGATCTGGAGAAGCAGAAGCTTACGCTACCGTTGATCCGGCTGCTGTCGACCAGCTCGGCCGAGCAGCGTGGCGAGATTCGCGAACTGCTTTCCTCCAAGAGCCGCGCCGATCGCAGTCAAATTGCGCTCTGGCTCGAACGCGGCGACGCGATGGACTACGCTCGCGGCACCGCCCGGCGTTATGCGGATCTTGCCCGCGTCGAGGCCGAAGCGCTGCCGGCTGGCGAGGCGCGCGACGTGCTCGTGGCCCTCAGCGAGTTGGTCGTGAGCCGTCAAGATTAGCTCGCGCCGCCAGTGGCTACGCAAATGGCCACTCGTGCAGGATCGAATTTTCAAAGAACGTTAGTAGTGGCTAGAGATTAGTGTTT
>CAZRCI010000062.1:0-21759 GCA_964598535.1 uncultured Planctomycetaceae bacterium | reverse complement strand
CCTCAGGGACGTGCCACCCAAGAGAATATCTGCAAGAAACTGGGCGTGCCAACCCATCGCCGTGCCTGAAGTGTTTATCGCGATTCATTCAAACGCATCGCGTGACCCACAACGCGCCACTCGGGCTTGAACTTCGATTTGCAATCGGGCCAGCGAATCGGTTAGCGTACGTTCGATGGATTCTCTTTCACGAACGCAACGAACCAACCACCTGCGCAGCGCCGCAAGCGCGCCTGTCAAACGAGTGAAGATGCATGCGATCGACACCCCTCTCTAGAGATCAATTGTGGCTGCGAAGCGATGTGTGTGCGCGCTCCTGGACATCCACAACACGTAGTGGTCAGTGATCCGTGGCTAGTGGCTAGAAAATGGAAAATATTTTTCAACTCTAACCACTGACCACTACTAAGTTCTTTGAAAATTCGACGTCGGAGTGGCCTCGATTCATCCTGGCTGCTGCTAGCGGGCCGTGGTGAAGCCCGCAAATCCGGAAGAGTCGCCGGATTCGTTGTATTTCGCCATCGGTCGCTGCCGATGTTATAGACAGCCCGAAACCGGTTTGGGCGCGGTCATTTGCTAGCACGTCGTTCGCACGGAATTAGCTGCCATGTGGTGCAAGAACTGTCGTCAGGACACACCCGGCATTCGCTCGGATGACAAGCCGGGCATCCGTTGCGGTCGTTGCGGCGGAAGCCAGGGCCAGGCGCCTTCGTCGCGACCCGCGGGGGATGCGCGGCATCCGGCCGAGATCGGCCTCGATCTTGGCGGATCGGGTTCGGCCACGATGAGCTATGAGGATTGGGAGCTCGATCAGAATGTGCGTTCTCTGGAAGCGCGGCTCGGTGCCCACCGCCGTCGCGATTCTGGTCCGCACTTCACGCCGCCCGCCAGCCGCGAGCCGATCTATCGGTTTGACGCGGTCCACTCGCGTGTACCTCAGCCCATGGGCCTTGGTTATCAGCGCCGCATGCGTGTCGATCGTCCTGCCCGGCGTTCGAGCCTGATCGCCCAATTCGCCATCTGGCTGGGCCTGATCACGCTTACCACGGGCGGCGGACTTTATGGCTGGTCGGTGATCGCCGAGGACGCGGCGTTCGCCAGAGTTGGAATTCCGGTGGCGGCCGCGGGCGTGGCGGTGTTCCTCGTGGGGCTCGTTTTGCTAATCGAGCGTATCTGGCGGAACAGCCGCTTTGCCGTGCAGAAGCTTCGGCAGCTTGATGGTCAGATTCGTCAACTCGAGCAAACCACAACCATGCTCGGCGTGGCACACGGTTCGCCTTCGCAGGCGTTCTATTCGCACCTGGCCGACGGCGCCAATCCGCAAATGCTGCTGGCCGATCTGAAAGGTCAGATCGACATGCTGGCGATGAACTTTGCGCGGCGGTAGACGTTTCGCTATAGCTCCAGCGGAAATGGCGTGAGCAGCTCCACGCCCGTCGCCGTGACCAGGTAGTTGTTTTCCAGCCGAATGCCGGCCCGCAGATCGTCGCCATAAAGGCCGGGCTCGACGGCGAACACTTCACCTTCTTGAAAGGTGTCGTCCCACGCGGGGCTCAAGTGCGGAGCTTCGTGCGGAAACAGGCCGATGCCATGTCCCAGATGATGCTCGAACTCCCACCGCTTGGCGTTCAGCCAGGCGTGGACTTCTTGGAAGAGCTCGAGGCAACGCTTGCCGGGCCGAACCTGTTCTTCGACCATTTTGAAGACGGGCAAGATATGCTCCCAGGCTTCGAGCTGGGCGTCGGTCGGCTGGCCGTCCACCGCGATCACGCGCGTGTTATCGGCAAAGTATCCGCGAAAAGCCGGCCCAAGATCGAGGATGTACAGTTCGCCGGCCTCGATCGGCCGATCGCGTGGCGGCCCGCCGCGCTCGCCGCATGCATAGTCGTTGCCCGTGCCTGTGAGCATCTCGCCGTATTCACGAACGGCGGCCGCTTGCAACTCGTTGAAGACGTGTAGCTCATTCACGCCGGGGTCGACGATCTGCCGGGCGCGTTCATGCATGGCCCGCGTGCCGGCGATGGCTTTGCGAAGTCGAGCAATTTCATCGGGGTCTTTCCGTCGCCGCATGACGTAGACGTCCGGCTCGATGTCGACAATTTCGCCAGCGACGCGGCGTGTGATCTCGCTGCCGCAAGAGGATCTTTCGACACCGATCCGCTTGCCCTCGGCCCGCGAGCCGAGGGCGTCGAACAGCACGTCGGTCGATTTTTCACGTTGATCGTTCCGGAGCGTCGAGAAGTACGACTGTGCTTCATAGGTGCGAACGTCGTCGGCCGCGGCTTCGCACGGCACGAGCTCCGGACGCACGAGAATCACCCGGCCGTCAGCCGCGATTGCCGCGGCCGGAGAAAACGCCCAGCCAAATCGAGGGCCCACGAAATATTGAATGTGCACCTGCTGGGTGAGCAGTACCAGATCGAGTTGCTTCTGCTGCATCAGCGCAAGCAGGCGTTTCTGCCGAATTCGAACGGCGGCCAGGTCTGTCGCATAAGGATCGGGCATGACGGATGCAGCCTTCGGATTAGCCGGCGAATGGGAACCGGTCCATTGTGGCGAGTTGCGTGCCGCGTGCAAATGGCCCGTTTCCGTCGGTAGTGATACCGTTTGAAATACTTTTCCGGCTTAGGGTTCGCCTGATTTTCAGGGCATTGCGCCGATCAGTATCGCGCATCCGACACCAAATGCGAGGGTCGCCCACCAGCGGCGTTTCATTTGCCACAAACCCGAACACCCGAGGGCCATTCCGCAGGCGATCGCGCCTAAGATAAATGACCGCAGGGGCTCAGCTTCAAAGCGATCACCTTCTATGACCGCATTCATCGTTAGACAAAACAGCCGGTTAAAGAGAATGTTCAGCGTGCCTCCGCCAATCGTCCCAAAGGCGATCCAAGCCGCGATTTTTTGGCCTTCGCTCATGCCTCGATTGTATCAGTCCGGCGCAAAAAAACCCGCCAAGTGACGGGGCAATCTGGCTTAGGCCAGCAAATCGCCGAAACTCCAGAGCCTGTCAGATATGCCAGCGGCCATTGCAGGGGTGATTCGCATTTGCCGGGCTGCCAGCAGTAAAACTAGTTTTCAAACGGTATCACCATCTTTCCGTCGGGTTGCGAACAACCTGCCGGGTGGCGAAAATGGCGACCGAGCGATTGTCTCCCGCAAACGTCGATACTCACCGTGTCAGGAACACTGCATGCTATTTAGCACGACCTGCCGACGCCTGTTTTTTTCGCTGATTATCGTCGCGATGCCGTTTGCTGCCGCGGCTGCCCAAGAAGCCACGCAAATGGCTCGCGGCACGGTGTACCTCGATGCGAATGAAAACCAGCAATTCGACGCCGGCGACGAGCCGCTGCCTGGAATCAGGGTTTCGAACGGTCGCGATATCGTAACGACCAACGAAGCGGGCAGGTACGAAATCGGCGTCGACGATGACGATATCATTTTCGTGATCAAGCCGCGAGGCTACCGCACCCCGCTCTCGGAGGACATGCTTCCGCGGTTCTACTACATTCATAAGCCCAAGGGCTCCCCGCCGTCGCGATTTCCGGGCGTTGCCCCCACGGGGCCGCTTCCGGCGGAGATCAACTTTCCACTCTATGAGCAGCAAGAGCCCGATCAGTTTCGTGCCGTCTTGTTTGGCGACCCCCAGCCTCGCAATCGACAAGAAGTGGAATACATCGGTCACGACGTTGTTCAGGAATTGATCGGCACCGACGCTTCGTTTGGCGTCACGCTAGGCGACATTGCCTTCAACAACCTCGACACCTTCGAAACCTTGAACAAGACGATCGCGCTGATCGGCATTCCTTGGTACAACGTGATCGGCAACCACGACATCAACTTCGACGCCAAGCATGACGCACACAGCGACGAAACCTTCGAGCGAGTGTATGGGCCGGCGTACTATTCGTTCGACTACGGCCAGGTGCATTTCATCGCGCTGGATGACATCGAGTGGTACATTCCAAACGAAGAGAGCGGCCAAGGGGAATACCGCGGCGGGTTGGGAGATGAACAGATTCAGTTCCTAAAAAACGATCTGGCCATGATTCCCGAAGACCAGATGGTCGTGCTCATGATGCACATTCCAATCACGGGCGTTCGCGATCGGGAACAGGTTTATCGGCTGATTGAGAAGCGTCCCTTCTGCATTTCGATTTCAGGCCATACGCATCATCACGAACACCGCTACATCAAAAAGGAAGACGGTTGGCTGGGGCCTGAGCCTCATCACCACATCATCAACGTAACGGTCTGTGGCGGCTGGTGGAGCGGCGCCCCGGACGAGCGCGGAATTCCGCACGCGACGATGGCTGACGGCGCCCCGAATGGCTATTCGATTATCTCGTTCGATGGCGTGAAATATTCGCTCGACTACAAAGCCGCCGGCCGGCCAGCGGATTATCAAATGGAGATTGTCGCTCCGAACTCAGTTTCCGCCGCGGAAATGGCCGACACGATGATCTATGTGGATCTGTTCAATGGCAGCGAGAGATCGCGCGTCGAGATGTCGCTCGATGGCGAAACTTGGCGGACGTTGAAACGCTCTGTCGAGATCGATCCGGGGCTGGTGGCGGTACTCGAGCGCGAAGCCGCGCTGTTGGCCAAGTCTCCCGACGCCTTTCGCCGACAGCCGCGGCCAAAGCCGTCGACACATCTTTGGAAGGGCAACTTGCCCGTACAAGGAGACCTTCGGTCCGGGATTCATTTGCTGCGAGTGCGCGGGACGGACGTCAATGGCAAGGAGCATCTAGGCCGGCGGGCGATTCGAATACTTGCCCCCGATCAGACGGCCGATTAGCCAGCGTGGGTACCGGAGACACGGTTCAAGAAACACGTGCTCAGGGAACGCTTACTTAGGAAATCGTGGCGGTTGCCGGACGTTTTGGAGTGCCAAATCGATAAAACGCCGCAATGGTTTGCGACGAATGCGAACGCGAGCTTCTTCGGCTAAGCACCAAAGCCGACGATGGCTTTCTTGCTGGGGCCAGGATTCGAGCGATTCGTCGACCCGCATCAAAAACCCGACCATGCTACGACTCTCGTTCTTGCGCGAGGCTACGAACGCCCCGATCTCCTCGAGCGAGATTTGGCCGATGAGCCCTGCCATTTCGGCCGCCGCATCTCGAACATTCGTTGGCAAATCGTCTTCTTCGAGCCGTACTTTGGGGAACTCCCAGCGATTTTCGGCCTGAGGCGTCACGAGACAAAACTCCGGGCCGAATGCCGCAATCCGATAGGGCACCACGCAGCACTCATGCAGTCGTGTCTCTGTTTTACTCATGGCATTAGTATATTTTCGCGAGCATTCGTGTAAATGCACAGCATGAATGTCACATTAGGCACCTAGCAATTTACCAATCGCTTGCAGGAACTGAGGTTATTGCGATATGGGGAGGTTTCGTCTCGATTTCAGACGAACTTCTAAATTCGAGATGCTGGCTCGGCTTTTTCCCACGGAGAGAATACATCGGAGTATTTTTCGTAAGTGTTTTTGATTAAATGTCTTAAGTCATTTTTATGGAGGTTTTTCGGCCTTCTTGGAGACATTGGCACCGCAGATGCTTTTACACGTGGCCAACAACCGCATGATGTACCAACTCTGTGAAGTTGGGGCGGGACACTCAAACCGAAGTGGATTCATCCAGGAAGGACGTAGAAGCCATGCTCGTGCTAAGTCGCAAAATTGGTGAGAAGGTGGTGATCGGCGATGGGATCGTTCTTGTGGTCAAGCGAATCTTGGGGCAGCGTGTCACATTTGGGATCGAAGCGCCGGAAGAGGTGCGCATCGTTCGTGGCGAGTTGCCGCGGTATGATGAGGCCCCCGAGAAGGCAGTCCCCGGGCCAAAACGCCTGCGGAACGAGTTGTGGGCTGCCCGTCCGCGTTAATCCGCAGACGGTTTTGGGTCCGCAGCGCACGTCGCTGGAACCACGCGCAGGCCAATTTGGCTGATCGTGATCCGTCCGGCAAAGCACTGCTCGACGTCCAGACCTGGCTCGCGGCGGCGGTCCTGATAACGAGCGCGGTAATGCAACTTCCCGCCTCGATCTTCATAGGCAATCGGTAAAGGATGCGGGTCGATGTCGCAGAATACGCAAGGTGGAATCGCTTCCAACGCCGCATCCGGGTCCGGCAGATTGACGTTCCAAAAGGTACCTGGCTCCGGAGGGCGTTCGAACAAGATCTGTAATACATGGCGCGTCCAGCGAGCGGCTCGTTTCCAATCGGCGACCCGCCGCTTCATATATTGGCTGATAGCAATGGCTGGCTTTCCCAAGAGACAGGCCTCGCGGGCAGCCGCTACGGTACCGGATAGATAGACATCGGCGCCAAGATTCCCGCCCTCGTTGATACCCGATAGGACCCACTGAGTGTTGGGGGCCAGCAGGTACAAGCCGATTCGCGAGCAGTCGACAGGCGAGCCATCGAGAGAAAATCGATCTTCTTGAAGCCTGTTGAGCGCAATTCCACGGTTGGTCGTAGCCATATGGCTACAGCCGGACTGATGCTCGGCCGGTGCGACAACAACGCAGGGGCCTAGTCCGGCGCACGCCTCGCCCAGGGCCGCAATGCCGGGGGCGTCAATTCCATCGTCATTCGTCAATAGCAGGTTCATTCGCCCCTCTCGGCCAAATCGCTGCGCACGAGTGAAAATACGATTGCGTCGTGCTGCACATCGCCTTTTCTCAACCGCTTGCGGGCAATTCCTTCGCGAACCGCGCCGGCGCGAATCGCGACCCGTTGGCTGGCGATATTATTGATTGCGGCGACAATCTCGATCCGCTCCAGGGCGAGTGCGCTAAATGCCCATTGGGCAATCAGCAGGGTGGCTTCCGTGGCGAATCCATTGCCGGTGGCATCTGTTCGCAGCCAATAGCCGAGGTTGGCTCGACGTCCGAGTTGATCGACCTGATTGATACCGGCTGCGCCCAAGAAGCGGCTCGGGTTCCGTTCGCAGATCGCAAAGGCGTGCTCACCTTTTTCGCGGAAGGCGGCGCCTCGCTGATTGAGAAAGTCGATAGTGTCAGTGCGGTCATAGTGAGGGTGACACCAAGGAAGCCAGCGTGCTAGCTCGGACTTGGATCGGCAGATGGCTTCAAAGACGGCGCCTGCGTCATCCGCACAAAATGCACGCAACGTCAAGCGGTCGCTCGTAAGCTGGACCTGGTGATCGGGCAGGGGGATGGGCATCATGGTCATGGCACTTGTTCAGCTAGCAAGAATACTCGGAATCAGGCTGCTAGCGATAGAGCAGCGAGGCGCGCGAAAAGTTCGCCAAACCGGCGAATGCATCGTATTTGCTGGCGCGGCGACTTCAAAGCGGCATTGCCCCCAGGTTGATGAGATTCTATCGTTCGCCGCCGAGGCGGACGCTCCGCGCGCGGCACGGCAGCCGGGCCGCCAAGATCAATCCGGACCTGGTCACTTCTGCTGGTCTACGGCGGCATATGACGCGCACCCTTGCTGGCCCCCAACAGTGTATGCGATGCCCAGCCATGTTTCCGGCTTGGCTGGGCTTGCTGCTATTGGTGGGAATCAGTCTTGGCTGTGCCCAGGAGAAATGGGTACGCGTGCGCGAGGTGCCGGCAAATCCACTGGCTGGCCCACTCCAACTGCTCTCTCCATCGGGGCCGCAGCCGACGGATCGCACGAAGCTGCTGGTCCGGCGGTATGGTTTGGAAGAAGATTTCCGTCCCGCCGCAAACGAGGTACTTGTTAAGCTCGCACGGTACAACGAGTTCGAGCCGTCGACGGACAAGCTCTATTCGCTCGCGGAACTCTCATATCTTGCCGGCAAACATGCCGAGCCGCGTAGCCGCAAAAAGGCCCTCGAATTTCATGGGCTGGCGGTTGTGCATGCCTACCAGTATCTGTTCGATGAACGATTCGGTCGTTATCGCAACCCATATGATCCCGAATTCCGCGGTGCTTGCGACCTCTACAACGGGGCACTTGAGAGTGCGCTTCGAATCGTGCAAAAGCAAGGCAAGCTCACACCAGGCTCAACTCAACGGATCGAAACCGCTAACCATGTCATTGAGATGACCACGGTTATTCGCAGCCACCTGTGGCGCGCGGAAGACTTTGAGGAATTCCGCTTCGTCAGCGACTACGAGATACGTGGGCTGCGAAATCAATATCACAACTACGGACTCGGTGTGCCGCTCATCGCCGTGCGCAAGCATCACGACAATGCTAGCCCCGAGGAAAAATTCTACCCGCCAGGCATGAGCTTTCCTGTGACGGCCTTTCTGCGTTGCATGCCGAGCAGCGATCTGCGCACGGGGCGTCACGTCGTACATCTGGAGTTGTACGATCCTTTGAATGTGTCTGAGATCAATGTTAGCGGTCGCCGAGTACCGCTTGAAAGCGACCTGACCACGCCGTTGGCTTACTCGCTCAATCAGAAGGAACTGCAAGAGCTTGATTCGTCGACGATCGGCCTGCTGAATCCCGCCAAAACCGCCAAATTGCAGGGACTGTACATGCTCGAGCCCTATCAGCCAGGAAAAATCCCGGTTCTGATGGTGCATGGCCTGTGGTCGAGCCCGATTACTTGGATGGAGATGTTCAATGACTTGAGAGGTTCGCCGGCAATTCGCGATCGTTATCAGTTCTGGTTCTATCTCTACCCCACGGGTCAGCCATTTTGGTTAAGTGCTGCACAGTTGCGCCGCGATCTGTCCGAAGCACGGCAGGTCATTGATCCGCGAAATCGCCAGCCGGCGCTCACTCAGATGGTGCTGGTCGGTCACAGCATGGGAGGTTTGCTATCGCGAATGCAAACCGTCGAGAGCGGGCAACAGTTCTGGCAGGTGGTCAGTGACAAACCGTTCGAGCAATTGAATGCCTCTGAGCAAGCACGGCACGAGTTGGCGGCAATGTTTTTCTTTCAACCAGTGCCTGACGTACGCCGAGTCATCACGATTGCCACGCCATTTCGCGGCAGCGAGTTTGCCAACGATACGACACGCTGGCTGGGAAGCAAATTGATTCGAATTCCCAAAATGTTGATCAACGAGCGGCAAGCTCTCTATCGCGACAATCCTGCTTACTTTCGTAAGGGGAACTTGCTGGAAGTAAACACTAGTATCGACTCTCTCGCGCCCGACTCGCAGATCCTGCCCGTACTGCTCCAGGCGCAGCCCGGGGAAGATATCCGATTCCACAACATCGTGGGGCGTCTGGCTAACAAGGGGTTGCTCCGGCGCGTCACGGGTGATGGGGACGGCGTGGTTTCGGTGGAGAGCTCGCATTTGGAGCAAGCGGCGTCGGAAGTCACCGTGGATGCCGATCATTCGTCGATTCACAGGCACCCGCTCGCCGTTCTGGAGGTCGAGCGGGTGCTTCTCGAACACTTGCGTGAAATCGACACTCCGCCACCTAGTCGGCTGGAAAAATTACCGTGGACGGCATCCGCCAATGATAGAAATGGTCGTGGGGCTTCGCGGGCGGTTCCCGCCGCGCCACGGCCTTTCGAGCAAGCTACTCAACCCGCCAGTCAAAGCCGGTGATTGACGGCCGCGAGGCGTGCATTCAAAATTAAGCGGGTACCTTGCAGTTGCCTCCGTGACGAGCAGGACGAGATTCTCGCCAGATTTGCTTTTTCTCACGCCCCTTATTGCCCCCGAGAGCCGAGCACCATGTCGCAGTACATCGAACGACGCGAATTCCTCAAGCACGCCATCCTTGCCGGCACGGCAACCGCGGTCTTCAATCGCTCCGGAAGCCAGCGTCTCGTGGCAGCGGTAACGACCTCGCCTCAGGAGAAACTAAATCTTGCGATTGTCGGAGTTGCCAACAAGGGGGCCCATAATCTCGATCAATTGACCCATGAGAATATCGTGGCACTGTGCGATGTGGATGAGGCCCATTTGGGGCCGATGGCCGAGCGTTTTCCTAAGGCGGCCAAGTATGCGGACTTCCGGCAGATGTTCGACAAGGAAAAGAATTTAGATGCGGTTGTCGTCTCGACCCCCGATCACACGCACGCAATTCCGGTGATGTGGGGCCTGCGTCGCGGTTTGGATGTGTATTGTGAAAAGCCGCTCGCGCATTCGGTGTACGAAGTGCGACAAATGCGCGACCTTGCCAAGGAAAAGAAAGCCGTCACTCAAATGGGCACGCAAATTCATGCGGGCGACAACTATCGCCGGGTGGTAGAAATCGTGCAGTCAGGAAAGCTTGGCCCGGTCAGCCGAGTGCATGTCTGGCAGGGGAACACCAATCGGCCGGGCGTGTTGGCGACTCAGGGGACTCCGCCCGCGACGGTCGATTACGACTTGTGGATTGGCCCCGCTCCGATGCGGCCCTATCATCCGTCGCACTTCCATTTCAACTGGCGCTACTGGTGGGATTTTGGCAACGGCACGCTAGGGGACTTCGGTTGCCACTACATGGATCTTCCGTTCTGGGCGCTCGACTTGCGAGATCCGCAAACGGTGGAAGCCAAGGGCGAGAAAACCATCGGGGGCGATAACGAGGTGCCCGACAATATGCGGGTGGACTACCAGTTTGCCGCGCAAGGCGATCGGCCGGCGGTCCATCTTACGTGGTATCACGGCGATTGGCGCCCTCAGTGGGCCGCGGAGTACGACAAAGGCGCGGCCGTGCTATTCGAGGGAACCAAGGGCCGGCTGCTTGCCGACTACGGCACGCATAAGTACTTCATGAACGAAGGCGATGCGCCGGCGCCACCACCGCAGACGATTCCCAACTCCGTCGGCCACTGGAAGGAATGGACCGATGCGATTCGCTCGCGCGGAGAAACCACGTGCAACTTCGATTACTCGGGCGCCTTGGCCGAAGCCGTGCTGTTAGGAAACGTGGCCTATCGAGCCGGGCAGGCCAAGATCGCTTGGGATGCCAAGGCCCTCAAGACCGACACCGCGGCTGCGGACCAATATCTCCAGCGAGAATACCGCAAAGGGTGGACGCTGTAACAAGCCCGGACAGGCTCATGTTCTTTTCTTGGCTACGCGAGCGACGGCGAAAGAAACTACGCGCCACGCCTTTTCCTTCCGAGTGGCAGGCCTACCTGGAGCGCAACCTCTCGCACTACCGATACTTATCGCCTGCGGAACAGACGATGTTGCGCGATCGCACGCGCATCTTCGTGACCGAGAAGAACTGGGAGGGATGCAACGGCCTGACCGTTACCGACGAGATGAAGGTCACGATCGCAGCGCACGCCTCGCTGATGACGCTGGGGCTGGCGGGCGACCCGTTTCAGGGACTGCTTTCCATACTGATCTATCCCGCAGGCTATCGCGCCCCGGAAGAACGCTGGCATGGTGCGTGGTCGATTCGCGGGGAGTCAAACATGCTGGGAACGTCCTGGTATCGCGGACCGGTTATTCTCTCGTGGGAAGAGATTCAGGACGATGCTTGGCATCCTGGCAATGGCAGCAACCTGGTATGGCATGAGTTTGCCCATCAGATCGATATGCTCGATCGGAGCACCAACGGCACACCTCCGCTGGAGACGCATGCGGCACGCCGGCAATGGCACGACGTGATGACGGCCGAATTTGAGCAGTTGCGCCGCGATGCCCAGGCAGGCCGTCAGACGCTGCTCGATACCTATGGCGCGGAGAGTGAAGCGGAGTTTTTTGCCGTAGCGACGGAGTGTTTTTTTGATGTTCCCGTCGAGTTGCGCGAATTGCACCCGCGGCTGTACGAGCTTTTGGCGGGCTACTATCGGCAGGATCCGGCGGCGCGGATCGCAGGAGCGGCCGATCGTCGATAATCCTAGGACATTCCCAGCACGCGGTTCATGCGCTCGGCGATTTCCTTTAGTTCCCGCTCCCCGCCGCCGGCGACTTCGCTGGTAGCCCAGCCGTTGTAGCCGATTTCTGCCAGGGCCTTCAGAATTTTGGGCCAGTCTTCGTCTCCTTCGCCGATCGGCACCCACTGACGTTCGTGACTGTAACCTTTGAAGTCGAACTTCAGCATCCGCTTGCCAAGCTTGCGGATCCAAGTAGCCGATGGCACGCCATATTTGAGCATGTTGCTGCAGTCGAAATAGGCGCCAACCGTGGGCGTTCCGAACTCGTCGACATATTGCACAAGTTGCTCGGGAGTTGTGATAAAATCATTCCAGACGACTTCGATGGCAATTTTCACGCCGGCATCGTCGGCCTGCGGCAGCACCTTGCGGATTTCCTCTTGCGAACGAGTCCAGCACTGTTCGAAATTTTCCGTTTGCGGATCTGAGACCTTGCCGGGCACGAGCAGCACTGTGTCGGCGCCAAAGAATCGGGCGTCTTCGATCGCCGTGCGGAGGGCCTCGACGCCCTTGGCGCGAACTTGCGAATCCGGATCGGAGAGTCGAATGCGCCAATGCACGGAGTCGATGACGCCGTGGATCTTGATGCCGGTGGATTCCTGGGCCTTGAACGCTTCGTCGCGGTCGAGATCGCTGGGGCTATCCACCTCGACGCCTTTAAACCCCAATTGCTTGATCAGGTTGAATTTCTCCTCGATCGAAGCACCAGGCATCTTGATCATGCCGTACTTGACCGCCTTCTTGAGCTTGGGCTTGGCTTCGTCGGCAAATATCCGTGTGATGAGCGGACCACTCAAGACAGTGCCGGCAAAGAGGGATTTCAAGGCCAGGCGGCGCGTGATGTCAGAGGGCTGGTTCATGGTGCAAATATCGCGTGGAGAATTACTCGGAATCATGGGAATGAAAGGCGGAAATAGCGTGTTGTGCGAACCGACTTCGTCGTACTTGCTGGAGTTCTGGAATTATAGTTCGCTGGCCCAGGAACCGCCAACAAGGTGCTTGCTCCCATGCTGGATTGACGAACGTCACGGGGGTAAGCTTGTGACACGATACTTACCGGACCGAGCCCTCCGCTTCATGGAACCGCCATGCGTTGCTCCACGATTGTGTTCGCCGCTGTCGCCCTGGCTCTCGTGTGGCATGTCCCAGGACAGTCGGCCGAGCCGCTGGCCGGTACCGCGTCGCTCGAGCAGCAAGGGGATCTTGCGGACCAGATGATTTCCGGAATCGATCGCTTCCTGCTCCGCAAGACAGAACAGGCGATTGCAAACAGATCTCGCCATTGGAAACGCGATCTGTCGAGCGTCGATGCGTACAACGCATCGGTGGCTGCCAACCGCATGCGATTGGCGAAGATCATCGGAGCGCATGACCAACGCGAAAACGTCAAACAGTTGGAAATGCTACAGTCCAACTCGGACCCGACCGTCGTGGGCGAAGGCGATGACTTCATCGTCGTCCGCGTTCGCTGGCCTGTCGTGCGAGAACTGCGTGCCGAAGGATTGTATTTGTATCCAAGCGTCGAACGACAGATCGGCGCCTGGGTAGTTGTCATTCCCGATGCCGGTCAAACTCCGGAACAACTTGCGGGGCTTGCTCCAGGACTCGAACCCGAGCAGCAGCTTGCTCGCAGACTGGCCGAAAGCGGCTGCCAAGTGCTGGTTCCCGCGGTGATCAATCGCGAGGACCAACTGTCGGCAATCGGCCACCGGACGACCAATCAGCCTCACCGGGAGTTCCTCTATCGTCCCGCGTTTGAGATGGGGCGTCACATCATCGGTTACGAAGTGCAAATGGCACTGGCCGCGGTGGATTGGATTAGTGCCGAATCGCAACGCCGTAAAGCGGCGGTCGACTTCTATTCCGACAAGGTGGAACCTTGGCAACGCGCGTGGACGATTGGCGTTGCCGGTTATGGCGAGGGCGGATTGATTGCCTTGCACGCGGCGGCACTCGACACACGGATCCAATCGGCGCTTGTCAGCGGCTATTTCGGAAATCGTCAAAATTTGTGGCAGGAGCCGATCTATCGCAATGTGTTTGGCCTGCTTGACCAGTTTGGCGACGCGGAGCTGGCGAGTCTTATTGCGCCGCGAACGCTCCTTGTCGAGGCTTGTCAGGTTCCCGAGGTGACTGGCCCCCCGGCAGCACGTGAAGGCCGCAACAATGCTGCTGCGCCTGGCGGTCTGAAGACGCAGTCGGTCGAGGAAGTTCAAGCCGAGCTCCACCGTGTGGAAATACTGGTTGGAACGCTTGCGGCGTCGAATCCGCCCCGGCTGTTTGCGCGAGGCGCGGGTCAGGCCCCGTTTGGTGATCCGGCGGCGCTCGGCGCTTTTGTCGAATCGCTGAAAACCAAGGCCTCGTTAGCTCCTTTGAAAAAGGCTCCCAAACTCGCGACAAAGTCCTTCGACACCGAAGCGCGACACAAGCGTTTGTTCAAGGGGATCGACGCCGACACCCAACGATTGTTGCGAGAGAGCGAAGAGGTCCGAAACCAGTTCTGGTCGCAGGCGGATCGAGGCTCGCGCGATGCCGCAAAGTTCCAGGCTTCCGCCGAGCACTATCGTCAGCACTTTTATGACGAGGTGATCGGCCGTTTCGACGACAAGCCGTTGCCTCCCAATCCTCGTTCCCGGCAGGTGTATGACGAGACGTTGTATACCGGCTACGAGGTAATGCTCGATGTGTTTCCCGACGTCTTTGCCTACGGCATTCTGCTGTTGCCCAAGAACGTTTCACCGGGCGAACGACGGCCGGTGGTCGTCTGCCAGCACGGTCTCGAAGGTCGTCCCACGGATCTTGCCGATCCCCACAAGGTCAACCCGGCCTATAACCAGTATGCGTGCAGGCTGGCGGAGCGAGGTTTCATCGTCTTTGCCCCGCAGAACCCGTACATCTTCACCGATCGATTTCGCGGCTTGCAGCGCAAGGCAAATCCACTTGGCAAAACCTTATTTTCGATCATCGTGCCTCAGCATCGGCAGATTGTTTCCTGGCTGGCATCGCTGCCGATGGTCGATCCGGAGCGGATCGCTTTTTATGGCTTGTCCTATGGGGGCAAAACTGCGATGCGCGTTCCGGCTTTGGTGCCCGAGTATTGCCTTTCGATATGTTCGGCCGACTTCAACGACTGGATCTGGAAGAACGCGGCGACGGACTCTCCCTATAGCTACGTTGCCACCGGCGAATATGAAATTTTTGAGTTCGATCTGGGAAACACTTACAACTATGCCGAGATGGCGGCACTTATCGCGCCGCGGCCGTTCATGGTCGAACGCGGTCATCGCGATGGCGTTGCTCCCGACACGCACGTGGCCTACGAGTACGCGAAAGTTCGCTTGCTCTATGCCGACCTGAAGATTCCAGAGCGAACCGAGATCGAGTTCTTCGACGGTCCGCACACGATTCACGGTGTTGGAACGTTCGATTTTCTGCACCGGCATCTCGGCTGGCCACGGCAATTGAATCGCTGAAGCCCTTTCGATCTTTTGGGGTCTCGATTCCATTTCGCAGCCCAATCCGTTTTTCGATGGGCAGGATGCTCGACTCGTCTATTTAGATTGTCTACATATTTAGGCATGGTGCCTATCGATACCAACCACGTTCGCGGCCATCTTGACGCTCTCATTCTCGCCGCGCTCGAACGCCAGCCGGCCCACGGCTGGGATATTTGCCGCCGGCTCGAGCAGGCGAGCGGCTCGGTGCTCACCATGAAGGAAGGTTCCGTCTATCCCGCGCTGTACCGGCTGGAACGCGAGCGATTGATCGTCGGGCGCTGGGATAAGGACGCTACGGAACGCCGCGGCCCGCGCCGCCGCGTCTATCGCCTCACGCCCGGTGGACGCCGCCGGCTGGCCGAGGCGCGCGGCCAATGGCGCCAATTCGTCACCGTCATGGGAGCCTTGCTAGGAGCCCCCGCATGAAACGCCTGCATGCAGAAGTCGAACGCGTCGTGACCCCGTTGCGTGCGAACCCGTGGCGCAAGGACCGCATCCGTGAAGAGCTGCTCACACATCTAACCGCACTCTATGAGGACGAGATTCCCCGACATGCAAAACTTTCACAGGCCTTGGCCGCGGCACTGGACCGATTCGGCGATCCTGCCGAGTTAACCCGCAACCTGCAAGCATCGGTTCCGCATCTCGAGCGCCTGCTCTGGTATCAATTTCCCGGCCACACATGGACAGAACGGCGGCCGACGGAAACCGCAGTCGCCCACATTTTCCGCATCGCGCGTTATGCAGCGGCGTGGCTCGTGATTTTCAACGTTGTGACGATTGTTGGCGTTGCCGCCATCGTCCAGTTCGTCAACCGTCGTCCCACGCCGGAAAGGCCGCCGCTGATAAATGGGGTTGCGTTTCTTATTCTCAACACGTTTCTAGTGTGGATCGTACACATTGTTCTTCTGCCACTGTGCGGCGAGCTCATCCGTCGTGAGGTTGCGCTCTATCGAGCCGCGTGTGATCGCCGTCGACGAGCGAGGCACGCCGGGATATTCGCTCTTGGCTTATTGTTGGCCACTGCCGCCGGTACCATCGTGGTCGCTGTGTTCATCGGCATATTCGAGCCCTTGCTGCGTTTTTCCCTCGTTACCGATCGGCAGTTCTGGCTGGTCATCGCCTCGGCCGCGACAGTCACCTTAGTCCTGACAATCATTCAGTCGTGGCAGCAAGCCCGGACCGAACGCCAGTTCGAGAAGCTTTACGCCGCCGATTGCGAGTTGGCCGACTGACTTCCACATCGCTACCAAGCCAAGGGGCTCTCCTGCCGCCGATTGCGTTGTGGTATTCAGTGGTGATTCTGCGCACCACCCGGGGCAAGCTGGCATCATCTGGCGGAAAACCAATTCAATGAGCCGCTAGCGGGCGTTTCGCTTGCCCCGCTGGCCTGTCGCCTTCATACTAAATTAAGGGGTGGTCTCGTTTGCTATGGAGGCCTACAGGGGCAGGGCGGGGATTTGCATCCTGCTACTGCCCGGGACTGCGCCCTTTCGGATAGCCCCACGACACCTCACTGCGACGCACGCGTTCGAATTCGATATGTCGGATGCCCGACCTATTACCGCCGATACAACCGCAAGTGATGTCGATCTGTCGGGTCGGCAACTCGGCGGCTATCGCCTCTTGCGGCGGCTGGGCAAAGGCGCAATGGCCGAGGTCTATCTCGCCGAGCAGCTTTCCTTGGGACGTCAGGTGGCGATCAAGGTTCTGCGAAGTCATCTGGCAACCGACGCCACGTACGTCGAGCGTTTTCAGCACGAGGCCCGTGCCGCCGCTCAACTGGTACATGCGAATATCGTACAGATCTTCGAAGTCGGTTACGCCGATGGCTGGCACTTCATTGCACAGGAATATGTCCAGGGATTGAATCTCGCGGAGCTCATCGCACGCCGAGGAACGCCAGACAACGCACGCGTGGTGGCGATCGTGCGGCAAGTCGCCGCGGCGCTCCATAAAGCGGCCGAACACGGCATCGTGCATCGCGATATCAAGCCCGAGAACATCATGCTCTCGGCCGGCGGCGAGGTGAAGGTTGCCGACTTCGGACTCGCTCGGCTGTATCGCGAAGATTCACAAAACCTGACGCAAGCCGGCATTACGATGGGTACGCCGCTCTATATGAGTCCCGAGCAGGTCGAAGGCAAGCCGCTCGATGCCCGGAGTGATATCTACTCGCTGGGGGTGACTAGTTACGAAATGCTTGCAGGCGAGCCGCCTTTTCGTGGCGAAACGGCTCTGGCCATTGCCGTGCAGCATCTCAATGTACAGCCGCTCCGATTGGAGAACGTGCGCGCCGATCTGCCAGAGCCGATCTGTCGCATCGTGCATACCATGCTGGCCAAGGATCCCGTTGAGCGATACGCTTCGCCGCGGCAACTAATGCACGAGCTGCGGCGAGTGTCGATCGAGTTGTTCGAGGATGATCCGGGCGAAGAGCCAGACGCCTGGCAAGCCGATCTGGTAAGCACGGTCGAAGCTCGGAGGCTCGCGACGCAACGTTTGGCAGCCGCCATGCGCACGGCTTCGATGCCGACGGTTCAGCGCCGCGGCGCCGTGCGATGGGCCGCAGCCAGTGCTGCGTGCCTGGCGCTAGGACTTGCGGTTGCGTGGTTGGCTCGACCGATGCCGTTGCTGGTCTCTGCCAGTGAAGATCCGACCGCCGTCGCGCGTCAGAGCTCGGCCGCTGAGCAGCTTCTGTATGCCACGCTACTCAATAGCGAGGCCGGCTGGAAAAGCGTGGACTACTACTTTCCCGAGAGCCGCTTCGATGTCCAGCGTGCCCGGCAGGGCCTGGCGCTGCTTTACTTGCGGGACTACGACTACCCGAGGGCACTGGAGATCTTCAACGAGTTTGCGGCTTACAACGATGTCGAGGTCGAGTTGCGGGCATTTGGCCAGGCCGGTCAGGCCGTAGTGCTGATTCGTCAGAATCGCTATGAAGAAGCGGCCGCCAAGCTGACGCAGCTCTGGCCCCAGAGAGATAAGCTCGACGGCGAAATGCGAGTGCTGGTCGGTCTGGTTCTGGCCGAACGTCGCGTGCCGGGCGACCTGCGTAGTTTCCGACAGTGGCGCGATTGGCTGCGAAACGCGCCGCCGCCTCCCATGACGCCGGAAGTCGGTTAAGGAATGGCGACTAGCAGGCCTGCTGAAAAAGGTCCGTCGTGATCTTTTTCAGCCTCGCGCAGTGCGGAGCTGAGTTCCGCACCGCTCGCAAAATAACGCTTTGCGGCGGTCCTAACTTGTGTCAAATCCAATTCTGGGGGGGGAGGCGCGGCGCGAGCGAAGACTTCCCCCTCTATTGTCAAAAACAGGCCGGATTTTTCGGGCGTTTCGGATTGTGCCAAACCGCAGCCGGTTGACATGCGTAAAGGGTTGTTGTATCTGGTAGGTTTTGATCGCCGCTTGAGCCGATAGAAGACAATGGAGAGCTCATCGTACGGCGATGATCGAAAGCATACCCGCCCCCATCGTCTAGTGGCCCAGGACGTCGGGTTCTCAGTCCGAAAACCGGGGTTCGACTCCCCGTGGGGGTACTTGGTGTCGGGAACTACTCCCGACACCCATTCGCGCGGCGCTTCAGCGCCCCGCGGACAACACTAAAATACGAGCGTCGAGGAACGCCATGTCGTGAGGCATGGCGGGGAATTCACTCGCGGCTTTCTGCCGCAGGTTGCATTCGCCCGGTACCCCTCAGTCACTCTTTTCTGCGCTGACCGGTGACACCCTGTTGTTACCACCTGCCGCGTCAACCTACCTACCCACGCAACCTATCCGGTGCCGATGATCGAACCATCACCGAGTACCGCACCACCGTCACCAAATGGGAGACGTTGACCACCAATCCACCGCTCGCCACCATCAACGTCGAATCGCTCGTAGCGTTCAAGGCACAACTCATCGCGTCGCCGGGTGGAAGGCGGCTACAATGTCCACCGCCACGGTCAACAAGCACCTCACAGCGGTGGCCGCAATACTCGGTAAGGCGGGACCGCCGGGGACACGGAATCGCGATGCCCTCGGAATCATTTCGGTCGCACCGTGGGTACGGCCGCTCAAGGAGCCACGGCGAGCGCCAAGGCCGATCCCGCTCGAAGTCCTCGGCCGCATCTACGCCGCCGCCGAGATCGCCACCAGGCCCAGTGGCATCGACGTAAAACCGGCAACCTGGTGGCGCTCGTTCATCGCGGCAGCCTACAGCCTCGGATTCCGCCGAGGTGCCTAGCACAGGTTCGAACAACGCCACATCGACTGGGAAAACCAATCAATCACGCTCCCTGCCGAACTCGACAAATGCGGCCAAGACCGACGCAAGCCGCTTAACGAGACAGCCCTCGCTCACCTACTGCGCGTCCGCACCACGCACCAACGACTTTTCCCGTGGACGCATGCAGCAATCAGCTTCGACCGACAATAGCACCGGCTCCAAACCGCCGCAGGCGTGAAGGCCCCTGAGCGGCTCACGCAAGCCATCATCCGCAAGGTTTCGCTCCACGCGGCAGGCAGGAGCATTTTTCGCGACGAACTCCGGAGGCTCATCGATCACACCGCCGAGGGCCGCAGAGCAGACACCATCCTGGTACCGGGAGCGTATTTCGTCGTCGGGGCAATGCGATTCTATCAGCAAGCCGGTCTCCCCTGCCTCAACCGGCAATCCACCGCGACCAAAAGGAACACCGCGTGAGCTACTTCGGACAAATGTCCGCCAGCGGCACCTGGCAAAAACTCCTCGCACTCATGCCCGCCCACGAGTGTTACATCGAGGCATTCGCAGGTGCAACGGCTACGCGCCATGTCACACCCAGAAAAGCAGGCCCTCTTCGATGCGTTCCGCGAAGATCTCACCGCCACGGGTGGCGGTGTCGGCTGAACGTGGCGGGCCCCTTGCCTCGCATTTCGCGGCAAGCCGCGACCGCTCATTCTAGCCTCCCTCCGTTCCGGCGGCGGCTGTGCAGGCCGGCATCGTCGAGCGTGGCGGTGGCCGCGGAGCACAGAGGCCCTACTTGTTTTCGTCGGCCGTGATGGTAGTGTTGGCCGCACACGCGTAGCGTCCGGAAGGCACCGCGTGTTGTCACGTTGATTCGGCCTGGATGCCGCGTCCCTTAAGTGATGCTGCGCCCTCCTTGGCTCGTGAGCCGAAAAGCAACCTACCCTGCAGCTTCCTAGACCGATGCAGGATGGAAGCAGCCGAATGCGTAATCAGGACACGCCCTCCTACGCGAGTTACGCTTCCAAGCTAGGTACGACAGTGCCGTTGTGCGACTTAGGCAGTCACGCTGTCCAGGAACGCGGCCGTTGGCACGAAGAATAGGCAGCCCGTGACAGGGCGGCTGAAATCTAGCAGGCGGTCGTAATTTCCTGGGGGGTTGCCCACAAACATGTTTTCGAGCATCTGCTCAATGGTTGCCGGCGAGCGACTGTAGCCCGCGAAATAGGTGCCGAATTCACCATCGGTACGGCCGAAGGGCATGTTGTCCCGCAGTATTTTGATTTCCTCGCCGTCCTTGACGATCGTGGTCAGAGCATTGTGCGCGAACGATGGTTTCACTTCAGCGCTCAATTCGATGTTCGACAGCTTTTTCCGGCCGATGATCCGTTCCTGCTCTTCGACGGTAAGCTTCTCCCATGCAGCCAGATCGTGCAGATATTTCTGCACGATCACATAACTGCCTCCGGCAAACGCCGAATCTTCGGCCTCGATAAGCGTCGCATAGACGGCTTCCTCTGCCGTTGGGTTCTCTGTGCCGTCGACAAATCCCAGGAGATCGCGCGCATCGTAGTACCGAAAACCATGCACCTCATCTACCACGGAAATAGCATCTCCAAGACTATCCACGATCTGCGTGCCGAGTTCGAAACACAGATCGAAATGTTCCGCCCGAATATGGAAAATCAGATCACCCGGCGTCGCAATGGCATGCCTGTTTTCGGCGTGAAACTCGCGAAACGGATGCAATTGCGCCGGCCGCGGTTGGCCGAAGAGCCTGTCCCATGCGTCCGATCCGATTCCCATCACGCACGTAAGGCCGGCATCGGTCGCACGAAACCCGACGGCTCGTACCAGTCCGGAAAGTCCGCCACAGAAGGAGCGCACGCGCGTGCGCGAGGTGTCCCCAGGTGTGATCGTGGCCACCAGAAAGAGTGCGGCGCGCGTTAACGGAGAGTTGACCGATTGTGGGCTAGAGTTTGTTGTCATCTGAAGAAGAATGGCCGCTCGAAATACTCTTTCGGTCGGCGTAGATTCGTTACATTGCTTTGCGAATAATACGGTCCGGCCGATGAGTTTGATGGCGGCTTCCACCGCACGAATTGGGCCCAACCATCGCCGACATCAGCCTAACCCAAACCGGCATAGTGTACCGTCAAATCAAAGAATAATTAAGCACGGACCATTTAGACAAGGATTGGCTTCCGAGGGGTGCATTCCCTGGATTGTAGGGTTCAGGCGGCGGTGCGATAGCAGTTGACGC
>CAZRCI010000061.1:0-22817 GCA_964598535.1 uncultured Planctomycetaceae bacterium | reverse complement strand
TTCGGCAGGTGGTTACCTCGCGGGTGCGCGTTTCCTGCACCGGCGTGCAGACCGTGTACTCGATCTGCCGGGTACGCTGCTCCGCCACCATTCGGCAAGTCTGGTACGGCACCTCGCGGGTCACGGTGTAAGGCACCTGCACCGTGTAGGTCCGCGTGCGTTCTTCGGGCACGGTTCGGCAGGTGGTTACCTCGCGGGTGCGCGTTTCCTGCACCGGCGTGCAGACCGTATACTCGACCTGTCGGGTGCGTTCTTCGGGGACCATGCGGCAGACCTGATACTCGCGCGTGCGTGTCTCAGGCCGGCAGACGGTGACCTGCCGCTCGTAGGGGATTTCTTGGATCTGCGGCCGCATTACCGTGCATTGAACCTCGCGCGTCAGGACATTGGGAACCCATTGCGAACACGTGCGATAACAAGTCCGGGCGCATTCACCCGTGCCGACCGTGTAGGGCGTGCGCACAACCTCCCAGCGCCCTTGATCTTCGCATACGGTGCGTGTTTCCGTGACCGGAACCATGCGACACACGCGGCGCGTTTCGTGAACCGTTTCCGTATGGGGCACCATGACCGTATACTCGGCGGTCCGCGTTTCCGTCACCGGATTGTATACCGTGTACGCGATCTCCCGGGTTCGGGTTTCATAGCGTGGCACGGTCACCTGGTACTCGACCGTGCGCGTTTCGGGCACCTGCCGATAAACCGTGTAGGCTTGCGTCCGTTGCTCGGGTCGATAGTGCGTTTCGCTCACGGTGCGCGTTTGCGTCTCCATGACCGGCTTGCTCACGGTGTAATGCTCTTCGCGGACGCGCTTTTCATGACGTGGTACGGTCACCTGGTATTCGACTGTGCGCGTCTCCGGCACTTGCTTATAGGCCGTATATTTTTGCGTCCGCTCCTCGGTGCGGCAGGCGGTTTCGGTGATCGTACGAGTTCGCGTTTCCATCACGGGGCGATTCACCGTGTACTGGACTTCACGCGTGCGCTGCTCGTAACGTGGCACGGTCACCTGGTACTCGACCGTGCGCGTCTCGGGAACCCGGCGATAGACCGTGTAGTTTTGCGTCCGTTGCTCTGGACGGCACTCGACGACCTGGATCGTGCGGGTTTCCAGGCTCGTCTGTGGCACCATGATCGTGCGCTGGCATGTCTGGTACGCCGTTTCGCAGGGAGCGTCAGCGCATGAGGAGCCGCAACCGTTAGCGCACGGGGAGCATCCGTTGCCGCGGTAGTGGCCGCGATGCCAGCGACCGGCGGCTACTGGTTGGGCAAGCATTGTCGCCAACATAGGAACTAAGAGAAATCGGAACCGGTGAATGCGACGCATCGTCTCCTCCTGCTTTGCGCTTGTAAAGTCGTTAATAGAGTGGCAACCATCTCCCTAGGAGATGGTTCGCGGCATGAATTTTTCCTGATCGTGGGAGTACATGGACAAAAAAGAACCCAACGCAGTGCGACCTGCGTTGGGTCCTTCATGGACGTTTCTGGCGCGCCGGCGTCATGGCGGGCCGTGCTGCCTCTCACGTTATCGGTAATCGCTACTTTGTCAAGTTTTTGCGCGCATCGCGCGAGCACAATGTTCGTGGCGAGACTCTCGCTCCCGGACAAACGCGCGCCCAAAGCATATACCGCGCCGCAATGTAGTCGATTTCAATCCTCGAACTCGCGGGCGGTAATTTACTTGGTGTCCGGAGAAGCTTTCAAAAGTTTGCGCACCGCGCCCATTAGCACGTCTTCCACCTCGGGCGCCGTGTGCGAAATTCCGGGACCGGTTTCGTAGCCTCCCTGGCTGTATGCGATTTTTGTGCCAATGTAGCCCGGGGCATACTCGCCGTAGGCCGCCAGCGCCAGGAACAGATCCGGCCGTGCTTCTTGCGCCCACAGTTGATATTCCACGAACAGCTCACCGGGCATAAACAGTGCCCGCGCTGCGCCGAGTGAAAGGCAGCCCACGTCAATCGTTTCGCCGCGCCGGCAACGTTCGAGCCAAACGAGATCTTGGGCGACCGAGAAGCGATTGCCTGGTTTTGCCGTTGAGTCCTCGACCGACTTGCGCAGCGCGGCCTCGTCCATGTTCGGTGAGATCGGCAGCACCACGGGCTCCACGTTCCAGGCGACCTGGCCGGCGTCGAGCGGCTCGCGCTTGGTCGACTCCCAAGCCAGTTTCATGCCGGCCGCGACTCGATCGGCGAGAATCTTTCTGTTTTCCGTGGCGCCATCATTCCATTTGCCGGCCGTGACGTTTCCGCCAGCGCCATTGAAATGGACGTGAGGGACCCCCGTGTCTTGCTGGCGGGCATTGCGAGCCAGGCCTGGAAAATCGGGGTTCGCGAGTCCTGTTCGGTAGTAGCTTTGCGGATGTGTCGCATAGAACGAGATGGCGACGACCGGGCTCTCGCCGTTCCAGAAGCTGAGCAGCTTGAGCCGCGGATCAATCGTGCCGGCAGGATACTCTCGCACCGCAGGATCCTTGGTCGCCGACCAACGCACGTGTTGCACTTTGCCGTCTGGACCGAGAATGCGGCGATTCGAGGCGACCATCTTGATTTCGCCCTCGCCCAGCCCCAGGTGCGTTACCGGCGTGGCTCGTGCGGTGGCTTCTTTCACCGCGGCCGCGGCACGCCGAACGACGTCGCGTGCCCACTCCGGATCGAATCCCGCGCCGCTCAGCCCAAATTGCTGGCGTAGCAGTTCTTCGCTTGAGAAATCGCAGCGCGGAGCGTCGTGCTGATGTAGTGTGTGTATCGCCACCCGCGATGGTACGGTGCCGGCCGCTGCCGCAAGTTCCTCGCGAAAGACCTTTTGCCCGTCGTTGGCGATGCCAATCCAGTCGACCGCGCACAGCACGATCGGCTTTTCGGCGCCCACCAGCACGACGCCTCGGCAACTAAGTGGTGTCTCGATGCCCTCCGTCGGGTCGTAAGCCAAGGGGCTGCCGATCGGCGGCGAGGCGTCGACATCGAAGACGCCAACGCGCAGCGGCTCGGCCGCGATCGAGCCGCCGACGCCCAGAAAGCAAAACAGTACGACCACAAGCAATCGACTCATCACGAGGCATGCGCTCCATGTTCGAAAGGTCGGGCAACGAGCCGGTGGGCAAGCCCCTCGCCGGCAACGGCAAAATTGCTCCTCGAACATATAGCCCCGCGCGCGATGGAGCAAGAATTTCACGCACGCGGATGCGCGGTAAATGTCCCTTTTCCTGCCGCAGCCCCTCCGGGTGCTGCCGACCGGCCAGGAAATCAAAACAACACCAACCGAGGTTTGACTTTACGCTCAACAGGGGGTACCGTGAACGATTGGCCGGGGGCCCATTCGGGACGCGGAACACTTCGGCCATCCTGTCTCATCGGCCGTTAGAGGTTCTCTTCGGATTACAGGGGGGCCGTCCCGTGGCGAACCGTGTCTGGGCTGCGCCCGAAGCGCTAGCAATCAGCCGTCAGCACTATCGGCAGTGCCATCTCTGTGAGCACCGCTGCGGCGCGGATCGTCTTGCTGGCCAGCGCGGTCCTTGCAAAGCGGACGCTACGCCCCGCTTGTTTCGTCATCGAATCGAGTACGGAGAAGAACTCGAACTCATTCCCTCACACCTGTTTTATCTTTCTGGCTGTGACTTGCGCTGCAAGTTTTGCATCGCCGGGGTGAACGCGTTCGATCCTGGCCGGGGAGAGCCGCTCGATCGGCAGACCTTTGTCGAGGCCGTTCGTTGGGGCCAGGCCCGCGGAGCTCGCAATCTACAATGGGTGGGCGGCGAACCCACGATCCACCTTCCTGCCATTCTGGAGTTGATGGCCGGCTGTGACGACTTGCCGCCGATCGTCTGGAAGTCGGACTTTCACGGCACGCCCGCGGCTTTTGCCTTGCTCGACGGCGCCGTGAGCGTTTACGTCGCCGACTTCAAATTCGGCAACGACGCCTGCGCCAAACGCCTGGCGGGCATCGACGATTACATAACGATTGTCACTCGCAATCTGCTTCTCGCGGATCGGCAGGCCGATTTGATCGTGCGCCATCTCCTGCTGCCTGGACATTTCGATTGTTGCTATCTGCCTATCGTGCGTTGGATACGCGAGTTTCTGCCGCATGCCAAGTTCAGCATTCGCGACGGTTACTTGCCCAGTTGGCAGGCGAAACAGGTAGCAGAACTGTCCAGGCCGCTCCCGTTGAGCCTCGGTCGCGACGCGCACAACGCGGCCCGAGACGCCGAGTTGAACCTGATTTACTGACTAATACGATGTGCTGAGCGAACACTCTCATGGCCTCCGACGAAACCTCGATGACTGAAATCACGATCGCCGATGACGGCCGCGTTTTTGTGTTCGGGCTTTCGCGCGAAGTGCTCGAAGTGTTGCTCGAATTATGTCCGCACGAAACGTCGCTCTTGCAGCGGCTCGAGCGGCTGCCCGCGCCTGGGACATCCCTTGGCTGCCAACCGTCTACCCCTCAACGCTAAGCAAAAGAAGAGCACCCCATGACTGAAGGTGATAGCCTGCGTAAGCCTGTGCCGCGCAAGCCTGCCGTTTCCGGCGAGGCCAGCTCCGCTCCGTCGCGGGCCGTCAAAAAGCCCAAGGGCTGTCTCACGCCCCAACAAGAGCTCGAGGTGCTCATCCGGGCTCGTTATCCGATCATCTATCTGATCAGTTGGGAAGAAGAACGGGTCGAGCAATATCTCAGCCGCATCGCGCAAAAACGTAACAAGAAGCTCTACCTATGGAGCTTCACGCAGGGAATCGTAAAGCAGGGGGCCGATCCGCCTCGCGGAAACTCCGCGGCCCGCAATACGTCCGATCCGCTGAACGCGCTCGATACGGTGATCGACGAAGTCGAGCCGGCGATCTACCTGTTCAAGGATTTTCACCCCTTCATGGAAGAACAGCGTTGCAACCTGGCGATCATTCGCCGGCTGCGCGATGCCGCCCACCATCTGCGCGACACCTACAAGACGATCGTCGTCGTCGCGCCCACGCTGCGGATGGCGCCCGACCTTTCGAAAGACGTCACGGTGCTCGACTACGGGCTGCCGACGCTCGATGACTTTGGTCGCTTGCTCGACCGGATTGTCGAGGACGTGAAAGACAAGCCGCAAATCCGCATCAATCTGAATGCGGAATCGCGAGACCGCCTGCTGCGCGCCGCCCAGGGGCTCACGCTCAAGGAAGCCGAGAACGTGTTCGCAAAAACCCTGGTCTTGGACGGCAAGCTCGACGCTAACGACGTGAACATCGTTTTCAGCGAGAAACAACAGATTATTCGCAAAAGCGGGCTGCTCGAATACTACGAGAGCCAGGAGGAGTTTACGAACGTCGCCGGGCTCGACCAGCTCAAGGACTGGCTGCTCAAACGCGGCATGGGGTTCACCGACAAGGCGGTCGAGTTCGGCTTGCCGGCGCCGCGCGGTGTACTGTTGCTGGGCGTGCAAGGTTGCGGCAAGAGCCTCTGCGCGAAGGCCGCTTCGAGCTTGTGGAAGCTGCCGTTGCTTCGCTTCGACGTCGGCCGCATGTTTGGCAGCCTCGTCGGCTCGAGCGAAGAGAATGTCCGCCGGGCGATTCAAACCGCCGAAAGCATTGCGCCGGCCATCTTGTGGATGGACGAAATCGACAAGGCGCTGGCCGGGTCCGTGGGGTCGGCCGGCAGCGACGGCGGAACGTCCGCCCGCGTGTTTGGCACGCTGCTCACCTGGCTGTCGGAAAAAACGTCGCCGGTCTTCGTGCTGGCCACGGCCAACGACGTGAGCCAGTTGCCGCCCGAACTGCTGCGCAAAGGCCGCCTCGACGAAATTTTCTTCGTCGATCTGCCCAGCGACCTCGAACGCCGCGAGGTTTTGCGAATTCACCTGGCCCGTCGCCGCCGCGATCCCGCCAAGTTTGATCTGGCCGTCTTGTCGCGCGCGAGCGAAGGCTTTAGCGGCGCCGAGATCGAAGAGGCCATCATCGCGGCCCTGTTCGACGCGTTCAGCAGCGGCACGGACCTGACGACCGAGATCATTCGCGAAAGCATGGCCGCGACCGTTCCGCTCTCGAAGACCATGAGCGAGGAACTGAATCGCCTGCGCGATTGGGCCCGGGGTCGCACGCGCCCCGCGTCGGGCAAGGTGGAAGGCGTCGTGGAAGAAACCCGCCGAAAGATCGAACTCTAACGAGGAGGAGGCCGAAAATGAGCACCGTCGTCGTTCTAGCGCCCGTGATCGTGGCGAGCTGGCCCATCATCACCGCGGCCGTCACCGCCGCCGTCGGCACGATGGGGTTTTCCGTGGCCCGGGCGTCCGTCCCCGGCGAGCGGATCGTGGGCCAGACCACCAACCGTGCAGAGATCGAAGTCGAGGATAGCGAAATCTTGCAAAATACGGCCGGCACCAGCCAGGAGATCGTCGTCGAAAAAGACGGCATCCGGGCGGTCTTCAGCCGCGATGGCCGCGGCGCCTTGAAGGTCTGCGTCGAGGGCAAACGGCACTCGAAGGCCGAACTGAAAAAAATCGGTGAAGAGCTGCTGGGCCGCGTGACCCAACAATACGTCTATCACCGGATCGTCACCGAGCTCAAGCAACGCAACATGGCGATTGTCGATGAACAGGTCTCCGAGGACCGGACCGTCAAGATTCGCGTCCGTAACTTTTAACCCCCCGCCCGCGACAACGAAAGGACGCCGCGATGGCCCAGGAAGAATTTGAAATCGAGATCGGCGCGGATGGCAAAGTCACCGTTCGCACCAAGGGAATCAAAGGCCCCGTGTGCTTGGAATACGCGGAGCTTTTCGCGCAGATCATCGGACGCGAGGAATCTCGCCAACTGACCACTGAATACTACGAAGCCCCGGGCGAGGTGCGCGTGACGAACCAGCTTCGCCAGCGCCGGACCTGATCCTCGCCCGACGGTACGGCTGTTCTTGGAAAATCGTATCTTGTTCCTGCGCGCCGCGCGAGCTCACGAGCCATGCAATGTGCCAGTTGCCATTTCGAGAACATGCCCAGCTTGCAACGCTGCGTTCGTTGCGGCGCGTTTCTCGGCGAGGCGCTGGCGGGCCTGGACATTGCTCCCCCGCGCGCCGGCCGGCTTCGTAAACGCATCCGCGAGTGGTTCCCCCTGCGCAAACTGTATTACGGCGTGCGTGAAGGGCTGCCGTCGTTCGACGCCAGGTCGGCCCTGCAGCACCTGGTTCCGAACTTCGACATTAGCGAAATCACGCCAGGGCTTGCGTTGCGCATGGCGGTGCCCGGGTGGGCCCACGCCTACCTGGGGCACACGCATCGGGGCATGCTATTTGCGGCGATGTATTTTCCGTTCTTGCTACTTGGTCTGCTGTTTCTGGGAACGTTCGCCGGGGCCATCATGCTGGGGGCGGCGGTGGCTGTTCACGCGGCGTCGGTCATCGATCTGGTCATGGCCGACATGACCGAGCTTAACGCTCGGTTTTTCGTCACGCCGGCCGTCGTTCTCTGCACCGTCGCGGCAATGTATGGCGTAATCGGAATGATGGGCGGGCGATACCTTGCTCCGCGCCGCCTGATGGAGGCCGCCTTGCCGTTTTCGGCCGGTGATGTCGTGTTCGTCAATCCGCGGGCCTTTGCCAGCGAGCCCCCGCGGCCTGGCGATGTCGTGCTCTACAACGTCCCCAACGCCAACCGAACGCATCAGGTCCGTGTCGACCGTGGACCGCCGGCGGTGTATCGAATCGTCGGCGAGCGGATCGACCGCGTGATAGCCGAGCCCGGAAGCAATGTCCGATGGAGCAGAAATACGCTGCGGATCGATGGCCGATTGAGCCGGCTTCGCCCGCTCAATCCGGACAAGCTTCCAGAGGAGCTGTCCTTCACCGTGCCTGCCGGTCATTACGCGATCCTGCTCACGACGGACGTCGTTCTCAGCGCGCAGCTTCCGAGCGCCATTTGGGGGAACGTTTGTATCGTTCCCGCGGAAAATATCGTGGGCCGCGCGGTTTTTCGCAGTTATCCGTGGACCCGGTGGTGGTGGATCGAGTAGCCTCCAGGCTGCCGGGCGTCAACGTCGCGCACGGTTTCTGCTTCCTGTTCGAGCTTTTCGAGAGTCGGCGAATGGCAAGGTTTGATCATCTTGAACTGGGCGGCCCGAGTCCGGACGAACCGGAAGCCAAGGGAATGCGGCTTCGGGAGTCGCGCGACGAGCGGCATTGGCTCAAACAGGCGGACACGAACCGCCGGCAAGGCCAATACGAAAATGCGCTGCGTTTCTACTCGCGCGCGCTCGAAGAGAACAAAACGCTCATTCGCGGTTGGCTCGGCCAGGTGCAAATGTTGGTGCTGCTCGCGGAAGCTCCCGAGGCCGATACCTGGTCTCGAAAATCGCTGGAGTTGTTTCCCGGCAACGGCGATCTGCTGGCTGCTCGCGCCCAGGCAGTCTGTCGCATGGGCGATAAGCGGCAGGCCCTCGCCCTTTCCGACGGGGCGATGGCGGCCGAAGGCAACTCGGCCTTTCGCTGGCAGGTGCGCGGCGAGATCATGCTGGCCGGCAAGCAAGCGATCGACGCGCATTGCTTCGACAAAGCCCAGCAGATTGACCGAGACTGGCTGGTGCCGCTCGAAAGCGCCCTCATCTATTTGCACCACGACCTGGCCAGCAAAGCCCAAGCTCGCGCCCGCGCGGCGACCGAAGCCGCGCCCGATCAGTTTTACGCCTGGTACGTTTATGGTCGGGCGCAAGCCGCGCTCGGATTCCAAAAACAAGCCCGGCAAAGCTTCGAGCAATGCCTGAAGATTTGCCCGGGACATGTCGATGCGATGACGAGCATGAAATTGCCCGGCGGTGGGTTTCTCTCCCGCTTATGGCATGGGCTATTTGGCGGGAGATAAGCCATGTCCTGGACGATGGATCGCATTTTCAAGGGCGCCCGCAGGTTCGCGGCCAGCGATATCCACCTGGTGCGTGGGCTGGCGCCCGTGTTCCGCGTCAACGGCGAGATTCGAGTTAGCGAAGGAGAGCCCCTCGAAGATGACGTGTTGAGGCGGCTAGTCGACGAGCTGCTTAGCGAGCGGCAGCGACAAACTCTCACGGAAGACTTGCAATTATGCTTCTCGCAACAATGGGCCGGCGCCGGCCGCTATCGCACGAGCATCTACTTTCACGCCGGCTGTCCCGAAATGGCCATTCGCCTTTGCGAGAGCAAGGTGCGCACGGCCGATGAGCTTGGTTTGCCCAAGACCGTCGAGGAGCTGACGCGGCTGCCCAACGGGCTGATCCTGGTGACCGGTCCCACGGGCATGGGCAAGACCACGACGCTCAACTACATGCTCGACACGATCAATCACGAGCGCCGCTGCAAGATCGTGACGATCGAAGACCCGGTTGAATTCGTCCATGAAAATCACAAGAGCATCATCATTCAACAGGAAGTCGGTACCGACACGCTTTCGTTTCGCAAGGCCCTGGTCCACGTGTTGCGGCAAGATCCCGACGTGGTTGTGATCGGCGAAATGCGTGATCTGGAAACGATTGAAACCGCGCTGGTCGCCGCCGAAACGGGGCACCTGGTATTGGCCACCTTGCACACGCCCGATGCGTTGCAAACGATCCAGCGTATCTTCAGCGTCTTTCCGGCCGAGCAGCAAAACAACATCGTCGAGCAGCTCGCCAATTGTTTGCAGGCCATCGTATGTCAGCGATTATTGCCCGGCGCGGATGGTCGCAAACGCGTGCTTGGCATGGAAGTTTGCATTGCGACGCCGGCCGTCCGCAAGCACATTCGCGATCGCGAGCCGCACCTGATCCTCAGCGAGATCCAGATGGGCCGCAAGCACCAGATGCAGTCGATGGACAATTCTCTCTTGGAGCTCTACCAGCGCGCCGAGATTACTTACGACGTCTGCCTGTCCAACGCCCGCGACCAGGATTACATCCGGCACAAGGTCGAAGGCAAGTCGCCTCGGTAAGCCCCTCGCCTACGTGCGGGCGAATCTTCTCCTCCTCGATCCGAATCGCACCCGCAAACAGATTGCTGCCTTAGTTACGTACCAGTACGTAACTCGGCTGGGCCAGCTTGCCGGGGGTTTTTGTTGCGTGGTCCCCGCCGACTGCCCCTGTTAATTCCCCGAGAATTTACAGTGTTAAAATAGATGTGATTAGTCGCTATAGAGGGGTGTATTTGCACAAATCCGGGGCAGCTGAATTTTTGCTTGCGAAACGAAAAAACCCCGTGAAATCACGGGGTTTTCTGGCGTCAATGGGCGGCACAGGACTCGAACCTGTGACTTCCACCGTGTGAGGATGGCGCTCTAACCAACTGAGCTAGCCGCCCGGCTCGTGTGCTTCATTGTCTGTCACAACCCGCGTGAGGCTATGACAAACCACAAAACATACCGGTTCCTTGCCGTGTCCGTTGCGTGCGACTCGGAAGGCATCTACCCCCCCTTCGAAGCCGAGCACTGTCGAACATAGTTTCCACGCTTGGTTGCGGCGTCGAATCATCGAGACCGGCTCCCAAGCAGCAACGATCGTGCAAGGACGACCGCTTGATTTTATCGGCATGTCGTTTCGCTCGCAACCAAGGTTGAGCACGAGATCTCTTGTCTCGACCTGGAATTCAGGCTTAGAGATTCGGGCTATCGGGCGGGGGCGACAATTCTGGCGGGCATCGAGAGCTTGTTCAGCGACAAATGGCCTCTCTCCGCGTGATCGGCTCGTGGACTCTTGAATCCACCGATGATGTCCGCCCCGATTGCAGCAAGATCGATCCTTAGAATCGACGTTGGCCTGGGCGCCGACCAACCACCGCGGAACGCCGAACCAGCCATCGTCCCACGTCGGTCGTACGGCGTTTTTCAGCAATGAATGCTTAGCGAACGGGGCTACCGAGCCGCTGCCTTGGGTCGCCGCACTTTGGCTGCGGTCGCTTGGCGGCAACAGCTCGCATAAATGGAGACGAAGGGGATCGAACCCTCAACCCCCGCCTTGCAAAGGCGGTGCTCTCCCAATTGAGCTACGTCCCCCCGAGTTTTGGGTATCGCCGGGCAGCTGGGGCCGGATCTTGCGGGAGCCGCCGCTGGCACCGGCTCCTGCAGGCTTCTGCCGCCAGAGGCGAAAAAAGTGGGCGCACGAAGATTCGAACTTCGGACCTCGTCCTTATCAGGGACGCGCTCTAACCAACTGAGCTATGCGCCCGGGGCGTAAGGGTTTGCCCCTTGAGGAATTTCGTATTTTAGGCCCCCGATGCGTGCTGTCAATTCGTTCCAGTATACCACTCCCGGTAAACTTCCGCCGCTCGGCGGGCAAACGCCGCGGATTTCGAGCCTCCTCGGCACAGGTGCAAGCTGCAAATTCGTGACAAACTCGCGTTCCGGCCGGTAGGATGCCCCCATAGCGATGTGGCGTTTTGACCGCGCCAGCCGCCAAATCAGGATCAATTTCACTTTTGCTCATGCACTAGCCGAAGATAACAGCGCCTATCTGTTCGCGCCGGGTCGCGCTGTTCTCGCAGCCCGTTTTCTGCCCGAGGGAGGAATCTCGCCGATGTCCATCACGCTTCGCAAGTCTCAATTGGTCACCTCGCTGGCACTGTCGCTGGTCTGCGGACCTGCCGCGCTGGCCGCCGGTCCCAGCGCGAAGGATGCGCTCTCGCTGCAGCCCGTGCAGAAAGACGTCGACATCGAACGTCCCACGCCCGAGGAAGCCGAGAAATGCACCATCAAGGCCGAGGGCAAAAAAGGTTGGGTGGTTCGCGACGCCAACGGGCAGATCCTGCGGACCTTCAGCGATACCAACGGCGATAACGTCGTCGATCAGTGGTGCTACTACAAGGATGGCGTCGAGGTCTATCGCGACATCGATTCGAACTTCAACCGCAAGGCCGACCAGTGCCGCTGGCTGAACACCGGCGGATCGCGCTGGGGCGTTGATCGCGACGAAAATGGCAAAATCGACTACTGGAAGTCGATCTCGCCCGAGGAGGCCACCGCCGAACTCGTGGCCGCGATGCGCGATCGCGATCGCGAACGTTTTGAGCGGATCCTGTTGACGCAGGCCGAGCTAAAAACGCTTGGCGTCGGGCCCGATAAGGCCCTGACCCTGGCCAAAAAAATCGAGATGGCGCCTGCTAGCTTCGCGAAGCTGGCGAGCGGCCAGCAGGTCGTGACTCCCAATTCCAAATGGGTCTCCTTCGGTGGAATGCAACCGGGGCTCGTTCCCGTGGACACCGATGGCTCGACGACGGATCTGATCGTCTACGAAAATGTCATGGCCATGGTCGAAACTGACGGCAAGGCCGCGCCGTTGTCGGTGGGCACGCTGGTTCGCGTGGGCGAAACCTGGCGGTTGATCGATCTGCCGACCACTTCGGAAAATGGCACCGAGCCATTTTTCTTCCCCATGCCGCGGCCCCAAATGCCGGATGGGGCTCCGCTAGCGGGGCAACCCTCGCAGCGCATGCAAGACATCATGAAGGACCTCCAGACGCTGCCAGAGCTTGCTAGCAGCACGCCGGCGGACCACGCCAAACGAATCGATTTGCTCAAGCAAATGGGCGAGGAAGACGCCGAAAACCGCGCCCAGTGGTACCAGCAGATCGCCGATACCCTGAGTGCCGCCGTGCAGACGGGCAGCTACGAAGACGGCCTTAAGAAGCTCCGCGAGCTTGCGGACGAACTAGCCAAAAATCCACAAGACGAAGAGCTGTCGTTTTACTTCGAGTGGCGCTGGATGACGGCTCAGCACGGGCACAAGCTGTCACAGTCGAACGCCGATTTCCCCAAGATCCAAAGCGAGTGGATTGGCGATCTGACGGCGTTTGTCGACAAGTCGAAGAAGTACCCCCTATCGGTCGAAGCGCTGATGGAATTGGGCATCTCGCATGAGTTTGGCGGCGACGAGAACAAGGCCCTCGAAGCCTACAGCACGCTGGTGAAGGACTTCCCCAACTCGCCGCTCTACACCAAGGCGCTCGGCGCCAAAACCCGGCTCGAGTCGCCCGGCAAATCGATCTCGCTCAAGGGAAAGATCGTCGGCAACGGCCAGACGTACGATCTAGCCAGCCGCCAGGGCAAGGCGGTGTTGATCCAGTACTGGGCCACCTGGTCGGACCTGTCGAAGGCGGATATGCCGCTGTTGAAGGAACTTCGCACCAAGTATAAAGATCTGGAGGTTGTGGGCGTATGCCTCGATAACGACCCGCAAGCAATGGCGGCGTTCCTCAAGCAGAACGATCCGCGTTGGCCGCAACTATTTGAAGACGGCGGTCTGGAAAGCAGCCGCTATGCGGTCGAGCTGGGCATTCAAATCGTGCCCACGATGGTCCTGATCGACAAGCAGGGCAAAGTGGTCAACCGGAACATTCGCGCCGACGAGCTCGAGGCCGAGCTCCAGCGGATTCTCAAGTAAACCTGGTAGCCCGGGTGCAGCAGCGCCCCCCCGGACATCGGGCGGAGGCCAAATGCAAAAGGCCGCGCTTTCGCGCGGCTTTGCTGTTTTCCTGGGGGATTCTTGTTTTGCGACCGGTTGTTTCTGACCGGAAGTTCTTGGCGAGCGGTCGGCGGCTTACCAGCCCCAATGCTTGTTGCGGCGCTGGTGGACACCGCCCGTAGCGTTCGCTCCGCCCAGCCGTTTGCGCTTGTACTTGGTCGTGCGGCTGGCCCGGGGCGTCTGCTGTCGGGTATCCGGCGTACGACGGGCGCGGCGGAATTCCAGGTCATCCCCATTCAGGTCGTCGAAAGTCATTGGCGATCTCCTCACATAAAAGGTGAAAATTCGGCCTCCCAGGGCCGGCGAAACACCTCTTTGGCAATCGGCGTGCCAGCACCCCGTTCGCGAGCCTTGTGGCCCTTGCCAGGCGTAGCGAGTCGAGCGCGGAAAAATCGCGACGATGCGAAATTCCAAGCACTTGCGCCAGAGTTGGCGGCTCGCGGCAAAAGAGGAAATTTTTTTCGAGATAGCATCACTTCCCGGAACACGCTACCTCTAGATCCTCCCTAAATTGGTGACGTTTCACTATTTTGGTGAAACGCCCCGGCAGGCCCGAACTAGCGCGCACGGGCCTCTCCAGCAAGGCTTTCTGACAGCGCTTCGCGGCGCAATCCAAGCGCCCGCGCAGGCTTGAATAAATCCTTGCACTTTCTGCAAAATTCCACCCCTGCCGCGCGCGCCAAACAAGCGCCAGCGGACCTGGGTAGAGCTGGGTTTTTTGAGTCGCAAAGTCTTAATTCATAGGCAGTTCCAGGTCGTCGCCGCGCACCGCCGAGCGACGACCGACCGGTCGTGGCACGAAAGTCGCTCTGGGAAATGCCGCAGCCAGCCTCTGGATTCAGGATGAAGCCACGGCCGGCAGCAGCGACGTGTGATATCAGACGAAGGGATTCGTAGGAGACTAAAGCGAATGGCGTACCTTGAAACGTCCGTGCTCGGATCGGCCCTGGCCCTGCTTCAGATTGTCGGGCTACTTAGCGCCTGGTTAGCCCGGCTCAGCGAAGGGTCGTCCCAACAATCCTGGTGCCACGGATTGTTTGTCGGGTGCCTGGCCACGATTGGGCTGGCAACGATGGCATTCGTCGCCACAGGCGTCAGGCCCTGGCTCCCCTCGGGCGCTACGCTATCGGTCATGGTGCTAGCGGCGGTTTGGGACTTCCGCGCTCATGCCGGCGCCGCCTCTCATTAGCAGCGCATCCGCTCCTGCTTCCCCCAGAAAACGGCTCCGTGATATTGGCATCGGCGGATCCCCAGCCCCGCGCGGCCGTGCTTGCGCTGCATGCGCCTTATCTTTCGAAATGCCGGCATCTTCCTAAAAAAACTCCCCTTCCCTACAACCGGCAACCGACACCTATAGTCAGGTGTTGCTGTACGCCGGCTGTGCGCCGGTGTTCGCAGGCACCCGAACTGCGAAATCACGGATGCTTGCCGTTCGCCGGCCGGCACCATTCACGGATGCACTCAGCAGCATTCATTCAGGAGGGGGACATGCAACGAACTTTGTTCAGCTTGGCGATTGCGGTTGTCGCCACCACTGCGGTCGCGGCGCGCGCCGACGACCAGCAAGATCAGGCGGTTGCTCAGCAAATCGCCCAGATCCTCCGCGACAGCGGACAAATGCGCGACTACAGCGTGGGTGTTAAATACAACGAAGGCACGGTTTGGCTGACCGGTCGCGTCTCGAACAATCAGCAGATGCAAGCGGCCTTGGCTGTCGTCAGCGACATCGAGGGCATCAGCCAGATCGTCAACAACATGACGGTCGCCAAGGGCAAAGCGGGACTCAAGCAGCCCGCCGCCGCTCGTCGGGTCTCGGCCACCACCGCCGATCTCGCGATGCCCGGGCAGGCACCGCAAATGCCGATGGCTCAAACGCCGGCCGCCGGCGGAGTCGCTCCCGCCGGTTACAACCACCTGGCTCGCAAAGCCGCGCGGCACGCTGGCCCTCCGGGCATGTATGCTCCCGCGGGCGGTCCCGCCGTCAATCCGCCAGCCTACGATCAGCCTCATATGCCGAACTACGCGTGGCCCAGCTACGCGGCTTACCCGAACTACTCGGCCCTGACGTATCCGCAGCAGTACTCGCCGACGGCCTGGCCGTACATCGGTCCGTTCTATCCGTATCCGCAAGTGCCGCTCGGTTGGCGCAAAGTTGCGTTGGAATGGGATGATGGCTGGTGGTTCCTCGATTTCTACGATCGTAGCCACCACTAGTCGAACCGCGAGCGAATGCTCAGCGACAAGCAAATCGGTCCCGCGCTGGCAGCACCGCTGGCGCGGGACCGTTGTATTTGAGTCCCAGGCGAGCATGGCGAAAGTCTGAACCGGCGAAAGATCAGGGGGGGGCAGAAGCGGTTTTTTCGGCACAACCAGAAAATCCCGCAAGTTTCACCCAAACCCACTCGATAACTAGGGCTACAGGCTGGAGGGCGCACCTCCGGCGCCCACGAGGGAAGAAGGGAATTCGAGTCATGGCAAGCAAGACTTCCGGCAAGATGGCAACGATGCTCGTGGGCCTCGCCCTGGCGACCGCCAGCGGATGTGCCGGCGTGGCTGGCCCGAACCTGGGCGTGTTCGGCGTGCCGATTCCGGTGAGCCCCTACTTCATGGACAAGAAGGAAGACGAGTGGTGGATGAAAGAACGCTACGAGCGCGTCCCCATCCTCGGTCCTCTGACACAGGGCGGCCCGGTGCAAGCGCTTGATCCGCCGAGCGACGACGAAGTCATGCGGGCCTTGGAACGGGCCCATCCCGTGGAGGGCGGTCTGCCGCTCATGCACGAAGTGCAGCGCAACAACGTGCGGATCATCAAGGAAAAGATCGCCGACTACATCGATCCGCCGCGGTTCTACCCGCTGATCGGCCCGGCACAGCAGCACCATGCCCACTACAAATGCACGGTCTACTATACCGAAGTGACGCGTGTCGGCTGGCCGCTTCCCTATACGACTCGCAACGAAGACGCTCGCGAAGTGATCTACGTCGACCACAACCACTTCCACATGGTTGGCGATGTCGAAACCGGTTCGGTCGACTACTAAAAAGTCTGCCAGCACGGCTAGCGAGCCAGGCTGACTGAGCACAACGGCCCCGGGCCTCCTGAGGAGGCTCGGGGCCGCTTTTGTTGCTATCACTCGCAACGGCGAATCGCCCTTGCGGCCAAACCGCCGCCGCGGCTACGATTCCCGCCGCAAAAATGGGGAAATTGTCCATCTATCGCGGCGGGCAAACTTGTGATTCGATATGTTACTTCACTGGTGCTACTCGTGCTCTGGGGCGCGGCCACGCCGGGCGTCGCGCTCGAGGCTGACGCGCAGTTCTCCGCGGCCGCCGAGCACTATCGTCAAGGACAGTGGCAAGCCGCGGTGGATGGCTTTGCCACGCTCCTCGCCGAAAATCCAAACTTCGCCCGGGCCGCCGACGCGCACTTCTTCGGCGGCGAAGCGCTCGTCCAACTCCAACAATGGCATGACGCGCGCGCCAACTTTGACGCGGTATTGCGCATCGATCCTATGGGCGCTCATGCGCGACAGAGCCTGTTTCGGAGCGGCGAAGCCGCTTTCATGCTGGGAGACGATCGACCCGCGCTCGAACAGTTGACGGCTTTCATACGTGAGTATCCGAGCGATTTGCTCAATGCGTTCGCCTTGGTCTATGTGGGCGACCTGCAACTGCTTGCCGGGCAAACCGAGGCGGCCGAGCAACACTACCAGCAAGCGCTGGCCAATTTTCCAGACGGCCCGCTCGCCGCCGAAACTTACTTTGGACTGGCGCAATGTCAGCACCAGCAGGGACGATTGCCCCAAGCCCGCGATACCTATCGGCAGGCAATCACCCTGGGCGGTGACGTCGCCGAGCCCGCGCTCGTGCAGTTGGGCCTGGTGGAAAATTCGCTGGGAGATCACGCCGCCGCCCAGCGCACCCTCGATGAGTTGATCGCAAAGTACCCGCAAAGCGAATACCGCGACCGTGCTCAGCTTGGCCGCGGCTATGCGTTCTACAAACAGGGCCAACACGGCCAGGCGATCGCCGCGCTCGGCGAATTGCTGGCCCGGCCCGGCGTCGAAGTCGACGCGGCTTACCTCTTGGGGCTGGCGCAATCGGCAACCGGGGATTGGCCCGCCGCCGCCGAAACGCTCCAGGGCATCCAACTGGATGATTCTCATGCCCTGGCCGCTGCCGTCGCCTATCACACGGGCGATGCGCTGTTAAAGACCGGCAAGCTGGAAGAAGCCGCCTCGGCATTCGAGCGGGTTGTCCAGCAGCACGGCGACTCGGCATGGGCCGACGACAGTCTGCTGGGCAAGGCTCGCGTGGCGATCGAACGCAAAGACGCGGCCGCGAGCCTCGAATTGGCCGATGCCCTGTTGGCCCGTTTTCCGGACAGCCCTCTGGCCGAGCAGGCGCGTCTGGCCAAAGGCCAGGCGCTCGCCGTGCTCGACAAACCGGCCGAAGCCATCGCGGCGCTCGAACCCGTGCTGAACGACGTCGCGGCGAGTCCCCAGGCCGCGGAACTGCGCGAACGGGCGCAATCGATCGTCGCGCTCGGGCAGGCCAAGCTGGGCGACTTCGAAAACGCACGCCAAGTGATTAGCGACTTGGCGCAGGATCCGGCCGGCTCCGAGCTTGCCCAGGAACTGAAGGTACGCGTCGGAGAGCTGGCGCAAGCCGCCGGCGAAAGCGAATTCGCCAACGATTTGCTCGCCAGTGTGTCCGACGGCTCCGCGCGGTTGGTCGATCGCGCGAAATCCAGCCTGGGATGGAACCACTTCGAGGCCGGGCGTTGGGAGGATGCCGTCGCGGCCTTCGACGAAGTGCTCAAGAGCGGCGCCACCGGTAACGCCGCGGCCGAGGCGTCCGTGTTACGCGCTCGCGCTTTTGAGCACCTGCAAAAAGCCGACGAGGCGCTTGCCCAGTACAAATCCGTTGCCGAGCAGTTTGCCGATTCACCTCGTGCCGCGGAGGCCTTGCATCGCGCCGCGCGCCTGCTCGAGACCGGCGGCGATTCGGAACAAGCCGCCTCGTTCTATGCTCAAATTCTGGAAAAGTATCCCGACTACGCCGCGCTCGACGACGTGCTCTTCCGCGAAGCCTGGCTTTCCCGGACGACTGATCCGAAGTTCGCGGAGCAGCTTCTCGAACGGATTCGCACGGAATTTGCCGCAAGCGACGCGGCGCCGGAAGCAATCCTGCAACTCGCTGAGTTGAACTTGGCGGACGGGCAGCTTGATCGCGCCGCCGAACTCTTGCGCGACGTCACTCGGCCCGACGCGCCCGCGAATGTTCGGGCTCGCGCGCTATACCAGGAAGGCCGGGTCGAGCTTGCGCGTGGAAATTGGGACGAGGCACTGCGCCCGCTGGAGCAGCTTCAACGCGAATTGCCCGACAGTTCGCAGGCGCTCGCCGCCGAATACCTGCGCGGTGAAGTCGCGTTTCGAAAAGGAGATTTCGAGCAGGCGGCCGGCCTGCTGGCCGAAGTGAACGCCAAGGCTCAAGGTCTCTCCGAGGCCTGGTTGCCAACGTCCGAGCTCAGGCGCGCGCAGGCTCTCGCGCAGACGAAGCACTGGGCTGAAGCGGCCGAGGTCGCGCGCAGCCTTTCGAGCCGCTTTCCCGACTTTGCCCAACGCTACGAGGCAGATTACCTCATCGGGCGCGCGTTCGCCGCCCAGGCGGAGTTCGACGAGGCGCGAAATTGGTATGCGCAGGTGCTGGCGTCGCCCGCCGCCAGCGGAACCGAAACCGCAGCCATGGCGCAGTGGATGACCGGCGAAAGCTACTTCCATCAGCAACAATACGCGGCCGCGCTCGGCGAATATCTGAAGGTCGATCCGAGCCATGCACGATGGCACGCCGCCGCGACCCTGCAAGCTGGCAAGGCGCAAGAGGCCCTCGGCCGCTGGCAGGACGCCGCGACCAGCTACGCCGAGCTGGTGCGCCAGTATCCCGACAGCCCACTCGCGGCGGAAGCCAACCAGCGTCGATCGGCCGCCAAGGCCCGCGCCGCCGCGCCACGCACGTCCAGCACGCAGCAGTAAACGAGCTCCCCGAACCATCGAGGCACGCACCCCATGTACTCCTTCCGGTCGATTCGCTATTGGATCCTTCGCGGCGCGGTCGTTGTCGCGCTCGTCGCGGTCTGGCGCGGCCCAAGCTGGGCGCAAGACTCTCCTGGCGACATCGCGCCCGCCCAAGTTGCGGTAGCGGCCGACGATAGCGACGCGAACCTCGGCACGGTCACCTCGGAAAAAAACCTATTCGAAATCCTGCGCAGCGGCGGCGTGATGATGATTCCGCTGCTGGTCTGTTCCTTCGTGACGCTCGTATTCCTGTTCGAACGCGCCATCAGCCTGCGAACGGGCCGCATCATTCCCAAGCCGTACGTCAAACGATTCTTGCACCAGGTCCGCGAGGGAAAGCTCGATCGCGACGGAGCGCTGGCGCTGTGCGGCGAAAGCGGCAGCCCGGTCGCCGAAGTCTTTGAAGCCGTCATAAAAAAATGGGGGCGGCCCGCCGTCGAACTCGAACAAACGATCATCGATGCCGAGGATCGCATCACCCCCGATCTGCGGCGTTACACCCGGCTGTTTAGCGCCGTCGTGACGATCAGCCCGCTGCTCGGTCTGCTGGGAACCGTGATCGGCATGATTCGACTGTTCGACGTGATCGCCAGCTCAGATGCGATGGGACGCACCGAGCTACTGGCCGCCGGGATCAGCGAAGCGCTGCTCACGACCGCCGCGGGCTTGTTGCTGGCGATACCTGCGTTGTGCATTCACCTGTATTTTCTCGGTCGCATCGAACGCTTGCTGATGGCGATCGACGATCTGGCCCAAGACCTGGCCGGTATGATCTCGGCCGAAGCATTGCAGGACGACCGTCGCGGGCGGACGAAAACTCGGGCCGCGTAAGCAGCCAAGGCGCGTCTGACGCCACGGCCGCTGTTTCCCAATACTTTCACGTGTCCGATGGTTCGCGAGTACGACTATGGCCCTTCGCACGCAAGTCGAAGAGATTCCGCAGCTTAACCTGACGTCGATGATCGATGTGCTGTTTCTGTTGATCATCTTTTTCGTGGTGGGCACCGAGTTCATCAAGGCCGAACGGCAGATCGAATTGCAGTTACCCCAGGTGTCGAAGAACGAGGCCCTGTCGGCGGCGCCGGAAAAAAAACTCATCAACATCTACCGCGACGGAGAGATCACCTACGAGCGTCAGCAAGTCAGCCTCGACGAACTAAAGGCCCGGCTGGCTGCCGCCCGGCAAAAGTACCAGGGGCTCGGCGTGTTGGTACGCGGCGACGCGTCCGTGCCCTTTGAACGGGTGGCCAACGTGCTCAGCGCCTGTAAGCAAGCGGGAATTCAAGATCTGGCCATCTCGGTCGAAATTGCCCAAACGGCCAAGCATGCTGTTCGCTAGCTCACTGTTGCCCGACGGCTGGTACGATCCGCGGCTCGCCCAATGGGCCGTCTGGGGCGGCTTGGCCGTGCTCACGATTGCGCTCTTGGGGCTGATTGGTACCCGCTGGGGCCAACGTCCTTTGAGCAAATGCGTGGCGCTTTCGCTCTTGGCTCATGTCCTGTTGGGAATCTACATGTCCACGGTGAGCGTCGTCAGCGCGCCGTCTGAAGGTCGCCTCGGCGATGGCGTGCACGTCACGCTGGCGGAAGGCTTGCTCGCGGCCGAGGCAAACGCGGCCGTATTCGATCAGGCGCAGCGGCCAGCCGAGAATTGGGACGCAATTCAAGGCGCCCTCGCTCCTCAGATCACAGCGCCCCTCTTGCCCGCCGCGTCCGATCCGCCGCCGCTGGCGATGCTGGCCGAACCGCAACGAGATGCAACGCCCATTGCGTCCGCCTTGCCGCTGGCCGCCTTGCCATCGCTGCCCCTTGCAGAAGAGGCTCCGCCGCAATTGATCGCCAAGAACGAACCGCTCGTGCGCCCGGTCGCGAGCCGGGCGGAAGCGAGCCGCTTGCCCGTCGACGAACCCCGTGAACCGCCGCTGGCGCCTCCACCCGCGCGATCGTCGAAAAGCTCGGAAACCGCCTCGGCCATCGCGCCGGTCAACCCATCCGCCAATGCGCCCGCCAGTGGCGACCTGGTCGGTAGCAAGCCCGCCGCGGCCGCCACGCTGCCCAAAGTGTTCGAAGGCCGGGTGGGCAATCACCTGACGCGCGGACGCATCCACGGCGCAACGACACAAACCGAAGCCGCCGTGGTCGCGGCGCTCCGATGGATCGCGGCGAATCAAAGTCCCAACGGTCGCTGGGATCCTCGCCGCCTGGACGCCGGGGTCGGGCCGGCCGCCGAAGGCGAAGGCCGGCGGTTCGTCGGTGCACATTCCGATACCGGCATCACAGGGCTCGCGCTCCTGGCATTCCTCGCCTCGGGGCACACGCACCTTTCGGGCGAGTATCGCGACAACGTGCGCCGCGGGTTGGAGTTCTTGCTCGCCTCGCAAGACGCCTCCGGCAACCTCGGCGGAATGAACAATACCTTCGATCGCATGTATTGTCACGCGGTCGCCGCCTGCGCCCTGAGTGAGGCGTACGCAATGACCCGCGATCGCCGGCTACTGCCTAGCTTGCAGGCCGCGATCGGCTTGACGGTGCGCACGCAAGATCGCGCGAGCGGCGGTTGGTGTTATTTCGGCGGACAGTCGGGCGACACCAGCCAGCTTGGATGGCATGTGCTGGCGCTCAAAAGCGCGGAACTTGGCGGACTGGCGATTCCGGACGAGACTCGCGCCGGTCTGGTGCGATTCATAAACACGGTTTCGTCAGGCCGCAGCGGCGGATTGGCGTGTTATCAAGCGACGCGCTCGCTCGTCACGCGCACGATGACCGCCGAGGCGTTGGCCTGCCGCAAGTTTCTAGGACTCTCGACATCTCCCGATTTGGTTCGCGAAGCCAGCGATTACATCCTGCAAGAAATTCCTGGCGCCGGAATGACCAATCATTATTATTGGTACTATGCGACGCTTGCGCTGCATCAGACGCAGGGCGAAGCCTGGCGCCGCTGGAACGAAGCCCTGCAGGCCAAGCTGCTGGCGACACAACGACACGATGGGTCCTGGTCCGGAAGCTGGGATCCCGACCCCGTCTGGGGACGCTGCGGAGGCCGCGTGTATAGCACGGCGCTGTGTACCTTGTGCCTGGAAGTGTATTACCGGTATCTTCCGATCTACGAGACCGCCAGCCTCGAAGGCGGTCCGATTCGTTGACGGAAAGCCCCCCGCCAAACTCTCTGGAATAACCATCTTAGAACGAGTTATTTCGTCTGGCTTGGCTGGCCGGGCGGCGGCTCTCAGGTTTGACACCGGTTTCCTAGCCAGTAAAATTAAAAGGGTACGGTTGGTTCACCGCATCTGCGTCCGGACGCTGCGCTGAAACGACACGAAGC
>CAZRCI010000060.1:0-23711 GCA_964598535.1 uncultured Planctomycetaceae bacterium | reverse complement strand
GCGAAAGCAATCGACGTAGACGTAATCGTTGCCGATGCCGTGCATCTTGGTGAATCGCATGCTGGCGAACTAGCCTCGGGGTGCTGCTCGATAATGGTGCAAAGCGTCGTATTTTAGAAACTCACCGCTCGGGCGGCAAACCCGCTCCCGCGGGCAAGTACCCCGCGGGAACGGCGCCACCGATTCGTTTTCCCCAAGGATCATAGGAATCGCCGGTCATCGCCATCCGAACGACTTCCAGAAGCCTCCCGCTTGCCGGGCGGCCGGCTGATCCGGATTCACTTGTAGCTGCTGCAAGGCTTGATTGGCCACGGGAAATGGCTCGGTTCTCATATCGGGATGCGCCAGACTTCCGCCGACATGGATTCGCAGGATCTGCTTCCCCGCTTCGTTAAGCACTCCCGACACGAGCGGCAGGCCGCCACGTCCGCCCGAAGTATGCAGGTCCATGCGAATCGGATTGTTCTGGCCGTCGAGCGTCAGCTCGCCATTGCCGGTGAGATTGATGGCATCGCCATTCAGGTGGATCTGGTGCAGGATAATGTGCTCGCCTTGCTGGATTTCAAAGGCAATTTCGCCCTGCGTGAAGGCTGTCGTGTCGGGCGTTTTGGCACGAATGATCTTGAGTAGTGCGACCATCACCGGCAGGTCGTAAATATCCGCCTCGCTGAGTTGCAACGTTCCACCTCCCGAGAGATTACGGGGCCCGGGCGTGCCGCGTAGTTCCACGCTGGCCGCGACCTTGCCATGCAACCGCTGGCTTCCGGTTAGATTCTCTCGCGCGAACTGCGCCAAGTCGGCCTGCTGCAAATTCGCCGTCAGGCGATAGCGCGGCACCGTGCCGAGCTGGACGTGGCAATCGGCCAACAGCGTGCCTCCCAAGAGTCGCGCGGCGACCTGCCGCGGAGCGCCGGTGCTACCGGCCGCCGCGGGTCCCAACGCTCCCAAAAACACGTTGGCGTTGTCGAACCAAAGCGGTCCCGAAACGTCGGTGAACTGAAAGTTTTTGTAGGTGAGGCTATCGACGAACAATTCGCCATGACTCGAAAAGCGGTCGCCGCTGGCCGCGCCGCGCAACCGGACTCGTCCGAACACGTTTTCCAGCTTGGGACCGGCCTGCAAGCTTCCTTGATGCATGAACACGTCCACATCCCAGCCGATGTGAAGCGGAACCTGGGGCTGGCCCTTGGCGATCGTAACGCCACCTTGCAAATTGATCAGCCCCGACGGTTTGAGCTCGGCAATGCCGCGCCGCAAGCCTTCGGGAAGAGCCGCGACCAGGTCGTGGTCTTCGCCCTGCAGCCGAATGCGGTCGACGCGCAGGCCCTCCAAGCGCAACTGCCAATTGCCCTGGGAATCGATATCGCAAAATCCGCCCGTCGAGATCTCGGTGTTACGATGCACGGCGCGCATTCGGTGCAGCTTGGCATGGCCATCCTGATACTCGACCTGGCCGCCGAGCAACCGCATGCGATACGGAAACGCCACGGGTTCGATCGACGTGCCAATCGAGGTCGCGTTGTCCTTCGGCGTCGCCAACAGCCAGACGCTCGGCTGCTGGCTGGCGTCAGCGATTCGCACCTCGGCTCTTACATCGACATGGCCGTGCGGTCTCAATGCGTCCCACAGATGCTGCTCGCCCGGCTTGAGCGCGGCGCGCAGTTCCTCGGTGAGCTCGAGTTGTTCGCCGCGAATGGAAAGCCGTACCGGTTCCGTGCCGGGCACTGTCGACACAAAGCCCGCCAGCCGTACCACCCCGCTACGATTCGAGCCGACGAGATTGTCGAACGACCACACACCATCCCGAAAGACAAGTTCTCCCTGCACGTTTTCGAGCGGATAGGGAAACTTGTCGTACACGACCGTGGCGTGACTCGCGGCGTCGAAAGCCACGCGAAAGTGCTGCTGCATCCCCGGCATGTGCGGATCATCACGCCAGAGCCGGGCATTGAGGTTGAGCGTTCCGGCGGGATTCAGCGCGACAAGCGTTTGGTGCGCCTTGGGGTTCAGCACGGCCGCAAACAACCGGTCATCGATCGGCAGCTTCTCGCCGGATATCTCGATCGAACCCGTGAAGTTCGGGCCCGGATCGCTGAAGTTGCCGGCGATCGACACCGGCTGCGGTCCCGCGAACGCCAGCGCCGACAGGTCCAATCGCTGCCCGCGAATCCGCAAGGTGCCGCGCGCGCGGTCGAGCCGGTAAGGAAACTTATGAAAGCTGAACGAGACGTTATTGCGACTGACAACGTCGATGCTCGTGTCATGAAACCGCTCGCCGTCATACCGAACGCTACAGGCCACGTCGACATCGCCGAGCGGTTCGTAATAGAACCAATACTTGCGCCACTTTTCGGGAATGGCGGACACCCACTTGTTGTCGAGGTGAACCTGCTGGCCACCGCCTTCGACCACGAACGGGCGGTTTCGCCCAAAGCCGCTTTGTTCGAATCGATTCAAGATCCAAAAAGTCTGGCCATCGCGCGCGGTGACACCGTTCAACCGAAAGCCGTCGTTGTCGCAATGAAACGTGCCCTTGACGTCTGTCAACGGGTAGGGGAGTCGCGGATCCTCGACGCGGCCCCGTTCAACGCTACCGTCGATCGCAAAGCGCAACGGCTCGGTTCCCGCGTGGCTCACGTGAAACTTCAAATCGGCCGGTGCGCGCAGCCCGGCCAGCATTTCGAGATGCGAGGCAATCGGCGCAGGCAGCGAACCGCGCAGCTCGGGCGAGATATCCAACCCGATGGCTTCTCCGGCCGCCGTCCAATGCTGTGAATTCGGATCGAGCGTGCCAGTCCACTCCAGCCGGCGCAAATGGTCGGCCATCACATACCCCTGGACCTCGAAGTGCGGCCAGGTCGCGCCCTCCAGCGGGACCGGCTTGATTGCCAGGTTCAATTCCCGCAGCACAAGCATGCTCGAAGGATTCTTGAGCGGGTCGAAGATCTCGATCGTGCCACTCTCAATGGCCACTTCCGGTGGCGGGCCGACCGGCTTCGGCAACGGAAGGAGCTTGGAAATGCTATAGCTGCCGTCCGGACGGCGAGTGGCACGGAACACCGGACGGCTGATCTTCACCGTGTTGATCAACGGCTCCCCGGAGAGCAGCTCTTGCGGGCTGGTCTCACACCCCAGGAACATCGTGTCGAAATGAGCGAGCTCACGTTGCGGGCCTGCCGCGCCGGGCTCCGAGATCGAAAGCCCGCGAACCTCGATGCCGTCGGCGACCAGGTGCGCCGCCTGAATGCGCACATCGAGATGCGGCAGCCTCTTGGCCAGCGTCGCCTCGACGCGCACCCGCAGCTCTTCCTCCACGCGATAGAAGATTTCTCGATAGCAAAACGGCGCAGCGGCGATCAACGCCACGCCCCCCAGGATCGCGGCCCATTTGAAGACGAACCAACAGAGATTGATGCTTCTGCAGAGAATGGTCAGGCGTCCCTTATCCTTCGAGCCTGGTGCTAATTGAAATCGGCGCACGACGCGTTGCAAGCTGAACGATCGCGCCAGACGCAAGGATCGCGAGGGCAATCATCGCGGGCTCGCGATAGCGAAGCGAGCTGACAAACACCGTGTGCAACAAGGTGAGATACACCGCCGGCAACCACGCCAGGCAATAGGGTAAGCCTTGCGACGTCCAACGCCACGCGCCGCACAGGCCCATCGCCAAGAGCGGGACATACGTGGCAAGTAGCACGATCCGCGTCGGCCAACCGCGAAACGCGGGCTCGTTGGGCCAGACGTTCCACATCCGTTTCAGTTTCACGACCGCTAGCCGCAGCACTTCGCCAGGATGAGCCTTGGCCCACGCGATCGATTCGTTCCACATGCGCCGATCCACGCGCACTTCAAACGCCTCGGGGGACAGCGGATCTCCTTCGGCCCGCTCGCGGGCGGTCACCTCAGGCACGAATCGCATATCGCTAGCGCCGGTCGCTCCCGCGTGCAACCCGTCATAGAGGCTTGCCCCCACCTGGAGCGTGGTCGCCACGAAGCGGCCGGAAACTCGCATCGTGTACATCCACCAGGGAACCATCCCCATGGCCAATGCCGCGAGCATCGCGCCGCCGATCACCCATTGACGTCGCCGGTCGCGCGCGATTGCCAACCCTAGGACAATTGCAAACGGCGTGAACAACAGCCAACTCGGCCGCATCAACGTCGCCATCGAGGCGACAATGCCCGCACCCGTAGCGAACGCAAGACGCTTGCGGCGGTTCTCGGTTCGCCAGGCCGCGGTCCAAAGCGCCAGATGCGCAAGCATCAGCGGAACAAACGGCGCCTCGCTCAAGACAAACACGCTGAGAGCGATCGCGCCCGGATACAACGCGACGATCAGCCCCGCTAGAATGCCGGTCCGAGCGTCAAAAAGCAGCGTCGCCCACCAACCGGCCAGACCAACGGCCAGCGTCCCTAGCACCGCTCCGATGGCGCGCGCCGCCAACACGGGCGGGTGCTCGCCATAAACGACAAAAGCCGGCGACAAGAGCGCCGGATATCCGGGCGTGCGAAACACGCGCATATCCGGCGAACGGTATTGATAAGGTTCGCTCGCGGCGATCGTACGAGCCAATTCCCAATAGCCATCGCTATCGCCAAAAAAGAACGGCTGGTCACCGAGTCGTTGCTGCCACCACACGGCCGCTCCCAGTCGCACGCAAAATGCGAGCGTCAGGATCAAAGCCCAGAGCGTGTGTCGGGTAGCAAATCGCGGCATCGTCGGCGTCGAACAAGGGTCTGGCCAGAATGAGGGGCGGCCATAGTAGGGACCGCTTGCAGCAGCCGTCAATGCAGGTTCGCCAAGAGCCCTAAATCCGAGAGTCTGGGTAAATCGCGAGCATTGATCCGATCGTGGCGGACAACCTCCCACGGCCGACGCAAATTACCCCAAATCACAGGTTTGCGTCCGTTTACTTGGCCGGTCCGCTCGCTATACTCACAAATCTATTGTCCCGCCCGGGCACCCCTCACAGGCGGACCTCAGACGATCGAACAGGTGCCCTGGCGCTGCACTCCCCATTTCGCGTGATGCACTTGCTGGAGAACCAGGCATGCAATCGACGGGCAAGATCTTTTGGGCCAGCTTTCTGACGTTGATCGCTGCGGGCATGGGATTCGCTGTCCGCTCCGACGTACTGGCCGAGTGGGGAGCCGCCTTTGGTTTCACCCAGACGGAGCTGGGACAGATCACCGGCGGCGGTTTGACAGGCATGGCCTTCACAATCATCGGCTTCAGCCTGTTTGCCGATCGCATCGGATACAAGCCGATCTTGATCGGCGCGTTTCTTCTGCACGTTGGCTCCGCGGCGTTGACCTTGGCGGCGACTCCGGTGTTTCAGAGCTCCGGAAAGGACGCGACCTATCAATGCTTGTACTGGGGCATGTTCATGTTCTCGCTGGCCAACGGTATGTGCGAGGCGGCCATCAACCCGCTCGTCGCCACGTTGTATCCCAAGCAAAAGACCCATTATCTCAATATCCTGCACGCGGGCTGGCCGGGCGGCTTGATCCTCGGCGGCCTGTTGGCCTACTGCTTCGTCGGGGACAAGTGCGTGCTCACGAAGCTGCGTTGGGAAATTCCCATGCTGTTCTTCCTGATTCCGACGTTGTGGTACGGGGTCATCGTGCTCAAGGAGAAGTTTCCGGTTTCAGAAGCGCGTGCCGCGGGGGTCAAGTTTGGCGAGATGCTCGCCGAGTTTGCCGCTCCAGTGCTGATCTTCCTGCTCATTCTGCATGCGATGGTCGGCTACGTGGAGCTGGGTACCGATAGCTGGATCGCCAACATCATGAGCGGCTTCATCAAGAACGGCGTGCTGCTTTTGGTGTACACCGCGGGCCTGATGTTCGTGCTGCGGTTCTTTGCGGGGCCGATTGTCGAACGCATCAATCCGCTCGGCTTGTTGTTCGTCAGCTCGGTCTTGGGCTGCCTGGGACTCTTCATGATGGGTAGCATGCTTGCGACCTCCGCCGGAGTAGGCATGATCCTCGTCGCAGCGACGATTTACGGCGTGGGCAAAACGTTCTTGTGGCCCACCATGCTCGGCGTCGTGGGCGAGCGATTTCCGAAGGGCGGCGCTCTGGCGATGGGCGCAATGGGCGGTATCGGCATGCTGTCCGCCGGCGTGCTGGGCGGACCGGGCATCGGTTATACCCAGGATGTCAACACGGTTCGCAAACTCGAAGCGCTGAGCCCCGCCGCCTACCAGCAAGTCGCTTCGGAGCAAGAAAATCACTTCTTTTTCTTCCCCCCAGTGCGTGGATTGGATGGAGCCACGGTAGCCAAGCTGGAGCCGGGCAGTCCCACCTATGAAGCCGTTCGCACGGCGGAGAACTACGGGAAGTCCATGGCCCTGAAAATCACGGCGGCAATTCCCGCCACGATGGCCGTTGGTTACCTGTTGCTGCTGATCTACTTCCGTGCGATCGGCGGCTACAAGCTCGTCGAAATTGGCCCCGGCGGCGTGGAGCGAGAAACATCGCACGAACCCACCGCCGCCGAAGCGATCTATCAGGACTCGCGCGCCGATCAAGCCTAGCGAACTTGGCTCGGCGAGTCCTCCATGTTGATTACGTCTGGCGCGACAGTTTCAACTGGCCGCTCGTTCGCTCCGCGCGGATTATGCCCGGAAGCATGATCGCGGCTGGTTCGGCGTCTGACCGCATCGCGAGCTCAGCCACCTGTTGCCATTCCTTGAGCCCCATCGCCTGCCGAGGCCAAGCCAGGGCACGCCAAGCGGCAACGAACATTTCGCGCACCAGATGCACGGGCTTTCCGCGCATCGCCCGGCAGTCAAACACCACGGCATCATCGGTGCGCGTGATGGTCGCGTCTTCCAAAAGCTCGGCGGCCAACGGCTCGATCATGGCTTGCGCTTGCCGCGAGACTTGCCCCAGCCGGAGAAGCGAATCCACGATCGCGGGCGCGTACTCGCGCTGCAAGAGTGGCAAAAGATCGTGTCGAATCCGATTGCGCATCAACGTGCGGTCTGCGTTCGTCGCGTCCTCGCGGGCCGTTTGCCCGAGCATGTCGAGATAGGTCAGGACCTCGGCGCGCGGAACCTCCAGCAACGGGCGTACAAGCGTCACCACGGGGCTCAACAAGCGGATGCGCGACATGCCAGCTAGGCCCAAAATGCTCGTGCCGCGCAGGATATGATGCAAAATAGTCTCGGCCTGATCATCGGCAGTGTGCCCCGTCGCGACATACCGAATCCCAAGGCTCTCGGCGGTCTCTCTCAGAAACGCGTAGCGCGCGTCGCGAGCCGCCGCCTCCAGGCCGTCCGGGGCAGGGGAAGCCGCCGTGGTTTGACGCCCCACATGGCAAACCACGTTCAAGGCCCCGGCCAGCTCCACGACGAACCGCTCGTCGGCGTCCGACGCCTCGCCGCGCCAGCCATGATTGAAGTGCGCTACCGCCAAATGTCGTCCGCCCGCGGGCGAGAGCCGCACCATCGCGCGCAGCAGAGCAACGCTATCGGGACCGCCCGAGACGGCGACTAACACACGGTCCTCACCAGCAAGACCGCGCGACCAGGCCTCGCGGAGCTGTGCTTCGAGCGGATGAAATGTGAACATGGAGAATTTCCAGGTATCCCCAGGGGCCAAGGCGATCACAACGCGAGCGTTTCGCCCATCCTCAGTATCGCATAATCCGTTTCCACGGGAATCGCGGTGCAACTTTCCCGAATCGTTCGTGTCGCTACGCACGTAAATCCACGCTAGATATGTGTTTAGCCGAGTCTGTTTCCACAAAATTCGTTTGCAGTGAATTCCAGGTGTGATAGGATGATGGGGTTAGTCTCACGGGCGTGTTCTCGGCATTCGATGAATTTGTTTTCTCTCGCTCCCCATTCGATTCTCCATGCACAATGGAGGCGGGGGTGTGGTAACCAATTCGCTTATGATGCTCGGGGGGGGTGCGTGCGGCTACCGAATTTACAACACAACTTATGACGGCCTCCGAGCAACAACTCGGGGGGAGTTGCAGCCGGAACGTTCGGCGCGCAGCGATGAGCAGACGACAAAGCGATTGGCAGACGGCGATCGTAGCGGGTGAAAAAGCCAGCATCTTGCGGGAGTTTGCAACCACGATGTACTTGCTAGCTATCTTCCGATGGGTTCTCAGCGTGCTTGGGGGCATGACTCACTTCCTTCAGTCGGTGGCCGCATCGTGGTCGCCGACCGACCAACGGTGTGGCAAGCCAATCGGGCATCAGCGAGAGACCTCCCGATGCTGGAATGACACGAATCGAGTTTTAGGAGAAAGCTCGCCGGCGGCAGAGCCCTTGCTTCACGCTGCTTTCGAACTGGATTCTCATCCTCTCACGCTCCAGACGCTGTTGCGCGCACTCCGGTGCGCATCGGGATATTCACGGCTTCGTCCGGTACCTATCGCCAAACAGTCTCCCGCTGATCCGCGCACCACGGCTCGACGTCGTTAAGACATCGTGAGCCACTTTCGAGTGGTCGCAGCAACCCCCTCCGCAAAAAGCCACCTCTGCCGTGTACTCACCAACGAGTACGCACGGCTCATGCGGCAATGTGTGCTTGTTGGCTCTTGTCCACATTACGGACAATGAGGGACCAACCGTGGGCGATACGATTACGAAAGTCGTGATGATTGCGGGCGCAGTTGCCCTGACCTTCTTCATCACCAAGTTCATCGACCGGCTTCGCCGTCGCGATGCCGAAACAGAAGCACGCGAGATCGTCGCCCAGGCCGACCGCGAAAGCGCCGCCCGCCGCAAGGAGGCCGAACTCGAAATCAAAGAGATAGCCATCCAGCAGCGTGCCGAGGGGGAGCGTGAGCTAAGCCGCCTGCGCCAAGACCTCCACGAACGCGAACGGCTCTTGGACAAGCGACAGGACGCTACCGAGCAGCAGATCGAGCAGCTCCGCCGCCAGGAGAAAATGGTCGAGGCGACGCAACGCAAGCTCGCCGAGAAAATCGAAGATACCAATCGTCGAAACGAGGAACTGGCTAGCGTCCTCGACCTCCAACGCCAGACGCTTCACTCGCTGAGCGGACTTAGCCGGGAAGACGCAACACGACGCCTCATGGAGATGCTCGAGGGCGAGCTCCAACACGAGGCCGGCGCCCTGATCCTCAAACACGAACGACGCGTCGCGGAAATCGCCGAGGCCAAAAGCCGCGACGTTCTGCTTACGACCATCCAACGCTATGCCGCGGCGCATACGGCCGAAACCACAACCAGCACGGTCGATATCCCCAACGATGAGATGAAGGGGCGGATCATCGGTCGAGAAGGCCGCAATATCAGGGCCTTTGAAAAAGCGACCGGCGTCGACGTCATCATCGATGATACGCCGGGCGTCGTCATCGTCAGCGGATTCGACACCGTGCGGCGGGAAGTCGCCCGTATGGCGCTCAACAAGCTCATTGCCGACGGGCGAATCCATCCCGCGCGGATTGAAGAGATCGTCGCCGAAACGCAGGCCGAAATCGAACAGCACATTCAAAAACGCGGGGAAGAGGCCGCCCAGGAAGCCGACGTACCTGGGCTGCATCCCAAAATCATCCACCTGCTCGGGCGGCTGCGGTTTCGCACCAGCTATAGCCAGAACGTATTGCGACATTCGATCGAGGTTGCATTTCTCACCGGGATGCTCGCCGAAGAAATGGGCCTGGATGGCCGGCTCGCACGGCGTTGTGGATTGTTGCACGATATTGGAAAGGCGGCCGACCACGAAGCCGAGGGCGGACACCCCAAGATCGGCGCCGAGTTGCTCAAACGCTACGGCGAAGGGCCCGAGGTCGTGCATGCCGCCCTGGGACACCACGACGACATCCGCGTCGACCATCCCTACACGGTTCTCGTCGCCGCGGCCGATGCTTGCAGCGCCTCGCGCCCCGGAGCTCGCCGCGAAACCCTGGAACGCTACATCAAACGGATGGAAGAGCTGGAGCAAATCGCCACCAGCTTTGCCGGCGTCGACCAGGCGTTTGCCATCCAGGCCGGCCGCGAATTACGGGTAATGGTCAGCGCCAAGGATACGACGGACGCCTCGGCGGCAAAGATTTGTCGCGACATCGCCCGCACCTTCGAGGAGCGGCTGACTTACCCCGGCGAAATCAAAGTCACCGTGCTCCGCGAGACACGGATTACGGAAATGGCCCGTTAATTAGGAAGGTGAGCCAAGCGTGCGTCTGCTGTTGATCGGTGACATCGTCGGAAAACCAGGGCGTCAGATCGTCGTCCGCAGCGTGCGCGGACTGGTCGAAACTCGTGGCATCGACCTGGTCGTGGCCAATGCGGAAAACTGCGCCGGCGGCTCGGGATTGACCCCGGCCAACTACCAGGATCTCGTCAGCGCGGGAGTCGATTGCATTACGCTGGGAGATCACATTTATCGCCGCCGCGAGATCGCCTCGGTTCTCATCTCTCAAACCAATATCGTCAAGCCCGCCAACTTTCCCGCGAGTGCGCCGGGCCGCGAGTTCGCCGTGGTCCGGGCTCGCAACAGTGTCGAAGTCGCCGTCATCAGCCTGCTGGGGCGCGTGTTTATGCGCCCGGTCGATTGCCCCTGGACGGCGGCCGATCGCGTGCTTGCCCAATTGCCGCCGCACCTCAAGGTAATCCTGGTCGACTTTCATGCCGAAGCCACCAGCGACAAGCAACTCATGGGGCGCTATCTCGATGGTCGCGTGAGCGCCGTGCTGGGAACTCACACGCACGTTCCCACGGCCGATGAAACGATCCTCCCGGGCGGCACCGCCTTTCAATGCGATGTCGGCATGACGGGACCGTTTGATAGCGTGTTGGGGCGGCGTGTCGACCGTGTCTTGGAATCGACCCTGACGTTTAACCCCACCCACTTCGAAGTGGCTCAAGGCGACGTGCGGCTGCTAGCGACGATGGTCGAGGTCGATCCGCAAACCGGCAAGGCCAGCGCGATCGAGCGTATTCGCATCACCCAGACCGAAGCCGATCAACTGGCCAGGCAAGTCTCATGATTTCCAGGAGCGTGGGCGAAACCGGTCTTGCGGCCCTCGGCCGGGCTCGCTATGCTCCGCCTCCCTTTCAGAAGTGAAGCGTGTCTTTACCTGCGGGAAACAAATCGGCCGAGCTCTCCCGTCGCTCACGTTTTTTGGCGGCGGCCTTGGGAGCCGGATTACTGGGTGCATTGGCCGTGGCCAGTCTACTCAGTCCCGACCCGCGCGGCCGAGGCACGCACGAGCAACTCGGCTTACCTCCTTGTACGCTGTTGGTCGTGGCAGGTATGCCGTGTCCGGCGTGCGGAATGACGACGTCCTGGTGCCTAGCCACCCACGGCCGACTGGCTGACGCCGCTCAGACGCACGCCTCGGGCACGCTACTAGCGATTGCGGCCTTGATCGTGGGGCTCGCCGCCATGATCGTGGCAGCTCAAGGAAAAAAGCTCGCCTGGCAACCAGGAGATAATACCTTGGCAATCGCCGGTATCGGCCTGGCATTGCTGGTAATTGGAGAATGGATCGTGCGGCTTGTCGTCCGATGACGCGCAAGCCCAACCGCGGGCAATGATTGCCCCCTTAGTACATAGGTCGCCTCCGGATGGTTGGCGTCCAAGGATTACGAGGACTGTGCGATGGATCGCAAGCAGAAATGGCTCGGCCTGGTGTCGGGAGTGTTTTTCGTGGTCGCGCCCCTCTTGATCGCGACGGGCTGCAATCTGATCGCCACCGGCATGTACGTCGTCTCGGGCCAAAACACGGTCGCCGAGTTCAACGGCCTCAAGGGCAAGCGGGTGGCCGTGGTGTGCCGCCCTGTCACTTCGTTGCACTTCCGCGATTCCAGCGTTTCGCGAGATCTCGCCAAGCAGGTCAGCCTACTGCTTGAGAAAGAAATCTCGAAGATCCAGATCATCGACCAACGCGAAGTCTTCGAGTGGGCCGACGAAAACAACTGGGAGGAGTATTCCGAAATCGGTAAGGCACTCAACGCCGACATGGTGGTTGGCATCGATCTGGAAGACTTCACCCTCTTCCACGGCCAAACGCTGTATCAGGGCAAGGCGAATATTCGCCTGCTCGTGTACGATGTTTCGTCCGGAGGTCGTGAGCCGGCGTTCGAGAAGAACCTCCCTCAAGCGATCTATCCGCCCACCGCGCCGATTCCGGCGAGCGATAGCCAAGAGGCCCACTTCCGCCGCAAGTTCGTGGCATATTTGGCGCGGCAAATTGCCCACCATTTCTACGCCCATGACTCGACGGTCGACTTTGCCAACGACAGTACGGCCGTCCAGAATTAGTGCGGCCTCGCCTCCCGATATAATTCGGGGGGACGCGAAACGGCGTTCTACACCGCTCGCAAAATAACGAACTTGCGTCGCGCTATTTTGGCTCGCATCCCTGCGCCCCTATCAGCCTGTAGCCGCTCAGAGCTTGGGCGGCGGACGACGCGGAGGCGGTGCCGCCGCGGGCTTGGCGGGGGGAGCCGGCTTCGCCTGGGGACGAGGTTCGTTCACGCCGGTATGCTTCTCGCGCCACTTCCACCCCAACGGCACGGCCAGTTCCTGCTCAGCCAGCAGCGCCCAGGGGGTTCCGGCGTGTTCCTCGCGAACACGTTGCAAATAGGTTTTGGCTTCGGCCGCTTGTTTCTCGAGTACGCTGCCAGCGCTGATCTCGTCATCGCGGACGAGTTCCCAGGTGTCGTTCTTCGCGTCGGCAAACCGCATTCCCTGTTTGGCTTTCGCCAGCATGGCGTTGTAGCCCTCGGTGCGCACCTTAAGCGCAAGCACCCGGCCCATCGAAAGATCATAGCCTGCCTGCCAGCGAGGCACGGTGAGCCGTGGCCGGTCCTTGACGCCTTGCGACAGGGTCTCGTACAGCCGCTGGATCTTCGGCTCCAGCACCGCGGCCGCCTGCTGGGCTCTGGCAAGCCGGCCAGCCAGGTCCGCGTCGTTGACCTTGGGAAACTCCAGCGTTGGCCGTTCAAGCGGCGTAATCCATGACATTTGGGCAGCCGCGACCAGCGCCTGACGAGCTTTGTTCTGCCCGAGCATCCGCTGATATTCCTTGGACGGCACATAGTCGGGCCGGTACGCAAGCATTCGGTCCGGCTCGAAAAAATGGCTCAGTCCGGCCGAGAGCAGGGCGGTTTCACCACGGCTGACCGCTTTTCCCACCCGGCGATTGGGATGCACCGCGAAGTACATCCCGCCGGTCTCGTAGCACAAGCGTGTCAGGCTATACGGACCAAATCCTGAATCCAGCGCCTCCTCGGTCTCATCACCGATTTTTACGAGTTCTGGAAACAACGACTCGGGCCCTTGCCGAACCGCTATCCACTGGGGCGCCTGATCGTATTTCGGATCGGGATCGACATACTTGATCGCAACGTCGCGGCGGCCGAAGGGCGCCGGTATGCCTACGCAATAGATGGGGATTTCCAGCCGCCGGGCAAGTTGTACCGTGCGATCCAGACTGTCCTCATCGTCGCCCGCCTCGTCCGTAAAGATGACGATCATCACGTTGCGGCGCGGCTCGCGCGTTCGCAAGGGGCGATAGCGATCGATGACCTGCGTAACCGCTCCAAAGGTATGCTCGATGCCGCTGTCGTCGTTCTCCACCGCCGCCACCGCGGCCTTGATCTCGTCGATATCGTCGGTCGGCCTGGGGGTCAGAAACGTAACGTTCTGGCCGAACGCCACGATCGACGTCAGAAGCGGCTTGTCTTCGTGCTTGGCGAACGCTTCATTCTGGCTGGCTTCGATCACGCCCAGTTCATCGTAGATGCGACTGAAGCGTTGCGAGATTTCCGCCCGTTGCTTGGCCAAACTGCCCGATTGATCGAATAGCCAGACGATCAGCGTGGGGCGTTCTTCGAGCTTGAGCAGGATCTCTTGCGTCAGCCGATCGATGGCTCCTCCGGCGCCGACGGCGCCCACTCCCGCTGCGCCCATCACCGGAACGTTCTCGGTAAACTGCGCGCCCGTTGCCAGACGCACTTCTTCCAATTGGGGCATCAGGTCATCCATCGCCCCCGGGGCTCCGCCGGTATCCAAAGTTCCAAGGGGATTTTCCTGTCCCATCACCGGAGCCAGCGCAAAGCCGGCGCCGCCGTCCGCGATGGCGCCGGGATCGCTAACCCCGTCGGCGTATCCCGCGTTGGATGCGCCGATTTCTTCCTGCGGAATCTCCGAGTAGGCAAAGTCCTGGCTTTGCTCAATCGGATCGATAGTTTCGACCGGCGTGGCTTCAATGGCCAGCGGAGGGGCCACCTGCTCGACCTGGGTTGTGACAAACAAGGCCAGCGTCACGACCAGCCCCAGGTGCAACAGCATGCTCAGCACCCACGCGGCAGATTCGCTCTTGGCCAGCGCAGCGGCATACCCCGCGAGCGAGGGCCATGACTGCCGGATTCGAGCGATGAGTTGCACCGCGGTCGCCATCTCGTTCTACAGCCTGTGCCCTGCTGACATTCCCAGTTTCTATCTTCATCCACATGGCGAGACCATGCAACGGTCTGCTTGCCCACAAGCGCGCACCGCCACCGCAAGGCTTCCATTCCAAGAGATTCGCCGCCAATGCCTGCCATTATTGCAATCCCGCTTCTGCCAGCGGCCGGGCCTACCCGTACGCCGAGAGGCCCCCTGGCGCAAAAGTTTGACCTTACGACTGCGCCCCGATTAGGATTCAACGAGATTGCCAGTTCTGTGGAATCAGGTGGATTTTGAGTCGAGCGGGCTCGTTCTCGCTTCAAGGAACCGCACGATGGCATGTGTCAGCAAGACTTTGCACGGCATGATCCCCGCAGCCGCGGAGTTGCTCCAGCTAGTGGCGGCCATTGTGGTCGGCTGCACGTTCGTGGCGACGATAGCCCACGCTTGGCAGCCAGACGCGGCCGAAAAGCTTGCCAGCCCCGAAGACGTGGCGATTAACACCACGGACGATGTGACGCTCTCGGCGACCTTTTATCCCAGTCGGCGCGGCAAGGAGGCCGCCTGTGTCATCCTGATCCACGACGATGGCGGCAAACGCGCCGAATGCGACCGGCTGGCCCGCAAGCTCCAGGCGCAGGGCGTTGCCGTGATCGTGCCCGACCTCCGAGGGCACGGCGATAGCACCGGAGACTTCAAGCAGCTTCGCCTGGACGATTACCAGGCGATGGTCCAGCGCGACTTGGAAGCCGTGAAAGGCTTTCTGCTGAAGCGCAACAACCTGGGAGAGCTGAATATCGAACGTCTCGGAGTCGTTGGCATTCACCTTGGCGCCGCGCTCGCGCTGAATTGGGCCGCACACGATTGGAACTGGCCTGAGCTGGCCACGGGCAAGCAGGGGCAGGATGTCAAAGCGCTCGCGATCATTTCCCCAGAGTGGGGTTACAAAGGCGTGCGAATCGGTGAAGCGGTTGTCGAGCCTGGCGTGCAGAGCGAGATTTCAATCTTCATCGTCGCCGGCCGCCGTAATAATCGCTACTACAACGAAGCTCGCCGGCTCCACAACAGCTTTGCGAGGTTTCACGATGTTTCGCTGCCTGCGGAACGCCGCACGCTGTTCTTCCAAACTCCGTCCACCAGCCTGCAAGGACTACCGCTGCTCAACGAGCCAAGCTTCGATGTCGAAGGCATGATCGTCGAGTTCGTCGAGCTGCGACTGGTCAAGCCCGCGATCGCGTGGCAAATGCGCAAGCCTCCGCTGTAGTGGCTCGGCAGGTGAAATCCTTCAACGCATCTTCAAATCACAAGGTAGGTCGGAATCGACCACGAAAGCTAATTTGAAGATGCGTTCTCAGGGCCGCGGCGGGACCGGCGCCATATCCGGCGCGGGGTCCACGCGCGTCACGTTGCTCTCCCTCGGCGGAATTCGCAATACCGCTCCGATGGGCAGCAAATCCGGGGTCGACAGCACATCGCGATTCCATTCGTATATCTTGCGATACGCCTCGGCTCGACCCAAATAACGCAGCGCCAACTTCGTCAACGTGTCGCCATCGGCGACGACATGACGTTGTTCGCGAGGCTCTTCATAGACACTGGGCGAGACCAGCGCGGGCGGCGCGGCGCTCGGTTCCGTTTCAATGATGCCCTCGATCGGCGCAAGCAAGGTTCCCACGGGACGCATGGTTTGATAGGGCATGGGCTCCGGCGCCGCGGCAGTGGCCGGTTGGGTAATGGCGGCGGTGGCCGGCCCCAGCGGGGCGGTCGCCGTGGGACTCCAGGCCGGAGCGCCTACTCGTCGCTCCACGTGTTGCGCAAAGAGATCGTCACTCGCGCGCCCCCAGAATCGTAGTGGCGAATTCTCCTTGCTGAACATCAAGGCCGCGCTCACGCCCACGATTATTACCGAGAGCACAACCGCTAGTTTTTTGCCGACGGTCATCTTCCCACCTCGAACGTTGGCCACACCGAACTCGTCCCGTTGCTCATCCACGTTTTTCTCAAGTCTTCAACCAACTATTGGAGCGCGGCAGCGCGGAGTGAAGGGCCACCACGCGAGTTCTTTGAAAAATGCCAAAGTCGTGGTCGACTTCTACCGAAGACGCGCGCCGACAGCGACAAGAGATGATGCACGCGTTACGTAGTCTGCATGGCCGCTAGCAGCGGCCGGCGCGCAAAAATCGAGGGCAAACTTTGCCCAATCGGCAAAGCTTACCCTCGAAGAGGACGATAAAACCGCGGATGCGTTGCGATTGGCGTTCCGCCTATCGCGACTGCCCCGCGGTTGAAAGATCGCGTTTGGAAACCGGTTGGTCCAGCGCCGGCTGCAACCACAGCAGCAATGGGGCCGCGATATACACCGTACTAAACGTACCGGCGATGACGCCGATCAACATCGTAAAGGCGAAGGAGTGAATTCCCGGTCCGCCCACGAAGTACAAAATAATGCACGCGATAAGTACGGTGCCCGAGGTGATGATCGTCCGCGACAACGTCTGGTTGACGCTCAGGTTGATCATATCGCCAGTCAGCCGCGGGCTCTTGCCGCGCACTTCGCGCACACGGTCGAAAATCACGATCGTATCGTTGAGCGAAAAACCAACGATTGTCAGCAGCGCCGCCACGACCGTCAGGCTAATCTTGAACGGATCGACGAGCAATGCGCCCAGATAGGGCGACAGATAAGCGCTCATCGCCAGGGCCGCGGTCGCAATCATCACGTCGTGAACCAAGGCCACGACCGCCGCCAGGCCAAAGAACAGGTTCTGGAAGCGAATCCAGACATAGATCACGATCATTAACAAACTGGCGAGCAGCGCATAGATGGCCATCATCTGCGTGTCGCCCGCGACCTTGCCGCCAATCTCGCTCGAAGACGCAAAGACGGGCGTCGCTTGCAGTTCGGCCTTCATCGCATCCAGCAGCCGAGTAGTCTGCTCGAAATCGAGCCGGCTTTCGAGCGTCCAGGCGTTGTAGCGAGCTTCGCTGCCTTCCTGGTAATTCGGATTATTCAAGCGGAACGGCGTCTCGCCGAGTTGCAACGCTACGATCCGGCCTTGCACGAGCTCGGCCAGCGGATCGTGGGCGATCGGCTCAGGAAATGTCAGTTCGACTCGGGTGCCGCCCTCCATCGAAACCTCGCCGGCGGCAGTCAGCGGCGCATCGCTGGCCGGGGCCGGCGTGGCCGGCTCCGAGGCGGGCTGCTCGGCCGGTTGCGGCGCATCGGCCACCGGTTCCGCCGGCTCCTCTGACGATTCAGCTTTTTCCGCCGGCTGAGCTTCTTCCGAGTTCGCCTCGGCTGGCTGTTCTTCCTGAAGATACGAGGCCAGGCGGAACGGACTGCGCCGGTCGCGGGCAGACGAATTCTCGGGCTGCGGCGTCTCAGCCGGGGCTTGTTCCGCGGGCTCCACCGCCGGTGTTTCGACAGTCGAGGACTCCGGCTCGGAGGATTGCCCGGCTTCGATCCTGCTAAGCTCGCCGTGCGTCATGCTGTAGGTCTGCAACAAACCCGCGAATGTCTCCCGGAGCATGTTTTGCACGTTGGCGATTTCGCGGTCCGAGGTGTCGATTTTGAATTGCTCGCCGGCTTCTCCCACGCTGCTCACCGCCACGTCCGGCAGTGAGGCGACCGCTTCGCGTACTTCGGCGATCGGCCGCGTCTTGCCCTCGGCAAAGGCGATCTGCACGCTCGAACCGCCGGTGAAGTCGATGTCCAAAATCTCTTTTCCGCGTGAAGCCATCGCCACCAGGCCAATGGCCACGATGACGCTCGAAATCACAATTGCCGGAATGCAAAAGCGAATGTAATCGAAGTTTGGCGTTCCGAAGAACTTCATCATCGTCAGCCGCTCGATCCAACGCTTGCGCTCGAAGATGTCGAGAATCACGCGCGAAACGTAGATCGCCGTGAACATGCTTACAACGAGGCCCAGAATCAACGTGACGGCGAAGCCCTTGATCTGGTCGGTGCCGATGACGTACAGCACGACGGCCGTGATGAGCGTCGTGATGTTCGAGTCCAAAATCGTGCTCGTCGCGCGCGAGAACCCGTTGCGAATCGCCATCCGCAACGAGGAACCGCGTTCGAGTTCCTCGCGGATACGTTCGTAAATGAGCACGTTGGCGTCGACCGCCATGCCGACGGCCAGCACGAGGCCCGCCAGGCCCGGCAACGTGAACGCCGCCTTGATCAGAATCATCAAGGCCACGGTCATGAGGATGTTCAACGCCACCGCGAGGTCGGCCACCAGACCGGCAAAATGGTAATAAACGAGCATGAAGATCAGAATCAAGGCCGTGGAGATCAACATCGCCCGCGTGCCCGAGCGGATCGTGTCGTCGCCCAGTTGGGCGCTGATCCGCTGTTGGCTGATCGGCTGAGGCCGCAACGACGCCGGCAGGCTGCCCGCGTTAAGAATGCTCACCAGAACTTCGACCTCGTCCTGGCCGACGCCCGTGATCTGCCCCTGGCTGCTGATCGTGGTGATTAGCCGCGGGGCGGACAACATCGTGCCGTCGAGAATGATTCCCAGGTTGCGGTGAAAGCCCGATTCGTCCGGCAAGTTCCGGCTCGTCAGGCTGCGAAACTTCTCGGCCCCCACGGCGTCGAAATTGAAATCGACCGCGTTGCTGCCGCGCTGATCGTAACCGGCCGCCGCGCGAGTGAGATAACGTCCGTCGACGTCAAACGGATCGATGGTGACCAGGATCTGGGTCGATCCATCGGGAGCGCTCCGATAAATCGCCTGTTCACTCGGAAAGCCCAGCACTTGATCGCCGGCTTTCACCCACCGCCCCGCCAAGCGCCCGCCCAAATACACATCGCGTCCGGGGGTGCGTTCCGCCGCGCGAACCAATTCACGGTGATCGGTCGGATTGGCCACGATTCGGAAGCTGAGCAAACCGCTGGTGCTGATTTTTCGCTTAACTTGTTCGACTTCGCGTTCGTCGACTTCCGGAATGATCACTTCGATCTGTTCGGCGCCATACTGGCGAATGGTCAATTCCTTGACGCCGCCCGGATTGATACGCCGCGTCACGGCGCCGATCAGTTTCTCCATGTCGAGTTGGCGTTGGGCGCCGGGATCCGCCCGATAGAGCAGCACCGTTTGGCCGTCCTTCACCCGGCGGCTTTCCAGGTTGAGGATCGTGCCCGACTGACGCAGGTTTTCGATCGTTTCCTGAACGGTGCTCGCATCGGCGCCGGCGGGAACAACGATCTCGATCCGGTTGTTCTCCAGCGGACGGGCGACCAGTTGCTCGCCGCCACCGGCGTTGATTTCCTGGTTGATCGTGCGAATCGCGTTCGGCATCCAGTCGGAACTGGCAGCCGCGTTGTCCACCTCGTACACCAGCACGACGCCACCGCTAAGATCGATACCGCGTTTGGGCGGCCAACCGAAATAGACGATCGCCACGCTGGCCGCCACGGTGAAGAGCACCAACCCGATCCGAAAGCCGAAGTCTTTCAGCCGGAGCGCGTTGGCGATCAACGACCCAACCATAAACGAGCCCACGATGACGCCCACGGCAACGAGTAACCGGAGCGTCGTCGACGAGACGTCGCCGTCAACGGCATCCTGGGCGGCCTTCTCGGCGGCCTCGACCGCGGGCGCCGCTTGGGCGACCAGCCAGGCGAAATGCGAATACCAAGCCATTGAGTTCAATTCCTCAGCCTAGGAGTTATGATTTTTCGGGCACGTCGTCACCGAGAATCCGAGCGACGGCGCCAAGCGTGACTCGCATCTTGGCGTTGGTCGCCTCGTCGATCTTCAAAGTGACTTCGTCGTTCTCGCGACTGACATTCACGACCACGCCGTAAATGCCGCCGATCGTCACCACGCGATCATTTTTCTTGAGCGCATCCAACCGCGATTGCACGCCCTGTTGCTTGCGCCGCTCCGGACGCAAGATCATGAAGTAATACAAGCCGATCGCGGCAAACACCGGAATGAGCAACTGCAAGATCGAAGCGGCGGGCTCGGCGGGCGGATCGGCCTTGGGGGCGGCCTGGGCAAGAAGTTGGAACAGCGGCGTGATCATGGGCAAATTGATTTCATTGGGCTAAACACGTCCGTTGCTCTGGTGCCTCGAGGAGCCGAATCGATCGGAAAGGCTTCCGATTGCTGACCGCAACGGCGGACGACAACCTAGCGACTTCGCCCGCCCGGTGCCTGCAAGCCTCATGCAGAGTCAGGCCCCAGCGCCGGGCTCCCCCCATGCACTAAGTTCCCTTAGCACTGGCCGGCTCAACGCCAAGCCCTCAAGCGGAGCAAATAGGCTGCGGACGCACTGCCGTTTAGCACGACCGTACAATCGGCCACCGCCCCCCATTGCGCACCTTGCAAACGGTTGAGCGACGATCCTCTCAACCCTGCATTTTTACCGTCAAACAAATACGAAGCGGCTATCTTAAAGTGCTATCGCGAAAGGGACAAGGGCAGCACCCCCGGTCCGCGAGCCAGGCAATGTCCCAGCCCACCGAGTCGACGCATCTAGCCATCGCTGGCGCCCTTCATGGCGAGGTTCGTTCGCAGCCGGCGCAACCGCTCGTCGGCGAAGGCGGCATACCGGCCGGCCGCGATGGCCGAGCGGGCATCGGCCAAGAGCCGCTGATAAAATGTCAGGTTGTGCAGCGACACCAACATCGGCCCCAGCATCTCGTTTGCCAGAAACAGATGCCGCAGGTAGCCGCGGCTATGGCGGCACGCCGCGCAGGGACAATCCTCGTCCAAGGGCGCCGAATCGCGTGCATGCTGCAAGTTTCGCAGCCGCACCGGACCATCTGGCGTGTACGCCAAGGCATTCCGGCCACTACGGGTAGGGAGCACACAGTCGAACAGGTCGATGCCCCGGCGAATGGCTTCGAGCAGATCCTCGGGACGGCCCACCCCCATCAAGTACCGCGGCCGATCGCCGGGCATCGCAGGCACCACGGCTTCCAGCACGCGATACATTTCCTCGGGCGCCTCGCCCACGCTGAGGCCGCCCACCGCATAGCCGGGAAAGTCGAGTTCCGCCAACTCGCGCGCACATCGCTTGCGCAGCTCCGCGTCCAATCCGCCCTGCACGATTCCAAATAGCGCCAGATCCGAGCGTGTCTGGGCGGCTTTGCAACGCCGGGCCCAACGGATGCTGCGTTCCATCGCTTCGCGCACCAACTCCGGAGGACTGGGAAGCGCAACGACGTGATCGAGCACCATCGCCACGTCGGCTCCCAACGCTTCCTGAATCTCGATGGCTCGTTCGGGCGAAAGTTCGAGCAGGTTGCCATCGATGTGCGAACGAAAGACCGCGCGTTCCTCGCTGATTTTCGTGTTGGCCGCCAGGCTGAAAAGCTGAAAGCCGCCACTGTCGGTCAGGATCGGCCCGTCCCAGCCCGAGAACCCGTGCAGCCCCCCCAACTCGCGCACGATTTCCTCGCCCGGACGTAACGCGAGATGATACGTGTTACCCAGGATCATCTCAGCGCCCGTCGCGCGAATCATGTCGACGGTCAACCCTTTGACGGTCCCCTGGGTCCCAACCGGCATAAACGCGGGCATCGACACCGGGCCGTGCGGTGTCTGAAACGTGCTGGTGCGCGCGCTGGTGCCATCGTCTCGCGCGTGAACTTCGAAGCTGAACGGACGATGTGCCATGCGCTGGGGCGTCCGCCAGAAAAGAGGAGGGGGGGCAGCCGCGAATGTCGATTGGGAAATAGGCTACGAAAACGGGCCGGCAAAACTTGCCGACCCGGAGGGGTTTGCTAACTCCGCGAAGAGGCTCTCGCCTTGGAAGGAGAGCGTTCAGTCTCCACGCAACTTCAGGCCGTGGGCCTGGAGCTTCTCCCGAACTTCGTTGAGGCTTGTCACGCCGAAATTCTTGCATTCGAGCAGGTCGTCGCCCGTGCGGCGAACCAACTCGCCGACCGTATTCAGCCCCAAGCGAATCATGCACTTGCGAGCTCGCACCGACAGGTTCAGGTCGCCAATCGGACGTTCGAGCAAGGCCTGCTCGTCCGGCGACATGAACTCCGGCTCGAAGACCGGCTCGGGCTCGGGCTTCGTCGTGGCGAACTGCCCCAACGAGAGCCCCTTGGAAGCCAGCATTTCGCGAATTTCGATCAGCGACGTTTCGCCAAAGTTCTTACTGGCCAGCAGTTCGGCTTCGGTGCAACGGGCCAGATCGCCCAGCGTGGCAATCCCCATCTTCTGCAGGCAGTTGCGGCTGCGAACCGAAAGCTCGAAGTCGCTGACCGGAACACCGAGCACCTGGCTCGCGCGGTCGCGCTTGCGTTGAGCCTCCTCGTCGTAGTACATGTCGCCCGAGGCCTGCGCGTCCTTCAAAAACAAACGGGCGCGGGCATGATTCGGATACTGGTCCAAAATCCGCAGGTAGCACTGCTGGGCCTTGTCAAACTGCAGGCGATCCTCATACAGCACGCCCAGGTTGAGCAGCGTTCCCAGAAAAGTCGGAAACTGCTGGGCAGAACGCTCATACAGATCGACCGCCGTCTCCTCGTTGCCGTGGCGATCGTTCTCGCGAGCCAAACCGAACAACGCGCCCGAGTGATTGGGATCGGCCTCGACGGCTCGCTCATAAAGGGCGACCACTTCCGAGGTATTTCCGCCAAGCGAAGCCACCGTGGCGCCACGTTGGTAAAGATACTCGGCGGTTTGCTCGACGGCGCCACTCAGGTTGTCGAGCGTTGCGAGCGCGGCCTGCGGATCGCCGCTCATCCGCTGAGACTCGGCCTTGCCGAGCGTGCAGTCGTCGGCGTTGTAGCCCGCGCCCTTGGCCGACTCATACGATGCGATCGCCTGATCGTAGCGCTCTTGGGCGAAGTGGCACTTGGCCAGATAAAAATGCGCAAGCGCGCCGCCGTCGCCTTGCTTCAGAGTTTCAATCGCGGTGCCGTAGCGCCCCAGCAGGTACTGGCAAACCCCCAGCCGCACGCTGGCCGCCGGGCTACGTTCTTCGCGGGCTTCAAGCTCGGCGACCGCGTCGCGGAGCGTGCGGTACTGCGTGAAATCCTCGGAGATTGCCGAGACGATCTGCTTGATTTCTTGCGGTCCAAAAGGGCCGCCGCCGAGCACGACCTGCTTGACGTCCGACTCGACCACTGACATGCGATGTATCCTCCTGCCCTTTGGAAACTTGCGCAAAACCGTTCCAAGTCACTGCCCGCCGCGAACAGGAGAACCAGCCACGCTCGTAAGAACGCGAGCCCGTAGCGGGGGAAAGCCGGGAGCGATTGATGGCGCAATCGTGAAAGCCAGCGATGGGAGTCGAACCCATAACCCCCGCATTACGAATGCGGTGCTCTGCCAATTGAAGCTACGCTGGCA
>CAZRCI010000059.1:0-24305 GCA_964598535.1 uncultured Planctomycetaceae bacterium | reverse complement strand
CGTGAGCTGGGTTCAGACCGTCGTGAGACAGGTCGGTCCCTATCTGCTGTGGGCGCACGAAACTTGAGGAGGTTCTTCTTTAGTACGAGAGGATTTGGAAGGACGTTCCTCTGGTGTTCCAGTTGTCATGCTAGTGGCACGGCTGGATAGCTATGAACGGAAAGGATAAACGCTGAAAGCATATAAGCGTGAAGCCCGCTCCAAGATTAGGTTTCGTTGGGCAATGCCCGAAAGTCCCCTGGAAGACGACCAGGTTGATAGGCCGGATGTGTACGTGGAGTAATCCATTCAGCTAACCGGTACTAACGGACGAATGCTTGGCCACATATATCCAACGCTCTTGCGTTTTTCACGCATCACGAGCTTCGCTGGATTCTGACGCCAAGAGCCCTCAATTCAAACGCCACTCAACGCAACAACCAATACATGCCCTCGGGCCGTCTCACTGTCGGCGGCCCGAGGGTTCTTTCCGGTGAACATATCTGAAAGGTCACACCCGTTCCCATCTCGAACACGGTAGTTAAGCTTTCAGAGCCGATGGTAGTACCACAAGTGCGAGAGTAGGTATCGCCGGATTTTTTACACGCAAAACCTCGGCGGATCTCAATGATCCGCCGGGGTTTTTGCTTGCGCCAACAGCGAGATTACATTTGCGCAAGCTACCGTAACCCGTCCTGTCCCCGCCCTCTCTAGGACGATAGACTTGCGCATGGTTCGGCCTCTGTCTCCCTCCGGGCGACACGCCGACCGTTTCTCGTTCGCTCGATGGGGGGATCGCGTGCTGTGAATCAAACCGGGCCTGTTGCCCCTTGCACCTGCGACCAATCGCTGCGGCCGCTCTCGCCTGGGCACGAACAACTTCTGCACACCATCGAGCATGCTGCGCATTTTCTCCCGTCGCAAGCGCCGATCAGCGTCTTTGTCCACCACAATACGCTCCACGCCTTCGAGGCCCGGCCTTTCCACGAAGCCGTCACGATGGGAGCCCGCTTCTTCGGCTGCCAGGCCTATTTGCCGGAGCACCGTTACCGGCAGGAATTGGCCCGCGGACGAATCTTGGCTTCGGACATCTCCGCGGTTCTGCTGGAAGATCTCGACGACGAGGCCGATCGGCTCATCGGTTGCTTGGCCACCCGTTACCAGCTCCGCCTGGCGATGCTCAAGCATCCCGTGCGATTGGGGTCCGACGAAGAGCTGCAATGGCTGCTGGCCGAGTCCGACGTGCTCGACCGATTTTGCGACGAAACCGCGCCGGCCACGCGCGACCAAATCGTCGAACGTACGCGCCGCTGGGTACTGCGCGACCTGAGCAACGGCCACGAGCCCGCCGCCAACGTCCGCCAGGCCATCGCCGGGCTGCTCCATCGCTACGACCAACGCAAAATCGAGCACTGGTCGCTCGCGACCTGGCAGTCCCTGACGCTACGGCTCCTCTGGCAAGCCGCCCTCGACGGGGTCACTGCGAACCATGTCGACCCCGCCTCCAACCCGCTTGCCGATCGCGCTGCCTGGTCGAGTCCCCAAGCCGAAGTCAAACGCCTGGTCAACGACGAGCTTATTCGCTACTGCGCCGCGTTCCTCGATCAAGGGCTTGCTCGCTGGCGGCTTCCGCATCGCGAGCAAGGCTTCTTCCGTGCCTGGTGCGAGCTCAACCGCGCCAAGCGGCCCTTCGAGGCTTGGCTCGCGCCGCTACCGGCCGAGATCGACCGCCTCACGCGCGAGGGCATTACGCCGCTCCAGATCATCGACGACTCTCTCGACGCACTCGGCGTCCCCCCCGGCCAACGCGAAGAATTCATCACCCGCACGCTGCTTGCGCTTCCCGGCTGGGCGGGCATGCTCTGGCAAATGGAAACGAACGCCGAATGGACGATCGAACCGGCGCCGCGTGGCACGCTGGTCGAGTATCTTGCGGTGCGGTTGTTGCTCGAACGTCTCGCGATGCGACACGTCGCGGAGCGCGGCGCCGATACGGCTTCCGTCACGCCTGCCCAACCGCAATCGCACGCCACGGCCCTCCAACGGGCCTACCTCGTGTTCCGGCTGGCGCAGATCGTCGGCTGGCGTCCCGCCGACTTGTTCCACCTCACGACGCTCGAGTGGCAACTGTTGCTGCGCGAGATCGATTCGTTCTCAACGACCGAGCGGCAGCGAATTTATCATTTGGCCTACGAACGGCGCTACCGCAACCAGGTTCTCGATGGCCTACTGGCCCATGCCGATCATTGCCAACCGCCGCCGAACAATCCCACGTTTCAGGTCGCAACTTGCCTCGACGAGCGCGAGGAATCTTTCCGTCGCCACCTCGAAGAGGTCGACCCGCGGTGCGAGACCTTTGGCATTGCCGGCTTCTTCGGCGTAGCCATGTACTACCGCGGCGCGGCCGACGCGCATTACGTCCCACTTTGCCCGGTCGTAATCAAACCCCAGCACTACGTGGAAGAAGAAGTCGCCTACTCGTTCTCCGACGTCCATCGCCGCCGTTCCGAAACCCGTCGAGCCCTGGGCCGCGCGTCGCATCGCCTGCACGTGGGCACGCGTAGCGGAATCGGAGGCATGCTCACCGCGCTGGCCGGTTCGTTGGCGTCGATCCCGCTCGTCTTTCGAGTGCTGTTCCCGCTGCTCACGGCCCGCATCCGCCGGCTGTTCGGCAACTTTGTGCAGCCTCCGCCCGTCACGCGTCTGCACCTCGAACGGCAGGATGAAAAGCCCGGATCTTCCAACGGCGGGCAAGGCTACAGCCTGAACGAAATGATCGACATCGCGGAACGCTTGCTGCGAGATCTCGGTCTGACTCACAACTTTTCGCGCTTGGTCATCCTGCTCGGCCACGGCAGTTCAAGCCTCAACAATCCCCACCAGTCGGCCTACGATTGCGGCGCCTGCGGTGGCGGCCGCGGCGGGCCGAACGCCCGGGCAATGGCCAGCATCCTGGCCGACCCGCGGGTCCGCGAGCGGCTTCGCGAGCGTGGCATCGACATTCCGCGCAGCACGATCTTCCTGGGCGGCATGCACAACACGGCCAACGACCATATCGGGTTCTTCGATCTCGACCGCTTGCCCTCTTCGCACCACGAAGACTTCGACCAACTGCGCCAGACGCTCGACGTCGCCCGGCGCCGCAACGCGCAAGAACGCTGCCGGCGTTTCCAATCGGCGCCCCTGAACATCAGTGCCCCCGCCGCGCTGCGGCACGTCGAGGGCCGGACCGAAGACTTGTCGCAAGTCCGGGCCGAGTTGGGCCACGCCACGAACGCCTCTTCGATCGTCGGGCGCCGCGAGCGCACGCGAGGCCTGTTTCTCGATCGTCGCGCGTTCCTGACCTCCTACGATCCAACGCAAGACACGCCCGACTGCCAGATACTCTCGCGGCTACTTCAGGCCGTGATTCCAGTCTGTGCCGGCATCAATCTGGAATATTACTTCAGCTACGTCGATTCGCCCGGTTATGGCTGCGGCTCCAAGCTGCCGCACAACATCACTTCGCTGCTGGGGGTCATGGACGGCGCCGCCAGCGATCTGCGACCCGGCCTGCCGTGGCAAATGGTCGAAATCCATGAGCCCGTTCGCAGCCTGTTCGTCATCGAAACCACGCCCGCCAATCTGATCTCGATCCTCGAACGCAATCCGCCACTGATGCAGCTCGTGCTGAACGAATGGATTCAACTCGCCACACTCGCGCCCGACTCCAACCAGATCCAACTGTTCCGCCGCGGACGGTTTGAACCCTATCACCCCGAGTCCGAGAGCCTGCCTCGGGTGCGCTCGTCGGCCGATTGGTTTCGCGGCTGGCGCGATCACCTGGGCCTGGCCTCGATCGTTCCCGCGACCCACGCTGGTTCGCCGAGATGGACAAACGAGGTGCAAGCATGAATCACGACGCGCTTACCAATTGGCTCGGCGTCGCCGCCGTGGCCTCGCCCGCGACGCTGCTGGCCGTGGTCGGACTTGCGGCGCTCGTCGGCCGCCCCTTGAGCGAACGGCTCACCTCGCGGCTGACGCAAATCGCCGTGAGCATCGGCCTCGTGGCCTCGGTCGGCATTCTGGCCGTCATGCTGTCGACCGGGTCGCGAAACGTCGTGATCGACCTGGGAAACTGGGTCGACATTCCGCAGCAGCACTTTCACCTGCACGTCAAGTTCATCTTCGATCGCTTGAGCGTGCCGTTCACGATCCTGTCGTTCGTGCTCATCGGCACCATCGGCGCTTTTGCCAAGCACTACCTCCACCGGGAGTCCGGCTTCCAGCGGTTCTTTCTCCTTTATGCCGTGTTCTTGTTCGGCATGGTCGTCGCCTCGGTTGCCGGCACCATCGAAACGCTGTTCTTCGGTTGGGAGCTCGTCGGCCTTTCGTCCGCGCTGCTCGTGGCCTATTTCCACGAGCGAACCGGCCCGGTGATCAACGGACAACGGGTCTGGTCGATCTATCGCATCGCGGACGCCGCGTTTCTGATCGCCGCCGTCACGCTGCACCACCGTACCGGGGCGGGCGACTTCGGCGTTTTGATGGGCGCCGGCCCCTGGCCCGAAAGTACCGCCGCGCTGACTTCGAACCAGGCCCTGATCATTGGACTGCTGTTACTCGCCGCCGCGGCCGGCAAGTCGGCCCTGGTTCCACTTTCCGGTTGGCTACCACGCGCCATGGAAGGTCCCACGCCTTCGAGCGCCGTTTTCTACGGCGCGCTCTCGGTCCACCTGGGAACCTACCTGCTGCTGCGCGTCAGTCCGATTCTCGACCTATCGCCGCTACTCAGCGGCTGCGTGGTCGCTCTGGGCATCGCCACCGCGGTCTTTGCCGTGATCGCGGCCCGCGTCCAGACCGACGTCAAAAGCTCCCTGGCATTCGCGTCGCTGACGCAGGTCGGCATCATCACGGCCGAGATCGGCCTTGGCTTCCGCTACATCGCCCTCGTGCACATTATCGGCCATGCTTGCCTCCGCACGTTGCAACTCGTTCGCTCGCCGACGCTCCTCCAAGATTATCGCACGCTCGAAAACGCCATCGGCGGCCACCTATCGCTCGAAGCCGATCCGCTCCTGCGCGGGCTGCCCGAGCCTTGGCGCGAGCGGCTTTACCGGTTTGGTCTCGAACGCGGCTACTTCGACGCGTTGATCGACAATGGAGTGGTCGCGCCGTTCTTAAACTTCTTTCGCTGGTGCAACGAGCAGGAGCTCCGCTGGGCGCGAACCCTCTCGGGCGTCGGTGACCGACTCCCACCGCCGACCCCACCGCAGGCATTGCCGCCCGAGCCCGTCTTGGCGGTCGAGGAACAGCATCCATGATCGAGTTCACCATTCCCTGGCTGACGATTGCGGTGGTCGCTCCGTTCGTGGCGGCGGGTTTAATGGCGCGCGAACGGATTCCCGAGCGAGCCCGGCAGACAAGTATCATCGCTTCGACGATCTCTCTTCTGGCAACGGTCGCCGCCTGGCTCGAAATGCACGGCTATCAGGCCACCAGCGCTGCCGACCGCTGGGACGTCGGCCGTCTCCTGGACCGCGAGCCCCTCCTGTCGCTCGACGCCCTGAGCGTTTCGCTCTTGCCATTCGTGGCGCTCGTGGGCGTGCTCATCGTGCTCGCCACGCTGCGCCGCAAGTTGCAGCGGTTCGCTTCGGTCGGACAAATGCTTTCCATCGGAATTACGCTCGCGACGTTCGCCTGCCGCGAACCGTGGCTCATCATTGCGCTGCTCGCGGCCGGCGCCGTGCCGACCTGGCTCGAACTGCGTTTGAATCAAAAGCCGCTCCGGATCTTCACGTTGCACATGGGGGCCTTTGTCACGCTGCTGATCGCCGGCCAATCGCTCCTCACGTCTCAAATCTCCCCGCTGTGGGGCGTGGTGCTGCTCACCGCGGCGGTCCTGGTCCGAATTGGCGTTGTCCCGGTTCACACCTGGCTGCCCGACCTGTTCGAACATGCTTCGTTCGGAACGGCATTGCTCTTCGTCACGCCTATGGTCGACGCCTATGCCACGATGCGGCTCGTGCTTCCCATTGCGCCAGATGGTGTCCTTCGCAGCATTACGTTGCTCAGCGTGCTCACGGCGGTCTATGCCGCCGGAATGGCGCTCGTGCAGGTGAAAGCCCGGCGAATGTTCAGCTATTTGTTCCTCAGTCATTCGTCGCTGGTCTTCGTCGGCCTGGAAACCGCCACCATGATTGGCCTCACCGGCGCGCTCTGCGCCTGGGTCGCCATCGCGCTCTCGATGACAGGCTTTGGCATCACGCTCCGTTCGATCGAAGCCCGCATGGGCCGTATTCGTCTCGATACGTTCCACGGCCTCTACGACCACATCCCGCGGCTGGCCGTGCTATTCCTCATCATGGGCCTGGCGAGCATCGGCTTTCCCGGCACCGCGGGCTTCGTGGGCGGCGAATTACTGGTCGAAAGCGCCGTGCAAATCTATCCGCTCATGGTCGTGGCCGTCGTCGTGGTTGCGGCCCTGAACGGCATTGCGGTCCTGCACGCCTATTTCCGCATCTTCACGGGCGCCTGCCGCCCGGTGACCGTCGATCTGCGGCAACGTCCGCCAGAAAAAGCGGCGATCCTGGTTCTGATCTTTCTGATGATCGGCGGCGGTCTCTACCCGCAGCCCGCCGTGATGCAGCTCTACGACGCGGCGGCCAACCTCGTAAACCAGCGTGCCGCGTACTTTGGCGAGCCGGCGCATCCGCTTTCCCACGATCTCTCTCGAGCGACAACCGTAAGCTCGCCAAACGGCTCGCTAGGCGAGTTGCGATTGCAGGTCCATGGGAAGCGGTAACTCCTCCGCCTGCCGGGGACACTCCAAACGCCGGCGCACGACGTCGTAATAGCCGCTCCGCCGGATATCTTGCCCCTGCATGCGGCTGGCCAGAATATCCGCTCCCGTGAGCCCTTCGCTCAGCGTAAACAGACCGTCCGTCAAGATCAGGTCATAGTTTCCCCACCGGCTGCGGTAGAGCCCCTTGCGGTCCCAGCGCACGGCGGAATCAAATCCCTCGACCAGTCCAAACGTCTGAAAAAGGCTTCCATAGATCTGGGCCAGATCGCAGCACACCGAAGCGAAGTAGGTGATATCGGGGCCATGCCATGCGGACCGTAGGGGGTGCGGAATGAGTCCAAATAGATTGGAAAGCCCCAGCCGAGTAGGCCCCTTCATGCGAGCAAAGCTGATGAACGGCGCTCCACGGAGCGCCATCAGGGCCCGCGGCACAAACGCCATGAGATCGGGATGCTCGAGCGGAACGCCGCCGAGCGCACGCTCGACCTCCTCCGCCGGCGCGCACGCGCCGTCCCACCACGCCTCGGTGACGTTCAGGTACTGCGCATCGTGGCGTGAGATCACGTCCATCAAGCCCGTCCGCCGCAGGAACTCGACGTCTTGCTGCCGAATCCAGTGGCGGTGTTGCTCGGCATCCGTTTCCCAGTCGATATCCAGACCGCCCACGTTGCGGCTGCTGGTGTGCCCTTCAAGCACGACGGCCTGCCCCGGCAGCGCTTCTAACAAGAGATCCAAGGCCGCGGCGCCCGTGAAGGTTCCTTCCGCGTACCCGTGCCAGGTAACTTTTACCAGGTAACGATCGGCGGGCGGGAGCACGCGAGCCAAAACCTCCCCCAGCGCCCGTGAATCTCGGGCTCGGCCAACAATACCGGCGCGGGGCCGAAGGTCGGCTGCTTCCACCGGCCGCCAGTCTTCTCCCGACCAGACTCCAGTCGGCGGCGGCGTCTCGTTGTGCTTGGCCGATCGAATGCGCACCGCTTCGCGCGCTCGCTTCTCTTCCCAGAGCCGCACGAGCCGCTGCTCGAACCAAGCGGCGATCGCCGGGTGGTCTTGCGGCGGCTGAAGAAGCTGCCAGGCCGACGCCGCCGGATGGGCTCGCTGGTAATCGGCAAGCATGACTTGCGCGTAGCTCGACAGATCGGTGAGCCATTGGCACTGCGGCACCAACACCCAGTCCAGCGGATCCGTGGCACAGCGCTCGAGCACATCCGCGAGGAACGGCTGCGCGTGGCGGATGAAAGCGACCTCGCCGCGCCCCATGCCGGCCTGCTCCCACAGCAGGCGCATCAACCGATACGAGTCGGCGCGCGTGCCTTGATCTCCCTGCCCATCGGCGACGAGGAGCAGGCCCGCGCGCCTCGGGGCGGCGTGCCGCTCGTCGAGCGCGCGAAGAAGCTCGTCGCAAAAGCAGTCCACCAGCAAGGGGTGGGTCGGATCGACCGTGTCGTGGTGAATCGAAGCAGCCGGCTTCATGCGGCGTGCTTCGCTGAGCTCTTCGCCCAGCATCGTGCGCTGCCAAACGTTCAATTCAAATGCCGTGGGCAGGACAAAAATCAGCGACGCATCCGCTCCCGCACGCTCGATGACCCGACTTAATCGGTGCTCTCCAAGCTCATCGCTGGGCTGCGCCGGCAGCCAGGCAATCCCTCCCCGGGTCGATACGCCCAGGGCGCGCGACGCGAACGACCGCAAGCCGGCAAGCTGCGCCTCGGTACGCTCCCAAGCGGGATGTTCGGGACCGAAATCGGTCGCGAGCACGATGACGGGGTCGGCCACGGCGTTAAATCTTGAGTTTACCACCCAGCCGGCCGTGCTTGACCATCGTGGCCATCACATCGACCATCGCCCGGGCGGCCAGTAGGGAAGTGATGTCCGAAATGTCGTAGGGCGGCGAAACTTCTACGACCTCCATGCCGACAATCCCTTCTTTCGCGACCCCCTCGATAATCTTCAACATCTCGCGGGGCAAAAAGCCGCCCGGCTCGGGCCAGCCCGTTCCGGGAACGAAGCCCGCGTCGACCACGTCGATGTCGAGCGATACGAATACGGCGCTCGCCCCTTTCCAAGCGACTTCCAAGGCGATCTCGATCGTCTTTTCGATGCCGATCTTCTCGATGTCGTTGACGGTCAAAATCGTCGTGCCACGCTCGCGTCCGACTTTGACGCCCGCACGGGGAACCTGCCAGCCGCCGATTCCCAACTGCACCAGGTTGGCTGGCGGGCAGTTCGGAATGTTCGTGGCATGGAACCACGGACACGTGTGCATGATCTCATCCATGTCCTTTTCTTGCGTGTCCACGTGCCGGTCGAGGTGGATGATTCCCACGTTTCCGTCGATGCATTGGGCAACGCCGCGAGCCGTGGGAAAACCGATCGAGTGGTCGCCGCCCATGATCATCGGCAGCGTTCCCTCGGAAAGAATGTGCGCGACTCCCTTGGTGATCTGGTCGTGGCTCTTGGTGATATTGGCCGGGCAGAAAATGTCGCCCACGTCGCACATCTTGATGGTTTCGCTCAGATCGACGGCGTGTTCGTAGCTGTACTTCTGGTAGAGCGCCGAGATGCGGCGAATGCCCTGCGGCCCGAACCGCGTGCCCGAACGAAAGGTACAACCGATGTCGAACGGCACACCCACGAAAGCGACGTCGTACTCGCCCACCTTGCGAATGTCCTCGAGATAGGGCGCTTTCAAAAACGTGTTGATGCCCGACCAGTGCGGAGTGCTGCCGCGCTGGAAGCAACTGATCTCGCTCTTGTCCTCGATCGAGTCCGCCGGCTCGAGCCCCAGCTCCTTGATCCGCTTTTTCTCCTTCTCCGCATAGGCCGAGGGAAGCGAGGCCTCTTCCTCCTGCGCTCTCATGCCATCGTACTGGCTCAAGTCCGGAAGGGGACGATTATGCTGCCGACGCCCCGGGGCGTGGTTTTCGAAGAATGCCATGCTTCGTTCCTTCTGTCGTGAATGATTGCGAGGGACGGAAATGCGCGTGGCGACCGGCAACGCGGTCGCGCACCGTACCAAGGTTTCCTAAGGGCTGAACATCAGCACGATATACATCAAAAAGACCGCCAAATGGGCCGCCCCCTCGAGCAGTGTCGTTCGGGGACCGGAAAACGTCAGGGCGGCAAGCACGAGCGTCAAGGCCAGCAAGATCACTTCGGCCGGTTCGGCTCCCATGATGATCGGCTTCCCGGTCACGATACCGATGCCGAGAATGATTGGAAAGATCACGCCCATCGCCGGCGCGCACGACCCCAGCGCAAGGTTGACCGACCGTTGCGGTTCGTTGGCGATGCCGGCTTTCACCGCTGAGATCGCCTTGGGCGAGACGACGATCAGCGCGATGATGACCCCGCCCAGCGCGGGCGGGGCCCCTAGTTGCTGGCTCCCGTGGTCGATCAACATCGTCAGGTATTTACCCAAAAGCACGATCGGCAACAAACCGACCACGAGCAACAGGGCATGCTTGCCGATTCCGCGCTGCGGCGCCTGGCCGGCTTTTTGCGCTCCGGCCGGCTCCCCGTCCTCACGCGCGTCGGAAAAGAAGTGGGCATGCCTCCCCGTTTGAATCAACAGGAAGGTGCCGTATATGAACAGCGTTACGACGATAATGCCGGCCGCTTGAACGTTCGTCACGCTACCGGGCGGCTCGGCTTGCGTATAGTTCGGCAGAATCATCCCCAATACGCTGAGCGTAATGACGACGGCCAGGTAGGCGGACGTGCCCTGGAGATTGTACGTTTGCTCGCGATGTCGCAAGCCCCCCAAAAAGAGTGCCAACCCTCCGGCCAGGTTGATCATGATCATGTTGGCCCCGTAGAGCGTGTCGCGCCCAATCGTTGCCCCCGCGCTGCTGGAAAGCACGGCGATGCCGATCAACACGCCCTCGAGCGCGATGATCGAAAGCGTGAGGACGAGCGACCCCAGCGGTTCGCCCAGAAGCTCCGCAAGCGCATCGGCTTCCTCGATCACGCCGAAGGCGGCCCAGACCATGATTACGAACAGCCAGAGCAACAGCGCCGCCGCCGCCCCGTTCGAAATCTGCGCGTCAATCCAAGTGCCGCCGAAGAGCAGAAACAGCACCAGCGTCAGCCAGGCAGCGAGCAGGCGAGCCATCCGCATCCTTCAGTCCCCACTCGAACTCGATATTTCCGGCCACCGCAGCCTCGCGAAAGCGCCACGAAGCATGTCCTCGTGCCGCGGCAAAATCCTGACCACCGTGCTTCGGACAGAGGAAACAACCGGCGAGAGGACGATTAGATCCATCCCATGAGCATCAGCGCGCCGCATGCGGCGATCGCGCCACCCACGACACGTGCCGCGGTGGCACGGTGCAATTGCGCAAGCCCCATCGCCGCCGCGATGCCCGTCAAGTGAAGCACCGCGGTCGCCAATAAGAATCCCAGCGCATACGATGCCAGCGTCCCTCCCGCGGCCATCTCCGAGCCATGTGCGTGTCCATGAAACAAGGCGAACGCGGCCACGATTCCCGCGGCGAGCCACACCGGCGCCACGCTGGCCGAAGCGATCATCGCGCCTAGCACCACCACGGACGCCACAATGCCCAGTTCGACTCCCGGCAACATCCAACCTGCCCCGGCCGCCAGCCCGCCCACCAACATGGCGCCCAAAAATGCGCCAGGCACGAGCCACAGCCCCCGGCCACCGACCCGAACGGCCAACAAGCCGACCGCAATCATCGCCAAGAGATGGTCGATGCCGGTCAACGGGTGCTGCCAACCTTCATGAAAACCGCCCACGTGGCCCGGATGAGCATGCGCCAAGCGCGGCGAAATCAAAAGCAATGCGGACGCCATCAGGACCGGAAGAGTCATTCGACCAGCGCGCATCATTGATTTTTCTTTCAATAAAAGACGTGGCATAGGACGTACAAGCGACGCGATGTGGCTCGCAAGTCTATGCGAGCTTCGCGCATTTGTCTAGCGAAATGGGCGCGGCATCGCGATGGAAAATCGCGGCTGTCATGGCTGCTGATCTTTCTGGAGCGCTTCTCTTCAGACTCCTTCCGATGGAAACGTGAAGACGCCAGCCAGCGATGTGCATTTACGCTCGCTGTGCCGGCGGCTTAGAACGATGCGAGGCGAGCTTAACGCCTGGGAAAAATCAGTCAATTGAGATCATTGTATGCCGAGAATAACCGTAGAAGGCACTTCACCGCGCCGAATTTCCGATACAAAACGATGTGCCAGGACAGCGAGGCGGTTCGAATGTGCATTTCGCGAGCGAGGGTTCCATGGATCGTTGGCTGCGACGGATGGGTGTCATCGCGGCCACCGTCGGGCTCTATTTCGTAGCGACCGCTCAGGCGCCATACGGACCAGCGACGAACTCAACGTTTCACCTCCAGCCCGAGTCGCGGCCGTATGAGAACCTGGAGGACGAGACCGAAGTATTGACGCGGCCCTTGTTGGGACCGCATCCCGTGGGAGAGGTCCATCTGCTGAGCGACTACCTCGGGCTGGGCCGGCTGTTCTCCGAGCGAGGCATCCGCGTCTTTGGCTGGGTCGAGGCAGGCTACTCGGGAGCGTCCACTGGCCCGGGGTTGCTGTTGGTGCAGCCGAAGATGAACCGCTTCGGCAATGAGTTTCTGCTGAATCAGGTGGCATTGACCCTGCAAAAGCCGCTGGATCAGGACGAATTCAACCTCGGGTACAACATCCGTTATCTCGCGGGCGCCGACGCGGCCTTACTCGCGCCGAAAGGCGGCATCGGCTATCCGCCCTCCAACGAACATTTTGGCCAGGATTTCGCGGACCTGTATTTGTCGGCCCACCTGCCGGTAATTACCGATCGTGGCATGGATGTTAAGATCGGCCGGATGCAAACGATTATCGGCTACAACGGCGCCCTCGCGCCTTATCGGCCTTTTTACTCCAGCGACTATCAGTTCTTCTACTCGCAGGACGGCGCCTTCACCGGCGTGCTTACCAACCTCCATCTCTCGGAACAGTTGGACGTCTGGAACGGCGTCACGTTTGGAGCGAATACGTTCTTTGAACTTCGCGGCCAGAATTCGATCTGCTACCTCGGGCAGGTCAACTACTGGCTCACCCTCGAAAAACGAACGCGTCTCACCACCTCGGTTTATACGGGTCCCGACGCGCTACTCGCGGCCCCCGGACTTGCGGGCGACTTCGTCACGATGCTGGAGTCGCGCATCCAGCACGATTGGAGCGACTATTTCACCCAGGTCGTCCAGAGCAACATGGGTTGGGAAACGAACACGCCCGTCGGCACCGGCGCATGGTATGGCCTATACACGATTGGCATCTTTCATTTGAATCGCGATTGGGACGTGTTGGCCCGCGCCGATTGGTTCGACGACGCGGGGGGCACGCGCACCGGTTTCGATACCAATTACGCGGCGATCACACTCGGACTCAACTGGCACCCCAGCCCCTACTTCGAGTTTCGCCCCGAGATCCGCGGCGACTTCGCCGGCGAGCCGGCGTTCGGCTCGGGCGGCGTCCCGACCGCGACCAGCCAACTGACGGGGGGCATTAGCACGCTGGTCAAGTTTTAAGACGCCCGGCCGCCGCTTCTCAGCCCGTCCCCTTCGCACAATCCGGCCGAAGAGATACCCGCGCATACGTTCGACGCCCGGCGAGAAAATGGTCCCCCCCGGGCGTCGATCGATGCGGACGCGGGGGGGCTTACCACATCGTGGTGTAACCACCCGCCTGCTGCTTGGGGCGGCTGCGTTTGGGACGCTTCGCGGTTTGAGCCGTCTTGGCCGCCGGCGCAGTAGCCACGGCGGCCTCACTCTCGCGAACAGGGGCCGCGGCGGGCTTCCCAAACTTGCGACGGCGCGAGCGATGCCGGCCGTCGGTCGTTCCCGAGCCGTGCGGCTTTCGTTCGTGTCCACGGTCGCGCCGCGCGGAAGCCTTTGCCTCCGACGCGGGACCGCCCGCGGGAACCTGCGACTTGGGATACTCGGGATGCTCCTCGCAGATGGGCGTTTTCTTACCCAGCAGTTTTTCGATGTCGCGAAGCGAATTCCGTTCTTCGCGATCACAGAAGGACACTGCCATCCCCGTCGCGCCGGCCCGGCCGGTGCGCCCGATGCGATGCACATAGGTCTCGGCGACATCGGGCAAATCGTAGTTCACCACGTGCGACACCTCGTCGATGTCGAGCCCGCGGGCCGCGACGTCCGTCGCCACCAGCACCGGCGGCTTTTGCGACTTGAAATTTTGCAGCGAGCGTTGCCGAGCGTTTTGTGACTTGTTGCCGTGAATCGCTTCGGCGCGGATGCCGGCCTTGATCAGATGGTGTGCGACCTTGTCTGCTCCGTGCTTGGTGCGCGTGAACACGATCACGCGGCTCATCCCGTGCGCGGCAATCACGTGCTTGAGCAACGTCGGCTTGTTTCGCTTCTCGACAAAGTACACCGACTGCTGAACCGTATCCGCCGCGGCGTTCTTCGCCGCCACCTGTACGCGCACCGGCTCCTTCAAAATGCTGTTCGCCAGCTCGCGAATGTCGCCGGGCATCGTCGCCGAAAAGAGCAGCGTCTGTCGCTCGGCGGGCAATTGGCCGACGATCTTGCGAATGTCGCGGATGAAGCCCATGTCGAGCATCCGGTCCGCTTCGTCGACCACCAGAGTCTCGACCCCGACCAGCGTCACGAGACGCTGGTTCATCAGGTCCATCAGCCGGCCTGGAGTGGCTACGATAATATCCACGCCGTCGCGGATCGCCCGGGCTTGCGGGTTCTGGCTCACGCCGCCGTAGACCACGGCCTGGCGTATGCCGGTGTGACGGCCGTAGGCAGAGAAACTGGCCGCGATCTGGGTCGCCAGTTCGCGCGTCGGCGACAACACCAGCACGCGTGCTTTACGCCCGCGTTGCTTCATGCCGCCGGCAGCGGCCAGACGGTCCAGAATCGGCAGAGCAAAAGCCGCCGTTTTTCCGGTTCCCGTCTGGGCGATTCCCAGCAGATCCTTGCCGGCCAGCACGTGGCCAATCGAAAGTTGTTGAATCGGAGTCGGCGTGGTGTAGCCCTCGTGGGCGATGGCCTTGAGCAACGACTCGCTTAGTCCCAGTTCTGCAAACGTCATCAAAATCAGCTCTTTCTTATGCTTGCTTGCGCGCTGTTCAAAAGGGCGCGCACTCCAGCGCGCAGCGGCTTTTGGAACTTTTCGCATTCGGGCCCCGCTTCGCAACCGAACCTGCACCGTCACCGGCGGCCAACCACCTTGGGTTACCTGCCGGCGGAGCGCGCGGTTCTACCGAGTCGCGACAACTGTCGGGCTTTCGCGGCCACGGTCATCTGCTTGTCGAAAAACGTCGACGGCAAAACAACCAAACGGCATGGTAGAGAAGAAATATCTCGTCAACCACTAAAGCGTGACGAGACGAATTCGACACGAGGCAGCGTTTGTTGAAAGTCGACAGCCCACCTGTTGTTTGGGCGGCTTATGGTGGTCGACTCGGCCCCGGAGCAATTGCAAACGGTTTACTACAAAGGCAAACCGCTCTCGCTACAACTTTACTGCAACTACTATAGGCCGCCACCGTGTTCCGGGCAACGGCAAATCTGCCGCGAAATGCCCCGGCCTACCAAAAACCGGGAGTATTCGCCGGTTCAGTCCGCTCATGACGTCGCCTAGCACCACGCGCAGCCGTTCCAGGCTGGCGCTGGTAAGCCTGGCACGATCCGGCCGGGCATGGGAGTCCGCCCGGCGCAAATGCAACGTGGCGACTACTCCATGCGTCGTGCATGGTCTCCGCGCAACCGTCACAAGTCGTACAGCCGCTCTCGTGAGGCCACTCGGGGGCCGTGCCATGAATATCTCGCTCGTCGATCAGCGAATGCTAATTATTGTTGGTACCTAATGATGCGTCACTCCGACTTCATTCGGAGGACGCGCAACACCGTCAAACGCGCAAGCGGTTTGGCACAAACACGTAAGCTAGGGCTCTCCGAAAGCTGGACCCCAATTATTTCCACATAGGCAAAGCACTAGCTTACGGCGATGCACAGCGAAGGACTTGGGCGGTGGCGCGGCAGCTTTGGGAGCAACTTATTAACGGCCTCTCACGGGTCTTCGTGCCGGAGAACATCCGCGAAGATCAGGTGCGTCTGCGCGCCGCGCAGCGGCTGATCGCGTTCCATTGGTCGCTGCTGGTGTGGTGCCCTCCGTTTGCGTTCTTGACCACGATTCTCGGCGCGCCCACCTGCGCCAAAGTCCTTTTGAGCGGCATTCCGCTCGTACTGTTCAGCCTGTCGCTGCTGCGCTTGACTTTCAGCCCTAAAATCTGCGGCAATTGCCTGTGTTTGTTTGCGGGCATCGTTTTCACCGCATTGGCGATCCTCTCGGGCGGCGTCCACTCGCCCGTCATGCCTTGGTTTACCTGCTTGCCGGTGTACGCGTTGCTGCTCGCGGGCGCCACCAGCGGCGCGTTCTGGACCGCCACCGCGGCGACCGTCGTGACGGGCCTCGTCGTTGGCCACCGCCTCGACATTTTGCCCGTCAGCGAGTTGACTATCTTCGCTGACGAAATCCTTTCCTATACGAGCTTCCTTGCGTTCCTCTCCGTCGTGTTCCTGATGGTCTGGCTCTCTCAGGACTTTGAAAACCGCCAGCAACAATCGCTCCGCGAGGAGAACCTATACCTCGCCGTCGAGGCCACCACCGACCAGGTCACGGGCATTCCCAACCGGCGTTATTTCGACCGGCTCGCCGAGCAGGAATGGAAACGTCACGACCGCACGCAACTTCCGCTGTCGATCCTGATCTTCGACGTCGACTATTTCAAACAGTTCAACGACGCGATCGGCCACTCCGCGGGCGATCGCTGCCTGCGGACTATTGCCCAAGCCGTGCAAGATCTGCTCAAACGTCCGGGCGACTTCGTCGCCCGCTTTGGCGGCGAAGAATTCGTGGTCGTGCTGCCCAATACCGGAGATTGCGATGCGGCCCGAATTGCCGAACAACTGCGTCTCTGCGTGAAGGGGATCGGCATTCCACATCCCCAGTCGCTACTCGGCCCCCACGTGACAGTCAGTGTCGGTTCTGGCACAATTGTGCCCATGCCCGGCGACTCGTTTCGCGATTTTCTTCGCGAAGTCGACCGCGCGCTCTATCGAGCGAAGGCCGGCGGGCGAGACCGCAGTGTCCATGTCGCCGCGGCTTGCGCCCACGTCGGGACAGCGTTGTAGTCGACACCGCCGACCGCTTGGCGTGTGCCGCCGACCGTCACGGACACAGCGCCAGGCGCGCCACCTTTTTGGAGCCCGAGATCGACGATGCCCAGTCTTGCGCCAGAAGTCCTCGAATCGTTTGCCACCCAACTTCTCCAGGCCGGCGGACTCGCCGCCGAGGAAGCGTCGCTCGTCGCTTGTAGCCTGGTCGGGGCCAATCTTCGCGGCCACGACTCGCACGGCGTGATGCGTATTCCCAGCTATCTCGACGCGCACCGCAAGGGCGACGTTGTCGCCGGCGCCGAGTTGACGACGATTTCCCGTACGCCCACCATCTTCGCGGCCGATGGCAACTGGGGGTTCGGCCAGACGCAGGCCCAGCGGCTGACGCGCTCACTCATTGAAATGGCCGCAGGAACCGGCCTGGCTCTCGGCACGCTCATTCGCTCCAGCCACGTCGGCCGGCTTGGTGAATACTGCGAGCTGGCCGCCGCGGCGGATCTTGTTTCGATGGTCATGGTCAATACCCACGGACACGCGCGTCGCGTCGCCCCGCCCGGAGGCATCGCGCCCCGGCTCGGCACGAACCCCTTGGCGATTGGCGTCCCGGCGCCAGACGGGCCGCTGGTGCTCGATTTCGGGACCAGCGCCACGGCCGAGGGCAAGGTTCGCGTCAAACGCATCGCCGGCCAAACCTGCCCCGACGGCTGGCTGCTCGACTGCGAAGGCCGACCGACCAACGACCCCAACACGCTCTATGGCAATCCGCCGGGCACCATTCTCCCCATGGGAGGCGACCAGGCCTACAAGGGCTTCGGTCTGGGGCTGATGGTCGAAATCTTTGCCGGCGCGCTGTCCGGCGGCGTCTGCATTCGCGAAACGCCCATCAACCAGAACGGCAACTGCCTGTTCATGCTGCTGGTCGATCCGGCCCGCGTCGGCGGACGAGAGCACTTCGCCCGCGAAGTGGCAGGGCTCTCCGAATTCGTCCGCGGTTGTCCCCGCGCCCCCGGCGTCGAAGAAATCCTGCTGCCCGGCGATCCGGAACGGCGCACGTTCGCCGCGCGCACCGCGGCCGGCGTTCCGTTCGACGCTGGCAACTGGAACGAACTGGTCAAGCTGGCCGCATCGCTTGGCGTGGCGGCGCCCGTGGCTGGCTAGCAGGGTCAAAAGCGAGGCGTATCGACTCATCTCGCCAAAATCCTTGCCTTCAAAACAAATTGGCGGCTAGAATCGGACCGGGGACGACGCTTGACCATCGCGGTTCGACGCGTTCAGCCGTCAGCGACAAGCGGTTCTCCACTCGCTCAATGGGAGACGGCCATGGATCGCGCACATACCCGGCGTGAGTTTCTTTCCACCGTCGGCCAAGGGATGCTGGTCGTAACCGTCGGCACCCAGTTGGCCGCCGATCTTGGGTTAGCCCAGGCCTTCGCCGCCAGCCAGGACGATTCCGGCTCCATTGCCTTTGGCGCGTTGGAACCGCTGGTCGTCCTGATGCAAGAAACGCCCGTGGAGCGTCTGCTGCCGGCGCTCGTCGCGGAACTCGACCGCGGCACCGAGTTGAAGACGCTCGTCGCCGCGGCCGCGCTGGCCAATGCGCGCACCTTCGGAGGCGACGACTACGTCGGCTACCACACGCTCATGGCATTGGCGCCGGCCTGGCACATGGCCTGGCAACTTCCCGCTCAACGACAAGCCCTCCCCGTCTTCAAAGTGCTCTATCGAAACACGAATCGCATTGCGGAGCACGGCGGCCACTCCAGCGAAGTCCTACACCGCGTCGAGCCGGCGGACTTGGGGGCCGGCGAGAGCGGCCACGAGGCGCTGCGCGCCGCGGTCGCCGCCGGCGATCTCCAGCGGGCAGAGCGGATCTTCGCGGCCATCGCCCAAAGCGCCCCGCGCGAGGCCTTCGACGAACTGCTCTACACCGTGCAAGAAGACGCCCAGGTACATCGCACCGTGCTACCCTATCGCGCCTGGGAACTGCTGAGCCTCGTCGGCCAGGAGCACGCGCACACCATGCTCCGCCAGTCGGTACGCTACTGCGTGCGCGAGCAACCTCGCGGCGAACCCAGCGCCGTTCTGACCCGCGTCCTCGACGACCATAAACTCCTGGGCCGCACGCCCGGCAGTCGAGCCGGCGATGACGCCTGGGTTGCCTCCCTGGCCGACGCCATCTTCAGCGGCACGCCCGAAGCGGCGGCTGATGCCGTCGCCGCGGCGCTGGCCGAAGGCTTCTCGGTCGACGCGATCGGCGAGGCCGTGGCTCTGGCCGCCAACCAATTGGTGCTTCGCGACACCGGCCGAAGTGCGCGGCAGGAATGGCCCGGCAAACCCATCGGCAGCGTGCATGGCGATTCGGTCGGCGTGCACGCGAGCGATTCCGCCAATGCTTGGCGAAACATGGCGTCCGTCGGTAACCCGCGAAATCAATTTGCCTGCCTGATCCTGGGTGCCTATCAGGTCGCCCGAGATCGAAGCCAGGGCGGCGGCGACTATCTGAACCAGCCGCCGCTGCCGCTCGATTTGCCGTGGAAGCAAATCAAGGTCACCGAGCCCAACCAGCTGCTCGCCGAACTCGATGCCTGCATTCGCGACAACATGCAGGCGCAAGCCTGCAATTTTGTGAATCATTACGGCGCGCTGGGCCACGATCCAGCGCCGCTCTTCGACCTCCTGCTGAAGTATGCCATCAGCGAAGACGGCGCGCTGCATGCCGAAAAGTATTACCGCACGACAAGCGAAGAATTCGCCCGCGCCCGGCCCGCATTCCGCTGGCGGCACGCCGTGGCGCTCGCCCGGGTCACGGCTAGCGAGTTTGGCCGCCCGGCCCCTGGTTACGCGGAAGCGTGCGAGCTGCTCAAGCTGTCTTGAACAGAGGTTACCGCGGCATGCGCGGGGCGCGCTCCACCAGCGGATACTTCACGACGTTCGTCGCCAGACCGACCAGTTCCAAGGCCTGGATCGTCAAATACGTGACGTCGAACTCCCACCACTTGTGCCCGTGGGCCGCGCAGTTCTGATGCGCGTGGTGGTTGTTGTGCCACCCGTCGCCATTGCTAAGCAGCGCGAACAACAGGTGATTGCGGCTCGAGTCTCCGGTCTCATAGTTCTGGTAACCGAATCGGTGTCCGAGCGAGTTCACCATCCAGGTGATGTGCCAAACGAGCACCGTTCGCACGAGCACGCCCCACACCAGCAGGCTTGCGCCAAACTGCACGCCGGCCAATAGTTCGCCGCTCAGCCCCCAGCCGATGCCGAAACCCGCGACATAAAACGCCACGGCATGCGCCAGATAGACCCAAAACCAGTTCAAGTTCCGCTCGAGCCATAAGTAATACGGGTCGCGCAGGACATCGCGGCAATAATGCTCGAAGTGCATCGTGCGGTCGTGCTCCGTGCTCCGGGCGAACAACCAGCCGATGTGGCCCCAAATGAGGCTCACGAGCGGGCTATGAGGGTCGTCTTGCTCGTCCGAATGCTGATGATGCTGGCGATGAATCGCCACCCACCGGGCTGGAGAGTCCTGCAAGCAGCACACGGCCAGCGTCACGAACGTGTACTCGAGCCACTTAGGCAGCTTTAACGAGCGGTGCGTCAGCAACCGGTGATATGCCAGGTTGATTCCCAGCGTGCCAAACGTGTAGAGCCCGAGCACGCACAGCACGACTCCGGTCCAGCTAAAGAACCAGGGAATAAACGCCAGCAGCGCCAGCAGATGGATCGCCGCGATGTTGATCGCATAGGTCCAATAGATCTGCAACGGTTCCGTCGCTGCCGGCCGCGCAAGCGAGCCCTCGGCCACTGCTGGATGCGTCGCTGCCTGAGAAGACGCTGCCTGAGGAATAGTTGCCTGAGGAATGCTGTTCGCCATGATGTCCTTCTCTATTGGCATTTCGCGGCAAAAACACGGGACGCCATACCGGCCGCCGCAACGATCCAATCCTTTCGCGATAGGGAGTCTCATCCTATCCGCAACGAACAATTCTCGGCAATTCATGAAATGGCCAAAAAACGAAATACTTTGCGCCCGAACGTATCTCCGCGATATGCTTGCTAGTGCCTAGCGTGCCGCACCGCGCGCCGAATTCCCCGGTCGACTTCGCGCGTGTGGTTCCTCGGCCGCTGAGCTACAATGCCAGGATCGCCAACCGTGGCGGGAATCACGCCGCTTGGCAAACAAGATCGCCCTGGGTGCTGTCTGCCCTTCTCGTTTGGTCGGTCGCACTCCAGGTCGCGGAGCCTGATGCATGCCCAGGCGTTTTCGATTTGCACGACCTGTCGTGGCCGCCGGACTATGGCTGGCGACCCTCCCAGCGCTCGCCGAAATACGCACTTGGACCGACGTCAGCGGCAAATACCAGATCGATGCCGAGTTGGTTTCCGCCGCCGCGGACGAAGTGACCCTTCGCCGCGCAAACGGCCAGGAGCTTACGTTGCCGCTAGCCCGACTCAGCCCTGATGATCGGGCTTTTGTCAAACGGCAGCAGGCCGGTGCGATCCCCAGCCCCGGAAGCTCGGCCCCCAGCGATAAACCCGCCGCCAGAACCAAAGCCACCCGGGGCAACGATGCCGCGCCCCAGGCAATCCGCGAAGTGGCAGAACGTTTCTACCGCGACTTACGAACGAAAGAGCGTGCCGATGCGCGCTCGCTGCTGACCGCGGCCGCGCAACAGCACGCCGCCCAGGAAAACGCGCCGCTCCAGAAGCTGGCCACGCCCGACGAAGGCGCCCGAGCGATCCGCATCGGACGCGTCAAGCAGCGCGGCTCGCAGGCCGAGGTGCCCGTGCAGGTTCGCGCGCAGGACATGCGTCACGACACGACGCTGCATTTACGGCAAGAGGGCGAGGCTTGGCGCGTATTCGCCATCAGCACGATGGTGGGCGACGAAGAGCTTACGCTCGACTTCGAGTCCGAACCGCTTCCGGATAAGCCGGCCAAAGCGCCCGATCCGCTGCTCGCGCTCGTCGGCCAGCCATTCCGCTTGCAGGGCTACACGCTCGACGGAACCCCGCTCGACATCGCACAGTTCGAGGGCAAGGTCGTGCTCGTCGACTTCTGGGCGACCTGGTGCGGGCCGTGCCGGGCCGAGATGCCGAACATCCTGGCAAACTATCAGCAGTATCACGACCGTGGCTTCGAGGTGATTGCCGTCAGCGTCGATAAAGACCTGAACGAGCTTCGCCAGTTCGTCCTCCGCGAAAATCCGCCCTGGGCGGTGCTGGCCGATCGCCATCCGCGCAACGCGACCTCCATGGCCGCCGCTTATGGCATCCGCGGCATCCCAGCCTTCATCCTGGTGGGCCGCGATGGTCGCGTCGCCGCGGTGCAATGCCGTGGCAAACGCCTGGGCCAAGAGCTTGCCAGGCTTCTCGACAAGTAACCATGCACGTCTTTTGCTTTCAGCCGGGCGATTTTCCGCAGGAACAGTAGCCGCGCTGGCGAGCTCGACGGCGCTGTGGATTTGCTCGGCCGTTTCCTCCTCCACGCCCAGCGCTTCGAGCGCCGCTTCGGTGGCCTCGCCCACTACCGCGCTCGCGGCCAGGGAAGCTCCCACCTGCGCCGTCGCCTTGATCAACACCATCTTGCCGCCTTGCATCGCGGCCGTGATCAGCACGCCACCCGCCAGCAGGAAGCTGGCGATATGGCGCGCCGTCTCGATCGCTTGGAACGTGAGGATCACGCGATCCAAAAACACGATCTTCCGCTTCAGCCGCGCGCCGATCTTCGTGAGCTGCGCTTCCGCCCGCGCCGCTTGCCGCGCGTCGGTGAACAGCGGCAGCCCGAGCGATGCCGGCGTCGGCCCCAGATCGAGCTCGGCGAATTCCGCCGCGCCCAGGTTCTTGCGCAGCCAGATCTCTCGCGCCGATTCGAGCAAATCGTTGTGCCGCCAGACGAGCGTGTCGACCGCGTTCAGCTCGTCGTCCACGTCGAACGGAAGGCCGCGGCGGCGTCAGGTTTTCGCCGCCGCGACCGGTACGTGCGAGACTAGCAGAACCCGTGGCTCGATTTCAAATGGAAACGCCTCAGCGCCCCCAGCGGTTCGCCGCGCGTTCGGCGCCGCATCTCAGAAGGCGGGGCGGAAGGTGATTCCGAGATTACTAATCAAGCGTGGAGTTCGGCACGCTCGGCGAGACTGCATCTCAGGTATCTTGGCGCTGCTGATCGGCTGCTTTCTGTGCTTCGGTGCGCAGGTCGGCTTCCCAGCCGTCATACTTGCCGCCGTGCTCCGCAGCAATCTCGGTAAATACACGACGAAGCTCGGCAATCGCCAACTCCTCGGGAACGATCCTAGTATACACACCGAGGCACCAGTCTTCGAAAATCTGGTAAATATCTCCTGTCTCATAGCCCCGCGCGGCCAGCATGACCTGGACTCGTTTCGCCGCACGATTGGTGGGCAGGTACAGAAAATGCTTGATTTCGTGCTCGATATCGAGTCGTGCCACGGTTGCCAAAAGATCTAGAGCGTCCCGGTCGTTCGTCATAGTAATTATCCCTCGTGCTCAGGTTTCCAGCCTTCGTTAATACGATCGATCAGGTACTCGTGATTCCACACCGCGGCAATTGGTAATTCACGATCTTTGAGCGAGAGCTTGCGTTTCAATTGCTCCGTTCCATCAGGCTCCATAATGATCCACGCAAATACATTTCCTTGACGGTCCGACGCACCTGGCCGCCGGAAACGTGTTGGAATCGTGGCTGCTCTTGGAAGCGGCTCCGTTGCAACAATCTCCGCCAACCCTTGGAGCACGGCGGACTGGGCAGGGTAATAGGTTAAATAACCGCCGGATAGAACGGCGCACATCGCTTCGTCGCGAGTTTTGTGCCACTGGGGATACACGTAAATGGCATGTCCGTAGGATGGGTTGCGTCCTACATAATGGATAATTGCTATGCCCTGTTCTGAGGTGATTGCGAGAAGGTCGCCCGGGCGCAATCGTTTGCGTGGTTTCTTAAGGGGTTGCATTATGATTTGTAACCGATTGATTTTAGAAGGTCATATCCACGTTTGAGTTGCTTGGCATACTCGGGCCTACGGTTGGATATCGAGTTTATCTTGTTCAATAGCGTGCCTCCAGATTTCTGAAGACCGTGGATTTCTATCAATGCCTGTTCGACCGCACGAGCGTCTGATCGAGAAAGATTTGGCATCAGTATTTCAATCCGGATGCCCTTAGTCCGTAGATGATCGGCCGCTCTTCTTGCGAATTCATTGGTAATTCCCGCATATTGAACAGTAAGTTTTTCGGTTCTTGAAATATATACGTCTGTTTTTTGGGGCGCCGGCTTGGGCGTCACGCCCCGTTTGAGAATCTCGATCGCTTCTTGGGGGCTTTTGGCTTTTTGGGCCTTGGCGACGAGCGTCTTG
>CAZRCI010000058.1:0-24665 GCA_964598535.1 uncultured Planctomycetaceae bacterium | reverse complement strand
GGACCGCATCAAGCGCGTGCTCGCCGAAGATAATCCCACATTCTTTGAAGCGGACCCCAATCGCTTTCGCCCGGCTCTTTTTTGTCTACGAAGGCCGCTGGACAAGGAATTAGACGTGGTCGACGCTCTTCGTGCACACCTGCTTCCCATTCTGCAGTCCTGCGACACGGATGCCTTCCAACGAACCGGCATCCACTCGCTCGATGGATCCATGACACTGCGGACGCTCCTTGAGCGTATTACGGCTCACATCCCTCACCACATCGCGTTCATCGAAGAAAAGCTGCAAGCGATGACGGGCTAGCGGGCCGGCAAAGCGGTTCCGGCATCTTGCTCATGGATGTCGAGAGTTTAGCTGAGTGGACTCACCGGGAATCGAACTCACCGTATTTCCAATAGCCACGGGCCAGACTGCCAGCCTGATGTCTTCCCTTTGGACCATGAACCCGTTGTGTTCAGTGGACCTGCCGGGGAGTTGAACCCCGATCTCCTGCGACCAACCCTGCGGGTCGGTGCCCGAGCCAAGCGTCTTCCCGTTGGACGAGCAGCCCATGCAATCTATGATTCACTCCAGAGAACTCTCGCATGATACGAATCGAGCCACATTTGCTTTGGTTAGGCCACGCCGGCGATTGCCGCGACGTAACCAAGGTTCTCGACGCGGGCATTCAAGCCGTGGTTCAGCTCGCAGTCGAAGAATCGCCGGTATTGTTCCCACGCGAAGTTATCTTCGTTCGTATTCCACTTCACGATGGTTCGAACAACTCTCCCGACAGCTTGCGGTTGGCCGTCGCTACGGTTCAGCAACTGTTAGTTGCCAACACTCCAACTCTGCTGTGTTGCAGCGCAGGAATGAGTCGGTCTCCCGCAATCGCGGCATGTGCGATTGCACGGATCCATACACAAACCCCAACGGAGTCCCTCGCATACATTCAAAGTCGGCATGGGACGGACATCTCTCCTCGGCTATGGCATGATCTGCTTGCCTGCTTTTCCAAATGACTCGCACGCCGCGTTCAGTTGAAGGTCCATCCGGGATTTGAACCCGGCCTTCCTCCATACCGAGGAGGTGTGCCGCCGACAGCACTTCCCGCGACCACTGCGACATGAGGCCAACCAAAAAGCCCGATGTCCTTGTGACACCGGGCTTTGGCAGTCAGATCGACCTAAAGGCCAAGCGTCACAAGCGTAGCGGTAGCGCGGAGGTATTGCCTACGAGCGGTCGGCATCGCATCGCGATCTATGCATGCCGCCGCGCAGAACAACTCCGGGCTATGCGTTCTTGGATCTGTGTTGCTGGCAGATATTCACTTTCAAATCCAGGAAGCCAAGAGCTCGCTCAGTTTTGCCCGATAGGCCGTCAGAAAACGCCCAAGCCCAAAAAGACTGGCCAATTCCGGGTGATTATCTGTTGACTCCATGCGCCGGGTAGATAAAGTGGATCGTCATCCCCTTTTGGGGTGGTCGGTCGCCCCAGCCGCTCAGAGGACTTGCTACTGTACTTCACGTTGAAGCGCTGTCCGGTATCCCTGCAAACAGCGTGTGGAGTCTATGAGTGGCAAGCGCGGCGTTCCGCTTCTTTCGCGGGAGCTTTTTTCGCGTCGACTCTCGGTCGCGCTCCTCAGACTCGCCCGCGCGTTTGCAAAACAGCGCGTGAATTTGCCGCCGATGGTTTGCCGGCGTACCGCCCTGAGTGTCGACCAAACGGATGACGCCCCCGGCGGACTACGTCCAAATAGGCGACTTTCGGCCGCCCTGCCGAGCGACGATCCTTTAGGGGCGAGCGCCCCCTTGCGGCAGGGAATCCACCCCACCGTCCAAAAATCGAGCCAACTTGAGAGTTTGCAAAAATATGAAACATGTCAGCAGGTCGTTGTTTGTATTCGTCTTCGTGGTCGGACTGGCCGGCACTTCGCAGGCCTGGCAGCTTACCCTCACCGGCCAGCATCTGGTTTGGAATCCCGCCGCTCCTTCTCCCACGCACGTCGTGGGGATCGAAAACCTGGAATCGTCGACGGATCCGCTGTTCGCCTGGTCGCTCGGCTTGCAGATCGTGCCCGACCCCACGGCCACCGGCACGGTGCAGTTTGCGAGCACCACGATCCCCGGCGACTACCTGCTCGCAGGTCGCTCCGGCGGACTCGTGCCCGCGTTTGCCGGTCCCGCGACTTCGATCTCTCCGATGGGCGACTCCGATGATCTCTTCGAGGGAGTCGTAGTGCCAGAGACCGGCAAGAACTTGTTGGCGACGACGTTCGTCGCTTCGCCTGACGCTCTGGGACTGTTCTACATCTTCGCCGTGCCCGATCCGTTTGCGGGGGCCAACTGGTTCTCCGACGATTTTCAGAACGCGCAGGCGTTCGCGAACGTCCCGTTCACGGGCGGACCGGTGCTCATCGGCAGCATCAACGTGGTGCCGGAGCCGTCGGCATTGCTGCTGATTGGTCAAATGTCTCTGGCTTTGGCGCTATTCAGCTGGCGCTGTCGGCGACGGAATTGAACGGTAGACCAGCTCCGTAGCCGCTTGTGCTGCCTCAGTGTTTCGAGAAGGAGACGCACTTCCATGGTATATTATCACCCCCTGAATTGATAGTTGGGGGCACTGGACTAAGGTAGCTCTGGCCGCTCCGAGAATCACGGCGGCGACCGAGCCGCGTGCCCTGTCATTTTATTCGAGCGGTCCCTTGCGGAATGCATCGGATCGCCGATCCATTGGAGAACAACGCAATGTCTCTGGAACCGATGGCCCCCCGGCGCGGCGAGCGGAGGAGGCAACGGAAGGGCACCAATCCGCTAGTTCATAAGGCCAGCTTCGAAACGCTCGAATTCCGAATAGTGTTGAGCGCTTCATCTCAGTCGGAAGACCTTGACTCGGGTTCAGTCTTGATCAAGCCGGTTATCGAAAGCCAAGTGCCGGCGACCAGTGAGGCAATTCCCTATTCGAATTTCGAAAATGGCAACAGCGTGGTCCCACTGAATGAGATTCCCGCTGGTTTGCCTGCGCCAACCCTGACGAGCCCAGCCAACGGAGTCACCGGCCAGTCCACGCATCCCACCTTCAGTTGGAACGCCGTCAGCGGGGCCAGCACCTACCGTCTGCTGATCGCGACGAGCCCAGGGAGTTTGCCTAGCGGTTCCAACGACCCGGTCGGCAGCTTCGTCGTCAACCAGACGACCTCAGCAACGTCGCTGCAGTCGCCGGCCACACTCACTCCCGGCGTCACCTATTACTGGCAAGTCCGTGCCGGCAACACTTCGACCGGCGCCGGTGGTTTATGGTCAAGCGCCCGCAGCTTCACCGTTGTATCGCCACCGCAGGGAGACAGTGTTGAGCCCAATAACACTCCCGCAACCGCTACCGTACTTCCAAGTGGCCAGCTAGTGGCTAGCGATCATCTGGACGGCCGTCCCGGGCGGCCCAATACGCTGTTGGGCTTGTTCGATCCCTCGCTCACCGTCCTACAAGCTGTCGACGACAACAGCAGCCCGCTGGGCAACGGTTTTGCCAGCCAGTTGACCGGTATTCCGCTTCGATCCGACGGGTCGATTCATTTCAAGGTGACTCACGCATCCGACACGACGTTCGCCGGCAACCACGCGCAGTCCGGAAGGTACGCCTACCATCTCGACGTGCGCGATCCCAACGGACAGTTGGTGCCCGGCCGGTCGCAGTGGCAGAACGACGAAATCTCGCCCGGCAATGTGGACTCCATCTGGCTCACTCCGGCACCCCACCCCACCAATCCGACTTGGGAAGGGTACACGGTCGACATGACGCTCAACAACGTCGTTGGTCCCGGCACCGGCGATGCGCTCGACTTCTTCGTCTTTACAGGTTTGCAGCCGTTCGAGCCGTTCACCGCCACTTTGAATGGCGATTTCGCGGCGCTGATCGCGATTTACAACGCGGCCAACGCGCGGATCGCCACGAGCAATCCCCTCGACGCGATTCCCACGCTGTACGGCACGGCCGACGCTTCGGGCCGCGTCAAGATCGGCGTCACGGGCGCGGCCGATACCAATTTCACAGGTGCCCACGTCGCCGCGGGCCAATTCACACTGCAATTGGCCGTGGAGCCCGGCGATCGCATCGACGGCGCAGCCGCCCTCGGGACGCTAGTCGCTGGCGGCAGCGTTTCCCGCCAGGCACAAATCGGCGATGGTTCGTTCGGCCTGAGAGACGTCGACCTGTTCCGCTTCGCGTTGACCTCGTCGACGCACGTCACGTTCTCGGTCGATACGCCCGGCTCGCCGCTCGACGCCCATCTGCGGTTGTTCAACGCCAATGGAATCGAGGTCGCCGCCAATGACGACCGCGCCCCCGGAAATTTCGATCCGCGGCTAACCGTTACCCTGCCGCCCGGCACCTACTACGCCGGCGTCTCCGGTTCGCCCAACCGTCAATACAATCCCCACCAATCCGGCAGCGGCGTGGCCAGCAGCACCACGGGCAGTTACATGCTGAGCGTCAGCGTGCCGGCGGGGGGCGGCGAGAGCATTGCCGATCAGCTTGCGACCTACAAGCAAGTGAAAGAGCTTTTGCAGCCGGCCTTCAACGGCGACGGCCACGACCTGTCGATCGTCCTTAACGGCGCGACCATCAACCAGGCGGTGGATATCTACGTGGGCATCACCAACGGCTCGCAAGTGCATGTCGGCAGCTACATCAATGTCGCCGGGCTCGCGACGTGGCAAATCGACGTGGAGTTGTTCGACGTGGGCCTGCCGTTCGCCAACTACGTGAGCGTGGTCTCCGACCAGGCCGTCTCGATTACCGGCACGATCGTGAACTATGTGACCGCCGCAGTGTCGGCTGGCTTCGAGGCCGTGCTAGGAGCCACCGCGAACATCCAACAGTTTCTGTCGGATTCGTACGAGGACGTGGCAAAACTCTTTCAATGGAACTGGGGAAGCGAGCTGTTCACGCCGGTTACGAACATTGCATCCGCGGGACTGGACTGGTCAAAACAGACGATCCTCTTGACGCACGGCTGGCTGGACCGGCTTGATTTGGGAGATCCCAAGGAGTTTATGGAGGTCTTTGCGAGAGACTTCAAACTAGGGCGAACGGAAGCTGAATTAACGCAGTTTCAAATCCTGGCTGTCGATTGGTGGGATGGGGGATCGACCAACGGGTCATCGCCAAGCACACTTTTTGGCCTCACCGAACCCGCCGCTTATCTGAATCTTCCCGACGCGATACGGTCGTCTAACAATGGCATCGAGGCCGCCAAGCCCTTGGCGCGCAAACTTTCGCAGAGCGGCATTAACCCCGCCAAGACGATGCTTATCGGCCACAGCAACGGCGCTGGTTTCATGGCGAGCCTTGGCTGGGAGCTGTTTGCCTGCACCAACTGGCAAACGCCGGTCGCAGAACTAGTCGCGTTGGATGCCCCGTTCTTGACGGCCTCATATTGGAAAGTCCAACGATCCGTCCTGGCGTTCGAGCATGTATCTAACTATTACATCCCTGCTAGCCAACTCGATTTGGGAGGCCAGTGGGAGTGGACCGACCTCGCCAACTACTTCTCTCCAGCGGGTGGCTTTGACCTCCGCGCCGGCTTTGGCTGGCCGATGTACCTTGGTAACAATGTTACGAACTTTGAGTTTGACGGAGGCGTTACTTACTCCGAGCTGTGGCAACAGGGCCTGACCACGATACTGACTCCCGCGCACAGCCAGATTCCCCTTCGTTATGCTCTGACGGCGCACAAGATTGGCAGCGGACCGTTCTGGGGATTCAGGGCATCGAGTTTTGCGCATTCGAGCGCTAACGGCTACGTCCCACCACAACAAGACTGGATCTGGCGCGAGGTGGGCGCGCCGGGAGTCTGGCTCAGGCTGCCGCATTTTGAGGATCTGACTCAGGCTGCGTTTGACATCGTGGCCAATACCGCCCAGTCGATCGGCAACTCGCTTGGCGGAGCCGCGGTTTCCGTGTGGGGGGCGGGCGTGCGCGGATTCGAGAACTTTGCCGAGTGGGGAGAAAGCATGAACGCATCGCTGATGCAGAAGCTCGATGGCACCTTCGGATTGTTTCATTTTCTGTTCAGCGCCAACAGCCCCGCGTTTGCAAGCTTCGACGTGAACGTTCCGGCAGACGCGGTGCTGTTGAGCTTCGACTTGACGGTCGTCAATCCCGGCAATGCCGACACACTGCAAGTGGCGATTGAAGACCAAGTGTTGCACGAGATCGACTTGACGCAGGTGCAGCTTGCCGGAGCGCGTCGCTTCGAGCTGTGGATTGGCCAGCACGCGGGCCAGTCGGTACGGCTTAGCTTCCACATGCCGTCCGATGAACCAAGCGATGCCCAATTCCTGGTTTCCGGCATCGAGTTCGCTGTGATCGAAGCTGCGCAGCAGGCTCCGGAGATCGTCGACGTTCTGCTCTCAAGCACAACCTGGTCTGCGAGCTTTCTGGCGGCATTGCAGACGGCGGGGCTGGGGAGCGGAGGGTACAGCGTACGGTCGAACCAGGGGACGGCGTTGCCGTGGCGTAACGTCGATAAGATTCAAGTCGTATTCAGCAAGAACACCGTCGTGGACGCGGAGAATCTGATTCTCACCAGCATTAACGACGTGCAACCTGACCCACCGGAGTTCGAATACGACCCCGAGACTTTTACCGCCACCTGGACGCTGGCCGCGCCCCTTTCCGTAGACCGATTGCGGCTCGCACTTGATACGGAAAGCATCAATCCGGTCCGAGACGTGCTGGGCAATCTGTTGAGCGGCCCAGCAAACTTTGACGTAGACATCCTTCTCGGCGACGTTGACGGCGACGGCGAGGTGACTCTTGACGACTTTTTGCAAGCCCGCGCATTGATTGGACAGGTTGCGGGCATGCCGGGGTACAACCCTCGGTACGACGTGGACGGAAACGGCGGGATCAACTTTGGAGACGCGCTGCTGGTCCGCGGCGCGGAGGGGAGCGTGCTGCCGCAGGAGGAAGAGGAACTGACGGCGCCGGTGCTCGCCGAAAGCATGGTTGCCGTTAGCGTAGACATTCCGCCGGACGCCGAGCCGACGAGCGTCGCTGACGAGAACGTTGCTCCCCAAGTCGAGGTCCACGGCGAACCACAGCCGGTGGCGATTGCCGAAGATAGCCTGGGAGATGTACCAGCGGCCGAGCAGCGCGTGGTCGAGCATGCACCAGTCCGCGCATCCCTGTTTCCCGCGCTGCCGCAATCGGTTTCGGAAACTTCGCGCACATCCGCCGATCTGACCGCGCAGAAGGGCGACAGCGTTGCGTCGCAACCAGTATTCGGGCCTCCGCGCCCGTCGTTGGCCCCTGAATCGGCAGTGTTGGCAATGAACTCGCCCCCAGTCGCGATGCCCGCAGCCCCGAGTCAACCATCCAGGGCAAGCACGTTTGAAACGACGGCAACCGCGATTGAACCTCTTGAAACTGTGCTACTCCTTTTCGATGCCACCCCAGTCGTAGCTACCGACCCCTTCCATCCCAGCAGAGAAAACGTCGCCGATTCGGCGGCTGCGCATCCGCCGGTGAATCAGCGAGAAACCGACGTGGAAGATGCGAAGTGGGTGGACCGGGGACGCATTGCCGACACTCCAGCACTGAAACCCTTGCAAGCGGACGGAATTCCATTCGATTCGAAGGACCTTCACCCGCCGGATGTAGAAGAACGCAAGTCCCAGTTGGCGCCCGTTTGGATAACCGTGGCTCAGGACTCGCGCAGCAACCAACCCCGGCAATCGTCGGTGTCGGTGTTGAGTGCAAGAGACGCGGTGTTGGCGGCGCTAGCGGCGTCCGCGGGCCAGATTGGGCACGAGCGTGCGCTGCCGAACGTCGGGCCTGTCGAAAAAACACTCATCGAATGTATGCCCGTGCGCACTGAAACGGCCCTTCCGGACCTCATCGAGTCTCGGGTGGAGAGAAGTCTTAAGACGGCTGCCTGGGCATCTCACGTGGACGCCGTTTACGGTCGGCCACTACGCGAATGGATTGGCGCCGACCTCGAATTCGCCGAATCAGGACGAGCAGTTCAGTTACTCCATCGATGAGGGCCGATAGAATCGTGGCTCGAAATCGTGAGCCGAGAGGAGGCGCTCTTCGATCCGGCCCAGGATGCCGATGCGAAGGGCTTGGTTCGTAAGACGGCCTACCCACTCGCAAAAGATATGATCGAGGAGGGGCGAGCGCCCAATGCGTCGTTAACCTCTTCGATGACGTCGCGCAGGCTCTGGAGCGGCTGGATGAAGTGCATAGGGTTGAGGCAAAGCGGTTATGCCGCAGCGACTTCATCTAGTAGCCCAACTTCCACGGTGGACAAGCTGCCATCAAAAAGGAATATCGTCTGTGCCAGGTTTGGGGGCGAACGATGTCTTCCAGGTAGGCGCTGCACGCTTTACCGTTTGAAAATCTTCGCCATCAATCAGCACGCGATTGCAAACGCGGTAGGCGTTCCCCAGACCGTAAACCTGTTTTGCGATCGTGATCATCCGGGCGCTGGTCTCTTGAAAACGATAACCCCACCACCGAATGACCGCATTTTGGGAGAAAAGGTCGGTCCAAGGATATCGCTGTGCTGATTGTAAACCTCAAAAATGATCCCAATACAGTATTCATGGCTAGTGCCAGTAGCTTGCCCATTTCGGAGAACTTGGCCGGATAGCTCAAAGAATGACTGGTGCGCTGCTTCGTTTCGGTACTTCCGGACTAAGAAAAAGCGTGTCCGATACCGTGCCGAATGTTTTTGTGTCCGATTTCACCAGCAGCATCGCCTGTCCGAATTGCGACGAACGACAGGAAGTTCTTGAAAGAATCGTCCGAGAAGGCGACCCGGCGGCACGGCATTACATTTTCGCCAACTTTTCGAGGCGCGATGGGCTGAGGATGACGGTGCGACCATACTTCTGTCGCAGGATGCCTTGCTGCTCCCAGTCAAGCAGTATCTGGTTCACTCGCTGGCGAGTCGCCCCGATCAGTTGCGCCAAAGTTTCCTGCGAGAGGCGGAGATCGAGTTTGATCCCGCCGTGACCGGCGACGCCAAACGACTTGGACAGCGTTACAAACCGCGTGGCGAGCCGATTCTCCAGCGACTGGGTGGAGTACTGCTCGATGGCCGTCAGGACGATGTGCAGCCGCTCGGCGGCCAACTGGAGCATCCCCCGACAGAAGGTCGGATGTGCCGCCAGGAGCGCATTCAATTCAGGGATTCCCAGGACCAGCACCACGCTTCGACCATAGGCGTCCGCGTCATACATCCGTGGGCAGCCTGTGAGCGCCGCGACTTCGCCGACCCACGTTCCTGGTCCATAGAAGTTGAGTACCGTCGATCGTTGATTGCCCGACATGCCGCTGAAACGCAGGCAGCCCTCTAAAACGCAGTACATACTTTCGGTCGTATTGCCGCGAGCATGCACCCGTTGCTTGTCGGCATAGCCGCGGAGACGGCACTTCGCGAGCACGTCGTCCCGGACCTCACTGGACAGACTGGCAAACCATTCCGCGGACAATAGCGCCGCGTGATGGCGTTTTGAAAGCTGAATCAGCGACTTCACTCCCAACCTCCCGATAGAGCATGTGCAAATTCGTGACAGATTTTCTGTTTTCCTGGCGGTATCATTGACGCGCTACGGGGCTTTCCGATGCAATCAGACCCACCTTTTCACGCAGGAGCTCGCGCCATGCTATCTCCGAAATCGGGTTCGTTCAACAAACGCATCCGCTATGGCATTCTGATCGTGTTGGTTTGCGCCGTCGGCCCGCGTATTGCCGTGGCCCAACAGGCAAGACCGAATATCGTCGTCATCTGGGGAGACGACATCGGTTTGTGGAACCTGAGCGCCTACAGTCGCGGCGTGATGGGCTACCGCACGCCCCACATCGACCGGATCGGCAAAGAAGGCGCGATTTTCACCGACCACTACGCCCAGCCGAGTTGCACGCCGGGACGGGCGGCGTTCATCACGGGACAACTTCCGATCCGATCGGGGTTGACGACGGTTTCCTCCGCCGGCAGCAAACAGGGATTGCAGAAGGAAACCGTGACGCTCGCCGAGGTGCTGAAGCAACAAGGCTACGCCACGGGCCAGTTCGGCAAGAACCACCTGGGCGACCGCAACGAGCACCTGCCGACGGTGCACGGCTTTGATGAATTCTTCGGAAACCTGTACCACTTGAACACGGAAGAAGAGCCGGAAGAAATCGATTATCCCACGGACCCGGCGTTCAAGGAGGCCCACGCCACGCGCGGCGTGCTGCACGTCTGGGCCACCGACCGCGATGATCCGACCGAAGATCCTCGCTTCGGAAAAGTCGGAAAGCAGCGCATTGAAGACGCTGGTCCGCTTACCCGCAAACGGATGGAAACCGTCGATCGCGAATTCATCGACGCGTCATTCAAGTTCATGGACCAGGCCAAGGCGAAGGGAAAGCCGTTCTTCACTTGGATCAACGCGTCCCGGATGCACGTGATTCCGCATGTTCCGCGGAAGTACCTCGACAGGGTGAAGCAACACACCAGCGGTGACGACTTGCATGGCGCCGGCATGCTCCAGCATGATGAGGAAGTCGGGCTGATCCTGAAAAAGCTCGACGACCTCGGCGTCGCCGACAACACGATCGTCATTTATTCCACCGACAACGGGCCCGAGCATTCCACCTGGCCTTGGGGCGGCACGACTCCGTACCGGGGTGAGAAGATGACCACCTTCGAAGGTGGCGTGCGCGTGCCGATGCTGGTGCGATGGCCGAGCCGCGTCGCGCCAGGGGATGAGCTGAACGGCATCCAGAGCCATGAGGATGTGTTCACCACGCTGGCCGCCGCGGCTGGCGTGCCGGACGTTCGGGAACGCGCCGCCAAAGGGGACAGCTTCGGCACCGACACTGTGAAGAAGAACTACATCGACGGCGTCAATAACCTCGACTACTGGACCGGCAAGTCGGACAAGTCGTCTCGCAACTCGATCCTGTACTACGCGGAGTCGCGATTGCAGGCGATCCGGATCAACCAATGGAAGTTTCACTTCTACAAGCGGGAGGGCTACTACGAGCCGACGGAGAAGCTCGAAATGGCTTGGTTCATGAACATTCGCCAGGATCCGTTCGAATCTTATGACACCGCTCCCGGCCCGCGAGCCATGCTGGCCCAGACCAAAACGTATCTGCCGCACTTGGGGGTCGATCTGATCACCGAGCACCTCAAGTCATTGCGGGACTATCCGCCGGTGCAGAAAGGAGCGTCGCTCAACGTGGCCGAGGTGATGGAACAGATTTTGAAAGCCAAAGATGAGAGGTAGATCAGGCTGCTTAAATCGATATCCGCATTCGGCTCGCTTTGGTATGAGGCCGAGTCCGCTGTTCAATTGAAGGGGTCATTGTCCATGTGTGCCACATTCATTGAGCACGCCGTTTTCGTCCTCGCGCTGTTGTCAGTCATTCCCGTGAACGCACAAGTGACACAAGAGCCCGTCGGCGGGCAGCCCGCACCGGGGAGCAAGCCGTCGGTGACCGACTTCGACTACCAGCTCAAGTATCAACGAGCGTTTGAAGCCGTGCTCTGGTCGTTGCCGCGGACCGGCATCCAGAACGGCCGCGCCGCCACGATGGCCTTGGGCGCGAAGGATAACGACATCCTGGCCTTCTCGGGTCCCGCGACACCGAAGATGGAAACAATCACGCCGAACAGTTCGACAAACTACATCGTGGCCTACACGGACCTCAAGCCGGAACCGGTGGTGCTGGAGATCCCGCCCGGCGGCCCGGCCGGCAGCCTGTACGGCCAGGTGGTGGACGCCTGGCAATTGACCATCGCCGATGTCGGACCATCGGGTGTCGATCAGGGGCGGGGCGGCAAGATATTGTTCACCGGCCCGGACTTCAGAGGCGATGTCCCTTCCGGCTACATCCATGTGAAATCGCCGAACTATCGGATCATGTTCGCCTTCCGCGCCGTGCGCGCCCCGGGCAAGTCCGAGCGGGAGACGTACGCTTACACGAAGCGCCTGCGGATGTACTATCTGTCACAAGCGAAGAACCCGCCCGAGCAGCGGTTCCTCGATCCGGTCAACGACCGCTATCCGACCTTGCCTCCGTATGATGAAAGCTTCTTCCAGCACCTCTACGACACGGTCACCTATGAGCCGGTCCGGCCGGAAGACAAGCACATGCTGGGTCTGCTTGCTTCGCTCGGCATCGAGCGGGGAAAGGCCTACAACCCGGACGAGACTACAAAGCGCGCGATGCGCCAGGCGGCCATCGACGCCTGGTTTCACCTTCAGGAACGGTTCGACAACCTGCCGCGAGACTTCTACTTTTGGACGGACCGTCAATACGTGCCGCTACTGCTGCCGGACAAGAATCGCGGCTTCAGCTACGAGTATCCAGATCGGATCGACATAGATGGCCGCGCACTTCCGTTCTTCTGGTGTACGCTGGTTCCCGCCAAGGTGACCGACCGGCCGGCGGTCTACTACCTGATGTCGATGGCGGACGATAAAGGCCACCCGTTGGAAGCCGGAAAGACGTACAAGGTCGCCGTGCCCGCGAAAATGCCAGTCAAACAGTTCTGGGCCCTGACCATGTACGACCGCGCGACCATGGGTTTCATCTACACCGAATCCATGCGGACCACGCTCGATTCCTATGGCGTCGACAAGATGAAGAAGAACCAGGACGAAAGCGTCACACTATACGTCGGCCCCAAAGCGCCCGGCGGTCTGGAATCCAACTGGATCTCCACGGGCGGGAAGCGTCCGCTGCCGTGCTTCCGCTTTTACGGACCGGAGGAGCCGCTGTACAATAAGACGTTCAAGATGCCCGACTTCGAGCGCGTGGATTGACCGCACCGTCTCCGTGATGCCTCGACACGTGAGCTGGATCGTTCGGTAAGTGCAGGGCTGGCTGCTGGTCGCCTGCGATACAAGCCTGGGTGCCAAATTGGAAGCATGTTGCCGGCCGGTCGTGATCCAATTTTGTACGCCCGCACCTCACACCTACTCAACCTGTGCTGGTAACAAATGAGTACGTGGATGTCTCAGATCGCGTTGCGGATTTTGCGATTGGGCGGCAGCGTCGGCTTGACCCGCCCTCCCATCGCCACCGAGGAACTCGTTGCCCGCCGCTTCCAAAGTGATGAACGGGCAACTACCGATATGCGCGCGTCGCACGGACGATTAGTGGAACTTGTGAAAACCGAGTACGATCAGTACTTTGCCGGCCACAGGAAGGAACCGCCGGTAATCGACATCCTGGTCATCTCGGGCGGAGGCGACTGGGGAGCGTTCGGAGCGGGGTTCCTCAAAGGATGGAAGAGCGTTTTGACTCACCATCCGTTCGCAATGCCGGAATTCGATGCCGTCACGGGCGTGAGCACGGGAACGTTGATAGCTCCATTCGCGTTTCTGGGGGACGATACTTCAATCAACCAGTTGGTATCGCTGTATCGAAATCCGCAAAAAGACTGGGTCCGGCATCGGGGGTTGCTGTATTTCTTGCCGGACAACATTTCTTTTGCCGAAGTTCCAGGTCTGGAACGCGAAGTGCGCGACAATGTGACCATTGATATGCTCCGCCGCATCGCAGTTGCGGGCGCCAATGGCCGAATCTTGGCGATCAACACAACCAACGTTGATGAGGGCACATCTCGAGTATTCAACTTGGTCGAAGAGGCGAAATATGCCGTCGACTCCGGCCAGGTGGACCGGGTTCACAACATCATCCTCGCCTCCGCGGGTATCCCCGGCGCGTTTCCCTTCCGGATGATTGATGGCGCGCTCTATGTTGACGGCGGCGTGACGGGAAACATCGTCTATGGCGGGCGAGGCAGCGAGGAGGATACCGTACCGGCCATTTGGCAGAAGGCCTATCCCGATCTGCCAATTCCCAAGATCCGGATGTGGGTTTTGTTCAACAATCAATTCTATCCGATGCCGGAAGTGACGGCGCCGAACTGGCCCGCCGTGATTCAGCGAAGTTTGGAGACTGCAACACGTTCATCCACGGCGATTGCAATTCGGCACCTTCATGCCATGGCCGAAATAGCAAGGCTAAAACGAAAAGCGGATGTCGAAGTGCACGTCGCTTGCATCCCTGAAAAATGGCATCCGCCTGTCGCAGGGACATTCATCAAGGAAACCATGAACCATTTGGCAGACCTGGGAGAGCAAATGGGAGCCGATTCGACAAGCTGGATGTCCTGTCCACCACAATAACGACGCTTCGGGAAGTAAACGGATCGAAATAACCCAACACGAGAGGGCAATGGTCATGCGAAGAGGTCTGGTATCCACAAGTCTCGCAGCCGTTGTGCTGTTAGCAGCTGCTCTCGTCGGCTGGCTCGCGGCGTCGAGTCAGATGGCCGCCGCCTTCGCTCAGGAAAAGGCCAAACCGACTTCGCCCGCGGCCGGCGGCACTCCCGAGGTGCTGCCACGGCCGGACTTCCACTTCAACGGGACGGTCGGCCGCACCTTTCGCGACTCGGACAAGCCGCGATTCCCACAGCCGGTGCAGGCTCCGCAGGGCGCGCCGAACGTGGTGCTGATCCTGCTCGACGACACCGGCTTCGGGCAGTACAGCACGTTTGGTGGCGGCATCCCGTCGCCGACGATTCAGAAGCTCGCTGATGAAGGGTTGCGGTACAACCGTTTTCATACGACGGCCCTTTGCAGCCCGACGCGCGCGGCCCTCATCACCGGCCGTAATCATCATTCGGCCGCCACCGCAACGATTATGGAAGGGGCGACGGGCTATGACGGCTACTGCTGCATCCTACCGAAGAGCTGTGGCACCATTGGCGAAGTCCTGCGCCAGAACGGATACATGACCGCCTGGATTGGTAAGAACCACAACACGCCAGCATGGGAAACAAGCGCCGTCGGCCCCTTCGATCGGTGGGCCAACGGCAATGGGTTCGATTACTTCTACGGGTTCAATGCGGGCGACATGAACCACTGGAACCCGATTCTCTTCGAGAACCGCAACCTCGTTCCGGCCTCAACCGACCCCGACTATCACCTGACGCCGGACCTCGCTGATCATGCGATTTCTTGGGTGCGAAAGGTGAAGTCGATCGCTCCGGACAAGCCGTTCTTCCTGTACGTTGCGCCAGGAGCCAATCACTCGCCGCATCACGCTCCGAAAGAATGGATCGACAAGTTCCGGGGACAGTTCGACGGCGGGTGGGACAAATACCGCGAAGACACGCTCGCCCGGCAGAAGAAGCTCGGGGTCATCCCGCCGGACACGAAGTTGACCGCTAGGCCAGAGACCCTTCCGGCATGGGACAGCCTGAATGCCGATCAGAAGAAGATTTACTCCCGCATGATGGAGGTCTTCGCCGGTTTCGCCGCTCATTGCGACCACGAGATGGGCCGCATCGTCGACGCGGTCAAGCAGCTCCCCGACGCGGGCAATACGATCTTCGTCTACATCGTGGGAGATAATGGAGCAAGCGCCGAGGGGGGGCTGGAAGGCTCGATCAATGAGAATCTGTTCTTCAATGGCTTCCCCGAGAAGTGGCAAGATAATCTGAAGGCCATCCATGACCTCGGCGGTCCGAAGCACTTCAACCATTTCCCGTCAGCGTGGGCGCATGCGATGTCCACCCCCTTCCAGTGGACCAAGCAGGTTGCCAGCCACTTTGGCGGCACGCGCAACCCGATGGTCGTGTCCTGGCCGGCAAAGATACAAGACAAGGGAGGTCTGCGGAACCAGTTCCTGCACACCATCGACATTGTTCCGACTTTATACGAGGCTATCGGCATCACACCGCCGCAAATGCTCAACGGAGTTCCGCAGAAGCCAATCGAAGGAATCAGCTTTGCGCACACGTTTAGCGATGCGAAAGCCAAGGGGCGGCGGACGACGCAATACTTCGAAATGGGTTGCAACCGGGGAATTTATCACGACGGCTGGTTCGCATCCTCGATGTCGTTCGTCCCGTGGCAGTCGAACCGTGAGGGGTTCGACATCGACAAGGCGAAGTGGGAACTGTACCATGTCGACCAGGACTACTCACAGGCAACGGACGTCGCAAAGCAGAACCCGCAGAAGCTCCGCGAACTGCAAGACCTTTGGTGGGCGGAGGCGGCCAGGCACAGCGTTCTGCCTCTCGATTGGCGCGGCACAGAGCGCCTGAACGCCGAACTGCAAGGGCGACCGTCGCTGGCCGGCACCGCCACGACGTTGACGTTCTATCCTGGTCAGGTGGGACTGCCGAACGAGGCCTCGCCACGCGTGCTGAATAAGTCGTGGAAGATCACGGCCGACCTCGAAGTGGGAGAGAGAGCCGAAGGAATGATCGTTACCCAAGGCGGCCTGACCGGCGGCTATGGACTCTACCTGCGCGACGGGAAACCGACATTCGTCTACAACTATCTCGACCTCGACCGATACACGGTCGCCGGCAAGGACGCACTGCCGAAAGGCAAGGTGAAGCTCGTCGTCGATTTCGCCTACGATGGCGGCGGACTCGGCAAGGGAGGCGCAGTCACGCTGTCGGCCAACGATGTCAAGATCGTCGAGGGGAAGCTCCCGAAGACGATCCCACTGCAAATCTCGCTCGGCGAAGGGCTGGACGTGGGCGAAGATATCGGCTCGCCGGTGGATTTTACCTACAAGCTGCCGTTCAACTTCACCGGGAAGATTGAGAAGGTCTGCTACGAACTGAAATGATGCCATGCGACAGGGCCGGATGACTCCGGTCGTCGTCCAACCAGGAGCGTACAAAATGTTGATCGGAAAACTGATCGTGTGGCTAATCATCGGCGCCCTGGCCGGAACACTGGCCGGTAGGCTCGTGACGTTCAGCAAAGAAGGGTTGGGCGCTTGGACCAACGTTCTCGTGGGGATGATCGGCGCCGTCGTGGGCGGGTTTCTCCTGGATCTGTTTGGAATCGACTTCGGCTTGGGGGAGCTAAAAGTCTCCTTCGAGGATCTGATCTCAGCCTTCGTCGGCTCACTGCTATGCATCATCGCCTGGTGGCTGATTCGGAAGCAGTCATCGAGCAAAACTCCGCAGGGTTGAGACTTCGTCCGCGGCGGTGCGAGTGGTTTTCTATTTACGGCCAAGTCTTCAAAACGACCACTGAAACTGCGTATGAAAGCCGATCCCTCGATTGTCGGGATTGAGCGCGGCCTTGTAATCGGTTTCGCGCCAGGCCACTTCAAACCCGATCCGAAACGCCGCATTGAAGTCCCATATCAGATTGCTATAGAAGGTGCTGTTCCAGGTGCGCCCCAGCGCCTCGGGCGTATCGGCAATGTCCGCATTACGCGGGTCGTCGACCGTGTAGCCGGTGTGGCTGTGTAAAGACGGCGTCAGGTAGACGAAGCCTTCCAGCCAACCACCGGTGGACCGAATACCCTCCAGCGTATCGGTGTTGACGTCTTGTAGGACCGCCCCGTTGTAAGTGCCAAGCGCCTGGCCCGTATATACCTCGCCGGTAAATCCGAAGACCTCGTTGATTCTCCAGCGAATATCCGTCGCCACGCCCCGGACGTCGGCCACCACGCGGCCCCCTGGCGGCGGCAACGTGTTGCGGATCTGTCCGACAATGCCCGACAGGCCGATCTCGAAGGGTCGCTGCGCCGAGAGTCCGACTTGTTCCAAGCGCCACGCGACATTCCACGTTGGGCCAGCCAAGTGACGCTGAAAGGCTTCGCGAAAACCTCACTCGTTGCAGCGAGTGGGGCATTTTTGTCGAGTTAGTACAACTTTAGTGCAACTCGCTTCTCCGGTCCGAACACCTTGTGCAGGCTGGCCACGATCGTCTTGCCATCTTCAATGTACGGCTTATACCGGTCGAGCCACAATCGTCACCCGATCCCCGGAATCCGTCCAAGGTGAGAGGCCCCGCGCGGCCGAACATCCGGGTCTTGTCCATCATCGTCTCGACGGCAGCGCCGGACAGCCACCCTCGGTCGGTGGGATAGCAGTAGTGCGGCGAAATGAACACGTCATAGCCGCTCGTCTTCGCCGCCTTGAAGAGCTGCTCGATGTGTTCGACCGTGCCGCTGTCACGGACGCTTTGTCCGACCAGCCTATCAGGCGACTCCCGTTTCACTCAGGACGTCGTTCTGCGGGTCGGTGACGACTAGCGCCGTATCCTTCGTTTTGATTTCCATGACGTTCCTCCGTTTCTGAATGCCCGGGTCACGATTACCCGCGGGCAGGCAAAGACTCAGAACATTCCGAGCGTTTTCTCACCCAGGTTGATGTAGATGTTCTTCTTTTGGCTGTATGCGTTGAGCATCGACTTGTGTGCTTCACGTCCCAGACCGGACTGCTTGTAGCCGCCGAAGGGAGTGTGGGCCGGGATTTCATGATAGGTGTTGACCCACATTTTCCCGGTCTCGACGGCGCGAGCCACGCGAATCGCCCGATTGATGTCCTGCGTCCACACGGCCCCTCCCAGACCGTAGTCCGAATCGTTGGCCAGGGCGATCACCTCCGCTTCGTCCTTGAACGGGAGCACACAAACCACCGGTCCGAAGATCTCTTCCCGCACGACCCGCATGTCGTTGCGCACGTCCACGAGGATGGTCGGGGTAAGGAAGAAGCCCTTGTCGTAGTCGCCGCCGGTGCGGCGCTTTCCACCGGTCAGAACGCGGGCGCCTTCTTGCTTTCCTAACTCGACGTAACTCAGAATCTTTTCCATTTGTTTCTGGCTGGCCTGCGTCCCCATCATCGTGTTTTCATCCAGCGGATCTCCAACGCGCACTGCTTCGAACTTGGCCTTGAGCGCTGTTAAGAATCGGTCATAGATCGACTCCTGGAGGAAGAGTCGGGAGCCAGATTCGCAGGCCTGCCCCTGGCTCAGCAGGATGGCCAGCGCCGCTCCCTCCAGGGCTTTGTCCCAGTTCGCGTCTTCGAACACGATGTTGGCCGACTTACCGCCGAGTTCCAGCGTCGCCGGAACAAGCCGCTTGGCGGCCGCATCGGCAACGGTTCTGCCGACATCGGTCGAACCGGTGAACGCCAGTTTACGAATTCGCGGATGATCCAACACTGCCTGGCCTGTGACTCGCCCGGTACCGGTCACGATATTGACGACGCCTGGCGGCAGCACTTGAGCCAGGATCTTGGCCAGTTCTAGGATCGTGATCGAGGTTGTTTGGGATGGCTTGATGACGACGGTGTTGCCCATAGCAATGGCAGGCGCAATCTTCCACGCAGCCATCATGAAGGGATAGTTCCAGGGAATCACCTGCCCGACCACCCCCAAGGGCTCGCTCAGCACGATGCTCATGACCTGCTCGTTCAACATGACCGCTTCGTCGGTGTGGCCGCGAATCACGCCGGCGAAATAGCGGAAATGATCGATCGCCAGGGGAATGTCGTTGTGACGCGTTTCGCGAATCGGCTTTCCAACTTCGAGCGTTTCGAGGATGGCGAACCGCTCGGCCTGCGCTTCCACGAGATCGGCGATCTTCGCGAGCGCGATGGCGCGCTCGGTGGGGGTCGTCGCTCGCCAGCCGGGGAACGCACGTTCGGCGGCCTGCACGGCGCGGTCCACATCGGTCGCGCTGGCGATTGGAAAGCTGGTCAGCAGTTCTCCGGTCGCGGGGTTGAAACTTTCGATGCGCTTGCCGCTATCACCGTCCGACCACTGGTTGTCGATGAACAGGCCGTAGGTGCTGTCGGGGCGATTGCTTTCCTGGATATCTTTAAGTTGACGCATGGGTTTTTCTTCCGTGCTGGATGATGTTTGCTTAGTGGGATTTATAGTTTGTTCAGCGGGGCACTGTCTTTTCAGCGGGGCACTGTGACGACCACCTTGCCGACTTGCGAGCCCGAGTCGAGGTAGCGGTGAGCTTCGACGATATCGTCGAGGACGAACGTCTTGGCGATAACCGGTTTGAGAAGGCCCCGGGCGAGACCGTCGAGGATGAAATCGATGGCTCCCTTGAGCCGCGCCTCGTCGGTGGTGATTTCGAAGAGTTCGTAGCCGCGAAGAGTCAGACGCTTGCCGAACATTTTCAACCAGGGGACTGGAGTCAGCCCGGGACTCAGTGCCCCATAGATAATGGCGATGGCGTGTTTCGAGGCTGCATCGACGAGATTGGCGAAGGCAGGTCCGCCGACCGGGTCGAAGATAACGCGGGCGCCAACGCCACCCGTGAGTTCGCGCACTCGGGTGGCGACGTCTTCCTCGGCGGTGGCGATGACGGTTTCGGCGCCGGCTTCGAGCAGTTGGGGGCGTTTGGCACTGGTGCGTGTAAGAGCGACCGGGTGGGCGCCGACCATGCGGGCAATCTGGATCGCGGCGAGCCCCACACTGCTGGATGCGGCCGGGATCAGGACGGTGTCCCCCGCTTGGAGCTTGGCCAGATCGACGAGTCCGCCGTAAGCGGTAATGAAGGGCATCCAGACGGCAGCGGCTTCCTCCCACGCCAGGCTCGGCGGGTGCTTGACCACCGCTGCAGCCGGGGCGAGCACCAGTTCTCCATGCACGCCATAGGTCATCATGTCGAACGCTGGCACCACGCTGACCGCGTCGCCTGCCTTGAATCCGAGGACGCCGCTTCCCACGGATTCGACCTCGCCGGACGCCTCGTATCCGATCTTGGACGGAAACCTGGGTTGGTCGACGTACTGGCCGGTACGAAACATCACCTCCGCCCGATTCAATCCGAGCGCATGCGTGCGGATGCGGACCTCGCCTGGACCGGGGGAGGGAACCTCCACCTCATCCAGAGTCAGGACTTCCGGACCACCGAGTTGAGCAAAGCGAACGATGCGTGGCATGGAACCCTCCAGGTTAATTGCAAATTGTTTGGACCGATCCGAGCAATGCCGTCACTCGTCATGGCCTTGGATGATAAACTAGTCACTTGTCGCACTTTCAACCAGAAGTTACCGTTTGGTGCCGTAGTCACCATTTGGTTACCGATTCCCTGAAGTAGGCATTGCATGACCCGTTTCATCCCCGAAGGCGACCCATTGGTCCTCGACGAGAACTGCACGACGCGCCGCGTGCTGGAGATTTTCCACGTAAAGTGGACGAGCATGGTTCTCCATGCCATCCACATTCACGGCGGGGTCTGCCGCACCGGCGCCTTGGAACGATCCCTCCCGGGGATTTCGAAGAAGATGCTCATCCAGACGCTCCGCGAGATGGAGCGGGACGGATTGATCCGTCGGAAGGTCCACCCAGTCGTGCCTCCGATGGTCGAGTACTCACTGACGCCGCTCGGCCATCGATTCATCGAACCCCTTTTCCTGCTCTATGAGTGGGGAGAGCGGAATGCGGAATCTCTGGAGCAGATCACACGGAGACGTCGGAGCGCATTGGAGACCAAGAAGCCCAAGCGGAAAAAATGAGGGCGGCGTTTACAACTAAATAGGACCACAAAAAGGGATCGTGGTTCAGGCCGCGAGGGCTTGTGGGTAAATCGACGTTTCAATTTCAAAGCGGTCTTTGTATCCGAACCATTCGTAGGCTAGGTCGACGAGTTCCTCTAATCGAGCGGCAGCGGTGGTTGCGGGTGATTTCCTCGTGCAGATGTCGCCGAAGGCTTTGTAGAGGTAGAAGTCGGTGATGTTGGCCTGCTAGGCGGTCGCATCTTTAGGGACGCAGCATCATGCGTAATACGAACTGCGCATCAGCAAGAAAGAGTGCCCCAAACAATCCCAATAAAATGCCCCACGAGGCGAGCCTCCGTCGATCGCTATACATCCCAGCCACACTCAACAGCAATCCAGGTACTGACCAAAACGACAGACCGACAATAATCACCATTGTCCACAGCGCAAGGCCGTCAAGAAGGTGCAATCGCAGAGCGATACTTCCGAGCCCCAGACACACTCCCAGGATGCCACAGCAACTAAATGCAAAACCGAGGGTGGCGCAGCGGCTTAAAACCGCTCTCTTGTTTATGCCGCGATGGCTGTCGAAATCGCTTTGCATTTTCGTGATAAGAACGGCACTCAAAAATAACGTCTGCCGCCATCTCCAGCCCTGGGGACGACGGTGGGGTGGGACTCGGCGATGGGTCGCCATTTGATGGTGGACCTCCGTTTTCCGGTGTCCAGCCAACGAAACCGTAAGAAACTGTGACACAGTTCACTGGGCCGTTCCAACTAGTCAACAGCCAGGAACGGCCGCGGTCGCTTTTCATGCGTCTCCAAAGATTGACCAGGGCCGCGTCTTCCGCGGGCGTGGGCGGCCGCCCGTCTAGGCCAATGCCACCTGTTGTATTGCCAGGAAGAATGTAGTAACCGTACCAAGCTGAGAAGTGCAACTCGTTGAGATTGCATCGATTTCTTGCCCGAGAAACGCCGCTGGCTGAGGATGCCACCATAGCCGGCAGGTTCTTGCGTGTACTCGACGTCCGATGCACCGATCACGGCGGCTCTCTCTAAGGTCTTCTGTTCTTCAGTACTCTCACCTCAAATCGCGATCGCAACGATCGATGTGCCGAACAGGCCTGTAGTGTCCCTCTTTCTTGTTCTTTTTTGCCAAGTTTTTCAAACGGCCGACGCGGTAATCGTCGCTATTGCCGATAAGCGGCAACTTGGTGTGCCAGCCACCATGCGGCAATGAAGACTACTAGCTGAACAGCAAAGCAGATAATAGCTTGAGACGCAACACCACTGAATGAAGCGGACGAAGTAGCTAAATCCAAGCCAACGAACACGCCCCACAATGCAGCGATTCCAGCAACGCCCACAGGCAAGCGGTTAATCAGCATCCCCGCGACGGCAGTACATGCTAGACCGACTAGTACCGCAAAAACCGCTATCTGCGGGCTTGCCTGTGCCACCCATGATTGACCTGTAAGCCCAATATAACACGCCGCGATTAATATCAAGACGGCATCGAGAGCTACTACAATGAGAATGTCGCGGGTCACGAACATATTCCTTTGTGACGATCAGTATGTGTAAGGAGGTTCATACGTTCCGCAGAAAGTGTCATTGCACCTTACACACCCCTGGCACCGTATTCCAATGTCGATCCGTGAAATAAGTCCGGCAATTCTGCCATAGGTCGAATCGGCAATCTCATAACATCGCGCATGCGCCTCATCGGGAGGCACCCCAGCGCGTTGCGCACAGTCAAGACATCCACGAGCAAAGTTGTCCCAGTCACTTGATCCCGCGCATCGGCAAACGCACTCTGCGTCAAAACCGAGAAAGATGATTCCGCGATGGACGCCGCAGCCAGCGGTATTCGATGTAGGATTAGCAGAGCCACAGTTCGTGCTATTGAAGGCTACCAACCCACTTGGATCGACACCATTCGCCGGGCTGTTCATCTCCGTGGCTGCTGCTATTTTATTGAAAACAAATCATGCGTCTCATGATTTTCGAGGTTAACCGAGACAGCCTTTTGGTTATCCGATATGCCTTGTATGAAGATGACTTGCTGCTTATCTGGCCAAAATGCAGGATCGGATTTGTATCCACCTGTATGTGTGACTTGAGCCTTTGTTTGTCCTTCGATATCAGTAATAAATAGATCGTACTCGAATGATTTCGATAATTTATCTCTATAGATATATACAAGAGCATTGCTATCGGCATCAATCGCTGGAGAGCTACCGTAAGTAATCAATCGCGACTGACCTGTGCTTGGATCAAGAGCTCGAATCTCATCGGAGTCAACGCAATATAGGATTTCGCCAGTTGAGGGAATATACTTTGCTTGCCAGTTAGCGCGATCGTTCGAAGTCAGCCTAGTTTCATGGCTACCGTCTACATAAATCGTATATAGTTCCGTACGCAAATGAGATGCGGTCATCGGCACTCGCGAAAAGACTAACTGCCCGCCATCGGGTGAAAACGACGGTCCCGAATCATAATGCCAGTTGGCATCTGTAATTCGTCGACAATTGGTGCCATCTCGATCCATAATCCAAATGCTGGATCCTCTAGGGTGTTCGCGTACAAACGCGATTTTCTTACCATCAAACGACCAAGCCGGATCGCCTTCGTAGTTTACATCAAACGTCAATCGTTTAGGTGAAGTGCCATCGACTTTCGTTAGATAGATATCTCCCTGTCCAGTCCGAGGTGATGCATAGACGAGTTCATTTCCTATTGGCGATATTGAAGGCCTGACTCCAATGAAATTGCCACCACCGGCGTACCGATCCCATCGCCCACCTCGCTCAAATGTCAGAAAAATGAAGCTGAGGCCACCAAGTATCGCTGCGCAGATAAGGATTAACGTCACGGGATTGCAAGTGTTTGTGTTTCTTGCATTCATCATAGTAAACGCTATTACAATCTATCACCAAGGAAATGGAGGAATGCCCAAACCAGTTCCAACCGAACACATCAATGCCCCAACTTGAACTGCTGCAGCCCGACATGCGATCGGGTCAGGGGATCTATTGCAACCGGAAACAAGCGATCGAGCCGCTGCAGTGCAAAGCATTGCATCGCAGTAACGGCGTCTACAAGGAATGATGAATTGAACCCACGTGGCAAGACACTGGTCGTGTTCTTGGCATGCAGCATCTAATGAATCTATTGGATCACTGGGGCCTCTTCTACTAAACCCACAATAGTTCCCATAACCAAAGCCAAGCAGCTTCCCGCTTGGATCGACACCATTCGCTGGATTGTTCATCACATACCGGAAGAGGTTCCAATCACCGCCATCGAAGCCGAGCGGGTCTTGCGAGATGAACCGGGCAACCCAAGGACTGTAGGTTCGCGCTCGCAAGTAGTATGCTTGCGATTCCTCCT
>CAZRCI010000057.1:0-25235 GCA_964598535.1 uncultured Planctomycetaceae bacterium | reverse complement strand
GTCGTTGAGGTAGGCCGGGACGGTGATCACGGCCTTGTTCACCTTGTGGCCGAGGTACGCCTCGGCGGCTTCCTTGAGCTTGCGCAGGGTGCGCGCCGAGACCTCGGGCGGAGTGTATTCCTTGTCGCCGACTTTGACTTTGACGTAGTCGTCGGCACCGCCCGTGATTTCATAGGGAACCATCTTCTCTTCGGACTGGACCTCGTTGTGACGACGGCCCATGAACCGCTTGATCGAGTAGACGGTTTTCGTGGGATTGGTCACGGCCTGACGTCGAGCCAAGTCGCCGACGAGAACGTCGCCCTTGTCCGTGAAAGCCACGACGCTGGGCGTCAGCCGATTGCCTTCCTGATTGGGAATGACCTTGGCTTCCTTGCCTTCCATGACCGCGACCACGGAGTTCGTGGTGCCGAGGTCGATGCCGATAATCTTTTCGCCTTTTGCCATGCCGCGCTCCTTTCGAAATGATCAAGGCGGCTCGACACGCGAGCGGACAGCCGCCGTATCTGACTTGGGTATTTGAAGTTGCTTTTAAGAAATTGGTGGATGGGATTGCCTCGCCGTCCTGCCAGGCCTCCAGGCCGCTTCTAATTGTTCTAATGCCAGGCCGGGCAGTGCACGAGGTTGGTCATGCAAAATAGCAAGTGGTATGCCGGTTTGCCGCCGAGGGGTGATTGCGTGCGGTAACTATATGCAAATATACGACTTAGATACACGGGGTGGATCGCGATTATTCGGGCTTGGTGGGACACCTGGGAAAAACCTGCCGTTTTGGCATGAGGCTATCCGCACGCCCCGCGCTGCTGCCGTTTTGACAGGAGTTTTTGCCCGGCGTCTGGAGGCGGGGGGAGGGTGTCCGCGTTCTGTACGCTCACAACGCGAAATTCGCGATGAAATTCGGGCCGGGGAGCGCCGGGGCGATGAATCTATCGGCTAGACTTGCTTGCGTTCATTGGCACCAGTGGCGGTCGCGTTTTGCCCGCCCGAGCGTTTCTCGGCAATTTGCAGGATTGGAACCGCCCGTGGCGCATGGAAACAGCTCGCGATGAAAGACGGAGTTACCGCTTGCCGGGCAGGGCCGTCGCTTGACACCTGGATTTGACCCAAGTACAAGGTGGGTCGCCTCTTTGCGTTGCCAGCGTGGGCGACGATGCGATCCCCTGTTTGGCCTGTTTTCGGACCACCCAAATCTATGGCGCGGGAGAAGACACCGAAGAAATCCTCGGGAAGCTCTGTTTCGCGTGCGCCCTCGTTGCAGGATCTACGGGCCAAGATCGACCGGATTGATCATCAGCTCGTCAAGCTGATGAACGAGCGTGCCCAACACGCCCTGGACATCGGTAAGATCAAAAATAAGAGCGGGATAGCGGCCTACGCCCCGGCCCGCGAGGAGGAGGTGCTTCGGCGGGTGGTGTCACTGAGCGAAGGGCCGTTGCCGGAACGCTCTCTTCGGGCAGTTTTTCGAGAGCTGATCAGCGGTTCGCGATCGCTGGAAAAGTCGCTCCGAGTGGCCTTTTTGGGGCCGGCCTATAGCTATAGCCACCTGGCGGCGATTTACCGCTTTGGCCAGAGCGTGGAGTTGGTGCCCGTGGCGAGCATCGCGGCCGTGTTCGAGGAGATCAACGCGCGGCAGGTCGATTTCGGGTTGGTGCCGATCGAGAATTCGACCGATGGCCGCGTGGCCGACACGCTGGATATGTTTACGCGGATGCCGGCCAAGATCTGCGGCGAGGTCCAACTGCGGATCCACCATCATCTGCTGGGTAAATGCGGTCGGTCCGAGGTGCAGGAGGTTTATAGTAAGCCGCAGGCCCTGTCCCAGTGCCGCAATTGGCTGGCGAAGCATCTGCCCGCCGCTCGGCTGGTCGAAGTGACGAGCACCTCGACGGCGGCGCAAATCGCGGGCGAAAAGTCGGGGGCCGCGGCGATCGCCAGCATGCAGGCGGGCGTGCAATATGGGCTCGATGTCCTGGCCCAGGACATCGAAGATAATAAGTCGAATGTGACCCGATTTGCCGTGATTGGCAATGAGACCGGGCCCCGGACGGGCAAGGACAAGTGCGCCCTGATGTTCGAAGTCGCTCATCAGCCGGGAGCCTTGGCCGACGCGATGAACGTCTTTCGGCGGGCCCAATTGAACCTGACCTGGATCGAGTCGTTTCCGATTGCCCGACCCGAGGGCGGTTACATGTTCTTTGTAGAGCTTGAAGGGCACGAGGCCGAGCCTCGGGTGCGGAAGGCGATTGCCGCGGTGGGTAAAAAAGCCCTGCGATTCGAGGTGCTGGGGTCCTACGCAAAGATGGCCCCTGTCGAGTAAAGTGGTTGCAGTTAAAACGGTTCCAGGGGCTTGTCGTCAGTAGTAAAGAGTCGAACCGGCTTCCCCCGCCACGAGCCACGTGCTTCCGCCGGTTCAGGCCCCCCCATTCTTTATCCCTAATAAAACGATCGCGTTCATTCATGATTATCATTTTGAAATCCGGCGCCACCGACGAGCAAGTCGACCATGTGTTGGAAAAGGTCGAGGCCCTGGGACTCAAGGCGCATCTCAGCCGTGGCACGCATCGTACGATTGTCGGCGTGATTGGCGACGAATCGCAGTTCCAGCCGGAGCAGTTTCAGGTGCTGCCGGGCGTGGCTGAGGTCATCCGCGTATTGCCGGCCTATAAGCTGGCCAGTCTCGACGCGCATCCGGAACCGAGCGTGGTGCCGGTTGGTAAGGTCAAGGTTGGCGGCGGGCACCTGGCGATGATTGCCGGACCGTGCGCCATCGAAAACGCCGAGCGTCTGGATGCTATTGCCGGGGCGGTCAAGGCGGCCGGCGCCAACATTCTTCGCGGCGGCGCGTTCAAGCCGCGCACGAGCCCTTACGCCTATCAAGGCATGGGAGAGGAGGGGCTGAAGATCCTTCGCGAGATCGGCGACAAGCACGACATGCCCATCGTTACCGAGGTGATGGACCCCCGCCGCGTGGAGCTTGTCGACCGGTATACCGACATGATTCAAATCGGCGCGCGGAATATGCAAAACTTCACCCTGCTGACCGAAGTCGGGCAGACGAAGAAGCCCGTGCTGCTGAAGCGCGGGATGAGCGCCACGGTGGTCGATCTGTTGATGAGCGCGGAGTATATCCTCTCGCAAGGCAATCCGCATGTGGTGCTGTGCGAGCGCGGGATCAAGAGTTTCGACACGTCGACGCGAAATCTGTTCGACGTGGCGGCGGTGCCGGCCTGCAAGGGGCTGTCGCACTTGCCGATCATCGTCGATCCGAGCCATGCCACGGGCCGGCCGGACTTGATTCCGCCCTGTGCGATGGCGGGAATCGCTGCCGGCGCGGACGGCGTCCACATCGAGGTTCACAATTGTCCGGAAGAAGCCATGTCGGACGGCCCTCAGGCGTTGCTGCCCGAGCAGTATGCGAAGGCCGCCGGCCAACTGCGGAAGCTCGCGGAGTTGTTGGGTAAGAGCATCTCCTAGGATCTTTGCCCGTCGCGGGAGTGTCCGCAGCGGACACGCCTCGGGGACGTTTTAGAGCGTGTTAGGGTTGCGTTTTTCCTAGACGAATTTTCTCGGGCGGTGAAAGAAGGGTGAGCATGCGTCGACCGTTTATTGCCGGCAACTGGAAGATGAATCTCGATCGGGCTGGCGCGGTTGCGCTGGCCAGGGCGCTGGCCGAGCGAGCGGCTTCGTATCCAGACGTGGAGATCGCGGTGTTTCCGCCGTTCGTGTACCTCGACGCGGTTCGCGAGGCGGCCGCCGGCACGCCGCTCGGGTATGGCGCTCAGAACCTGTATCCGGAAGCCAATGGCGCGTTCACCGGCGAAATCAGCACCACGATGCTGCTCGACCTGGGCTGCGACTATGTGATCTTGGGGCATAGCGAGCGGCGGCACATCCTGGGCGAAACCGACGCCGACATCAATAAGAAGGTGCATGCCGCGCTGGCCGCGGGGTTGACGCCGATCGTGTGCGTGGGCGAGTTACTGGCTGAACGCGAGGCCGGCAAGACCAACGACGTGATCGAGACGCAGTTCGATGGCTCGCTGGCAGGGCTGTCGGCCGAGCAGATGGCCGGCGTGGTGATCGCCTATGAGCCGGTTTGGGCGATTGGGACCGGAAAGGTGGCCACGCCCGAGCAAGCCGAGGAGGTCCATAGAGAGCTTCGCAAAATCCTGACCGACCGCTACAATGGCCAAGTCGCCGAGAGCGTTCGGATTCAGTACGGCGGGAGCGTGAAGGCTAGCAATGCCGCGGAGCTGCTGGCTCAAGAGAACGTCGACGGAGCGTTGGTCGGCGGCGCCAGCCTGAAGGCCGACGAGTTTTTGGGCATTGTCGCCGCGGCTCACCAGTAGTCGCGCAGGCGGCGAACGCATCGGGCCGTGTGCCCGGCGTTTGTTCCTCCGGGTGCGTTGTTGATCTGGGAGGAAGGCCGCGGTCCCGCGATTGGCGACGGTACAAGGGGGGCGTGCGACAACGAGAGTCGCGCGGCCACGAATAAGCATCTATTCCGCTCAGCCAGAGGAAAACCAAGTCGAACCATGTTGAGCATCATCCTTCCTATCGTGCTGTTTCTCACCTCGGTGTTTCTGATTCTGCTCGTGCTGATTCAGCGCGGCCGGGGCGGCGGTCTGGCGGGCGCGTTCGGCGGGTTGGGGGGACAGAGCGCCTTCGGCACCAAGGCGGGCGACCTGTTCACGCGGATCACGATCGTGGTGGCCACGGTTTGGATCCTGCTTTGCGCCGCCTCGGTGAAGGTGCTTAATACCTCGGGCGAAGCGCTGCTTAGCCAAGAGCTTGGCACCTCGGCCAAGATGGGGCTCGACGAGGCCGCTTCCAAAGCGCCTGCCGGTGGGCAGGACGCGGCTCCTGCTCAAGGCGCTACGCCAACGGCACCGGCCGATGCGGCGCCAGCCGCGGCCGATGCGCCCGCGAAGTCCGAGTAGCCGCCCAGTCGACCTTTGAAGAGGAACTCGTCCCCCGTGCTACTGAGCATGACCGGTTTCGGTGAGGCGCAGCGGAAGAATGCCTCGATGGCAGTCTCGGCCGAAGTACGCACCATCAATAGCCGGTACTTCAAGCTGACGGTTCGCTCGGGCGAAGGTTATTCGATGCTCGAGCCGCTGGTCGAGGGCCAGGTTCGCGAGCACATCAAGCGCGGCACGGTGCAGGTCTCGTTGCGAATCGATCGAGCGCGGTCGAGCGACGACTATCGGCTCGATGTCGAGGTGCTTTCGGGCTATCGCAATCAGCTCGAGAAGCTGTATCGCGAGTGGCACGTCTCGCAGCCGGTGAGCGTTGAGGAGTTGCTGGCGCTGCCCGGCGTGGTGCAGCAGAACGGCGCTTCGAGCTTCGACGTGGAACGCGACTGGCCGCTGGTGCGCGACACGCTGGTAGAAGCGATGCGGCAAATGACCAAGATGCGCGCCGACGAAGGACGCGCGATGGCCGCCGATCTGGCGGCGAACTGCGCGACCGTGGCTGGCGAGTTGGACGCGATCGACGCCCGGGCGCCGCAGGTACGGGAGTCGTACCGCGAGCGGCTGATGGAGCGGATCTCGAAGTCGCTGGAGCAGTATAAAATCACGCTCGAGCCGGACGATTTGATTCGCGAGCTGAGCATTTACGCCGAGCGCAGCGATATTTCGGAGGAGATTGTCCGCCTGCGGAGCCACCTCGAACAGTTTGGCGCGACGTTGGAGCTAAGCGAAAGTTCGGGTCGCAAGCTGGAGTTCTTGACGCAGGAGATGTTTCGCGAGACGAATACGATCGGTTCGAAGGCCAACGATGTGCAGATTTCGCGGCACGTGATCGAGATCAAGGCCGCGATCGAACGGATTCGCGAGATGATTCAGAACGTTGAATAGGAAATGAGTGCACCTGAAGCGTGATCGCGCCGGGCTGTCGCCCCTCTGATGGGCGGAGCCGGTCGCACGTTAGTCCCGCCGGCCAAGGATGATCGGCCATGCCCCTGACCATGATGACGCAACGAGCCGGTAAGCTGATCGTGATTTCGGGTCCCTCGGGCGCCGGCAAAACGACGCTGCTCAAGCGGCTATTCGATAAATGCCCGGGGCTGCGGGCCAGCGTTTCGGCGACGACGCGTTCGCCGCGGCCCGGCGAGGTGGACGGCCGAGACTACTATTTCATCAGCCGGGACGAATTTGCGCGGCGGCGGGCTGCGGGCGAGTTTCTCGAATGTTTCGAGGTTTTTTCGAGCGGCACGTGGTACGGAACGCTTGAGAGCGAGGTTGCCCCTAGTCTGGCCGCGGGGAAGTCGATAATCTTAGAGATTGACGTTCAAGGCACCCTGGCCGTGCGGCAGCGCTATCCGGCGGCCGAGACGATCTTCGTTCACCCCAGTTCGACCACCGATCCGGAGCAGGATCTGGCCGAAATCGAGCGGCGGCTGCGGTCGCGTGGGACGGAGAGCGAAGAGGCGATTCAGAAACGCTTGGCCGTGGCCCGCCGCGAATTGGCTCAGGCGGCGACCTACCAGCATCAAATCATCAACGACGACGTCGAACGAGCCGTTCGTCAAATACGCGAAATCATCTGCTCCCCCGAGGGTTAAACGAAATGATCGACGAGCTGCGCGAAGAAGAGATCGTGAACAAGGTGGGCGGCCGCTTCAAGCTGTCGACGCTGATTCAAAAGCGGTTGGTGGCGCTCAACGCCGGCGCTCGCCCGCTGGTGGATATGAAGGGCGACAACAAGCTGGAAGTCGTGATTCAAGAGATCATGCAAGACAAGATCTACCTGGACACGTCGTTGCAGTTGCAAGTGGCTGGCGAAGAGACCGGCGGCGGGCCGCCGGAGCTGGACCTGGCGAACCTGTAATTCGTCGACGCCGCCCGGCCGTTCACGGAGTGCTGTTGGCCGTTCTCGGCAGGTGCCGCTGGCATCGAAGACCTCACCCCCCCGGCATTACCTGGGGGGATTTTTGTTGGTTTCAAGCGTCTCGACCCAAGGCCGATGCGTCGCACCGTTGCCGATCTATAATGAAGTTATGATGGGGCGCGAAATCATCCTCGGCGTCAGCGGCGGCATCGCGGCCTACAAGACCGCGCAGCTCGTGAGCCAATTGGTGCAGGCCGGCGCCGGGGTTTCGGTCGTGATGACCGCCACGGCGCGCGAGTTCATCGGCCCGGCCACGTTCACCGCTCTGACCGGTCGCCCGGTGCTCGAACATACGTTCGATCCGCGGTTTCCACTCGGATCGCACATCGAGTTGGCCGAGCGCGGCGAACTGCTGTGCATTGCTCCCGCGACGGCGAATGTGCTGGCCAAGGCCGCTACCGGCATGGCCGACGACCTGCTCAGCACGCTGCTCTTGGCGTTCACGGGACCGGTGCTGCTGGCTCCTGCAATGAACTGTGAAATGTGGGAAAAGCCGGCCGTGCAGCGGAACGTGACCCGACTACGCGAGGACGGGTTGCACTTTGTGGATCCGGAAGAAGGCTGGTTGAGTTGCCGGCGACGCGGCGTGGGCCGGATGTCCGCGCCCGAGACCATTCTGGCTGCGATCGATGGCTTGCTGGCGCCGCGGCGCGTGGTGTAGTTTTTTTGGCGGTGTAGTTTTTGGCAATGGCAAGTGCCGACGTATGGCCCGCAGGGCTACTCAGAGTTTCATCTTGGGCTGTTCCGTGTGCCACTGCTGGCTTGTCCAGCAGTGCGAATTGCCGAAAAACTCTCGACAGCAAGGCACTGCTGGACAAGCCAGCAGTGGCACCCAGCTTGAACTATTTGAGTTGCCCTGGTATGGCCCGCATTCTGATTACTTCTGGTCCGACGCGGCAGTACATCGATCCGGTGCGCTACCTGACGAACGCTTCGAGCGGCCGGATGGGGCGGGCGCTCGCCGAGGCGGCGCTCGAACGCGGGCACGAGGTGGTGATCGTCAGCGGGCCGGTGGATATCGAATATCCGAGCGCGGCGCGCGTGATTCCGGTGATCTCGACCGAGGATATGCTGGCCGCGGCGCAGCGGGTTTTTTCCGAGTGCGACGGCCTGATCGGCGTGGCGGCGCCGAGCGACTATCGCCCGGTGAAGGTGGCCACGAGCAAGATCGCCAAGACCGGCGAACCGTTGGTGCTGCACCTGGAAGAAACGGCCGACGTGGTGGCCACGCTCGGGGCGCAAAAGACGCGCCAATGGCTGGTCGGCTTCGCCCTGGAGACCGAGGATCATCGGCTGCGGGCGCTGGCGAAGCTGGAAAAGAAACACTGCGATCTGATGGTCTCCAACGGCGCCGAGGCGATGCACTCGCTGGATAACAGCGTCGAGGTGATTGACCGCCAGGGCAACGTGCTCACGGCGCTCTCGGGACCGAAGGAAGACGTCGCGCGGGGAATCTTCGCGGTGATCGAGGAGCGGTTGATTGCCGCGGGCCGTTAGCTCAAGCGCGGGGGCATGGGCAAGCCCCGTGGCCGCGGGTATCTTGGGCGGCACGGAAGTTCGCTGACCGACGGAACAACCGCGCCTATCCGCCGCTCCCCCACAGCCATGCCGTGCCGCAGGGCACCACGAATCATGACCTCATCGACAGCACGCTCAAAAACACTCGAATGTCTCAGCGTGGGCATTCTGGTTGCGGACCATCTTTGCGATCCGATCGACCATGTTCCCGCGGCGGGCGAACTGGTTTTATCGAAGCGTTTGCCGCTGGCCACCGGCGGCTGCGCGGCCAACGTGGGTGTCGATCTTGCGCGGCTGGGCGTCAACGTCGGCGTCGTGGGCTGCGTGGGGCGCGACGCGTTTGGCCGCTTTATGATCGACGAGCTGGCGGCCGCGGGCGCGGGAGTTGAGCATATTCGCCAACTCGATGGCGAGGAGACATCCGGCACGCTGATTATCAATGTAAGCGGCGAGGATCGGCGCTTCGTGCACTGCGTGGGTGCGAACGCCCGGGTGCAGGTGAGCGACATTCCGCGCGAACAGATGTTACAAGCGGGCGTGCTGTATGTCGGCGGCTACCTGCTGATGCCGGCGCTCGAGGGCGAACCGCTGGCGGCGCTGTTTCGCGAGGCCCGCGCGGCCGGCGTAAAGACGGTGCTCGACATCGTGCTGCCGGGGCCGGGCAACCATTGGCCCAAGCTCGAAAGCGTGCTGGCCGAGACGGACGTGTTTTTGCCGAACATCGATGAATCGCGCGTGCTCACCGGCGAAGAGGATCCGGTGCGGCAGGCGGAGAAGTTTGCCGCGGCCGGCGCCGGCGCGGTCGTGATCACCTGCGGAGAACACGGCTCGGTGATTGTCTCGGGCAGGGAGCGTTTGCGGGCCGGAACGTATCCGGTCGAGTACAAGGGCGGCACCGGCTCGGGCGACGCTTTCGACGCGGGGTTCATCACCGGGCTGCTGTTGGACCGGGATCTCGTGGATTGCGTTCGCTGGGGCAGCGCGATCGGCGCAAGTTGCGTGCGTTCGATCAGCGCGACGGACGGCGTCTTTTCCCGGGCCGAGGCCGAGGCGTTCATGGCGGCTCACGAGCTGTCGATTCAAAAGATCTGACCCGCTGGCGGAATACGCCGGAATTCTTGCGCGACGAAAAATACGCGTGTCGCGGTCGTGCGGAGCACGCTTTTGCCGTGGTTTTTGTGGCTGGCGAGCGTTTTAGTAACGCGGATTATGCCGGCTGTAAGTGCCGCGAGTGGCGGTCGAATTTTGCGCGCGGGGGCGTCCACGCACATTGCGCCCTATGTTTGTGCTAGTCCTGGACGTAATGACCTTTCACATGTCTCCGGCAGCGACTCGACGTGCGGCGAACCCTTGAGCGAATTCGGCGATTCTTTGGTCAGCACGACGGCCCGACGGCCGTCGAGTATGCGGTGATGCTGGCGCTCATCATGTTGATTGCCGTGTCGGGCGCGCGGACGATGGGTTGTAGCGTGAACGACACCTTGAACAGCACGGCCGAATCTCTGGGTCGGTAGGCCGCGGTCCGAAACGTTTGGCGCACGTTGTTTGATTCTCGATTCGAGGAGCATCATGTTTCGACTTACTCCACGCCGACAATTGTTCGTTGACCGTCAGGTGCAGGGTGCGCTGCTGGTGCGCATTGCCGCTTATTGGTGCTTTTCGGTGCTGACGATTTGCTTGATCACGCTGTGCGTGCGAGCGATCACGTACCCCGACCGGCCGTTCCTGGAATACTTCGCGATCAGTGAATTCTTCGTTCAGTACGGCCCGCTGATATTAACCTCGTCGATTCTGGTGCCGCTGATCATGTTCGACGTCGTGGCGGTGAGCAACCGTTTTGTCGGGCCGCTGCTGCGCATGCGGCGGTCGATGCGCGATTTGGCGGCGGGCAATCCGGTGGAACCGATCCATTTCCGGGAGAAGGACTTCTGGCAGGAGATCGCCCAGGAGTTCAACCTGGTGGTAGCGCGGGTACGCGAACTCGAACGCGAGTTGGCGGAAGCCCGCGGAGAACCGCAGCCCGAGGATGAGCACTCTCCGGCACGAGATGCGGTCGCCACGGGGCGTTGACTTTCGCCTGGGACAGCGCTATGCTAAAAAGCCTTAAGTTGAACGCTCCTTGTGAGACTTTACCCATGCTCGCCGCTCGCCGCTCCTGCTCGCTCGTCGCTCCGCCCGCCGTCGCGGTGGTTGGGATTATTGAGATTATTTGGGAGGCGCGGCCGTAAGGGCGAACCGGTGTGATACCGATTCAAAGCAAGCCCCGAGGCCGTGAAGGCCGCGGGGCTTTTTTCGTTCTTGTTCCCAGCATTTTTTCACTCTCGAGCTATCGGAAAAGCAAACCATGCGTCGGATTCAGATGTACGACACGACCCTACGGGACGGCAGCCAGGGCGAAGGCGTCAACTTCTCGCTCCAGGACAAGCTGCTGATTACCGAGCGGCTCGACAGCCTGGGATTCGATTTCGTCGAGGGCGGCTTTCCGGCTTCGAACGAAAAGGACACGCAGTATTTCGCGCGCGTGCAGGAGCTGAACCTGAAGCACGTGAAGGTGTGCGCCTTTGGCATGACGCGCCGCCGCGGCGTGCGGCCCGAGGACGATCCGGGCGTCCGTTCGCTGGTCAGCGCGAATACCTCGGTCATCACGCTGGTGGGCAAGACGTCGGCCTTTCACGTGACCGAAGTGTTGCGGGTATCGCTGGAAGAAAACCTGGCGATGATCGCCGAGACGATCCGCTATCTGCGCGACGCCGGGCGCGAGGTGATCTATGACGCCGAGCATTTTTTCGACGGTTGGAAGCTCGATTCCGACTATGCGCTGAGGACTGTGAAGGCGGCCGCCGAGGCCGGCGCGGGCACGATCGTGATGTGCGACACCAACGGTGGCACGATGCCCGAGGAGATCGCCGCGATCACGCGCGAAGCCGTGGCGGCGCTGCCCGTTCCGGTCGGCATCCACTGCCACAACGATTGCGAACTGGCGGTGGCCAACTCGCTGGCCGCGGTCGATGCCGGCGCGTCGCAGGTGCAGGGAACGATCAACGGGCTGGGCGAGCGCTGCGGCAACGTGGACTTGATCTCGGTGGGCGCGAACCTGGCCGTGAAGAAAAAAGGTTATGAAGTGTTGCAGCCAGGCGCCGTGGAGCATTTGACCGAGCTGTCGCGATTCATTTACGAAACGGCGAATCTGCGGCTGCGGTCCAGCCAGCCGTTCGTGGGCCAGAGCGCGTTTGCCCATAAGGGCGGCATGCACGTCCATGCGGTGGCCCGGGCGGCGTCGAGTTACGAGCACATCGCCCCGGAACTGGTGGGCAACGAGCGGCGGATCCTGGTCAGCGAACTGTCTGGCCGCTCGAACATCAAGGCCGTCGTCGGCGATAAGGTGGCGGGCGAAGATCCGCAGCTTATGGATCGCATTTTGGCCCGCGTCGTGGAGCTCGAAAGCCAAGGTTACCAGTTCGAAGCGGCCCAGGGCTCGTTCGACCTGTTGGCCAAGAAGGTGGCCGGCACGTATCGCTCGCACTTTGAGCGGATGCACTTTCGGGTGAACGTCGAGGCGGACGCGCCGGACAACGTGGTGACGGAAGCCACGGTGAAGCTGGGCATTGACGGCCAGGTGCGGCACGAAGTGGCCGAAGGCGATGGGCCGGTGAACGCGCTCGACGCGGCGCTGCGCAAGGCGTTGCAGGCGCATTTTCCGAACCTGGCCGAGATGCACCTGGTCGATTACAAGGTGCGGGTCATCAATTCCGAGGCCGGCACCGCGGCGGGCGTGCGGGTGGTGATCGAGAGCCGCGACGAGGACGAGGTGTGGGGAACCGTCGGCGTCAGCGAGAACGTGATCGAAGCCAGTTGGATCGCGCTGGTTGATAGTATCGAGTACAAGCTATGCAAGGACGAGGCCGGCACGTCGGGCGACGCCAAGCCGCAAGCGGCCGCGATTTCGCGGTGAGGCATGGCGGGCGGAACTCGACTGTTTGAGCCGCCGAGGCAGCGGTAAAATCGAGGACTTACCAGGAGTTGCGAAGCCACGAGCCGAAGCAACCAACAAAGTGCAGGCCCAACAAAGTGCAGGCAATGTCGACCGAATCGAATACCGCGGAGCTTCCCAAGCAGTACGACCACGAGGCCGCGCAGGAGCGGTGGTATCCGTTCTGGCTCGAGCGGCGCTATTTTCACAGCGAACCGGACCCGGCGCGCAAACCGTTTACGATCGTGATTCCGCCGCCGAACGTGACTGGCGCCCTACACCTGGGGCACGCGCTCAACAACACGTTGCAAGACACGCTGATTCGCTGGCGGCGGATGCAGGGCTACAACACGCTGTGGATGCCGGGCACCGACCATGCTGGCATTGCCACGCAGGCCGTGGTCGAGCGGCGGCTGTTCGAGGAAGAGAAACAGACACGCCACGACCTGGGGCGCGAGAAGCTCGTCGAGCGGATCTGGGCCTGGAAGGAAGAATACGAGAAGCGCATTCTCGGGCAGCTTCAGCGGATGGGCTGTAGCTGCGATTGGGATCGCACGCGGTTCACGCTCGATGCGATGTGCGCGCGCGCGGTGCGGCATACCTTTTACCGGTTGTTCAAGGACGGGCTGGTCTACCGTGGCACTCGGCTGGTGAACTGGGACACGCATCTGCAAACGGCCGTAAGCGATGACGAGGTGTTTCACGAGACGATCAAGGGCAACTTCTGGCATTTGAAGTATCCCATCGTCGGGGCGGCGAAGGACGAACCGCAGTTCGTACACGTGGCCACGACGCGCCCCGAAACGATGCTGGGCGATACGGCCGTGGCCGTGCATCCCGATCCGGCCGGCGCGCTCGACGCGGTCGAAGTCGAGCTCCAGCAGAAGCTGGCCGCGGCGCCGGCGAAGGAAAAAGACGCCGTGCAAGAACAGCTCGACGAGCTGGCCGAGCGGCGCAAGACGCTGCTGCCGACGCTGCTCACGTTGCGCGACATGGCCCGCGCCGGGCGCAAGGTGATGCTGCCGCTGCTGAACCGCGAGATTCCGCTCGTGGCCGACGCGTGGGCCAAGCCCGAGCTGGGCAGCGGCTGCGTGAAGATCACGCCGGCCCACGATCCGAACGATTATGAAGTGGGCAAGCGTCAAAGCTTGCCGATGATGAATATTCTGAATCCCAACGGCACGCTCAACGAGAACGCAGGGTCGTATCAATCGCTTTCGATGAAAGCGGCCCGCGAGCGCGTGGTGGGAGATCTCGACGCGTTGGGTCTGTTGGAAAAGGTGGAAGACCGCGAGATCGAGCTCGCGCACAGCGATCGCTCGAAGACGCCGATCGAGCCATACCTGGCCGATCAATGGTTCGTGAAGATGGAGCAGCTTGCCCAGAGCGCGATGGACGCGGTGGCCGATGGTCGGGTGAAGATCGTGCCCGAGCGTTACACGCGGGGCTATCTCGACTGGTTGGGCGAGAAACGCGACTGGCCGGTGAGCCGGCAGCTTTGGTGGGGCCACCAGATTCCGGTGTGGTACTGCAAGACCGCCAGCGAAGCGGACCTGAAGCAGGCGTTCGCCGGCCGCGACGATATCTGCTGGCATCGCGACGGCGAGCACGACCAGTGGTTGATCGGCGCGCTCGAGGACGAGTTGGCCGAAGACGCCGTGCCCGGCCACAAGCTGGTTCGCGAGACGGACGTGCTCGACACCTGGTTCAGCTCGGGGCTCTGGCCGCACTCGACCTTGGGCTGGCCCGAGGAGACCGCCGAGCTGGCATACTACTACCCGACGAACACGCTGATCACGAGCCGCGACATCATTACGCTGTGGGTCGCGCGGATGGTGCTGCTGGGGCTCTATAATGTGGGCGAGATTCCGTTCCACGAGGTGTACATCCACCCCAAGATTCTCGACGGCTTTGGCGAGACAATGTCGAAGTCGAAGGGGAACGGCGTGGACCCGCTGGACGTGATCGACAAGTTCGGCGCGGATTCGCTACGTTTCAGCCTGGCCTACCTGACGACCGAAACGCAGGACGTGCGGATGCCGGTGGAGTTCGAGTGTCCGCACTGTCACGCGGCCGTCGAGCAGACGAAGAAGAACCGCGTGCAGCCGCGCGTGGAATGCAAGAAGTGCGGGCAGGCGTTTTCGACCCAATGGGCGAGCAAGCCGGAGGACAAGGCGCTGCTGCGCGGGGCAGTGACGAGCGAGCGCTTTGAGCTGGGTCGCAATTTCTGCAACAAGCTGTGGAACGCGGCCCGGTTCGCGCTGTTGAACCTGGAAGACTACTCGCCGGGCGCGGTGAGCGACGGCGAACTGGCGGTCGAAGACCGGTGGATTTTGAGCCGGCTGGCGACCGTGACGGCCGAGACCACGGCGGCGCTGGAAACGTATCGCTATGGCGACGCGGCGCGCGTGCTGTACGACTTTGCCTGGAACGAATTTTGTAGCTTCTACGTAGAGATGGCCAAGGGACGTTTGCAGGACGCGGCCGCGCGGCCGGTGGCGCAGCGTGTGCTGGCGCATACGCTCGACGCGCTCGTACGGCTGCTGCAGCCGATGATTCCGTTCATCACCGAGGACATCTGGCAGCGATTGGGCGAAGCGGCCCCGGCGCGGGGGCTGACGGCGCCGACGCCGGCGGCGGAGAGCGTGATGGTCGCCGCGTGGCCGGCCGTGGACACCCGCCGGCAGGACGCCGAGATCGAAGCCCGGTTTGCCAAGTTTCAGGAGTTGCTCAAGGGGCTGCGCGACATTCGCAGCCGGCAGAATATTCCGCCCAAGGCGAAGATGCGGTTTGCCGTGCGATGCGACGGAGAGTTCGTCCGGCTGCTCAAGCCGATGGAGCCGTATTTCGAGTTGATGGCCGGCGCGACGGCCACCGGTTGGGGCGAAGGCGTTCAAGCGCCGGAAACGAGCGCGAACTTCTTCGCGGCTGGCGCCGAGGTGTTCGTGGATCTGGCGGATCATATCGACATCGAGGCCGAAATCGCCCGGCAGGCAAAGGAACGCGATCGCCTCTCGGGCGCCATCGTCCAGAAGGAAAAGCAGCTTGCGAACGAGAGCTTCGTAAGCCGGGCTCCGGCCGCGGTGATCGAGAAAGAACGGGCGGCGCTTGCGCAGCTCAGAGAATTGCACGCCGCGGCGGAAGCGGCGCTGGCGAAGCTTTCGTCGCGCGGCAAATAGTTCGTCTCGTTGTATGTCTGTCAAGGGATCTGGCGGGGCTGTAACGCGGGGGCGAACGCTTATTTTGGAGCCCACCGAATATTTATTTCAACCCGTGTCAAGTGCGGGGCCAAGTTTCGCTCGGCTCGTAAAATAAGGGCTTGCGCCGTCATTTTAGGAACGCATTCCTGCGATCGCGCAGCCCGTCGAATACTTCAACGAGCTACTAGCCCGGTCGCGGCGGCGGCATCTATAATCGAGTGCTGCCATTTCTTATCCGCATCTCACGGTTCGAAGAGGAAGGGTACCGTCTATGCCGGTCCATATGGAGCTGTCGCGGATCATTATCAGCGAAATCAACGACCAGCAGGTTATCTATTTGAAGGAAGTCGACGGCGAGCGAACCTTTCCGATTCTGATCGGAATTTTCGAGGCTACGAGCATCGATCGCCGCGTCAAGCATCAGCAATCGCCTCGCCCGCTGACGCACGATCTGCTGGTAAGCGTGGTGGAACAGTTGGGCGCAGAATTGCAGGACGTGGTGATCAGCGAACTTCGCGAACACACGTATTTTGCGAAGTTGCGCGTACGGCATGAAGGCGAGTTGATTGAGATCGACGCCCGACCTTCAGACGCAATTGCCGTGGCGGTGACCTGCGATCCGCAGCTACCGATCTATGTCGCCGAGGACGTCTTGGACGACGTGTTGGGGGAGCCTTAGCGGGCCGCGCCGGGCAAGAAGCCGACGGCGGCTTTTTTGTCCTCGTGGATGCTTCGACTGCGAACGGAAGGCCAGTCGAATCCGCCGGCGTGCCCAGGTCCCGCTTCGCCCGAGGTTGAGCATTCCGGCGTGCCGGTGCGTTTTCCATTCCGGGGCCTGGCCAAAGCGAACCGCAACGAGGAGGACGCCCTCATGACGCGGCTTAACTCGCGAGCAACGTTCATCAACAAGCGGGCCTTTCCGGTGGTGTGGTTTGGCGGGATCTTGCTGTTCACGGCCATCGCGATTTCGATCGTGGTGGTCGAACAAACCGTGGCAAGCCTTGTTTTCTGCCTTGCTTTCTTACCGTTCGGTGCCATCTTCGCCGGCTTCGGTTACGTGGTCATGCGGTGGCTGATCCTGGGCCTGGCGGATGAAGTGTGGGACGACGGCGACGCGTTGGTGGTGAGAGACCGAGGCCGGGAAGAACGTATTCCGCTCGCCGAGATCGCGAATGTCGACTACGCCGGCTACTGCAATCCGCCGCGCGTCACGTTGCACTTGCGCCGGCCGTCGGCACTTGGCGGCAAAGTGGCTTTCATCCCGCGGCTGCGGCTGTTGCCGTTTCGCATGCCGCTGGAGATTCGCGAGTTGATGGCGCGGGTGGACGCCGCTGGGCAGCGCTAGCGCGGCAGGCGCGCGTGAGTTTTTGGCTGAACGGGGCGCGTACCGCGGTTAAAATGGCGGTTTGCGGTCTTCGCAGGCCGCCAGGATAAACGACCGCGGTGAGGCTATTCCGATGCGACGATGCTTGGGGACGCTATGTCGATGGCTCGTGGTGGGCATGCTGGTCGCGCTCGCGGCGGGCGGCGCGCCGCGGGCCGACGAGCCGCTACGGATGAATCAGTTGCAGGTCGTGGGAACGCACAACAGCTACCACACGCGCGAAAAGCCAATTGCAAGCGGTCCGGCCAAGGTCTGGAGCTATTCGCATCCGCCGCTCGACGTGCAGCTCGATCGCGGCGTGCGGAGCTTCGAGCTCGACCTGCATTGGCGCAACGGTGAGTTCCAGGTGTTTCACGTTCCGCTGCTCGATGAGGGAACGACGTGCCGCACGCTGGCCGAAGCGCTGGCGACCGTGCGGCGGTGGTCCGACGCGCATCCGAATCATGTGCCCATCTCGTTTTTGTTTGAGCTCAAACGCGAAGGGCCGGGGATCGACAAACGCATCAAGAAAGTCGACGCCGCGGGTTTCGAGCAACTCGACGGGCTGCTGCGAGGCAGCTTCGCCGAAGGGAAGATCATCACGCCGGACGTCGTGCGCGGCGAAGCGGTCAGCCTGCGCGAGGCGGTAACGACGCGCGGCTGGCTCACGGTGGACGAAGCACGCGGCAAGGTGTTGTTCATCTTGCACGATGCCGGCGACCAGCGTGCGCTGTATAGCAAGGATCACCCGTCGCAGCGCGGGCGGGTAATGTTCGTGCGGAGCGATCCGTCGCGCGAGGATTGCGCGACGCTGGTGATGGACAATCCGCGCGACGCAAGGATCTCTGAACTGGCCAAGGCCGGTTATTTCATTCGTACCCGGGCCGATGGCGAGTTGGAGACATCGCCCCCTGATCAGCCGGCGCGGCGGGACGCGGCCCTGGCCAGCGGCGCCCATATCTTGAGCACGGATTTTCCGCGCGGGCAGGCCGACGCCGCGACTGGCTATGTGGTGGAGTTTGCCGACGGCGCGGCGGCGCGCGTCAATCCGGTGAATGGTCCCGAGCATCGCGGCGGCGAGGCGTTCAGCGAGTAAACGCAACGTGCGGACGCGCGCGAATGCTGATGTCGAAGCTGGTTCAGCCCGCCAAACGCCTGGCTACGAGGCTGCGCATCGAGAACACGGTTGCGACGATCGCCGGGTCGTCTTCTTCGTCTTGGTCCGTTTGTCCCAAGTAGCCGGAGAAGGCCAGGCCCGCGTCTGGGCCGGCCAGGACCTGATCGACGATCGATAGGGGCGCGGCCTGAGGATCGGCGACGTCGGGCAGCGCGACGGCCTCGTCGGTTGGAGCGTAGTCGGCCAGGTAAGAGGCCAGGAAGCCTCGCATCGAGGTCGATAGTGCTTGTGGAGGAGGCGGGGGCGCGCTCGCGGACCAGGACTCCAGCACGATGCGGACGCTTTCGAAATTCGCAACGGCGATATCCGAGGCATAGCCATTCTGGTCGTCGAAGGCAAAGCCGTAGTTCTTGCCGTCGATGCTTACCGAGTTCTGATGCAAGAACTGGGCATAGCGATTCCAGGGCTGGTTGTGCTGATTGTTTTCGTAGTATTGGCCGTGGTCGGCCCAGGTGTTGCTGGTGTCCGAGGGAGCCGTGTGGTTGATGCCCTGGAGTTGGGCGACGCCGCGATTGAGCGCAGAGACGATCTGGTTTTCCAGATCGGCGAGCACCTTTTGTTGGCCGGCGGCCGGATATTGGGCCTGGCGGAACGCGTTGTCGGCGAACACGCCGTTGCAGGCGAACACCATCTCCGAGGGCGAGTAAGCCGCGTAATTGGCTCCGGCCGTATGGGGCGGCGGGTCGCCGGGCGGAAGCGCGGGCGTGTAGCCGGCCCAGTAGTAGCGGTTGGCGTTCAAGAACGGATAGTAAACGTCGTAGGCAATGTTATCCGGATCGTCGGGGCTGGTGAAACGCAGGACGTAGCTTCCGCCGGACGGAACAATGCCGCCTTGGGCATCGACCTGAACCACGGTGCCCTGATAGATACGGTCGTTGCCGTCCGCCTTGGATTGGACGTAAAGGGTTTCGCCGTCCTTGTACTTCGTGAACAGTTGGTCGATCGCCGCGTTGAAGTAACTATTGAGCGGGTTTTGCGTGACGGAGTCGTAAAAGACCGTGGCATTCTGGTTGTGCGCGGTGGCCGTGGAACCGGCCACGCCGCGCGTCACGTACCAGGTTGTCGTGCCGTTGAGGTTCTGTTGGAACAGGCCGGTCACGGTCATGATTTCGCCGTCGACGCGGACGTTGAATGGATAGTCGGTCGGAAAGTTGATCGTGCTGCCGACGGTAATCGTGTTCTGCGTGGCCGTCATCACCGGGGCCGCCTGCGAGACCCAGGCCCCCTGGGCGTGCGCCGTCGCGACCGTGCCGTTCGCGCCGCGCTGCACGGTCCAATTCACGCCGCCGGTGGCCGCGGCCGCGCCCGTGACGCGCATCTGTTCGTCGCGCACCTGAATCGTGAACGGAGTGACGTTGGGGTCGGGGAAGCTTTGCCCGCTGTAGACGAGCAGCATCGTGGCGGTGGCGCTGATTTCGTGCTGGAGAATGGTTTCGACTTGGATGACGCTCTGGGCCGATTGAAGGCCGGCCAGAACGCCGCTGGGGTTCTGGATTCGATACGGTCCGTAAGCGCCGGCGTTCGTGTCGAGGATGATTCTGAACGGATCGTTCGGAGCGCTGGTGAACGCGACGAACTGTTGGATGACCTGATCGCGCGGCGTGTCGATGCCCACACCGTTGGCTGGATTTCCAGGGTCGGCCGAGTCGACCAGGATGCGAATCGGCACGCCGAACTGGTCGACGTTCGTGGTGTCGATGTTCAGGTTGCCCGCGGGATTGTTGGGAGCGTTGAGCGAGAATTCGATGTAGTCGAAGTAGTTGTTGCCGGGGACCGGCGCGTTGACGCTGCCGACCGCGTCGGAGTTGACGGTCAGCGACGGTACGTTTGACGAGCCGTCGGACATGAAGAAGTACATGCGGGCGGATTGCAGGCCATAACTCTGGCCGCCGAGTTCCTGCGGCAGGTGGATGACGTAGGTATGGTTGTCCGTGGGCGTGAGGGCCGTCAGGTTGAAGGTCGGAATGACCTTGCCCGGCGCGGTGGACGTGAGGTGCGCATTGCCGCTGGCGTCGAAGTAGTAGTAGGGAGCACTTGTTTGTGCGTAGTCCTGCGCATAGAGCGCGACATAGATCTGGTCGTCCTGGAAGGCACGAGTGCCCGACGCGTCGAGCTGCGTGTTGTTGAACACGTGGAACGGCGAGGTCGTCATGAGCTGGCGCGTTTCGAGCGGCTCGAAGCAGAGCGGCTTGGGCCGGCGAGGCCGGGCCATGCCTCGCGGATGTCGAAACAATCCGAACGCCGATGTGAGCAAGGTCATCCTTGACCTCCTGGGAACTCGCCGGAATCAGGAGCGATCCGTCGTGGGGAACGGGCTAGTGCGGGACCAGGAGGCAGTGACCATGCCATCCTTGGCGGGTATCACGGGGGCGGGGGACACGAGGAGCAGCGGATGGAAAGCAACGGCAGGCGAGCAATGAGCGTCTGGTGCGGGAGGCTAGAGCGAATCCGAACGCGCAACGCGTCACAACGGCAGGCATCTTGTAGCGTTATCGGACGCCCTACTCGCCAGATTGCATGGAAACTGCACAAGCCGGCAACCAACCGGGCAAGCGAGCCAGCTTGCGCACGTCCGCTTAGTGCATGCAGTCGGCAAAGGCGGCTTGCAAGCACTTGAGTGCTTGCTGGCCGTGGCGGCCATCGACCACGACGTTGACGCGGACCTCGCTGGTGCTGATCAGGTCGATGTTGATGCCCGACTCGGCCAGGCAGCGGAAGGTGCGAATGGCGACCTGCGTGTGGCTGCGCAGGCCGATACCAGAGACCGAGAGCTTCGTCACCTTGGCACTGCCCGTGATGGGCCCGCACTTCAGGCGGTCGGCCAACCCACCGAGCAATTCGAGCGTTTTGTCGTATTGGTTTTGGGGCACGGTGAAGCTGAGCCTGGCGGTTCCGTTGCGGCCGAAGCTTTGCACGATCATGTCGACAAAGATGCCTCCTTGCGCGACGGTGTCGAAGATCGTGGCCGCGATACCCGGCTGATCGGAAACGCCGCTGACGGTGATGCGCGCCTGCGCTTCGTCGAGTTCGATATCGTCGATCGCCAGTTCTTCCATCTTCTGGAGCCTGGCGACGACGGCCACGGCGTCGCTCTTGCCGCCGGTCGGCGCGAGCTGCTGCGTTTCGTGCGTGACGGGCGGCACTTTATCGAGCGCGAACTCTTGGTGCACCGCCCGCAGCGCGGTGAGCGCCTGGTCTCGGGCGACGAGCACGGAGATCTTGATTTCGCTGGTGGTGATCATGTGGATGTTCACGCCGGCGTCTGCCAGGGCGCGGAACATGCGCTCGGCGACACCCGTCTGCCGAGCCATCCCCAGCCCGACGACCGAGATCTTGGCCGCCTGATCGTCGTGCGAGACGCCCTCGGCGCCGAGCTCCGCGGCGGCTTCGTTGGCGGCGGCCAGCGTCGCTCGCAGATCATCGGTGAGCACGGTGAACGAGAGATCGGCGGTTCCGCCGGCGCCGACATCCTGGACGATCATGTCGACGGAAATGGCGCGGGCGGCAATTTTGGAGAAGATCGCCAGGCTCGTGCCGGGTCTGTCGGGGACGCCGAGAATCGTGACGCGGGCCTCGTTCTTGGCGAGCGCCGCGCCGCCCACCGGCTGTTCGAGCGACTCGGGCAGGGCGACGATCAGCGTGCCGGGCACGTCGCTAAAGCTGCTGCGCACGTGGATCGGTACGGAAAACTTCTTGGCGAATTCGATCGAACGGTTGTGCATTACGCCCGCGCCGAGGCTGGCGAGCTCGAGCATCTCGTCATAGCTGACGCGCGCGACGCGGCGGGCCTCGGCCATGAGACGCGGGTCGGTGGTGTAGACGCCATCGACGTCGGTGTAGATTTCGCACGCGTCGGCGGCCAGCACGGCCGCCAGGGCCACGGCCGTGGTGTCGCTGCCGCCGCGGCCGAGCGTGGTGATGTTGAAGTCTTCGTCGATTCCTTGAAAGCCGGCCGCGATGACGATCTTGCCTTCGTCGAGCGCCTTGCGCATGCGTTCGGTGGAGATCGATTGGATGCGGGCCTTGGTGTGGGTGCTGTCGGTTTTGATGCCGATTTGAGCCCCGGTGAAGCTGATCGCCTCGTGGCCGAGCGAGTGGATCGCCATCGCCATGAGCGCCACGCTCACTTGCTCGCCGGTGGAGAGCAGCATGTCCATCTCGCGGGCGGGCGGCTGATCGGTAATCTGGTTGGCCAGATCAATCAGCAGGTCGGTGTTGTGCCCCATGGCGCTGACGACCATGACCACCTGGTGGCCTTCTTGGCGGGCACGGACCGCCTTGCGGGCCGCCGCGAGAATTTTTTGCGCATCGGCCACGCTCGTTCCGCCAAACTTTTGCACGATCACGGACATGGATCGCAATTCCTCGCAAACAAAGGGGGTTGCATTCGTTTCTTTTTAGTTAGACGCTGAACCATCGTTCCTGGCCGATGCGTCAGACGTCCAGGAAATAGGGCATGAGCTTCCAGCCGTCGGCAAAGGCGAGATCCGACGCGCCGGCAGCCGCTTCGTCGTAGGTGGTGAAGCGATCGGCGGCGATGCCCGAGCCGGCGATCGCGAACGGCACGAAGCCGTGGCTATGGGTCTTGGTGCGCAGCGGGGTGGGGTGATCGGGCGTCACGAGGATGCGGTAATCGCCGCGGGCGCGGAGCGCTTCGTGCAACGGGGCCACGATGTGCCGGTCAATCTCTTCGAGGGCTTGGATTTTTGCGGCCGTGTTGCCCTCGTGCGAAGCCTCGTCCGTGGCTTCGACGTGAACGGTGATCAGGTCCGCGTCGTCGAGGGCCTCGATCGCGTAACGGCCCTTGGCGGCGTAGTCGGTATCGAGGTAGCCGGTTGCGCCGGGGACTTCGATCCGTCGCCACCCCAGGAGCGCCGCTAGACCTCGCAACAGGTCGACCGCGGTAATCATGATGCCGGTCTTGCCGAACGTATCTTGGAAGGAGGGCAAGGCGGGAGCGCGGCCCTGGCCCCAGAGCCAGATGTTGGTCGCCGGCAAATGGCCCGCGGCTTTGCGGCGGGCATTGACCGGATGGTCGGCGAAGATCGCCACGCTCTCGCTCATCAACTGATTGAGAATGTCGCTGCCCGGTCCACGCGGATAGTCATCCAGCACCGACTTGTCGGTGAGGTCGTGTGGGGGCGTGGCCCGCGTGTCGTGGGTGAACGGCGGCGCGTCGCTCCCGCCGCGATAGATCAAGAGGTTGCGATAGCTGACGCCGGGCACGAATTCGAGCTCGGGCCGGCCGAGCCGTTCGCCGAGCGTGGCCAGCAGTTCGCGGGCTTCTTCGGTCGAGATATGGTCGGCGGTGAAGTCGCGCATCGTCTGGTTTTCAATCGTCACCAGATTGCAGCGAATCGCGCAGTCGTTGGCCGCGAGGGGGATGCCTTGAGCGGCCGCTTCGAGCGGCGCGCGGCCGGTGAAAAACCGGTTCGGATCGTAACCCAACAGGCTCAGATTGGCGACGTCCGAGCCGGCCGGTAAGTGCGCGGGCACATGATTGGCGCGGCCCACGACGCCGGCGGCCGCGATGGCGTCCATGGCCGGGATGTTGGCGGCCTGGAGCGGGGTTTTGCCGCCGAGGGATTCTTGCGGCTCGTCGGCGCAGCCGTCGGGAATGATCAGCACGTATTTCATGGAAGTTGTTACTTTCAAGCCGAGACGCGGCGGCCTTCCTGGCGAGGCGTTAGTTGTGGACGCGCATGCGGACGCTCGGCCCCCGATTGAACGAGAGCCGGTCGATGGCAGTGAGTGCGCGACTTACCGCGCCTTCGGTCGTATTGTGGGTCATGATCACCAGCGGGACAACGCCGTCGGCCTCGTCTTCGTGTTGGATCACCGAGGCGATCGAAATGTCCTGTTTACCGAGCAAGCCGGCGATTTCAGCGAGCACGGACGGCTCGTCCGCGACCTGAAACCGCAGGTAGTAGCGGCCGGCGACGTTCTGGAAATCGCTGATCGGCACTCGAGGAGCTGTTTTGGTCCACATTTCCAACGTGCGGAAGGTGAGCGCCGCGCGGCCCACGGCCATATCGATCAGGTCGGCGACGACGGCCGACGCGGTGGGCATCTGCCCGGCGCCCAGACCGCTGAAGAACACGCGGCCCACGGAATCGCCCACGACGCTCACGGCGTTGTACGCGCCGCGAACTTCAGCCAGGGGCGAGCCCAGCTTGACGAGCGTGGGCGAGACGTGCAGCTCCAAGCCGACGGAGGTCAATTGGGCCACGGCGAGCAACTTGACGCGGTAGCCCAGCTCTTTGGCGTAGCGCATGTCGGCCAGATCGAGCGTGTCGATTCCAACACGGGAGATATGCTGCCAATCCGCGTGTGCTCCGAAGGCCAGATGCGCGAGAATGGCCAGCTTTTGGGCGGCGTCGCTCCCGTCGACGTCCATCGCCGGGTCGGCTTCGGCGTACCCCAGGCGCTGCGCCTCGCGGACCGCGTCGGCATAGGCCGCGCCGTGCGCTTCCATCTGGGTGAGGATGTAGTTGCTCGTACCGTTCAGAATCGCGTGGATCGACTGGATCTGATTGGCCGAGAGGCACTGGCTGAGATTGGCGATGATCGGAATGCCGCCGGCGACCGCCGCTTCGAAGGCGATCGAACGGCCCAGCTCTCGGGCTCGGGCAAAAAGTTCCTCGCCGTGCGCCGCCAGGAGCGCTTTGTTGGCGGTGACGATGTCCTTGCCGCTTTCGAGCACCTGGAGCGCGATGGTGCGAGCCGGCTCGACGCCACCCATCAGCAGGGCGACGACTTCGATCTCTGGGTCGCCGGTGATGCGGCGAAGGTCGGTTGAGACGAGTCCCGGCGGCAGCTCTACATCGCGGCGTTTCGCCAGATCCTGAACGACGACGTGACGAAGCGCCAGACGCCGGCCGGCATGCTGGGTCAATCGGTCGCCGCTTTCCAGCAGGAGCCGAGCAACGCCGCTGCCGACAGTGCCCAGCCCGATGAGCGCTACGTTGGTTTGTGCCATGGGTTTAGATCATTCAAAGCGAAAAGAATCGGTCATCTTAGGGAGATTCTGGGGACCGCGTCAAGCGGCCGACTTTCCAGGTAGTGTCCTAAGAGTGTGTTGCCGGAGGTGGCACGGCCCTGAGGAACGAAGGG
>CAZRCI010000056.1:0-25645 GCA_964598535.1 uncultured Planctomycetaceae bacterium | reverse complement strand
CGCACCGATGGCCTTGGGGCCGAGAAAACGCCTCCAGAAATTCCGGGCTCATGGCTCCTTCAAGCTTCGCAGAGGAAAGCTCACGAATGTCAAACTCGCAACGCCCTTTCATCATTCGCAATAGAACGATCTTGCCCTCGACGATCTGCCGGTTCGGCATCTTCTTGGCGCTCTTCGCGCTCCCTTGTTCTTGGGGCGCGAACAACGCTCATGCCGTCAATTGGAACAATCCCGCGGGAGGAGCGTTCACCGATCCGGCCAATTGGGTGGGAGGCGTCACGCCCGGGCCGAGCGACACGGCGTATTTTGATTTAGGTCATCCGAACGCCTCGCCGTACGGCGTTACCCTCGGGCAAGATTGGACGGTCGGACCCTTGGCCATCTATGACGACTCCGTATCGCTCAATCTCGGCGGTCGGACACTGCGTACAACGAGCGACAATCGTCAGTCAATTTATGTGGGCATTTTTCCTGACGAAGTCGGTTATCTGAGTGTTACCCACGGAACGCTTACCGGCAAAGGGATGCAAGTCGGCGCTTGGACTGGCTCCGTCGGTCATGTGGAAGTAACGGGCGCTGATGCAAGCATTGCACTGACGGAGACCGTCTATGGTGAGCTCGTCGTAGGCGGCGGTGGTGAGGGCTATTTAACCATTAGCCAACGGAGCTCGGTGACCGCTGGTCAAAGCGGAGTATGGGTCGGTGGGCATCCCGGCAATGGCAATCATGGCACCGGTACGATTGAACTGACTAGCGGCGCAACACTGCAAACCAGCGGCACTGTGTACCTTGGAGCCTATGGAGGTACGGGCCATTTAAAAGTCGAGGGTGGAAGCACGATCTCCAGTTTTTACGGCTATATCGGTAACCATTTTGCAAGTGGCGAATCGGGCACTGCCAGGATTATCGGCGATGGGTCATCATGGATAGCCGACGCGGTGATTATCGGTGGCGCAACAACTTCTGGCCAACTCGCAATCGAGGACGGCGGTAAAGTGTCAGCCCGGGTCTGGCTGGGGTCTAGCGGTACGCTTACTGGCGACGGTGGCACCATCATGGGCAACACAACAACCAACCAGGGCCGTATCGCTCCAGGTGGGGTCGACGGAGCGGGGGTGGGTGAACTGGATATCGTTGGCTACCTGGATGCAGCGAATGCCGGTAGCCGCTTGGAGTTTGGTTTGGCAGGCGAAACCAGCTTCGATCAGCTACACGTCGACGGACACGTCTATCTGGGCGGAAAGCTCGATATCAACTTGCTGGACGGTTTCACGCCCACGCTCGGCAATAGTTTTGAACTATTGAGTTTCTCCAGCTTGAGCAATCACGGATTCACGTTTGATTTCTCCGACGCGCCGCTCGGCGCGGGTCTGACTTGGGACATCAGCACGTTTGCGTTCGACGGCACACTCAGAATTACCGCCGTGCCTGAGCCGAGCACCTGGCTGCTGGCCGCCTGCGGCGCGCTGGGGCTGCTTGTCATCCGCCGTCGGCAAGGCTGAGCTCCTCGGCGAGGCCGTTTTTTCAACATATGAGGATCGTCCCGCGATGCAATTTCGAATCAATCTGGTTTTGGCCTTTGGCTGTCTAATCGCGCTGTTGAACATATCCTTGCCCGTAGCCGTCGCGCAGGTGTACTACGTCGGCGATCAGAGCACACTCAAGGACAATATGGGTGTGGCGTCGTACCACGACGCCTTGAATTGGCTCAACTATCATTCGCCGGGAGGCGTGATCGGGGGGACCGACCCGATCCGGCATGACGACGCCGATGGTCCGGGAATCATAGGCAATGGTCGAGCCGTGTTCGATCCGTCGACAGACCATCGCCCAAACAATCCAGGCGGTATGCCACCCGATTCTCATGATTACGGCTGGCCCAGGTATCTTTACTTTGGAGACTTTTTCGACGAACGCGTATTCAACAACGACAAAACCGTCCCTGGTGGGATTGCCAGACCGTACTCTGTCGAGGTTACTTCTGGGATCTTCACGTTCGACCTTGGCAGCAACATTAATCTTTCTGGAAACGCCGGCGGCCTGGCGGTGGAAGAGCAGATTATCGTTGGCCGCGGAGCGAACTCAAATGCCTCCCTGACGATCCGCAACGGCACCGTTACGCAAGATATGGTCGCCAGTTGGGCGGGCCTCACTGTCGGCGACGGCTTCGGCTCCAACGGCCAAATTATCATCGACGGCCCCAATGCAGGCCTTGAAATTGCAAGGGACATCTGGCTTGGAAACGCCGGCGGCACGGGACGCATTGACGTCATCGATGGTGGGCAACTGACTGCGCGGTCCATCGGCCCGGGTTTGCAAAACGTGCCCGGCACGCTTAACAACAGCGTTCTCAATGTTCAGGGCGCAGGTTCGTTCGTGCGCGGTATCTCGGGCATAAACAATGGTGATCTTATTGTTTCCGGGGGAGGACAAGTTGTCAGCTTGTACCCCGACGGCAGCAAAAACTGGGGGTGGCTGGGGACCAGCGACGGCAGTGACGGCAGCGCGCTGATTACAGGGCCTGGTTCATCCTGGACTGAAATCGGCCGTCTTACCATAGGCGGAGTTTATCACACCGATACATCCGGCACGGGGCATTTGGTTATCGACAAAGGAGGGTATGTCGAAAGCGAGGAAGTTGTCCTAGCCAATCGCAGTCTGAGTCGGGGCGACGTGCGAGTGACTGGCCCTGGCTCCCAATGGAAGGTCACCAATTACGCGAATCTGGGAGATGATGGACATGGATCCGTCGTGATTGTCGAGGGTGGAATGATGACCACCGATGGCGGCGCCACGATTGGCAACTCATCCAACGGAGATGGTTCCGTAACCGTGACAGGCGACTCGAGTCGCTGGATAAGCGGCGGGCAAATCCAAGTAGGCGGTGGGGGTGCTGGGCAATTGACTATCCGGGGCGGAGCGGTTGTTCAATCCAGGAGCGACGATGGTTCGGGAGCGGCGAGCAGCGCGACCCTCGGCTCGTGGCGACAAGACGACGATATCTATGGTCGCGGCACGGCGACGATAACAGGTGCTGGCTCGAAATGGGTTCAAGATGGGGTGATGAATGTGGGATTTTATGGAGAGGGCGCGGTAAACATCGAGGCCGGCGGAAGCATCGAGAGCGTTTACGGGGCCGTTGCTCGCTTCGCAGGCTCTCAGGGAACGGTCACGGTGGATGGCCTCGACTCGTCCTGGATAATTACGTCGAGCATGGCCATAGGCGGCGGCTGGACGAAGGGTGGCGTTGGTCATGTAACTGTCGCGAACCAGGCGGCGATCGAGGTCGGCGAGTTGTTGCATTTGTGGGATGATGGCACGCTCGATGTTCGCCAGAACGGCTCGGTCGTCGTCGGCGCGAGCGAAGCCGCCGCGCCCGCCAGAACGGTACTGGTTGCCGAGGGAGGAACACTTTCGGGCACCGGCACGATACTAGGCAATGTGCTCGTCGACGGCGGAATTCTCTCCCCCGGCGCTTCTCCCGGCATTCTGCATATCGATGGCGATCTTACCATCGCCTCGACGGGGCAATGGCACATGGAACTGGGAGGAATAACCGTCGGCACGGATTACGATCAGCTCAACGTCACGGGAAACCTGCTGATTGATGGCCTAGTTACGATTTCATTCATCGACGGCTTTGTGCCGCAGGTGGGCGATCAGTTCACGTTCTTCCAGGTGGGTGGTCAGTTCAACGGCGACGAGGTTCAACTCGCATGGCAAAACGCCCCCAGCGGCTTTGAGTACGACGGCGCTTTTATCGATGGAAGCCTCACGGTAAATATTACCGCCGTGCCTGAGCCGAGCACCTGGCTGCTGGCCGCCTGCGGCGCGCTGGGGCTGGTGGTTATCCGTCGCCGTATGCGGCAGATCCGATTCGACAGGTAATAATAAGCGGGCCTTGTAATTAAGCAGCGCACCCGAACCTTGATTTTCATCGGACTTGTTTTCTTGGCTGTGTGTGGGGAGTTACAAGGCGCAGCGTTGGCCGTTCTCTAAATACCGCGGCGAGCGGTGTGGAACGTGATGCGCGCGAGGTGTCTCGGTATCTTCAAACAAGTGCCTCCCGAGCTGCGATCGGCAACGATGGAGTTACTAAGCTTCATTCGATTCAAGTGATTACGGTGCGTCGCCCAGGCCGTGCCGCTCGAGTCGCACGGCGCAGCCCTTGTAGGCCGGCTGGAATGAGTACGGATCGAAAACGGCGTCCGTCAGCAGGTTCGTGACGGTATAGTGCATCGGCATAAAAACCTGTCGCGGTCGCACGGAATGGACGACGATCGCCTTGGCCTTCACGCGGCCGCGCTGTGACGAAACGATGACCCAATCGCCGGACCGAATCTTCAGTTCGCCGGCGTCGCGCGGATTCACTTCGACGTAAACGCCCGGCGAATACAGCTTTTTAAGAACCTTGGATTTCGCCGTGCGCGTCTGCGTGTGCCATTGGGCGGCGGAACCGCGCCCCGTCAGCAACAGGAACGGGTAGTGCTCGTCCGGGGTTTCGGGCATGGGTCTCGTTTCGGACCAGACGAAGCGTGCCTTGCCGTCGGCATGGAAGAACTGTCCATCTTCGAAGAGCCGGCGCTCTTGGCCCTGGCGATCCGGCCGCGCGGGATACGGCCATTGAATGCCGCCATGCTCGTCCAGCATTCGGAAGCCTTCGATGCCGGTGATATCGCAAGGTTGGCCCGCGGAAAGCCGCTTGAGTATCTGGAAGACTGCCTCGGGACTTTCCCACTCGCGAAACATCGCGCCGCAGCCCCAATACTCCGCGATGAGCCTGAAGATGGCAAAATCGGCAAGTGCTTCGCCGGGGGCGCGTTTGACCTTCTTGACGGTTCCGATGCGGCGTTCGGAGTTGATGAACGTACCGTATTTCTCTCCCCAAGCGGCTGCCGGCAAGACCAGGTCCGCCAACTGCGCCGTTTCCGTGGAAGCATACATATCTTGCACGACGAGGAAGTCGAGTCGGTCAAGCATGTCGCGAAGTTGCCCTTGGTTGATCCAAGAGTGCGCCGGGTTGGTGCCGATTACCCACAGACCACGAATACTCCCGCTCAGGACACCCTCGAGAATCTTGTGATATGGCAAGCTCTTTTCGGTTGGAATGACGGATTCGGCGATGCCCAAGGCGTCGGCTACTTTGCGACGATGAAGCGGATTGCCGAAATCATGGCCCCCCAGCAAGTTCGTGGTATTGCTGAACAGGCGCGAGCCCATGGCATTGCACTGGCCGGTGACGGAGTTGGCGCCGGTGCCAGGCCGTCCGATGTTGCCCGTCAGCAGGGCCAGGTTGATGATCGCGTGGGCGGTACAGACGCCTTGGTGGCTTTGATTGACCCCCATGGTCCACCAGAAAGAGACTCGCCGGCCCGCATGGATCGTGTGCGCAAGTTTCTCAATTGCGTCTGCTGACATCCCTGTCTCAAGGCAAACGCGGTCCATCGTGTAAGGCTGAAGGAATGCCGCAAACTCGTGGAAGCCGGCGGTATGGGCGTCAACGAACGACTCTGCGATCCAGCCACGCTCGATGAACAGGCGCGCCAAGCCATAGAACAGCACTAAATCAGACTTGGGCTTGATGGGAGCATGCTGCGTGGCCTGCATCGCGGTTTCCGTGACGCGCGGGTCGATCACGATAATCTCGGGAGAGTTTGGATTGTTGACAATCCGCTGCCACATGATCGGATGCGCAATACAGAGATTGCTGCCAACCAATACGATTACGTCGGAGTGCTCGAAGTCCGCGTAGGAATAGGGAGGCGCGTCGAATCCGAATGCTTGCTGATAAGCCACCACGGCCGTGGCCATGCACTGGCGCGTATTGCCGTCACCGTGCCGCAATCCCATCCCAAACTTCGCCAACGCGCCGAGCAACGCCATCTCCTCGGTGACAATCTGGCCAGTGCTCAAAAATGCGACCGATTCCGGCCCATGAGCTCGCTGAATCGCTTTCATTCGCTGGGTGAATTCGCGAAGGGCGTGATCCCAGGGGACGGGCGATAGCCGGCCATGACGGTCGCGCAATAGAGGACTCGTGGCCCGGTCAGGGGAATTGAGCACCGCCAGCGCTTCCCAACCCTTCGGACACGCCATGCCCTGATTCACGGGATAGTCCGCGTTGGGAGTTGCTCCGATGCCCTCGCCGTCGCGAAGGTGGATATCGAGCCCGCATCCTGTCGAACAGAAACCGCAGACCATCGTCGTCGTGGCGTCAGGAGACCACCTTGCGGGCACTAAGCCCAAATCTCCGCCACCCGGGGCGAGTTGCAACTCGCGCGTGAACGGTCCGCTGCGGTGGACGAGTAACGACAGCGCGCGGTTGCTCGGCGTCGTAGGCGTCATCAGCGTACTCCTCCCGGCATGCGGGGTGTCGCGACCGCCGCAAAGAATAAATATCGTTCCAGCAACTCGCCGGCCAACGATGCTCCGAAGAGAAGCGCGGTTGAGACCGTCAGCGCCAGATAGCCGTCGTCGAGTGAGCCCGTGGCATGCTGCCGCAGCAATAGGATTGGAGCAAAAACGCCACCCAGGATACCGAGCGCGAATCGGGCGGCGACCGGGTTGGCCAGATCACGCAGCATCAGCAGTGCGGATCGCTTCAGCGGTGTCATTGCCCGGGACAGCAAATGCCGAAACAGCGCCGCCTCCCATGCCAACTTCGTGCCTGACGCGACAAGAAGCCCCCAACAGATGGCCGGGCTGGCCGCCGCCAGGATTGCTTCGTCGTGCTCCGGTCGCCGAACCGCGGATGACAGGGCCAGGCTCAACCACAGCGTGGCCAGGCCGAGCACGATGGCCGTCAATCCAAACCGCATGGAAGTGCGCGGAAAATTCCAAAAATCGCGCCGGAGCGAGGCGTAGATCATCACCGAACAACAGACTGCGACGGCGCCGACAGCGGCAACGCTCCAGGCAAGCATCGTGATCATGTCGTGCGAAACCCACCCCGCGGGCGCAACCACGGCGCCGGCATAGGCGCAGGCCAGCGCAGCAAAAAGACCGAAGGCGATGATCTCACGGCTGAGCCACGAATGGCGTAATCCGAGAACTGCACGAAAAGCATACTGTGGTCTGCCCAAGTGTAAGACGCTTGCGGCCAGCGCCAGCAGCCCAAACAGCAATGCCATCACGGCCTGCACCGGTCGAACGGCCTCGGCGGACCCGCTGCCCACGAATCGCTCAAGGAACACGCCCCAGGTGAACGCTCCCACCGACAATTGCGTCAGGACCAACATCACCACCAGCGGCCAGTGCGGATGCTGGCAACTGACTTGAAAATAGTCCGCCGGTAGCATGTTGCGCGGCAGGACACGCTGCGTCTTGTAGTTCGTCGTCGGGTAGGTGATCTGCGGATCGGGCGCAGCCGGCAAGAACAGCGAGGCCTCCGCATCCTCGATGACGCTTTCCGTGCTGACGACTCGGATAGCGATCGCCTGCGTGGGGCAGGCCTGCACGCAGGCCGGCGCCTCGCCCACGGCCAGCCGCGCGGAACACATGTCGCATTTGCGCACGATTCCTTTGGCCGCATGGTACTTGGGCACGTCATACGGACAGGCCAGAACGCAATACTGACATCCGAAGCATTGATCGTCGAGGTGCTTGACGATGCCTGTTCGCGGATCTTTCTCATAAGCATTTACCGGACACGCCGCGAGGCAGGCGGGCTCCAGACAGTGATGGCAAGCCGTCGTGACGTGCTGCAATACCGGAAGCACGCTCGTCCCGCCGACAAGCAACCCCACGTCACGCCACGCTTCGTTGTCGTCGAGCCCATTGAGGTTGTGGCAAGCCGCCACACACGCCTTGCATCCTGAGCAACGATCGAGATTGACCTCAAAGGCATACTGCTGGCCATCACCCGGAGGCGCAGCCGGCAAGAGTTGTCGGTAGTGCTTGGCATGGGGAAGAGTATCCTCGCGGCCGTGACTCCGGGCAAACTCTTCCACCGCGGTCAATTCTTGCTGCTCGACCAGCAAACGCTCAAGCAGCGACGGCCCATCCGCGGCGTCGCGAGCGGGAGGCGTGAGATCGACAACGGTGGGTAAGCGGGGCATCATGCCTCCTGCATGTCACTACTGGACAAGGAGCAAACGGCGCCGCCATTGCACGAGCTGTTGTTGTCCTCACCGGCGTGTGCCGCACACGCGGTTGCCAGCCCACGACCGATCTCGGTCGCCAATTCACGATCGAGAACGTCGGTGGACGGCAAGTCGAGATAGACTTCGTCTCCTTCCACACGTACCGGGAACGTGCGAATGCGATACGCTTCTTGCTGCAGCGATTCCCCCGACTCCAACGAAAACGTCTTCTTGTGGAGCGGGCACGCGACCTTGGGAATGCCGGCGGCGTCGCCGACAATTCCGCGGGCCAACACAAAGGCCTTTTTGTGAGGGCACATGTTCTGGCACGCATACCACTCGCCGCGGCTGGTGAAATTGAAGACCGCGATTTGCACGCGGCCATACTTGATTGCTGCGCCGCCATCCTGTGGGAAATCCGTCACTCGCCCTACGCGAACCCACGATGTCGACGGCGCTGCCGCCGCGTTCTCGCTTAGAGCGCAAAACTGTTGCAGCGAAACGAATTCGGAAGGCCACGACGCAGGCCGTTGTTGCCCGCGTTCCGTGACGATCTCGATACACGACTCGGTCTCGTCGGTATTGGCAAATTGGCGAAAATGCCGGCGTTTTTCGGGATCACGAACCACCGCGGCCCATTCGCATTGATACGTGTCGACCAGCCGCTGCATCATGGCCTCCAGCTCGCCGGCCAGCCCCAGCTTGTCGTGAACGACCACGTCGCGAATATGGTCTATCCCTCCGTCGAGCTTTTCTCGCCACACGCTGGTGCGCGTCAACTTGTCGGCCGTGCTGATGTAATACATCAGAAACCGATCGACATACTTGATCGCGGTTTCTTCATCGAGATCGGACGCGAGAAGCTCGGCGTGCCGAGGTTTAGAACCGCCGTTGCCACAGACGTAAAGGTTGTAGCCATTCTCGACGGCGATCAGGCCGACATCCTTCGACTGGGCCTCGGCACACTCGCGCACACAGCCCGACACGGCCATCTTGATCTTGTGCGGCGAACGGATTCCCTTGTACCGATTCTCGATACGGATCGCGAAACCGACCGAATCCTGGACCCCGTAACGACACCAGGTCGTTCCCACGCAGCTTTTCACGGTGCGCAGGGCCTTGCCGTAGGCGTGCCCACTTTCAAAGCCGGCGGCGACAAGCTGCTCCCAGATTTCTGGCAAATCTTGAACCTGCGCGCCGAACAAGTCGATACGCTGGCCGCCGGTGATCTTGGTATACAGGCCATACCGTCTGGCGACCGAACCCAAGGTGATGAGCTTCTCGGGCGTGATCTCGCCTCCCGGTACTCGCGGCACAACGCTGTACGATCCGCCGCGCTGCACGTTAGCCAAGAAACGGTCGTTCGTATCCTGGAGCGTCTGATGTTGTGGGCCCAGGACGTTTTCATTCCACAGGCTGGCCAGGATCGACGCGATGACCGGCTTGCACGTTTCGCAACCGTGTCCCTGTCCGCACCGGGCGAGCACCGCGTCGAACGTTTTCAACTGACCGACCTTGATCAGGGCGAACAGTTCGGTTCGCGAGAGCGAGAAGTGTTCGCACAGATTCGTGCTGACGGCCTTGCCGGTCTTCTTCATCTCGGCGTGAAGCAGGTCGGTAATGAATGGCAAGCATCCCCCGCAACCGGTGCCGGCGCGGGTGCAGTCCTTGATCGCCGCGATCGAATCCAAGCTCTGCTCCTGAATCGCATCGCAGATAGCGCGTTTACTGACGTTGTTGCAGGAACAGATCTGTGCGTCGTCGGGCATCGTGCCGAGTGTGTCAAGGTGCGATGCCGAGTCCGTCTGGCCAACCAAGAGCTCGCGAGGCTGGCACGGCAAAGTCGATTTGGCTTTGGCCAGCGCCGAGCAGATTCCGTACGACGAGGCGTCGCCGACTAAAATGCCACCCAGCAGATACTGTCCGTCCTTGCTGAAGAGCAGCTTCTTGTAAACTCCCTCGAAGGGGTCTTCGAAGACCAGCGGCGTGGACCGATAATCGGGCGCTTCATAGTCGCCAAACGACGCCACGTCGCAGCCCATCAGTTTCAACTTGGTGGACAGGTCCGCGCCATGAAAAATTCGCTGAGCACCGGCGAGGTTCGCGGCCACGACTTCCGCCATTTCGTAACCGGGCCCCACCAAGCCATAGACGGTTCCGCGATGCGCGGCGCATTCGCCGATCGCGAAGACGGCGGCATCCGAGGTCTGCAATCGATCGTCGACCATCACGCCGCCCCGCTCCCCAAGATCGAGTCCAGCCGCTTTGGCCAGGTCGTCGCGCGGCCTGATGCCAGCCGAGACGATGATCATGTCGACGTCCAGTGACTCGCCGTCAGTGAACTCGAGACGTTCGACGACGCTTGCCCCGTGCACCGCTTTTGACGACTTGCCCAGGTGGACGCGGACGCCCATCGCCTCGATCCGCTTGACCAACACCTTCGACCCGGCGTCGTCAATCTGTCGCGGCATCAGCCGAGTGTTAAACTCGACAACGTGCGTTTCCAACCCCAGCTCGTGCGCGGCGCGTGCGGCTTCGAGGCCTAGCAAACCTCCGCCCAGGACGGCACAGCGGCGAGCATGCTTGGAGTATTCGATGATCCGCTCCAGATCGTCGATGGTACGATAGACGAAGACCCCCCGCCGATTGATCCCCGGCACCGGTGGTACAAACGGAAAGGAGCCCGTCGCAAGGACGGCGAAATCATAAGCGATCTCGGCGCCTTTGTCGGACCGCATTCGCTTCCGAGCAAGGTCGATGGTGCTGACACGGTCGCCGACGCACAACTCGACGCCATGTTCTTCGTACCATTCGCGTCGGGCGAGCATTAGTTTCTCGGCGTCGCGGTGCGCGAAGAAGGTCGTCAGGCCGACCCGGTCGTACGCTGCCCGCGGCTCCTCGCAAAACGTTACGATGCGATAAGCGCGATCGGCATCAAGTTCCACCAGCTTTTCGCAAAAGCGCTGGCCCACCATGCCGTTGCCGACGACGACGACCGTCTTGCGAGCAATAGCCTGCGTTGCGGAAGATACGTTGGCGTGGATCATGCTTTGTTCATCCTGAGGCGATCGCATCAGACAGCCTGGTTTGCTGGCGGTGCGACGTCCCCGCCAGGGAAGTTGCGTGATCAGCGGATAGTTCGTCGGCCCGCTCGGTAATGAACAAACTGGAAAACGAGGCCAACGTCACCACAGTCCCCAACACGAGGAACGCGGTCGGCCAGGGCAGGGCGTCGCTCTTGAACAGTAACCCCGAGAGAACTGCCCCAGCGTTGCCGCCGGCGCCGACGATTCCAGCGACCGATCCCAGCGCTCGGCGATTGACAAACGGCACAACGGCGAAAGTGGCGCCGGCTGCCATATGGACGAAGAGTCCACAGAGCATCAGCAAGCCGATGGCTGCGTACAGCCCACGCATCTGCGAAAAGAGCATCAACAACAGCCCTTCGCCGAACAACACGAAAAACAGCCACTTGGCCCGGGCGGAGAGTCCTCCGCGGCGACCGACGCGATCGGCCGTATAACCGCCCAAAGTGCGGGCGAAGATGCTCATGCCTCCGAATACACTCGCACACAATCCGGCGATGCTGAGGGCTCGTACCTGGTCCATTTGTCCGAGTTCCGGAAAATAGTCGACAAAGTACATAGCCGCCACGTTGTGAATTGTCAGTTCGACACCGAAGCACAGGCCGTAAGCGCAGAACATTGTCCACACACGCGGATCTCGGCAGGCCAGCAGAAAGGTGCCACGCGCTGCCGACTGTACGGTCGCATCTGTGGAGGGGAGATCTCGCAAGTTTCCGCGCGGCGTGTCCTGCGTAAGAAAGTAGTAAGCAATGCCCATTGCAAAGCACACCGCGCCGGCGATGAACATCGAGGTCCGCCAACTAGCCTCAGGCGAAAGGTTCATGACGGAAACCAGAAAAGCGAAGAGGAGCGGCATGGCCAGGTGCGTGACACCACCGCCAAAGTTTCCCCAGCCGGCTGTGGTCGCATTGGCGGTGCCAACGCAGCGTGCAGAGAACATTTGAGTCGTGTGGTATTGCGTAATGACGAACGCGGCGCCAATCGCGCCGATCAATACGCGAAAGAACAAGAACGTGGGAAAGTCGTGAGCCAGCCCGATCCCCATAACGGGAAACGAACCGAAGACCAGCAGACCGCTATAGGTCAACCGGGGACCGAGACGGTCACACAGCCAGCCCACGAACAAGCGCGCCACGGTTGTCAGCGCCACCGACCCGATAATGCACCAACCGATTTGGTCCTTGCTGAGACCAAACTCGGCCCGAACGACGGGCATCAAGGGGGCAATTCCGAACCAAGCGAGAAAGCATACAAAAAACGCGAGCCAGGACATGTGAAAGGCTCGCATTGCCGGCGTCGCGAACGTAAACAGGTCGATTCGGTCTGCTTTTCCAGATTCGTCCGAGGCGGCATTCATCAATTGCACGGTGCGCCCTTGAATGTCATTGAGTGTTCGTACGAGATGGCGTCAACGCGCCGCCGTTGCTCGCCACGTGTGTATTGCAAGCAAGATGCCCAAAACGAGAATGCGTCCCGATCGCTGGCCATTTCTTCGGGAACCCGAAGCCCATGTGCGCTTCGTCGCAAACACCGCTGCCATGACCGCGGGCAGGCGTTGCCTCGCCGGTGGGCAGATCGCGTGCGTTCTACGCTGCCGCCGGGGCAGCAAGGGCGGTGGGAGGTTGTGTACAACTACTGTGTGACACGGACCTTACATGGATGGCCGCCGCGGCATTCCGGAAACTGAGTGCAATTGGAACGCGGTTTTCTATAGGTGACCGATGCTGGAATGCGCATGTGCCAGCCTGAACTTGGGAAGTCGATGACGATTCTCTCGCCTCAAACCAGACTCCACGCTCGATGTCCGAAAGTCAGCAAACACCGTTCAGCGATTCGCGGTCTCGGGCGGATTCGACCGTCCGTCCGCTCTCGCGGCGATACTTAGTCGTGCTCACATCCGTGGCTGCCTTGGTGCTGCTCGACCAGGCGATTTTGCAACCGCTGTTGGTCCAACTGAACTTCTCGGCGCCGGCTATCAACCTTGCAGGCCGTCAGCGGATGCTCAGTCAGAAGATCAGCAAGGAAGCGCTCGCGTTGGAGTTGGAACGGGTAGCCGAGGGCGATTCGCGTCCGTCACGGCGCAAAGAGCTACTCGATTCGCTCGAACAATGGACCGCTGCCCATCGCGCTCTTCAAAGGGGAGATCCCGACAGGGGCGTGCAACCCATCGATGATATGGCTGCGGCAGCCATGCACGAAATCGAGCCCTCATTTATGGCGATCCAAGTCGTGGCCCGAGAGATCCTGCAGAGTAACTCACCGCCGCACAACTCAAATACCAGCGCCGCGGCGACACGTATCCTGGATCTAGAGCGGACGTATTTGCACGGCATGGAAAAGGTCGTGGCAATGTTGGAAGCGTCGACAAAGGTCCGCGTGGCTTGGCTGCGTGCGTGCGGAATTGTGGCGATGCTGACGATCATCGTGCTACTGAGCGGCGTTTACTTCGTCGTTCTTCGGCCCGCGATTCAATTGATCCGCAGCCAGGTGGAGCAGCTCACGAGCAGCGATATGCGCCACCGCCAACTAGCTGAGATGTTAGGTCAAGCACGTGACAACCTCGAATTGCGCGTGAATCAGCGGACGAGTGAACTTCGTGCCGCAAATCTTGCTTTGGAGCGCGAAATGTCCGAGAGGCAGGCTGCCGAGCTGCGAATGCGGGCCCTCTCCGGCGAACTTGCGCACGCATCGCGCATCACGGCATTGGGGCAGCTTGCCACGGGCCTGGCCCACGAAATCAATCAACCGCTGGCAACGGTGGCCAATCACGCCGGCACGCTGGAGCTGCTGCTCGAGCACGCATCTCACGAGAACAACGCGCCACGAGAGCTTGTCACGCAGATCAAGCAAGCAGCGCTGCGTGCAGGAGCCATCGTGCGGCGCATGCGCAACTTCGTGCGCCGCGGCGAAGTACAGGCACTGCCCGTCGATCTGAACGGCTTGATCGGCGAAGTATCGGAATTGTGTCGTCCCGAGTTGCGAGAAGCGGAAGCGCTACTCACGCTCGACCTCGCGCCAAGTCCGGTGCTGGCTTCGGCCGACGGCGTACAAATCCAACAGGTGCTGGTCAACCTGATTCATAACGCCATTCAGGCGATGGCGGCGTGCTCGGCATCCGTGCGGACGATTCGAATTGCCACGAGCGTGGGCGAGAGTAACGTAACCGTGTCGGTGAGCGACTTGGGGCCCGGCCTGCCGCCCGAGATCCTGGGGCATTGCTTCAAGCCATTCCATTCCGACAAACAAGAGGGACTGGGTCTCGGGTTGGCAATCAGTCGCGCCATCATCCAACAACATCAAGGTCACATCTGGAGCGAGAACCGTGAGTCTGGCGGCGCCGTCGTCGGTTTCAACCTGCCTCGCCTTCGCACGCATGACATCTGTTCAGAGCAACGCCCCCACTGTGTATGTGGTTGACGACGATCGCCCCATGCTCGAATCGCTCGTAGGCCTCATTACGGCCATGGGCTTCCCGGCCAAAGGCTTCGCATTTGGCGGTGAATTCCACGCGTTTTACCGCCGCGAGTTGCCGGGATGTCTCGTGCTTGACGTGCGGATGCCCGGCCAGAGCGGCCTGGAACTCTATGAGCAACTGATGCGTGAAGAAAAACGGCTTCCCGTCATCTTTATCACCGCGCATGCGGACGTGTCGACGGCAGTTGCGGCAATGAAGACGGGTGCGGTCGAGTTTCTCGAAAAGCCGTTCGAGCACGAAATACTGCGAGGACTTATTCACAAGGCGTTATCTCTCGACAGCGAGTGGCGCAAACGCGAAGCCGATTTCGTCGCGATCGACGTGCGTATTAGCCGCCTGAATGAGCGCGATCAAGAAACGCTGCAACTCATTCTGTCTGGTGCCTCGAATAAAGCCATGGCAGCCAGACTGTTCATTTCTGAACGCGCCGTGGAGATGCGCCGCGCGGCAATCATGCGAAAGCTCAATGTCCATTCCTTGGCAGAATTGCTTGAAATTGCCATCACGCATCGAGTCATGGCCGAGCTTGAATCGCTGCGGGCCGCGTCGCGATTGCGCTAGGTATTTATTTGCCGTCGAACCACTTACGTGCTCGGCGTTCGTGCTGTGCCCAATCTAAAACGTCAGATACGAACGACTTACCAAACTCTCGAAGGCTGGCACTGGGTCGCCGCCCTGACTCTGTTCCTGCAGAACTACCCACAAAGTGTATAACAGGCTCTAGGCCGGCGGCTTTTTCTGGATCGAACGGACGGTTGCGATTTGCTGCAAGCCCATCGCATGCCTTAAGAGCGGACATTGGCCAGCCTTTTAGAGTATCCCCAAAAAGTTCAATAGCCGTCCTGTCGCCAGTTCACGGGCGGGTCGGACCGTCCGCCGGAGACCGATTCTGATTTTTGCAAAAACGCTTTTGCGGAATCGGCCATCGTCACCAGCGCGGCCCCCATCATGATCGCATCCTTGATGACCAGTCGCCCTCGGCCACTCAAGTAAGGAAAGCCGTGCTGGGCATCGCCGAGATCCGGCACCCAGCATTCCGGCGTCGTGACGAGAAATGATAGGGTGACAAACGACATGACAAAAACCAGGAAGCTCCCCACGGCAGCCGCCTGCGGGAGCCACGGGTGCAGGCAAAGCAGCAATCCGTAAAGGACGATCACCGCACCAAGGCCGTAGGCAAATTCGTAAGTCCTGTTGGCCTCATGCCACGAACGGTTCTCGGAATTCAGCCCCCCTTCCGGATTCATGTGGGGCTTATAGCCGCCAGGGTCGGCGTAGAAGAAACTCATGAGGGGGCTGTTGGCGACGAACGGGACAATCCCGTCAGCCTCGTAGCGAAACGCTTTCAGGCCGCCGATCCAGAGTAGTACTACAATCAGCCCTACCCGGGTCACCGTGATGCCCACTTTGTCCATTCGGGCCGCGATCTCGAACAATTGCCGCACGCCGGTGCTCCTCTCGTCGCAAGGACCGGAAGACGTCACTTCCCAGTCGATTTAGATTTCTGCTTCATCTGAGAAACAGTTTCGTCGGCTGCGTCGGAGTCGAGAATGGGCGCATGGGACGAAAGCATGGACAGATTGCTCCCGCCCCGGATTTCCGTCTCGAATTCCCGAAAGAACGTGGGAGAGTATCCCGTCGCCTTCTTGAACAGGCGGCTGAAATAGAGCTCGTCCGTGAATCCGATCTCCCGTGCGATCTCCTTGACCGGCCTCAACGTATGCAGCAGTTGCCACTTGGCATGGGTCAGGATGCGGCTGCGGATCAGTTCGGTCGGCGTGGCCCCGAGGCCCTCCCGCGTGATCCTGCCCAGCGTTTTCGCCGTGATGTGAAGCAGCTTGGCGTAAGCGGCGGGAGAATGAAGGGTGTGATAGTGCTGTTCGAGCAGTTCTCTGAATTGGATCACGACGGGATGCCGCGGATCGATCCCGGCCGTCGGACAAGCGGTTGAATCCGCGGACTTGAGACGTGTCGCGAGAATCAACAGCACTTTCAGATCGGCTAGCATCAACTCGCGGAACGCCAGTTCACGTTCGGTCTGTTCTCTCCGCAGTCTGTCGATCAAGAAGAGAACTTCGGACTTCGTCTGTTCATCCAACGAGACCACTGGAATTCCCCGAGGATCGTTGAACAGGATTCCGCTGCATCCGACCTCAGCGTGAAAAGTCTCGACGCAGAGAAAGTTGGCATGGAACTGAATCACTTCCCCCTGCACCGGTGCATCGGGAACGATGCGAATGTGTTGGTAAGGGACGAAGAACAGCAGTGAGTCCGGACCAAAGGCGAAACGTGACGTATCAGCCCAGAACATGCCCGAGCCGGAACAGATCAGGTAAACCGTGAAATAGTTCGTCCGGGCGGAGTCAACCGGCTGACGACCGGTTCGCAGGGGGCTGATTTGCATCGCCTGCCCACCGCGACGAGGATCATACAAATGGCCAGTGAGTTTGCCCTTCGCCATGACTTTCAGAACACCATTAAGCCGCGACAATCATGAGGTGCCCTGACATCATTGAAAACCGGAATCGATGCCGCAAAGCAGCGTAGTAGCAACATCGCCAAAGGAGCCTAACGATCCGCCTCCTTAGCGAGCACTGACCGCTCGCGCAGCCGGAATACCGAAAGGCGCATCATCCCTTCTCTGCATGACGTGCAGACCTGTTATCCTCGGTGTTTCTAAGGCTTCCTGCCAGGATTCGCAAGGTGGTCGCCTTGCAGAGAAGGGCGAGCAGCACTTGGGCAACTCGAAGACACATTGAGGTTGAAACGCAGCATGCGGAATCGTACTCACGGTGCTACAGGACGACAGACGAGGGGGGGAGGGCGGCAACGCCCCTTCTGCCCGATGAACGACCTGCCCGTGCCGCGTCATGCTGTCGCGGTCTCATTACTTAGTTAACCAAGTCACTACAAGCGAGCCGAAATGAACCAAGCGGCGAGCCCCCAAGTCCGACGCCGCTCGCACGGCCTCATCCACGCGGTCCGATGGGGTTTCGATCGCTATGATTGCGTGCCCCTCTCGCAGTTCCTCAAGATGACGCGCAAGAATACGTTCCTCCAGGTCGCTAAAGAAGAACTTGTCGATTCGGCTGAGAAGAGCGATGCCATCTTCGCCACTCAGCACTTCTACCTTCGGAAATCCAGCGTCCTTTAACGACTTAGCGACGTTCTCGCAGATCGCTCGCGTATCGACAATTCCGAGCACCTTACCCGTGGGAACGTCTAGCGTCTGGCCTTCGTCGCGAATTCTTTCAATGGTCACGATCAACTCCTTGGTAAAAAGGTAAGCAATAGCCAATGCATCCTAGCAAAAAGGATCGTGCTCCGCGAGCAGCGTGGTTGAATCTCAGCCCACCAAGAATTGAGAGTGTCGCGTCTGTATTTCGTGGCGATTTAGAGATCGTACCGTGCCGGCTTGCTGCTGGAAGGCAACCGAGATGCTTGTTGCCTTTGACCGGCAGCGTCGACCGCTCGCGGTAAGGCACGTGACCGTTTATCGGAGCATTTCTTGCCCCCGTGTTTCGGCCAATCATCAATACATCAATACAAGCGCCTCGCTTTATTGTTCTACGATTGATACGTTGGCAGGGCGTCACCTCGGAAAGGAGCAACCATGACATCCGACATCTCATCACCTCCGCTTGATCGTCAGGTCCGAATCGGCCACGTCCACTTAAAGGTCGCTGATCTAGAGCGGGCGTTGCGGTTCTACTGTGGCGTCCTCGGCTTTGAGCTGACACAGCGGTATGGCACGCAAGCGGCGTTCGTATCGGCAGGGGGTTATCACCACCACATTGGCCTCAACACGTGGGAGAGCTTAGGTGGAGCGCCACCGCCTTCGGGAACCACCGGGTTGTACCACACCGCCATTCTGTATCCGACCCGCGATGCACTGGCCGACGCCCTACGGCGTGTCCTCAAAGCCGGCATTCCGCTGGATGGAGCCAGCGATCACGGCGTCAGCGAGGCGCTTTATCTGCGTGACCCGGACGAAAACGGCGTGGAATTGTATTGGGACCGACCGCCAGAGGCATGGCCACGGACGCCGCAGGGCGAGCTGGCGATGTTCTCAAAGCGACTGGATCTGAAGGGCCTGCTCAGCGAGATCGAGGCGACAACAGACGTTCCGATCGTCGATGAAGGACCGAAGGACTGATTCTCGTACGTTAACCTAGATGTTTCTTCACCCAGGCAACGTAATGGTCCATCCAGCCTTGGAGGAACTGCCGGCTAGCGGGGCCGATATTTCCTTGAGCGTCAAACAGGTCGTCTTTCACATGAATGAATGCTTCCGGCTGGCCCATCACCGGCACATCCAGGTATGCCAAGACATTTCGTAAGTGCTGCTGCGCCAAGGCGGTGCCGATCGAGCCGACCGATGCGCCCAGCACCCCGGCAGGTTTGCCTGCCCAAACGCTCTCCCCATAAGGGCGCGATGCGTGGTCGATGGCATTTTTTAGGACGCCAGGAATGGAGCGGTTGTACTCCGGAGTGACGAACAAAAGCCCGTGCGCGGACGTGATGTCTAACTTGAGTCGCTTGACGGATTCCGCCTGATTCGCATCATCGTCCTGATTGTACAGCGGCAATTCACCGATCGGAATCTGCTTGAACGCAAACTCGGACGGCGCCAGTTTTGTGATGGCGATCGCGAGTTGTCGATTAAAAGAATCCTTCCGCAAACTACCGACGATGACGGCGATTTGATAGCTATTCATGTGTAGATCCCTTATTGCTAACTGCGCAGTAAATGAGTTGCCTGTGTCGCGACTGATCCACGATTTACGGGCTTCCGTTGGTGGCCCTAGCTCATTCGACGCGCCGGCCGGAGGTAATTGTCACGGCCCTCTTGGTTGAATGGCTTACATGCCGTCGATCGCATCAGAGGAAAGCATCCGTAAAGGTGTGGTTATACGACGGTCCCTTCGGGGGCAGAGATTTTGATGGCGTGTTTGAGGATAACCGCTTGTGTTCTCCTTTGCGTTGCCAGGCCTTTCCGTTTCATTTTAAGAAAGCCAAAGAACAAGAGCCTAACCTACGTGTCGATGCCCCCCTGGGTGACGTGGGCCCCCCTGGGTGACGTGGGGCAATGCACTCACCTGATGGTTGGCGTTTCATGGGGCAGCGCCTTCCGCGTATTGGCGGACGAGGCCAAAGCGGAGGTCGCCGCGACGCGAACTCGTCCAGTTGCGCCACAAGGCTCGCGCAAACGGAACGTCATGCACCAGCAGCGCGAGCGGATCGGCCGTGTTGTAGGCGCTGTAGACTCGGCCGTCGGACAACCAAACCATGTAGACGATATCGCCTCGCCGCGAACCGTCTTTGAACTGTGAACAAAACGTGTCGACGTTGTCCTGGAATCGCTCTAGATCGACGTCGGTGAACTCGGTGTTGATGTCCTTGTAGATGTCGTTCATGAGCGGCCGCCCCGGTAGGTTGCTGAGAAAGCGGATCATGTAGACTTTGGCCTTGCCGTCAATCAGTAAGCCGTTGAGAAGTTCCAAAGATTCTCCCTTGGCCGGTTCGGCAGCGTAGCTGGCAATGTCGTAGATATCGAGCTCGATGGCGCCGAGGATTGCCTTGGTTCGGCGAAACCGCCCCGTATACTCCGCCACAAGGCTCTCGTCGCCGTCGCGGATGGTGATGCGAGCCGGGAAGTTCTCGACTTCCTCCTGGGAAGGATCAACGGCAATCGTTGGCGACGGAATTCGTGGCGGATCACTCTCGGCCAGCTCGGAGATCGGGGCAGCGGCGCTGGCCTCTCTCGCCTCGCCAGACGCCTCCGGGGGAAGCTTCAATCCCTGCACCGGGCCATAGAAGAAATACCATCCATAGCCAAGGATTCCGACAACCATGAGAACGGCGGCAAGGCCCAGGGTTCGCTTCATCACATCACACTCATGCCAGGGGTTGCGTCGCCGGTAAGTCGCACCACAATTCTGCCTGCGAAGTCAAAAGCAGCTAAGATTCCGATACGATCGGCGTTACCCCCAGCTTGAACTGCCTTGTCCTCGTCGTAACCAGGACCTGCTCCTGCGAGAAACGTTGAGCCCCAGTTGTTCGCTGGTCCAGTCGGCGAGCTGTTCGCGATGGATCTTGGCGTTGTGACGAGGATCGACCGGGAACGGGGCTAGGTGCAGAAGGATGTGCTCTTGCTGAACGGGAAACCCCTGGGCACTCAGTTCGTCCTGAAGAGACTGGGCCAAAATATTCCACGACCGGGGCGGCTTTTCTTCCGGCTCAACAACGAGAACTGGCACGATGCAGCCGTCCTTCCGGACTCCGACGAACGCAGAACGAAATACGCCGGGGACGGCATCCGCAACGCCTTCCGGCTGCTGAGCAAAATACGTCTGATCCGAACACACCACGCGATGCTTTTTGCGCCCACAGTACCAGAGCCTGCCTTGGTCATCGAGATAGCCGACGTCGCCCATGCGATGCCATACGCCGCCCGGTACTTGAGAATCCACGATCTTCGCGGCGGCAGTCTGTTCCGGACGGCCAAAGTAGCGAAGTGTGACGTTCTCGCCCGCGACGCAAATCTCTCCGACCTGGTTGGGGCGCAATTCGACGACATCCTCCATGGAGCGGATGGCGTTGTCGGAAACAGGAATGACCCGAACCCGCACCTGCTCGATCGGGCGGCCCACGCAGATTCCCGCGCCGCGAGCGGTCCGCGCGGCGGTGTCTTGACGGATTTCTTCGGAATCGATGCTGCTCACAGGGAGCGCTTCGGTCGCCCCGTAGGGAGTGATGACGCGACCGTTGGGCATCACGCTGGTGATCGGTTCAAGGACTTGCTTATAGGCGATGGGAGCGCCCGCGGCGAAGAACACGCGCATCGTATCGAGCGAGATTCCGTGTTGCTTGCAGTAGGCCGCGACGCGCACCAGAATCGCGGGCGAGCTGAATCCCAAGGTGGTGCCATAGCGCTGAATGCAGTCCACGACATGCTTCGGATCGACCGAGGTGGGACGGGAGAAATCGATATCCGGCAAAATCGACGTTCGCCCCATGAGCGAGAAGATTTGCAGGAACAACGGATAAAGGATCAACGCCGTCTCGCCGGACTGGTCATCGAGCGATTCGACGCTTCGCGTCAACATCGCGTTGAAGTTGCGAAAGCTCATTTCGACCCCCTTCGGAGGGCCGGTGCTACCACTCGTGAAAACAATCGCCGCGAGTGAATCGGGGGAAACCTCCGCGGCAGGGAACGGAACGTCGAGCCTGTCATCAAGTTCCCGCAGAAACTTCACGGAAACCGGCGCCGCATCCGTCGCGAACGAAAAGTAACGTCGCACGCTGGCCAGCGCCCAGGGCTTGACCAACCGAAGGAGATGCGCTCTCGATGTCCCCATGAAGGCGGTCGGCTTTGCCTGCTGGATGCAATCGGCCATCGCGGTGGGAGAAAGGCCTCCGTCGATAAAGACCAGCGATGCTCCGATACTGCCAATGGCGTGGCTTAAAGCTAGAAATTCCGGGCTTGGTGAAACGAGAAGCAGGACGCGGTCTGTCGAACGCAGCCCCGCTTCCCAAAGTTCCCAAGCCAATTGGTTCGCCATTTTCCAGAGTGTTTGCCAGTCAACGCGTCGTTCCGGCCGGCGAGAACTCGGCGCCTCGACGACCGCCGTGGCGGTGGGGGTCTTTTGTGCCAGCTCACGCAGACGCTCTGGGGTTACCAGCCTGGTGGGCGTCGAGGTGCAGGGCACCGGGACGCCTGGCCGCACATGCGCCGTCAATTCCCGCAGCAAGCCTCTGACTTCGTCGGCGCGGTCCACCATCGGTAGATGCCCGCTATCGAGAACTTCGACTCGATCGGCTGCAAGCCGCTCGCAAAACACCATCCCCTTATCGCACGGCAAGATGCGGTTGTGCTTGCCCCATACGATCCACACCGGCGGAAAAACGTCCGGCTTTCGCACGGAGTCCAGCTTCCCGAAAGTCGGTAAATAAACCCCCATATTATTCAGAACACGATGCTGGCAAGGTTGCCCATAGAGACGTTCAAATGTTTCTTGCAGAGGGGCGGGAAGGTGCTGTCCGGGAGCGAGCTGAATCTCGATCGACCAGCGCTGGAATCGCTTCGGCATCGCTCCCCACTCGTACTGCTGGGCAAGCAGCCATCGCAACCCGGGAATATATTGCCCGGGTTTGAGCAGCTTCTTCAGTTCCCCTGCCTCGACCGTCGCTTGAGTGAGCACATTGCAGAGCAGCAGCCCACCGACACGTTCCGGAAAGTTGAGCGCATATGTCAAGGCGGCGGCGCTTCCCATGCAATTTCCGACGAGGATCGGCCGCTGGAGATCAAGCTTTTGAATCACTTGATCCACGATGTCGGCGAGCATTGAAAGGTCGTACCGAATCAGAGCGTTGGACGCGGGCAAGCGACGGGGTTTGTCGGACTCGCCAAACCCGGGGAAATCGATCGCGATCGTGCGTCCTTCACCGCGCAACCGTTCTCGCACGTCGCTCCAAACCGCGTGACTCGCGCCGCCATGATGTAGAAACAGGAATGGCTGGCCCGTTCCTTCGTCGGAATACTGGACAGTGATCCCCTCGCAGTCGAGGGATTTCAGCTCCTTCACCGAGTATTCCTCGACCTGAGCGGTGGCTCCCTGGCCGATCGTCATAGCTTCTCCTTCGCCGATTCCGGTTCCAGGCTGGTTGAGCCCGACGGCGCACTCTTAAACGAAACGCTGATGCTCCGAGGTGTTGAGGCCTGCTCGTCGGCAGCGCCAAGCTGGACAGGCACGACAAGCTGCCCCCCTTGATCCGCCGTTATCGTCTGTGATGCCGGTGACTCGCTTCCATCTTGAAACGCGACAATGATTTTTTCATCCGGCGCGAACATGCGGTTGGGAGTCGTTACGACGTTCTCTCCAGTGCCCGTTAGCTCGAAACCTTGGCGGCTGGCGTTCTTGAGCGTGACGAACGCCAGCGCCGCATCGTTCCGCTTCACTTGCCACCCAAAAGCGGAAAACTCCGGCTCCGCGGCGGTGAACGTGATTGCTTCAGGACGAGCAGGGGGGCGCGAAAATGTTTCCATGAAGATGGGAAGCGTCTTTTCCAGCGAACGCTTCCAGTGCGTAAAGTTGTGCGCCGCCGGACCGTAGTCTTCCCAGACATTTTCGATGTTCAATTCGTCAAGCCGCGCATGCAACGATTCCATGGTGGGATGGACGCCGAGCTCAAGAATATCAATGCGCGGATTGCCCGGACCTGGGCGCCCGTTCCCCGTGCGGAGAACAAGCGTCAGGTGTCGCAAGTTTTCCGCAAGGTCAACGGGATTGCGTGCGCGCCATCGAATTGCCTGGTCGGAATACCGTCCAAAAACATCCTCGGAATTGATGTTCTGTACCGCCAGCACGCCTCGAAGTCGTGCGGCGTACTGCGGATCGCCAATATCGACGTAGCCGGAAAATGCAGCCGCCGCGACGAATCGGTCGGGGTGACGCGCCGCGTAGCTCATTGCGCCGAAACCTCCCATCGAAAGGCCAGCGATGGCTCGCCCTTCGCGTGTGACCACCGTTGGAAACTGGGCATCGATCCAGGGAATGAGCTGGTCGATATGATAAGTCTCCCAGAGCGGACGACCGCCCGCCCCGCGATTGAACCAATCCGTGTACCAGCCGACCCTCCCTCCGTCTGGCATGACAACGATCAGCGGGAGATCGAGTGTCAGACGCTCAACATCGCCGCCTCGCACCCAATCGCGATAGTTGCCAACTCCGCCATGCAGCAAGTAGAGGACAGGATAGCGTCGCGCCGTCTCGACGTTTTGGGGCAAGAGAATGCGAACCGAAGTTGGGTCGGCCAATGCGGGCGTGGAAAGCTTATATTCGATCAGGCGAGGCGAAAGCTCGCTACGTTCGACGACCTGGAGTTCCGCGGTGCCGCCTTCCCCGGCCTCAAGGCCCGTGGCCTGCAATAGCATCAATCCAATCAGCAGCACCGCTCTAACGGCATCCGCCAGCGAATGCCGAGCCCTCATCGCGTTTCGCATCTCGATGGCCCTTTGGGTTGACGTGCGCTCTGCGAACGACCCCAACAAACAATACGTATGTACTGTTTGTTTGTATGTTGCCGCCCGCCTCGCGTCAAGCAAGAATGAGGAGCCATGTCCCAATTAAGTTGATTGATGGCAGAGAGATAGGAATAGGAAAGCGAACGTGGAAAAGAACCCGCCGAATCGGCAAACGCAGGAACAGCGTCGCGCGGGCACCCGGCTTCGGCTGATTGATGCGACGCTGCACTGCTTGGAACAGAACGGTTACGCCGAGACCACCGTGAGCCGCATTGTCGCCGAGGCCCGTGTTTCTCGGGGGGCTTTGCTCCACCATTATCCATCAAAGAACGATCTCATCCTTGATGCCGCTCGAACCTTATTGGCACGGGTGTTTGAGCGGCTACAAGCGTTCCTCGGTCCTGATAATCCCCCTCAAACCCCCGAAGCACTGGTCGAAACGATCTGGCGAGAATTCTTTGCGGCCGGGACGCATGTCGTTTACATGGAACTTCTGGTGGCAAGCAGGCGCGATGCAAATCTCGGCACGCTCCTTCAATCGCTCGCTCCGACGCTGGAAGAATATCTGCGAGTCTCCTTCGATCGGCACTTCATCCCGACTCCTAACGCGATAGCTGCTCCTCACGATATGTTCCTGTTGACGCGTTGGCTGCTGCGAGGCATGGCCGTTGATGCGCACTTGCTGACCGATCATCAGCGCGTCAAGCACTACCTGCTCCTCTGGTCTCGCCTCTTCACCGATCAGCTTCGCCCTGCGAATACGTAATGCCGGCCGTGCCCTCTTACAGCTAGTCAACTAGTGCCTGTGCAGTCAGAGGCCTCAACCCACCTGAGGGAACGATAACCTCATCTCACCCAACAAGAGTATTCTCCGTCCCCTTTTTTAGGCCAGCCAGGCTGCCATTCGTCCCGCGCGGCTCGGTTCGGGTACGACTTCCGCAATCGGCAGACGACCATCGACGGCCCGCTCGATTTT
>CAZRCI010000055.1:0-26142 GCA_964598535.1 uncultured Planctomycetaceae bacterium | reverse complement strand
GCCAGGCGCCAGGCTCGGGCACCGTGGCGATCCAAGCTTCGGTTTGACCGAGCGGATTGGTGCCAAAGCCGACGATCGTGCGGCCGTCGGCCGAGATGGCCCGTGCTTCGGCAAGCGTCCAACCTTCGAGACCGCTCACACCACCAGCGATCAAAACATCACGCACGCTTTGCATCCCGACGGCGGCATTCCACAGAAAGGCTTCCTGGCCGGAGGTGGAACGGCTGTTCCCGACAATGACGGACCCGTTCGCCGAAACGCCATAGGCAACACTATCGAAGTTGCCGCCGGGGAGATCCCCCAGCCCGACCATCCCGCCGGACGCCGTCCAGCGAAACGCTTCGTAGCCGAAAATGGAATTGCTCTCCCCGACGATGACGGAGCCGTCCGCGGAGACGCCATAGGCCTCGCTGTAAAAGCCGCCGCCGGGGAGGTCACCGAGACCAACCATCCCGTCAGACTCCGTCCAGCGAAACGCCTCCGCGCCGGAGCCTCCCCCGACGATGACGGAACCGTCGGCGGAAACGCCATAGGCATAAGCGGGACCGCCCAGACCGACCATCCCACCCGATTCCGTCCAGCGAAACGCCCCCGGGCCAGAGGCCGTGGCCCCATATCCGATGACGACGGAACCGTCTCCGGAGACGCCATAGGCAGTGCTGGAAAAGCTGCCGCCGGGGAGATCGCCCAGCCCGACCATCCCGCCTGACGCCGTCCAGCGAAACGCTTCGGTGCTTGTGGGTGGAGAAGAGGAAGAAGCGCCGCGTCCGACAATCACGGTCCCGTCCCCGGAGATGCCATAGGCAGTGCTGGAAAAGACGCCACCAGGGAGATCGCCCAGGCCGACCATTCCGCCGGATGCCGTCCAGCGAAACGCTTCCTGACCGGAGGCCGAAATACTAGCCCCGACAACAACGGAACCGTCCGCGGAGACGCCATAGGCAATGCTGGAAAAGCTGCCGCCGGGGAGATCGCCCAGACTTTGAAAGGTGTAGGGATTGGCGTCGAGCAGGGCGGGGCAAAGAATCGTCACCACAGCGAGGCAAGCGGCGAACAGAACATAGCGAGGCATTCATGGACTCCTACTACGGTTGAAACATGGTGCGTGGAGGTAAAAATCAAGGCGAGGTTCGTTGTCGGATCGGTTCTCCCTCGCTGGCGCATCGGGTTCGTATCGCATTAGCGGGCTCCTGTGTTCGAAAACTGAGTGTCTGACGTCTCGGCGACGCAAATTTTTGGCGTGTTGCTTGCCGGCTTTCGGCCGTGCCGCACGCGCGAACGGGTTCTCTAAGTCGACAAATTTTTCAAAAGCGGACGCGCCACGAATGATCTTGCCAAAAACGTGGCAATTACCGGGGCGCGCACCGCATGCTGGCCTCTAATCCTTCAGTCGGCAAAGGTTCCCAAAACCGGACGCGGCGCAAAAAGAATTCTTGGACCATCGCGCTGAAAACGCTTCGGCCGCGCCGCGCGTGCGAGTACAATTGGGGAGCTTCACCGCTGAAACAAACAAAAAGGTGTCAGGAACCTTTTTGGTCGCCGCGCTCACGCAAATTGCCGGCCATGCCCAAATCCAAGTCCAACCACGGTTCGTTCGTCGAACATTCGATCGTCTCGGCGCGGCAGGGATCCTTCGCCGCGCTCGGCCGGTTGTTCGATCACTACCGCGGCTACCTGCTGCGCATCGCGTGCGTCAGCGTGCCTGGCGATGTGCGCGCCAAAGTCTCGCCCTCGGATCTGGTGCAAGAAACGTTCTTGCAAGCCACGAAGAACTTTCGCGAATTCGCCGGCAGCAGCGAGCCGGAGCTGCGGGCCTGGCTGCGGCAGATCTTGTTGTATACCCTGTGCGACGCACAGCGGCACTTCTCCCGCGGTATACGCGACATCCGCCTGGAAATCCCCTTGCACGTCATCGGTGGCGACCCGGGTGAGAACGGCGAGCCCGCGTGTCCGCGTCCCGATCCCAGCCAGGCGCTCGCCGTCACCGAAAAGTACCAGGAGATGAACCGCCGCCTGGCGGACTTGCCGCCCGACTATCAACGGGTGATCGAGCAGCGCATTTTTCATCGGCGAAGCTTTGTCGAGATCGGCGCCGACATGGGGCGCACGGCCGAGGCCGTGCGCAAGCTTTGGGCCCGCGCCATTCGTCACCTGGCCACCGAACTGCTCGACGACTCCGCCGTTTCGTCCGTCGAGGCCAAGTGCTGATTCCGTTGACAGGGAGTGTTTCCGGATCGTGAATTCCCAGCAACCCACCGGCCCCGCCAGCGACTCCCGCGCGACCGGCGCCGCGCCGGCTGGCCCGGAACCGTTCGAAGACGAGATCGCCGCGTGCCTGGCCGACTTTTTAGATTGCCTGGAGTCGGACGGCGGCTCTCGTTCCGCGATCGATCCGCGCTCGCTGCCTCCTCAAGTTCAACGCGAGATCCACCGCGGCCAGCAGTGCATTGCCCGGCTGCTTTCCGCCCGCGAGCAAGCGGCCGGCGCGACTTCGCTCTCCGAATCGCTGCCTCCCGGCGCCAAACGCGTCGGCCGTTTTCAGATCCACGAGGTGCTGGGCGCCGGCGGATTCGGCATCGTCTATCGCGCGTGGGACCCGGCCGCCGAGCGGATGGTGGCCCTGAAAGTTCCCCGCGTCGAGACGCTGGTCAACGACGAGTTGAAGTCGCGCTTCGAGCAAGAGGCCCGCGCCGCGGCCAAGCTCGATCACCCCAATCTGCTCCCGCTGCTCGAAGCCGGCAGCGACGGGCTCTTGCCGTTTTTGGTCTCGCCCTATTGCCCGGGCCAAACGTTGGCGGCCTGGCGCCAGGAACACCGCGACGGGATCTCGATTCGAGACGCCGCAAAAACAGTGCTGTCGCTAGCCGAGGGCGTGGCGCATGCCCACGCGCGGGGCGTGCTGCATCGAGACATCAAGCCCAGCAACATCATGCTGACGCGGGATGACGCCGCCGCCGCGGACATCAACGGCGGCGCCCTGGGCAGTTATGTCCCCAAGCTGATGGACTTTGGCCTGGCCAAGATCGTCGACGCCGCCGTGGACATGACCCGCACCGGCGCCATGCTGGGCACGCCGCACTACATGCCGCCGGAGCAGGCCGGCGGCGATATCCGCGCCATCGGCCCGACTTCGGACGTGTACAGCATGGGGGCGGTGTTGTATGAGTTGTTGGCCGGGCAGCCCCCGTTTGCCGACCAGAGCGATCTCGAAGTGCTGCGCAGCATCGAACGGGACGAACCCAGCCGGGTGCGGACGTTGCGCCGCGACGTGCCGCGCGACCTGCAATCGATCGTCGAAAAATGTCTAGAAAAAGCCCCCGGCCGCCGCTATGCCACGGCGGCTGAGCTGGCCGACGACCTGCGGCGCTGGCTCCACGGCGAGCCGACCCGCGCTCGGCCGCTTTCGCAATCGGAGCGGCTGTGGAAATGGGCCCGGCGGCGGCCGGCCTTGGCCTCGCTGATGGCGCTGGCGGCTGGCCTGGTGATGTCACTGCTGGTTGTTTCGCTGGCTTACAATCGCCACGCCGCGGGACTCGTGCATCTCGCCCAGCGGCAGCGCGAAGCCGCTCGCGAGGCCGCGAAGCTGGCGCAAGAACAGGGAGCCGCCGCGCAGGCCGCGGCGGCGCGGGCCCGCGAACACGAGCTTGAGACCCGCCGCATGGCGTACGTGGCCAACGTTCGCCTGGCCTTGGAAAAATGGAGCAGCGGCCAGACTCGGCAAACCGTGGAGCTTCTGAATCGCTACATCCCCGCGCCCGGCGAGCCCGACTTCCGCGACTTTGCCTGGTGGCTTCTCAAGAACATGACCGAGGAATCGATCATCGTGGGCCGGCATCCGGGGGGCGCCACGGCCGCGGCGGCCAGTCCCGACGGCAAATGGCTCGCCTCGGCGGGCGCCGATCGCATGATTTACGTCTGGAACGCGGCCACGCTGGAGAAAACGGTGGAGCTGCGCGGGCACGGCGGGGACGCGATCAACGAACTGGCCTTTTCGCCCGATAGCGCGATGCTTGTCTCGGCCGAGGACGCGGGAGTCGTCGGTCGCTGGCAGATTCCCAGCGGTCGGCCGCTTCCTCCCTTGCGCGGCAGCAGCGCTTGGCTGTCGGACGTGGTTTTTTCACCCGACGGCAAACAGATCGCCGCCGCCGGCGGCGACCGCGAGATACGGCTCTGGAACGCCGACAGCGGCCAACCGGCCGGCCTGTTGCGGGGACACACCTACACCGTGCGCGCGCTCGCGTTTGTCGGCCACAACCTGTACTCGAGCGACGAAAACGGCGGGATGCGCGCGTGGGATATAAATACCATGGCGCCCGACGCGCGGCTCAAGCGCGCGTCGCTGTCCCACAACACCGGCTCCTACATTTATGACCTGGTGCACGAACCGTCGAAGGACTTGCTGCTCGGCGCGCTATGGGGCAGCGGGTTTATGTGCTGGTCTCTCCAAGACCACGAGTTCGGCGAGACGAAGTCGCGCGTCTTCGAATCCGAGAGTCCTCGCTGCATCGACTGTGCGCCGGACGGTCTCGTGGCGTTGGGCTCCGGCAAGGGAGCCCTGCACTTCGCCCGCGCCGTCGAGGACCATCAGGGAAGAAACAGTCTGTTTCGCGTGCGTCATGGGCACGACGACAAGCTGACCGGCGTGGCGTTCGTCCCCGGCGCCCGGCAAGTATTCACGGCCTCGCGCGATGAGACGGTGCGCCTGTTCCAGGCCCCCGACTGCATGGGAAAGGCGGAACAGTCGGTGGGAACGTTGCGGTGGCGCGGCAACGTGCTGGCCACCTATAGCAACAAGCCGTCATGCCTCTATGTGTACGACGTGGTGGAGCGCGAATTGCGGCTGCTGGTCTCGGACGAGTTAATCGCAAGCCAATACCGCGCGCTCGAGGTAAGCCCACGCCACGAGCTTGCGATCGTTAGGGCACGCAAGCACGTTCGTGCCTTGCGTTGGGGCGCCGGCGAGGTGGCCTGGTTGATCGATTTGCCCGACCGTGGCGACAATTCCTTGGCCATCGACGGCGCGGAACAATGGCTGGCCGTGGGAAAGTCGAACGACGTTCAGCTTCACGATCTGGAGTCGGGAGAATTGCGACGTTCGCTCGCTCACTCGGCTGCCGTCATGGACTTCGAGTTCATTCCCGATACACCGCTGCTGGCCTCGGCGACGAAAGACGGCGCGGTGTATCTCTGGCATGCGGGCACCGGCGAGCTCGTCGAGCGGCGCGCGATTTGCGACGGCTCCGCCGACAAACTGAGCATTTCGGCCGATGGCGAAACGCTTGCCGTTATCGGTTCCGAGATTTCCATCTGGCGGCGAGCCGACTGGCAGCCGTTGGGGACGCTTGCCAGGCGCGAAGGCTGGAGGACGCTTGCCCTCGTGGGCCGCGGCGACGTGTTGTTGGCCGAAGAGCTGAATGGCATTCGCCTGTTTCGCGTCTCCGACGGCGCCGAGTTGCTCGACCTGCGTGGCCACTGCCCGTTCGACCTGTGCGCGGTCCATCCCGACGGACAGCGCATCGCGGTGATGAAAAATTTTAATATCGACGTGATCGATGGCCGTGCCGAGTAACCATTCGGACGCCGCAGCCCCGTTACGATACGACGACGCCAAACGAAAGCCCAGCCGCCTCCGCCTCTTTTCTCCCGCGGCCCGGCGCCTCCCGTGCCGGCTTCTGGACCACGCTCTCCGCTCCGCTATAATCCTCGGCGATGTCGATCCTCGAAACCGAGTCTCTCACGCGCCACTACGGCCCGCGCCGCGGCATTGAAGCCGTGAACCTTTCCGTGCGCGAAGGCTCCTTGTTCGGATTTCTCGGCCCCAACGGCGCGGGCAAGACCACCACCATCCGCTTGCTGCTCGGCCTGCTGCGTCCCAGTTCCGGAAACGCAAGCATCTTCGGCCGCGACTGCTGGCGCGACAGCCACGCCATCAAACACGAAGTCGGCTATATCCCCGGCGACGTTCGGCTGCATGCCTGGCTCGACGGAAACACCGCCCTCAAGCTCTGGGGCCGCATCCGCCGCCGAGACCTCATGCCCGAGGGGCACCGGCTTGCCGACCGTCTCTCGCTCGATCTGTCCGTCAAAGTTCGCAAGATGTCGCGCGGCATGCGTCAAAAGCTGGGCCTGATCCTCGCGCTTGCGCATCGGCCACGGTTGCTCGTGCTCGACGAACCCACCGTCACGCTCGACCCGCTGATGCAGGCCGCGTTTCTCGACCACCTGCGCGAGATGGCCGCCGCCGGCCACACGGTGTTCTTCTCCAGCCACACGCTGGCCGAGGTCGAAGCGCTGTGCGACCGCGTGGCCATGATCCGCGGCGGGCGGATCGTCGCCAACGAGTCGCTCGCCCAGCTTCGCGCGCACGCCGGCCACGAAGTCACGATTCGCTGGCGCGAGCCGCAGGGCGCGGACGTCTCGCCGCCGGCGGCAATCATGCTCACCCAGCGCGATGCGCGGCTCTGGCACGGGCGGCTCCACGGCCCGCTCGAACCGTTCATCACCTGGCTGGCCGGCCGGCCCGTGGAAGACCTGCACATCGGCCGGCCGGATCTCGAAACGCTCTTCCGCCACTTCTACGCACCGCAGGACGCCGCATGAACCCGGGCCTCATGCTCAAAGCCGTGCTCGAAATGTGGCCGGCTACGCTGATGTGCGGCGGCTTGCTGTTCGGCGTCGAAGCCATGCTGGCCTACGTGCTCCCCACGTTCCAATCGCAGTTCTCCAGCGGCATGTTGCAGATCGAATTCGTGCAGTCGCTGGTCGGCGCGATGCTGGGCGTCGATGCCTCCGAGGCGCTGGGCCCCCAAGCGTTCATGGCCTTCCCTTGGGTGCATCCGGTCGTGCTGGCGATCATCTGGTCGCACGCGATGATCTGCTGTACGCGACTGCCGGCGGGCGAAATCGACCGGGGCACGATCGATCTCACGCTCACGCTGCCCGTGACTCGCTGGGCCATCCTCCGTAACGAATCGCTCGTGTGGATCGGGGCGGGATTGGTCGTCCTGGCGCTCGGCTTTGCCGGCTATATGGTCGGCCGCGCTTATGTCGAACCGGCCGCACGTCCCGATACCAACCGCACGCTCCTCGTGCTGGCCAATTGCTTCTGTCTTTATCTAGCCGTGGGCGGGCTGGCTTGGTGCGTGTCGGCGTCGTTCGACCGCCGCGGCCCCGCGCTGGCGCTTGTCTTCATGATTCTCCTGGCGTCCTATCTCTTGAACTTTCTCGGCCCGTTCTCAAAGCTCGCCGACCGCCTCTCCTGCTTGGGATTGCTGGACTATTATCGCCCGCTCGCCATCCTCCGCGACGGCGTCGTCCCGTGGCGCAACATGGCCCTGCTACTGATGTTGGCGACGATACTTTGGACCTCGGCGGGCCTGATTTTCAATCGCCGCGACATCTGCACGGTCTGAATCGCCGCCCCCCCTCCTCCGCGGCGGCAAAAAGAATCCTGTAATTCTTGTAACCAAACTTCGCTTGACGACTCTATTGGATTAGAATCTCAATATAAATAGTCTACAAACTATTGTCCGGACAATAATATGACCGATCTCGACGCAGACCCTGCCGTGCTGCCTCGGGCGATCCCCCAGAAATGCCAAGACGCGGAAGCCGTTGCCCGGGTATGCGCAGGCGACGTGGCCGCGTTCGAGCTCTTGATGCGTCGCTACAACCAGCGGCTTTTTCGGCTCGCGCGAAGCGTTCTGCGCGATGAGAACGAGGCCGAGGACGTCGTCCAAGAAACGTATCTCCGGGCCTATGAAGCGTTGCCACGCTTCGAAGGCCGCGCTCAGTTCTCAACCTGGATCTCGCGAATTGCGTTTCACGAGGCGCTTGCGCGGTTGCGGCGCCGAAACCGAACTGAACTTGTGGATTTCGCAGATTCCGAGCGAATCGACATGCACCCTCACTCAACCGAACTCCCTGCCGAACAACTGGCCAGCGCCAAAGAGCTCGCAGCCCTGCTAACGCTGGCCGTGGACCGGCTGCCGATCGACTTGCGAACCGCGTTCACCTTGCGATTGGTCGAAGGCCTGGATACGAACGAAACGGCCGCTTCGCTCGACCTTACCCCGGCCAATGTCAAAGTGCGCGTCCATCGCGCTCGAGCCATGCTGCGCGACTATATCGATCGCCAGATTGGCGAAGGGGTTCGCGAGCTGTATCAGTTTGGGGGCCAACGATGCGATCGCATCGTGAGTACCGTGCTCACCCGCCTATCGCCCCCCGAGCCACTGCCTCGCCACGATGCCTAAAGCGTCCTTCCCCAGCACCGCGACCGTCCCTCCACCATCGAACCTCCCACAATCAGCAATCAACTGGCGCGCCTACTTTGTGACAGCTCGATTTCCGGATCCGCTAAAACCCTCCCCGCGTTTTTTCTTTCACCCCGCAAGCGAGACCTTCCGATCGTGAACCCCTCCAATGCAACCGGCCCTGGTAATCCTCCCTCCGCCATGGGCGACGGCCTCTCCATGCTGCTTGGCAGCTTGGCGGGCCTCGTCGGTGGCGTCTTGCTCGGCGGCCTGATCGCCTGGACGGTCAGCCCCACCTGGTCGCTCACGTCGGCCATCATCGTATTTCATGTGACGCTGGCGATGGTTGCCATGGGCGCCTGGACCGCGCCGTCGCTGATCTCCGACCCAAAGCAAGACGCACAGCCATCGGCCCTGGGGGCACCTGATGTCCAACCGGCAAGCCACGAGCTAAAATCCAGCATGGATCGACATCACGCGACGGCAGGCTAGCGCTTGCCAGAGCGACCAGCAAACCACAAAGGCGGATCTCGGCTATGCGATCTATCTTCATCGCGCTTGGGGCGACCTGCGTCCTGATTCTGTGCTGTTTGGCAACGGACATCAGCCGCGGCGAAGATCCGCCGTCGAACGACGCCGCGTCTGCGCGTGAAGACTCGGCGGACACGAGCCCCCTCTCGGTGGACGATGCCCGGCGACAGGCTCGCATTCTGCACCGCGTCTATATCGCCACGCTCGACGCGATGCACCACTACTACTTTCACGCCAACAAGGCCGTGATCCCCGCACGGGCAATGGAAGACATCTTTGCCGATGTCTCCGACGAAACCCGGGCAACCGCCCGCTGGATCGCCGTCAACACCAAGGCGATGGGCGTCGACCACGAACCGGAGGGCCCATTCGAGCGCGATGCGGCCGCGGCCCTCGGCAAGGGCGCCACCGAGCACGAACTTGTCGAAGATGGCGTTTACCATCACGCCGGCGCGGTTCCGCTCGCCGATGGTTGCATCGGCTGCCATGTTGGAGCGCTGGCAAAACCCACGCGGATTCCGCGGGTCGCGGGGCTTGTGATTACCATCCCCGTCAGCAAGGATTAGAAAGTCCTCGCGCACTGCCGTACCCCATCAATAGTTCCCACGATCCAACTGGCGATCCAACCCAACTCGCAATCTACCCGCATGCACGCTCTCCTAGCGCTCTGTCAAATCTTGAAGTTCAGGCCCCACGGCCGGCTTCTCCAGCGGTGTCCGGACCCGGAAACACTGGCAGGCCATTGCAAAAGGCCGTCCTGGACCGGTTGCAGCCTGATGGCGCGTCTCGGAATCGGCCTGGCGCTAGTGCTGCTGGCAGCGTCTGGAAAAGACAATATCACGCGGGCCGAATCGCCCGATCCATCGCAAACGGCCGCCACGCCGCCGGCTCTGCCTTCGGTCGCCGAAGCGCGCGAGCGGGCGGAATTGCTTCACGAAGCGATGCACGCCACCCTCCAGATCGTACATCGTCAATACTTCCGCGAGGACGAGGGGCTGGCGATTCCCGCCGCGACGTTGCGTACCGTATTCCGCGAACTTGCCCGCCGCGAGCACGTCGAGCTGCGGTGGTTATCCGTCAACGCTCAACCCATGAACACCGATCATGAGCCGGTCAGCGATTTCGAAAAAGAAGCCGCTCGAAAGATCACCACCGGCGCCACGAGCCACGAACAAGTCGACGGTGGCGTCTATCGCCGCGTCGGCGCCATCACCCTCGAGTCCGATTGCTTGAAATGCCATCTACCCACGCGCACCGATGTCCGGCCCCGCGCGGCGGGTCTGCTGATCTCGATCCCGATCCACGGCGACTGAGCCTATCGACTTCTTCGGGGGGGGCCACGGTCTCCGGGGGTTTCGCTCTAGGTGCTAGCGGCCCCTCCTCGTTATAATTCGCCACGCTCTGGCTGCGCGCAGGCCCACGACACGTCCCCGCGCGGTGAGCGTTCACGGAAAAGGAGTTCCGCCACGATGCGTTCGATCGCCGTCTTGAATCAGAAGGGAGGCGTGGGCAAAACCACCACCGCCGTCAACCTCAGCGCCGCGCTGGCCGCCACCGGCCTGCGGGTATGCCTCATCGACCTCGATCCCCAGGCCCATGCCACGCTGCATCTCGGCCTACACCCCGCCACCGATGAGCTCAGCGTCTACGACGTTCTGACCGGCAACGCCGAGCTCGATGATGTCTGGCGCGAAGCCGGCGACAATCTTCGCGTCGTCGGTTCGCACATCGATCTGGCCGCGGCCGAAGTGGAACTCGTGGGAGTCGTCGGCCGCGAAGTCATTCTTCGCGACAAGCTCGCCCGCGTGCGCGATCAGTTCGACTACGTGCTGATCGACTGCCCGCCATCGCTGGGCATCCTCACGCTCAACGCGCTGGCCGCGGTCGACGAGGTCTTCCTCCCGCTCCAGCCGCACTTCCTCGCCCTGCACGGCCTGAGCAAGCTGCTACAAACCATTGATCTGGTATCCAAGCGGCTCAACGATCGGCTCAAGCTCTCGGGCGTCGTCTACTGCATGTACGACTCGGGCACGCGGCTGGCCGCGGAAGTGACCAGCGACGTCGAACAGTTCCTGGAAGCCACGCGCCAGCCGCGCACTCCCTGGGAACATGCCCGCACGTTCCAAACCCGCATCCGGCGGAACATTCGCCTGGCCGAGGCCCCCAGCTTTGGCCAGTCGATCTTCCATTACGCGCCCGACTCGCGCGGCGCGGAAGATTACGAGCAACTCGCCCGCGAAGTCGCCGCCGTCGGCTAATCCGTCCGCCACGGCCCGGACCGTCCTTCCCCGTTCAACGCCCAGACCAATGGGTTCGGGCGCAGCGCACCGCGGTGCGCTGCCGCGCCGGCGCCCTTCTTAAAATTTAACGGTCCTAGCGACCGTATCATCAAACGGTGCGCTCTGCGGCCTCGCGAGCGCCCTTTCCGCCCACGCCAGCTGGTTCGGTCGCGTCGGTCGCTCCGAACTGCGCGAGTCCCTGAAGCAATTCTTGCCCGCGACGCGTGGTTTCGCCTTGGTGTCCGCTCCCTGGGCCGTCGATGCCTACTATTGAAACGGAGTTTTGCTCGTGTGGGTGGGAATGGATTTCCGCGCATCGGGTCGAGCCCAAACAAGCTGCTCGGCCCGAGACCCTACCGGCTGAGTTTGCGTCGCTAACACGGAGGTCGGCGCAAAACGGATTGTCCCTGTTCGGAAAGGAGTCTGCGATGAGATCCCTGTCTGCCCGCGCGCTTGTGGCGTGTACGGGCCTCGTGCTGGCTGCGCATCACGCCGCGGCCCAATACGGCTCTCCAAGCCTGTTGCCACTTCCGCCCGTCACGGCGGTCGACGCGGTCGCGACCAGCTACGACCTGCCCAACACGGGGGTCAGCCCATACGGTTCGATCTTCACGAGCAATCGGCAAGAAACCGTTCCCAGCCCGCCGGTCGAAGGCTCGATTATTCCCGGCGCTGCAGGAACCAGCCAGTTCCAAGAAGCCATCGCCAGCGAGTGGGGCTCCTGCAACGATTGTACGACCGGCTGCTGCCAACCGGCTGGCGGATGGTTCGGCGCTATGGGCGGCCTCGTCATGGGACGCAACCGCGCGAACCCGTTTTGGACGACCTACGAAACGAACGTCAACGAAAACCAGCTCATGAACACCCAGAATGCCGGCGTCGACTGGCAGGGCGGCTGGGAGTTCACCGGCGGTTATATGTTCGGCGGCGGTGGTTTCGGGGGCGGTTGCGGAACCGCGGCCGGCTGCGGTCCTTATATGAACTGCGCCGGCATGGCCGGCCCCGGCGTGGCGTTCACCTATTGGGGGCTTGCCCCCATGTCGGGCTTTTCGGAAATCAACAGCCCGACGAACGAGCTCAGCACGCCGATGAACCTCAATCAACAGTTTGGTCCGCTCGAGATCAACGGCACTCCGTTGGCCGACTACTGGGATAACTCGGCCAGCCACCGCATCTATCGCAACGACTACGTCAACAACTTCGAGCTCAACGGACTGCTCGGAGTCTGGAACCACGGCCGTTTGACGACGATTCCCTTCATTGGCTTCCGCTACTTCCGCTTTGGCGAATCGCTCGCCTTTCAAGGCCTAGCCGGAGGCGGCTCATGGGACAATCCCGACGACTGGGCGGAACACCAGAACCGCATGATCAACAACCTCTACGGCGTGCAGATCGGTAGCTTTAACAACTACATGATCGGCGGCCGCTGGGGCGTGTTCGTCGCGCCGAAGGTCGGCCTCTTCGGCAACCAGATGAACGGACGCACCTTGGTCCGCGATGGCAACGGAAACGTCATGGTCGACGACTTCGGTAACGAGTACGACATTCAGGCCCACAAAACAGACTTCTCCGTCCTCGGTGAAATCGACGCGGGCCTCACCTACTTCTGGCGGGCAAACCTGTTCACCTACTTTGGCTACCGCGTTGTCGGCATCTCGAACATCGCCCTCGCCGATCAACAGTTCCTGATCTACGAGGCCGACCACCAGGGCTTCCGCGAAATCAACCAGAACGGCAGCCTGATCCTGCACGGCGTCATGCTCGGCGGCGGATTCTTCTTCTAAATGACAATCGCGTAGATAACCATCGCGATCTTGGATTGGGCGGGCAACGACTCTCTCTCCTGCCCTCGGTCGGTGCGCCGGCCGAGGGCTTTTTCTTTTTGTCGCCAAGAGCAGCGCGCGGCAGTTTGCCCACATGCTTTGCCAAAGGCATCCACGCGCAAGCCTACACCGCGACCCGCACCAGCGCCTGAAAAGCCGGATCGTCGCGAATCGGATCGAAGTCCGTCTCGTCCGCGATCAGAGGCCGATACTCGTCTTCGAGATCGAGAGCGCGTGCTAGATATGTGAGCGCGTGCCGCTTGTTCTTCGCCAGCGCCCAGTAACAAGCGAGATTGTAGTGGATCAACGCGTCGTTGGGCTCCACAGAAAGCGCTTCTTCAAGCGATTCAATCGCGCGGTCCAGCTTTCCCGTGCGTTTGTAGCACCATCCCAAGGCGAGCCACGTGCCGATGTTATCCGGATTGCTTTGCGCCGCCTGCCACAACGGATCCAGCGCTTCGCCATAGCGGCCCAGCTCGCGCAGGCACTGCCCTTTCAGATACAACCCGTGCTCGGGCAGTCGGGCCAACTGTTCGCAGCGACCAAGAACCTCCAGCGCGTGCTCACCCATTCCCAGCTCGAGATACCCCTCGGCTTGAAGCAGCAGTTGCTGACGGCGGATGCGATCGTGCGGCGATCCCACGCGAGTGCTCCCGGACATGCAAGTACCTACCGAATGGCGTTAGAGAAGTGGATGGGCAGTGCTCGCTGTTTCAGAGCGAGCACCTTCACTCAATTTTACACGCCGATTCGTGAACGCGAACAGTCGCTCGCAAAAATTGCAGCCAATCTTCCGCGATTTCACCCGGCGGTCGATGGGTTCAGGCCACGCAGCGCGGTTGGCGAAACTTTACGCTGCCGCGTAGCACATCCCGTGCACATCACAACAGTCGTTCTCAAAAAAGCCTGCGTGCTCGGCCGTCACCCTTGCGGAAACGCGCATTAGCGACACTTTATTGCCGCATCAAAAATTTCTTTGCCCCGAGTTGCACGGATTTGCCGCCCGGGTCGCACTAATACCCCTAAGCGAATTCGCACGCTGGGTCGCCTCACCGCCGCAGGAAGCGTCCCGGCTTTCCCTAATCTCCTTGGGCTTCCTATCTGTTGGACCACGCGATCATGCGACTCACGCTCCGGACTCTCCTGGCATATCTCGACGGCAACCTCGAACCGGAAGACGCCGCCGATATCGGCAAGAAAATCGAAGAAAGCGAGTTCGCTACCAAGCTGGTGCAAGCAATCCGCGAGTGCGTGCAGCGACCGCGGCTCGGCAGCCCTCAGCTCATGGGCCGTGGCTTGGGAGCAGATCCGAATACCGTGGCCGAGTATCTCGAATATCGCCTGGGCGATGAGCGCGTTCCCGAGTTCGAGCGGATCTGTCTCGAGTCCGAGGTTCATTTGGCGGAAGTGGCTTCCTGCCATCAGATTTTGACGCTCGTGCTGGGCGAGCCCGCCGAGATCGAACCTCGCGCGCGACAGCGGATGTACGACCTCGCCGCCGAGGTCATCGCTCCACCGACGCAACCCGATTCCATGCAACAACCGGTCGCCGCGCCCGTTATCGCTACGGTCGCGAGCCCGCAGCCCCCTGCCCCGCCGGTCATTCGACGTGCCAAACCCGAGGTGCCCGAGTATCTTCGCGAAAGTCGCACGAGCGTCTGGCCGATCGTGGCCGCGGTGCTCGTCGCGGCCACGGCGACCTTTGCCGGCCTGTACTTCTTTAGTCCGCAGCCACTCCGCGATCAGGTCGCGGCCCTGGTCGGAACCGCCGGCGAAGAATCGGCCGTGACCGATCAGAACCCGAGCGCGGCCCAGGACGCTGAGAATCCGAACGACACCGCGGCCGATGAGGCGGCCTCCTCCGACGCGACGGTAGATCCCGCGGACACTCAACCCGACACGCCTGCGGTCGCGGACACCGCCCCCTCGAACGAAGCGATGCCGGCGGACGCCGCAGACGTTGCCGACCCCACGGACCCGTATGCGGACGACGCGACTCCTCTGGAACCGCAGCCGGCCGCTCGGCCCCAACCCGACCCTTCACTGGCGCTCCCCGCCGCCTCGACGCCGACGCCCGTGGATCCGGCAGATGCTCCGCTGCCGCCGGACCCCATGCCGCGAACGACGGCGCGGCCCGCGCCGCTACCCGGCGAACTGCCAGCCGCGGACGCCATGCCTGCCGAACCGGCATCCGATACACCGTTTCCAGCACCAGCAGCCACGCCGGCGCCCGTGGCTTCGGATGTTGGCCCGCGAGGCGCTGCTCCGGCCGAAGGATTCGGACGCTTCTCGCGCAGCCCTGGCCAGGTACTCTTGCGCTTTGATCCAACCGTCAGCGAATGGCTGCGGATTTCGGCCGGAGCACTCCTACAAAAGGGAGACCGTCTGCTCTCGCTTCCGCTGTTCCAGCCACCCATCACGCTCAGTTCGAACTTCATCATTCAAGCAGACGGCGCGGCATCGTTCGAGTTCGTCGGTTGGGATGAAGCCGGGGTTCCGATCGTCAAGGTCGACTTTGGCCGGCTGTTCATCGACACCATCGGCCGCGCGGGCAATTCCTTACGCTTGCAGCTCGATGGCCACGAACCGCTAATCACCTTTGTCGACTCGCAGTCGACCCTCGCGCTCGAAGTGGTTCGCGAGCTGCCCCCGGGCAAGAACCCTCAGACGGCGCCGGCTCCGCTGGTGGCCAATGTCTATGCGACGAGCGGCGTCATTCGCGTGGCCAGTCAGGACGCCGCGCCCGTCGAGATCCAAGCTCCGGCCGTGATGCCGCTGCTGGGCGCCGGCGCCCAGCCGGTTGCCGGCGAGTTTCCCACCTGGGTCAACCGCGAGGTGCAAAGCGATGCCGACCGCGGCACCTCGGCGGAAATCGAAGCTTACCTGACCGCCCAAGCGCCCGTCGGGATGCAATTGCGTGAGCTCAACGATCCGAAACACAAACAAGGCCGCAAGCGCAACGTGCGCAGCGCGGCCGTCCGCAGCCTGACTTATCTCGATAGTTTCGAGCCGAGCATCGACGCCCTCAACGACCCAGATCTCCGCCCGTACTGGGCCGATGTTCGCCTAGAATTGCAACAGGCCATCGCCCGCAGCCCCGAAACCGCGGCCCGAGTTCAAGCCGCCTGGATCAAGCGGCACGGCCAAACCGATGGCCCGGCCCTCGACCGCATGCTCTGGGGCTATACGGCCAACGATCTTAACGCCGGCTCCGGCCGCGACCTGATCGACGCCCTGGGACGCAACGACTCGCTCGATTTTCGCGTGCTGGGCATCTTGGCCCTTGAAGAGCTCACCGGCGTCAAGCACGGTTACCGGCCCGAGGACAAAGAGTTCGATCGCCGCATCTCCTACAATCGATGGAAGAATCAGGAAGGCAAGCTCGTCCCCCGCGCACGCGGCACAAGCCGCCCCGCCGCTACGAAATGAACGCCTCGCCGGGTCTCTATTAGGCTACCGAAAAAGTTCAGCAGCCCGCTCCGATCGCCCCCATGCGATCCCAAAATCGCGGGCGCAAGTCGTTATTTTGCGAGCGGTGCGAAGCTCAGCCCCGCACTTCGCGAGTCTGAAAAGGTCACGACGGACCTTTTTCAGCAGGCTTGATTAGTCGCATTCGGCGTCAAAATTCACCGTAAAAGCCGCCGTTCCCAAGACCCCCACAGGGACTTCGCCAAGAGCCCCCTTTCTCACCGTGGGCAAAAGGCTAAACTGGGAGAGGTGGCGTTCTCCGCCGGTCGACCAGCATGCGAAGTAGGGCAGAAAGCTTGATTCTCTGCCTCGTCCAAGCAGGGGGGTTTAGGGACCAGAATTCGCCCCCGAGCGGTATTTCAACGGCTGCATTTGTCCCACCGGGGGCGAGCGGTTAGAATGCCCCGTTTTCGAGCCCGGCAGCTTTGCCGTAACCCAAAGCTCGATTTTGGTTTAGCTGAAGGAGCGTGTTTCCGTGCAAGTCGCAATCTCGGCCCGACATGGCCATCTGAGTGAAGCCACGAAGGAAAAGATCACCGCCAAGGTAGAGCGGCTGCAACGCCTGTTCGACCGGCTGCAATCCATCGAGGTGACCGTCGACTTGGAACGTGCGGAAAACCCCACGGTGGACGTCCGAATCTCGGCCGAACACAAGCACGACTTTGTCGCTACCGAAACGGCCGAAGGCCTCATGGCGGCGCTCGATGGCGTGATCCACAAGCTTGAGCAGCAACTTAGAAAATACAAGGAAAAGGTTCAAAACCACCACCGCGCCCCGCGCCCCGAAGCGGCTCCGTTGGAGGGCGAGGCGGGCGACTAGTCGATCGGCCGAGTGCCTTCCCGCACGAGGGCCCTATCCGCACGAGGACGCTGCCCGCTCCGAGGATGCCTCGGTGGCCCAGCCCGCGTGCTTGTCCGATCGACCGGCCCGCCAATCAGGGCGCGGCTAGGCACTTCGGTGTGAAAGGAAATGGGTTTATGAAGTTTGGTGATTTTGTGAGCAGCGGCGCCATTCGCGCGCAACTTGCCGCAGACGACAAGGAGGGCGCGATCCGTGAAATGATCGGCGCCCTGCTCGAAGCGGACGACATCGCCGCAGACGAAGTCGAAAGCATCGTCAAGGCGATTCTCAAACGCGAGGAACTCGGCTCGACGGGCATCGGACGCGGCGTTGCCGTTCCTCATGCCAAGCACCCGAGCGTTCAGCGGCTCGTCGGTACCGTGGCTGTCAGCAGCGATGGCATCGATTTCAATAGCCTCGACGGCGAAAAGGTTCAGCTCTTCTTCTTGCTCATCTCTCCGCCCGATCGTCCTGGCGATCACCTCCGGGCGCTGGAGAACATTTCGAGTCAGTTGCGGGACGACACCTTCTGCAAGTTCCTGAAGCAGGCCAAGAGCGCCGACGATATCCGGCAACTCCTCGAGGAGGCCGACAACAACGGCTTTTCCTCGTAGGTCACCGGACGCGACCGTGGATTCGGGCGTCCGGCACATCGCCGGCATGCGGTCCACCCTCGGTCGACCAGAGACGCACCTTAACCGAACCGACCGGGACAATCTCCCGATTCGGAAGAAACACGCGAGGAATCCGCCCGCGGCCGAGAACAACCACCGCCGTGGGCACAAGCTTCCTCGCCGCCCGACAAGACAATTTGTAAGTGGCAACCGAATGGCTGAAGCGACCGTCACACGAAACGTCGTCGTGAGCAATCCTCAGGGATTGCATGCGCGTCCGGCGGAGGTGTTCGTCAAGACGGCCAGCCAATACCAAGCGAAGATCGAAGTCAACAAGGCCGGCTACCGCGTGGATGGCAAGAGTATCTTGAACATCCTCACGCTGGCCGCCGTCCAGGGGACTGAACTCTGTCTCGAGGCCACGGGCCCCGACGCCGAGGACGCCCTGAATGCGTTATCGGAACTGTTCGCGCGCAGCTTCGACGAAAGTGAAAACGTGGAATCATAACAGTCATCGTTCGGCCTGCCGGCTCAACCTTTGAAGCCCGAGCCGGCCGCGTCGAACGACGACTGGGTGAGCCGCCGCAAACGCGGCGCGCCATTGCAGGTTTCTGCCCGCCAGCGGGTCGAAACCGTTGCCGGTTGATCGCCCCGGGCGACCTCGATCGAAAGCGCTCTTCGCAAAGCGCCGCCGAATCGAGACCTCGCCCACGGACGCCAATCCCGGCCAATCGCGTGCCCCGGTAGAGCGTCACATGCAAAAACTTCAAGGAATTGCCGTTTCGCCCGGCGTGGCCGTCGGCGAGGCGCTGGTGATGGACAACGAGGGATTTCGGATCCCTCGCAGGTTCGTTGCGCGCGATGCCGTCGAGCACGAGCTCGAACGGCTCGATCAGGCCATCATCGCCGCGGGCACCGAAATCGAACGCAATCGCGACGCCGTCTCGCGCGAGCTTGGCGATCAATACGCCGCGGTTTTCTCCGCCCACCTGCAAATGCTGCGCGACCCGGTGCTCCGCACCGAGCTCGATGGCATGATTCGCGAGCGGCACTATTCGCCCGAATACGCCGTTAGCCGTGCGCTTCGCCGCTATGCCAAGGTCTTTCAAACGATTGAAAGCAGCTACCTGGCCGAGCGCGCCAACGACGTCATCGACATCGAAAAACGTCTACTGCGCAACTTGCTCGGACGCCGGCGCGAAGAACTCGACCACCTGATCTCGCCGGTGATCGTCCTGGCGCACAACCTGACCCCCAGCGAGACCGCGAACCTCAACCGCGCGTTTGTCCGCGGCTTTGCCACCGAAATCGGCGGCCCCGGAGGCCACACGGCCATCGTCGCCGAAGGACTCGAAATTCCCGCGGTCGTCGGCGTCGGCAACTTCCTCACCGACGTGTCCGGGGGCGACCTGGTGATTATCGACGGCGACCACGGGCTCGTCATCTTGCAGCCCGACGAGGAAACCGTCGCCCACTACCGCTACGAGGTCGAACAACACAAGAGCCGCGCGGCCCAGCTCGCGACGTTGCGCGAGCTGCCCGCCGTCACCGCCGACAAGATTCGCATCGAGCTGTTTGGCAACATCGAATTTCCCGCCGAAGTCGAACATTGCACCGAACGCGGCGCCGATGGCATCGGACTTTATCGCACCGAGTTTCTATACCTTGGCGCGGACGCCGAGCCCGACGAAGACGTCCACTATCGGGCCTACACGGAGGTCATTGATAAGCTCGGCGGCAAACCGGTCGTAATCCGCAGTTGCGACGTCGGCGCCGACAAGGTGAGTTTCGACCCCGAGGCGGCACGCAATCCCACGCTCGGCCTGCGCAGCATCCGGCTTTCGCTTAAGAACCTGCCCGTATTTCGGACGCAGCTTCGCGCGGTGTTGCGGGCCAGCGCGGTGGGCGACGTCCGGCTGATGTTCCCGCTGGTCACCACGCTGCTCGAGCTGCGGCAGGCCAAGATGGTGCTGGCCGACGTGATGGAGGATCTCGACGACGAGGGCATTCCGTTCAACCGCGACCTGCCGGTGGGCATGATGGTCGAAGTTCCGGCCGCGGTATTGATGATCGACAACTTCGTCGAAGAAGTGGATTTCATTTCGATTGGCACCAACGATCTCACGCAATATACGCTGGCCGCCGATCGCAGCAACAAAGACGTGGCCAGCCTCTACAGCTCCGCCGACCCCGCGGTGCTGCGTTTGATCCGCATGGCGGTGGACGCCGCCGGCCGCAAGCAGGTGCCCGTCAATGTCTGCGGACAGATGAGCGGTAGCACGCTCTACACCATGCTCCTGCTGGGCCTGGGGCTCAGGCGCCTGAGCGTCACCCCCAGCGCCATTCCCGAAGTGAAAAAGGTCTGCCGCACGGTCACGCTCGACCAGTGCCGGCGTGTGGCCGAACACGTGATGAGCCTGGAGAACTCCCGGGACATCAAGAACTACTTGCGCGAGGAACTCAAAAAGATTTTACCGGAGCTCGTCCCCTGATGCGGTTGTCGCCACCCACGCGGTCGCTCGTTGCCCACGCGACGAGGCGCCCCGCGCTGCCCCATCCGAGAACCCGCGAGCGAAACCAACCCCAATTCACCGTGCAGCGAGCCGTTCCGCGCTGGATCGCCGAGCTCGCCTGCCAGCACAGAAAGAAACCGCCAGAATGAAGCAAGAAATGCTGATCAACGTCGCGCAGCCGGAGGAGTGCCGGATCGCGATCGTTGAGGACGGATCCCTGGAGGAGCTGTACATCGAGCGGACCAGCCAGGACAACTACGTCGGCAATATCTACAAAGGAAAGGTCGTCAATCTCGAACCGAGCATCCAAGCTGCTTTCGTCGACTTCGGCGTCGGCCGCAACGGCTTTCTGCATATCAGCGACGTCGAGCCGCAGTACTATCGCCAGGGCGGCTACGACCCGAACAAACCGATCGACTCCGGCGGCGCCCGCAGCCGGGCCGACGTCGACCTGGGCGATGACGACGAAGAAGAGGGCGGCGAACGCTCCGAGCACGAAGCACGCGACCGGCGTCGCCCCCGCGCTCCGCGACCCGGCGCCCGGCCGCGCGTGAAGCCCCCAATCCAGGACATTCTCCGCCGCGGCGACGAGGTTCTCGTCCAAGTGATCAAAGAGGGCATCGGCACCAAGGGCCCCACGCTCTCCACCTATATCAGCATCCCCGGCCGCTACCTGGTGCTGATGCCGGCGCTCGGCCGCGTGGGCGTCTCACGCAAGATCGAAGACGATGACGTCCGCCGCAAGCTCCGCGACGTGATGCTCGAGCTCAACCCGCCCAAGGGACTGGGTTTCATCGTCCGCACCGCGGGCATCGACCGCACCAAGCGCGAGCTCTCACGCGACATGGCCTACCTGCTGCGGCTGTGGAAGGTCATCGTCCGCCGCATCAAGAAATTCCCGGCCCCGATCGATATCTACGAAGAAAGCGACATGATCATCCGGACCATTCGCGACATCTTCACCGGCGACGTCGATTCGATCTACATCGACGAACCGTCGGCCTACGATCGCGCGAAGGAGTTCCTCCAAATCGTCATGCCGCGCTACGTCAGCCGGCTGCAACTCTACGAAGGTAAGGAACCCCTGTTCCACAAGTACAATCTCGACCGCGAGATCGCCCTGATCCATCAGCGCAAGGTGCCGCTCAGGCAAGGCGGCTCGATCGTCATCGACCAGACCGAGGCCCTCGTGGCCATCGACGTCAATAGCGGCAGCTTCCGCGCGGACGACTCGGCCGAGGAAACCGCCTACCAGATGAACCTGCTGGCCGCCAAGGAAATCGCTCGCCAGCTTCGCCTTCGCGATCTGGGCGGCGTGGTCGTGAACGACTTCATCGACATGCGCAAGGAAAAGCATCGTCGCAACGTCGAGCGCGCCCTCCGCGACGCCGTCAAACGCGACCGCGCCCGCACCAAGATCCTCCGTACGAGTCCCTTCGGGCTGATCGAAATGACCCGCCAGCGGATCCGCCCCAGCCTCAAGCGGAGCGTCTACAAAGACTGCCCGGGCTGTAGCGGCAGCGGTGTGGTAAAGACGGCCGAGAGCATGGCCATCGAGGTCGTGCGGCTGTTGATCCTGGCGACCCAACACCCGGACGTCTCGAAGATCACGGTCACCGTGGCCGACGACGTGGCCACTTATCTGAACAACAAGAAACGCCGAGAACTCTCCCGTCTGGAGGAAGAAAACAACATCTGGGTGCAAATCTTCGGCTCCGAAGACGCGATGCCCGAACACCTGACCATCGAATGCCACGACAACCAGGGGCGGGAACTGAAAATCCCCCTGGGATGACAAACCTGCCCCCCCTGCGGGACAGGCCCGATCGAGATCGACAAACCTGGGAAAAATGGCCATTTTCCTGCGGAAGACCCCTCTCGACCGCCCGCCCCGCGGCCGGTACACTGAAGGGCTTCCCAGGGGCGTGACTTCACACCCCCCACAGCAAATTTTTAGACACTAGCCCGAAGCGCAAGCGAGGGTATGCCGCTGGCGGATCTCCCCCCGCTTGCGCTTCGGGCTGGTGAATACATAGCATTCCACGAACCAACGAATTCGAGCGGCGGAAGAAAAAGATCATGTACGCAATCATCGTCGACGGCGGCCGTCAGTACAAAGTCACCGAAGGGCAGGAGCTCGTGATCGACTATCGCGACGCGGCGAGCGGCGATGCCCTGGAATTTGGCAATGTGATCGCTTTCTCGAACGGCTCGAAGCTCGATTTGGGCTCGCCGCTGGAAGGCGCCAAGGTCACGGCCAAGATCCTCGGCGTCACGCAGGGGCCCAAGCTGGTCGTGCAGAAGTTCCGCCGCCGTAAGACCTACCGCTCGAAGAACGGCCACCGCCAGCTCTTCACCAAGGTCCAGATCGAAAAGATCTCAGCTCAGTAAGCGGGCCGGCACGTCGCTTGGCGGCAAGCCCGACACGCATCTCCTGGCTTTGCCAGGTGTGGACGCCACCGTTCGTTGCTCACCGGCGTGGGGGGTTCGTATGTCCGACCCTAATCGCGCGTTCGCTCGCCAGCTCGCTGCCAAGTCCCATGCGCGCGGCGATGCCACGGGCTGGTTCAACACGCTCTACCAGCACGCCCAATGCAATCTTTCCGCCATTCCCTGGGCCAACCAGCGTCCCAACGAACACCTGGTCCAGTGGCTCGAAGCCCAGCCGCTGAGCGAGCTCGGTCGCCAGGCCCTTGTGGTCGGCTGCGGCGTCGGCGACGACGCCGAATACCTTGATTCGATCGGTCTCCGCGTCACGGCGTTTGACATCGCGCCGGAAGCCGTGGCCTGGTGCCGGCGCCGCTTTCCCAACTCGCGCGTGAACTACCAGCAGGCGGACCTGCTCGCGCCACCGCCGGAGCTCGTCGCCGCGTTCGATTTCGTCTTCGAAGCCTATACGCTCCAATCGCTTCCCGTCGAACTCCGGCGGCAAGCGCTGACCGAACTCGCCGGCTTCCTCGCTCCTGGCGGCACGTTGCTGGTCGTGGCCCGCGGCCGCGACGGCATCGAGCCGCTTGGCGAGATGCCTTGGCCGCTCTCACACGCCGAGCTCGCGCCGCTGGCTACCGCATTAGAAGTCGTCTCGTCCGAAGACTATTTCGACTCCGAGACCTCGCCCGTGCGGCACTTCCGCCTCACCTACCGCCGCCCGGACTGATTCTCGAACAGTTCGGCCTGCAAGCCACACGCACTTTTATCAGGCTGCGACTTCAGTAACCTCCTAGCGGCACTTTCCAACTTCACTAACCTCTTACGCCTGCTCCCTAAACTCCCAACCTACGGGTTTGGGAGGTCGAAAATTTTGGAAATTTTTTAAGCCGTGCTAGCAGGTCTTCGTGGCACCGGGCGGAATGCCGAGTTGCCCGTAAATTCACGAGCGAACTGGCTGTCTTAGGGCTTTGTTAGAAGACCCCATCCATAGAGGGGAAAAACGCCGAACCCATAGCGCCGCAAGCATTTCGGCGCGGCCCGGCTTCCTAATTGACGATCCCGCTGGATCGGTTAAGATTTGGCCCTGTAAGCACCGTATATTGTGGTAAATCAGGGCATCTACTACAATATCTAGTGTGCCGAGCGGCAATTCTTACCACCATCGGGTGGATCGCATCAAGAAGCTCGCAGACACGGAAAGTCTTCTCAAATCTGTGGCTTGGAAGCCCGACATCAGTATACAATTGTATATCGGCACGATGCCCCACACGGACGTCCTTTAGCAGGGAGCTCACTCTCTATGGCAACCATTGGCACCCCCACGGCCAAACGTTCCTTGTCACCGTTCAACACCCCCACCAATCGCCGCGGTTTGTCCATCGAGACGCAGTTCTGTCCCGAGGATGTCGCCGATCCCTTCGATACCGTCGCCTGGGACCTGCGCGTCGCCGCCATCAAGGGCGAGAACGGCGAGGTGCTCTTCGAGCAAGAGAACTGCGAAGTTCCCGCGCATTGGACCCAACTGGCGACCAACGTCGTGGTGAGCAAGTATTTCTATGGCGAGGTGAACACGCCCGAGCGCGAGCACAGCGTCAAGCAGCTCATCCATCGCGTCTCGCGCACGATCGCCGACTGGGGCCTTTCCGACGGCTACTTTGCCAGCGAAGAAGACGCCGAACGGTTCTATCGCGACCTGACCTGGCTGTGCCTCCACCAGCACGGGGCGTTCAATTCGCCCGTCTGGTTCAACGTCGGCCTGTTCCATCAGTACGGCGTCAAAGGCGCCATGTGCAACTGGCACTGGAACCCCGAGAGCGAAACCGTCGAGCAGCCCGAAAATCCCTACGAATTTCCGCAAGGCTCGGCCTGCTTCATCCAGAGCGTCCGCGACAACATGGAAGACATCATGGAGCTCGCCCGCAGCGAGGCCATGCTCTTCAAGTTCGGCTCGGGCACCGGCACCGATCTGTCGACGCTCCGCTCGCATCGCGAGAAGCTCTCCGGCGGCGGCAAGCCTTCCGGCCCGCTCTCGTTCATGCGGGTTTACGACCAGATCGCGGCCGTGGTCAAGAGCGGCGGCAAGACCCGCCGCGCCGCCAAGATGCAGTCGCTCAAGGTCTGGCATCCGGACATCCTCGAGTTCATCGAGTGCAAGCACAAGGAGGAAAAGAAGGCCCGGCTGCTCATCGAAAAGGGCGGTTACGAGTCGAACTTCAACGGCGAGGCCTACAGCTCGATCCTCTTCCAGAACGCCAACCTCTCGGTTCGCGTCACCGATGAATTCATGCAGTCGGTCCTCGAAAACAAGCAGTGGGCCACCCACTGGGTCACCGAGCCGAACCAGGCCGGCCCCACCTGGCCGGCGCGCGACGTGCTGGCCAAGATGGCCGAAGGCGCCTGGGCCTGCGGCGATCCGGGCGTGCAATACGACACCACGATCAACAAGTGGAACACGTGCCCCAACTCGGGCCGGATCAACGCTTCGAATCCCTGCTCGGAGTATATGTTCCTCGACGACACGGCCTGCAACCTGGCGAGCATCAATCTGATGAAGTTCCGCCAGCCGGACGGCACATTCGACGTCGAGCGGTTCCAGGCGGCTTGCCGGATCTTCTTCATCGCCCAGGAAATCCTGGTCGATCACGCCAGCTATCCGACCAAGAGAATCGCCGAAAACAGCCACCGCTATCGGCCCCTGGGCCTGGGCTACTCGAACCTGGGCAGCCTGATCATGTCGGCCGGCGTGCCCTACGATTCGGATGCCGCTCGCGGCGTGTGCGGCGCGATGACCGCCCTGCTCCACGGTTCGGCCAACCTGACCAGTGCCGAGCTCGCCGCGGCCGTCGGGCCGTTCGACGGCTTTGCCGAAAACCGCGAACCGATGCTTAACGTCATGCAGATGCATCGCGACGCGGTCGAAGAGATCGATCCGGCCTGCCCGGCGTATCTCAAAGACGCCTCGCGCAAGCTGTGGGATCGCGTGCTCGAGGGTGGCCGCCGCTTCGGCTATCGTAACGCCCAGGCCACGGTGCTCGCGCCCACGGGCACCATCAGCTTCCTGATGGATTGCGACACCACGGGCATCGAGCCGGATATCGCGCTCGTGAAGTACAAGCAGCTCGCCGGTGGCGGCATGCTGAAGATCGTCAACCAGACCGTGCCGCTCGCCCTGCGAACGCTCGGCTACGACGAGCCCAAGATCGAATCGATCCTGGCCTACATCGATCGCGAAGACACGATCGAGGGCTGCGACGCCCTCGGTTCGGAACACCTCGCCGTGTTCGACTGTGCCTTCCAGCCGCGCAAGGGCACGCGTTCCATTGCCTGGCAGGCGCACGTTCGCATGATGGCCGCCGCCCAGCCGTTCCTCTCGGGCGCCATCTCCAAG
>CAZRCI010000054.1:0-29351 GCA_964598535.1 uncultured Planctomycetaceae bacterium | reverse complement strand
AAGAATGGGAAAGCGCAAGAGAAGGCGCGCTACTTCAAATTAGAATGCGTATTACGCCGCTATGTCGCGAGCCGTGCGGAGCCAAGGCTCCGCACTTCACGAGGCTGCTAGGCCTCCGGCTCCCGATGGCCGGCTGCGCAAAAAATTAGCGGCGTGCTCCAACGATGCTTGAAGCACGCCGCTTTTGGCTTGTAGTTATGCGAGTTTTGGCTACTTTTGGGCCTGGCGAAGGGCACCGGGCACAACCCGCTTTTGGACATCCGTCTCCAGGACGCCAAAGGCCGCTTCGTGCCGCTGGAGCGACATCTGTAGCGCCGCCATCATCCGCTTGGCCGTGTAATAGTTCATCACGATCCGCTCGGTGATCTCGATCGGCTCGGTCGGTACGCCCATCGGCTGCGTGTTCAGCCCGAAGTCGATGATCAACTCCTCCGGCGTCCCCGTGACGCGACAGAAATTGGCGTATGCCGCGTGGGTTTTGCTCGTATCGACCTGGACCTGCTGCGGACGCGGGGCCTCGGCTGCGGGGGCAGCAGGCTGAGAGGCTTCTATTTCAATGTCTTTGGCCACGGCCGGACTCCGGTAAGTTGAATAATCCCTGATGCCAGAAAGCGGCGCTTCGCTACGTCTGCCGCAGGCGAACAGCCCCACACCAGGGGGTGCCGCTAGATGACCTAAATCTACTTCATTTCGGGGTGCATTCCAACCGGCTTTTGATTGAAGTTCTACGGACATTTCGCCGGGGAGGCTTCCCGAACCTCCTCGGAGGTTGAGTTTAGGAAGGTTGTATGGATCCTGCGAAGACTGCCTGCTGCGCGGCACATGCCAATTATTCCGAATTCTCTGGAATTATCGGCGCAATCGGTCGAATCGATACACATAGCCGGAGTGCTACGTCTTAGCAATCGTGCTCACGCGGCAGATTGGGACCGCGAGACACGAGAAGGACTTCGCAAACGCTGCGAACCGCGAGACGGGCGTGACGATTCGGTGCAGACAAAGGGGGAAGACCGTGAGATTCGTCGCCAGACTTGCCATTGCTCTCGCCACGCTGTTCAGCTCAGCCTGGTTGTGTTGGGGTCAACAGCCGCTGTCGGCTTACGACAACGGTCCCAGCGCATTCGCTTCGCGCCGCGCGGCGGCCCAGGAACCGAGCCGCACGCCGCCCGTCGAGCTCACCGGTACTTGGGTCTCCGACGAGGGCGACGAAGCGTTAGCCCCGATTCAACCGCCTGAGCAAATCAGCGCCCAGCCCTTCGCCATCGATCAGAGCATGGCCTCCGGCGAGTGCGATTGCGAAGCCTGTGGCGGCGGCTATGGCGATCCGTCCGGCGGGGCACGAAGCGGCGGCGGTCATGGCTGTGGCCTGTTCACGCCGCTATGGTGCAGCGACATGTGGAACGAAGTCCATGCCCATCGCCGGATCTACGCCCAAGTAGACTATATGTCCCTGTGGACCAAGGGCAATCCGCTGCCGCCGCTGGTGACCACCAGCCCGCTCGGCACTCCACAGTCGCAAGCAGGCGTGTTGCCCGAGAGCGCGACCACGCAGATTCTGTTCGGTAACGGGAACTATGACGACGAGCAGCGCAACGGCGGACGCATCAACATCGGGTACTGGCTCGTCGACGGCGAGTTCCTGGGCATCGAGGGTCAATACTTCGCCCTAAACAACGCGACCACTACATTCAACGGAAACTCGATTTTCTCGGGCGATCCGAACTCGAACATCCTCGCCCGGCCGTTCGTGAATTACGATCCAGGGTTGATTGAACCCACCAACGACGCGGCCATCGTCGCCTTTCCCGATGGATACTCGATTGTTCCCGGCTCGACGGGCACGCTCGACGGCGCGATCAACATTCGCACCACCAGCAACGTGCAGAGCGCAGGCACCTTGTTGCGAAAGCTGGTTTGGATCGACTTTACGATGCAACGGCGGCTGGACCTTCTGCTTGGCTATCGTTTCCTGCGGATCGACGACAGCGTGACGATCAATGACTCGTCGACATACCTTCCCACGACAGGCATCATTCCCGAGCTTACACTGACCAGCCAGGACCAGTTTAGCGCCAAGAACATCTTCAACGGCGGTGAAATCGGCCTCAAGTACCAATCGCAGCACGGCCGGCTGGGTGTCGAACTAATTGCCAAGAGCGCGTTTGGCAACAACCGCCAGAAGACCTACATCAACGGCTACAACTCGATCATCTCGGGAGGAATTCCCACGGACAATGCGGGCGGCCTGTTGGCTCAATCGACCAACATCGGCAGCTATACCCGCGACGTGTTCGCCATCTTGCCGGAAGCCAACGCCAACCTGCGCTGGGACATCACCTGTAACCTGCGGGCGACCGTGGGTTATACGTTCCTGTACATCAACCGCGTGCAGCGGTCGGGCGACGCCATCAATCTCGACCTGAACCCGACACAAATCAACGGCGGCACGCTCAACGGTGATCCGGAACCGACGTTCAGCTCGACCGACTCGACATGGTATGCTCATGGCATAACGGGAGGCTTGGAATATCGCTGGTAACGCCGCCCCTGGCCTTCCGATGACTGGAAGCGTCCAAGGGAGTCACGAGTCTCCTTCCTCGGTGCCCGCCGGGCTCCCAATCGTCAAAATGCCAACTGGGGCGGGAAGAACTCGTTCCAGAGATCTTCATAATAAGCCCGCAACGTGTCGATGTCCGGACGTTCGGCGGCCTTGGTGTACAGGTCGTAGGGGTTAAAGGCGCGCACGGCGGCAAAGTACTTGCGGTCCTTGTCGTTCATCAAGTGTGCGTACGCCCCGTCGCGATGCGCCGGATAGAACGAGTGATAGCGGATCATGTACAACGCCTCGGGCGGCAGATAGTCCTTCACGACGTGGTACATATACTCGTCGTGCCCCCAGGACATTAGCACGTTGTCCAGCCCGCAGCCGTCTTCGTAGATTCCACAGGGCGTCTGATAAGCGGCCACCTGGCTATCGGGATTCTCGTCGAGAAACTCGCGAAACACGATTTCGTTTGCATAGGCGCAGCCCACCGGAAACGTATCGCCCACGACGGCCCACTGGGGCTCGCCGAACAGGCACAGCACCTTGCCGAAATCGTGGATCAGTCCGGTGAGAACGAACCACCGCGGATGGCCGTCGCGTCGAATTGCCTCGGCGGTCTGCAACAGATGCTCGATCTGTGGCAACGCCGTGTCGGGATCGCTGTCGTCCACCAGCGTGTTCAAAAATTCAAGGCCGTCCCAAAGCCCCATTTTGCGGCGATTGAGCCGCAAATAGTCTTCGCGCTTCGCACGGACGAAATCGACCGTCTGGTACAGGTGGTTCAGCCGATAGAACTCCCGAACGCTGGGCCGCGTCGTAGCCCGATAGTCGCGAAACGCTTCCTTGCTCTTCGTGGAATTCGGCGCGAGCTTGTTGGTCGGCTCCGGATAGCGGCGGCGCAAGTCGTCTTCCCACTCTTCGAGATCAGCGAGGGGGCCATTGCTGCCGGGAGGAACATCGACCATGACTTGTAGCTCCGTAAAAGAGGACGACTCCGAGCGGAAAGGGCGGACTCCTACGGCTTGCTCGCCGGCGGCTCGCCGCGCAAGAACGCCGCCAGCCCGGCGAGGTTGTCGGTGTTGATCAGGTCGACTCCGGCCTCTTTTTGCTCACGCCACGCGGCCGGCGTATCGGGCACTGCCCAGAAGCGAATCTTGCGGCCCTTGGCATGTGCGCGATTCACATAGTCGCGGAGCTTCTCACGGTCGGCCGGCGTGAATTCGCCTCGCCCCAGCCAGCGAAAATGCGAAAACCAACTGTCGCTGATCAATGGCATCAAGTCGGCAGAATCTTCGCTCTCCAGATCGCTCAGACGGCCGTCGATACCGGCGAATCGCTCCGATTGATTCTTAATCATCGCGATCGGACGGTCGCCCGAGATCGAGATCGTCACAGCGCCGGGCTTAGACGCTCCGTCCTTGCTGCTGGAGAGCATCTCGGCATAGCCGGCGAGCACTTTGTGCAGCGCCGTGTAAGTCGGCTCGCCGGCACTCTTCAAGTCGATCAACAGGTGGAACGGCCGGCCATCGCCGTAGACCGATCCGCGATTCGCTTGGACGCGCTCTCGCAAAGGATCGAGATACAGCTTTTCCAGCGTGCGTTCAGGATCGAGCTCGCGTTTGGTGTGCGCGACAAGTAGCTTCCCGTCCACGAGAAAGATATCGGCCTCGACGCTCATGAAACCGTGGCCGAGGGCGTCGAGCAACGGACGATCATGAAGGTAGTCGTTGTGCGCGTGAGCCTGCTCGAGCGGCTCCACGGACGCTGTCTCTACGGCGCCCACAAACAGGACGCTCGCTACGGCCAGCATCATCCATCTCAATAAAAGAGCCATCCGCGACAAGTGTCCTGTGCTAGCAACCGATCGGTAACGGGCATCAAATCGCCCGCACAGATTCTAGCACCGGCATGCGCCGACCGACAAGATTTGCGCCACCGGCAGCGTTTCCAGGGCCGACTCGCACGCCAAATTGCCGGAGCATGAGCCCCGGCTACGATTCGAAGGGCGACCGGACGGATTCGAGAACATACAGGGAGGATGGCCTTATGAGGCTTCTAAAACTATTGACAATCGTGCTCGTGCTCGGAGGAACAGGTTGGGTGGCAAAGCAATCGGTGCACGTTGAAACCAACGACCGGGAGGTGCAAATCACCATCGATCGACAACGCTTGCGAGAAGCAGGGGCAAACCTGAAACAACGTGGCCGGAACGCCGTGGGCATCGTCGGACGCGCGATCGAACGCGCCGGCGATTCGCGAGACGCGGAAGACTCTAACGAAACTTTGCCCGTGCGGCGAATCTTAACCCGCTGACGCGGCGTCCGCGAAACGCCAGTCGCACGTCATCCAAATGAATCGGATCGACGTTCCACTCAGAGGTTGCTGCTGAAAAAAGGTCCATCGCGACTTTTTTCAACAGCGCGAAGTGCGAAGCCAAGCTGCGCACCGCTTGCAAAATAACGACTTGCGTCGCGATTGGAAGGATCGCATCCAGGCGATCCTATCAGGCTGTCGAGTTTTTTTCAGCGCCTGCTAATAGCACGGCACGCAAACGGGCGCCGGCTGACAGGGAACGCATTGCTGTTGCTGCACCATCGGCGCGGCCTGAATCATTTGCGGCTGCGCAACGACCCCCGGGGCCGCCTGCATGACCGGCTGCTGATAGGTTGCAGGAGCGAAGGCCGGCGCCGTTGCCGGCGCGGCATAGTTGCGACCGTAATACGGACGCCAACAACCGCTGCCACACGTGATGACCAAGAGACCCAGGGACAGTGAGAGCCACTTCATGGCGAGTTCCTTTGACGAGAGCTCGTTTCGCGCCGCCAACGCGCGCGATCGGGACTCAGCGAGCTCAGCCCCCGGTACGAATCTGCTCGCGAGACGCGCGGAGGACCATACTGGAAGCCCACCGGCGCGGTCAAGGGCAGCCGAAGCCAGGGGGTTTTCCCCATTCCGGCCTTGCAACACGGCGCGGGTAACGACTCGAAGAACAGACAGCAGAATTCGGCAAACAAACGATTGAATACCTCTCCGGCATTGCTAGCAACGAGCGGCCAGGGTCAGTTCGTGCCCAGATACTTTTGCAGCGCGGCCTGAACGTCATGCGGTTCCGCGTCGGCGGCAATCCCGGCTCGCGAACGAGGAGCCATTGACGCGCCGTATCCACGACCACCGTAAGGGCGCGCGCATCCACACAGGGTCAGGCTGATGACCAAAACCAGCGGAAGCCACTTCATGGCGAGAGATCCTTGCGCCAATGCTCGAACCGTTGGATGACCCGAGGTGTCGCCCGCGAGCTGCGCAGGGACCATACGGCAGCCGCCCGGGCGGCGTCAAGAACAGCCGTGGTCTGCGATACCCTGAACCTATGCGGTTTCGATTCTGCGACGCGCTTGCTGAAAGATCGCATCGAACATCGGTTCCGTCAGGACGCCGGTAAACGTATTCTGCTGGCTGGGGTGATAGCTGGCCAGCAGCCAGCGACCGTCCGCTAGCTCCACCTCGGCTCCGTGCGAGAATTGCGGCTGCTTGCCGCAATGCCAGCCGCGGCGGCGCAGTTCCAACAGCAGAGCACGCCAGGCGATCTGCCCCAACGCAAGATAGACCTTTGCCGGCACAAGTTCGAACGTTTCGTCGAGCCACGTGCGACAGTTATCTAATTCCGCTGGAAGCGGTTTGTTACCCGGCGGAGCACAATGTGCCGCGGCGGTGATCGCGCAATCGTGCAGTTCCAGTCCGTCCGTCGCATCATCGCACGTCGCCTGGTTGGCGAAACCTGCCTTGTGTAGTGCGCGATACAACCACTCGCCGCTCCGATCGCCCGTGAACATTCGGCCCGTACGATTGGCCCCATGGGCAGCCGGCGCGAGACCGACGATCAGCAGCCGAGCCTTTGGATCGCCAAAGTTCGGCACCGGGCGGCCCCAATAGCTCCACTCGCGAAAGGCCGCACGCTTTTCGTGCGCCACGCGCTCGCAGTATTCGCGCAATCGCGGGCAGCGTTCGCAAGCAATGATCTTGTCGTTAAGCTGCTTCCAAGCAGCGGTCGTAGTTCGCCGTGCCATCGCTATTTGGTTTGCGGTTCGCAAGGCTGCCGCCCCGCCGCCCAGTGCAGGGCATTGGCCAACAAGCGGCGAAAGCTCGCTTCTTCAAAATCTCGCTGATGACCAAGCGAGGTGTAGAACACGCGGCCGCCGTTATACCTCCGCGTCCACGCGACCGGGTCGGCCGACTGGGGGCTCGTGCCAATCATCAATACACGGCAATCGGCGGCAATGTCCTTGTTTTTATAGAGGCTACCCACCGAGCGAAACGGTTCGACGCCGGCCAGCAGTGGATCCTTCCGAGCTTCTTCGACAATCGAAACCTCGGTGACCAGGTCGTTGCTGTAATGCCCCTTGTAATTGCCGCCCAGCACCTGCTTATCCAATTCCAGCCAGTTCTGCAAGGCATGACTCGCGGTGCGCACGCCCACGATCGGTCGGCCGGCGTTGCAGTAGTCTTTGATTTTCTGCAATGGTTCGCCATCGATTTTAAGCCGCCGCGTGAAGAGTAGCATCACGTCGCACGTGTCCAGGTGCTCAAGTCCCGGCAAATTGTGAATGTCTTCACCTTCGACAAACGCGCGCGTGCAACGAATGTCGTAATTCGATTCGAGATATTCCTGCAGCGCGGCGAGCGTCTTGTTGGATTCGTACTCCAACGAGCCCGAAACGAGGCATACCTGGAGCGGCTCGGCAGCGCAACTCCAGCTACCGCCGGCCAGGGCCAGGCAAGCCCAACCAATCGTAATCAGCGACAATAAAGAACGGCGGCGGATCATCGTGGGCCTCAAAGGCTGGCAGAAGGAAATTTAAGCGAGGATACCACGTACCACGTTGCCATGCACGTCGGTAAGACGCATATCGCGGCCGCCGAAACGCATCGTCAACCGCGTATGATCGATGCCCAGTAAATGCAACATCGTGGCGTGTAGATCGTGGATTTCCACCTTGTTCTCGATGGCGTAGTAACCGTAGTCGTCGGTCGCGCCATAGACCGTGCCGCCTTTAATCCCACCGCCGGCGAGCCAAATCGAAAAACCAAATGGATTGTGGTCGCGGCCGTTGGTGCCCTGCGCCATGGGAGTCCGCCCGAACTCGCCGGCCCAGACGACGAGCGTCTCATCAAGCATGCCGCGGCGTTTTAAATCTCTTAACAGGCCGGCGATCGGCTTGTCCGTGGCGCGCGCATTGTCCTCGTGGCCTTGCTTAAGATTACTGTGCTGGTCCCAGCGGTCATGTCCCAAATGCTGGCACAAAAGCTCGACGAACCGGACGCCGCGTTCCACCAGCCGGCGCGCCACCAGGCACTGCCGGCCGTACGTTTCGGTAGCCGGATCATCGAGTCCGTACAACCGTTGGGTCTCCGTGGTTTCGTCGGCCACGTCCATCAGGTCTGGCACCGCGGTCTGCATCCGAAACGCCAACTCGTAATTGGCGATGGCGCTTTCCAATTGATCGTCCGGCCCCGTCCTGGCGACCGTCGAGCGATCGAGCGAACGCATCAGCGCTAGTTTCTTTTGCTGCTGCGCATCGTCACGGTCGAGTCGCGCAAGGTCGGCCACGGGCTGCACGCCGCCACGGAATGCGCTGCCCTGGTACGACGCCGGCAGGAATCCGCTGCCGAAGCAATCCCAACCACCGGGCGGAACCATCCCGCTGTTGAGCACCACGAAGCCGGGCAGATTCTGGCATTCGCTTCCGAGGCCGTAAGTTGCCCAAGCGCCCATGCTGGGACGCCCCTGTTGCCCGCTGCCGGAATGCAAGAAGTAATTGGCGCTGGTGTGCTCCGAAAAATTGGAAACCATCGATCGCACGATCGCCAAATCGTCGACGCATTCGGCGATATGCGGGAACAAATCGCTTACCGGGATCCCGCTCTTGCCACGTGGCTGGAACTCCCACGGGCTTTGAAGCACCTTGCCGATATTGTCGAACTGCGTGGGCTGTACTCGAGCCTTGATGTCCTGACCGTTCTCGCGAGCCAAGCGGGGCTTCGGATCGAAGGAATCGACCTGAGACACGCCGCCGTCCATAAAGAGAAAAATCACGTTCTTGGCCCGAGCGGCGTAATGCGTCGTTTGGGGCGCAAGAGGATTGGTGCGACGATCCGTGAACATCGCCCCAAACGCCGGATCACTTGCCAACGCGGCCAAAGCCATCGCGCCAAATCCATTGGCCGCACGCCCGAGAAACTCACGGCGGCTGTGCGGAACGGGGATAAAGCGATGACAATGCATGACGATACCGGCAACAGGGCTTTACCGGGGAAATTTTGGTCAGGGAATATAGATGAACTCTTTGACGTTCATCAGCACGTGGGCAAAATCCGTCCAAGTTTGCGGATCGTTGTCCGCAACGAACTCCAACGCAGCCGCCAGCTCGGCATCCGCCGGCGGGCGTCCAAAAGCGCTCTCGAACATCGCGCGAATGCGTACCGGTGCATCTGCGTATGGCTCGCCAAGCACACGGTCGGCCCAGGCTCCGGCCTGCTGCACCACGAGCGGATTATTCATGAGGGCGAGCGCTTGCGCGGGCACGTTCGAGGTTCCACGCCGCCCGATGGTCGTAAAAGGAGTGGGATAGTCGAAAGCCAGGAACATGGGCGGTAAGAAATTGCGCCGCACGGTGAGATAGATGCTCCGACGACCGGCTCCGTCGAGCGGGCCCGACTCGGGCGGCCGACCGCGCCCCGCCATGAACTCTGTCAGGTGCGGCTTCACGCCTGGGCCATGCCTCTGATCGTCGAGGCGACCGGCAACGAACAACATCGCGTCGCGAATACTTTCAGCCTCGAGCCGGCGAACGATCATGCGATGCCAAAGTTTGTTCTGCGGATCCGAGACGTCCGCCACCGGATCGACCTGGCTCGCCATTCGATAGGTATTCGAAAGCACCATCAGCCGATGCAAATGCTTGAGCGACCAACCATTGTCGATCAGCTCGCGCGCTAGAAAATCGAGCAGTTCGGGATGCGTGGGAAGCTGCCCCATTACGCCAAAGTCGTCGGGCGAACGCACGATGCCGGCGCCGAAATGATAATGCCACAGGCGGTTTGCAATCACACGCGGCACCAGCGGACAAGCGGGCGACACAAGCTGGCGAGCGAGTTCCAAGCGGCCGCTTCCGCGTGCCGGTGGCGAGTATTTCTCACCGCCCAACACTTCCAAAAACCTGCGAGGCACCTCCTCGCCGAGCGTTTTGTGATTTCCGCGAATAAATACCCGCTCATTTTCGGCCGTGCCGTCCAATATCGCAGGCGCTCGTCGAGGCGCGGCGATCCGAGCGTCGATGGCACGTTGACGATCCGTTAGCGCGGCCAGCGAAGCCGTGAGAATGCCACGCGAAGATTCCCATCCCACCCCCCCGAAATGCTGCTGCCGCAACAACCAGTCAAGCAGCGGGAACGCCTCTGAATCGGGCGATCCTGCCGCCGCGCGCTCCGCACAGCGCAAGAACATCTGTTGATAAGCGACAGCGAGCTTTTCCTGCGAATCGATATCCGCATTTTCAAGCAATTCACGAACGTGGAGATTCGTCACGGCAGACGGCATCGCGTCCGCGAATCCCACGGCGTCAAGCGCCAAATAACCATCGCCATCGTCGACGAGCTCGATGTATGCGCGATGCCCTACCCATTTGCTCAAATCCTGCGGCTGCCAGCGAGGTTCCACGCTAGCGGGAGCGAACTCCAGTCCGCCGTAAATGGGCGCCCGAATGAGTTGAAAGCCATCGACGATCAGCCGTACTCTTCCGCCCGTGCCGTGAATCCGGTACCAGAGCGTCGGTCCGGTAATTTCAAATGTCGGCGAACGCAACGTTCCCTCGAGCTTTGTCGAGAGCAGCCCGGAATGCGCCGCAGGCACCGCGATATGCTGAAGCCGAGGTTCTCCGTTTTCGAGGAATGCCCAAGCCGCATGGTAACCGGCCTCATCGCCAAAAGCTTCGCCGGTCGGCATCCATGCCGCAAAACCTCGCCCCTCGAAATCGAGCAGGCGAACGGCTTGCTGGGCCGCCGACTGCCGCGCGGTGATTTGGGCCGCCAACTCCGTCCGCCGGCGCGCAAATTCTTCAGGGCCCGACTTGTCCCGGGTAAGCACGTACCACGCATGCAGCGGATGATCGAACCGCTGGCCCGCCTCGTTGGCGAGCGACGCCACGTCGAGCGCGGCGAGCGAATTGCGAAGGCCTGCGAGCCGTAAGGGCCATTCGTCCCTCAAGAAATGCGATAAAATTTGCTCTCGCTCGTTGCGCAACCGGCGCAGGTCTCGAAGTTCGTGCTCCAAGAAGGCTGGCGGCTCGATCGATGCTTGCTGATACCTCGAACTTTGCAAATAGCCCGCCAGCCCGTAATAGTCCTTGGTCGAGATAGCGTCAAACTTGTGATCGTGACATCGCGCGCAGCCAACCGTCAGCCCCAGAAATGCTTTAGAGAAGACGTCGATTTGATTCTCGACGCGAATCGCTTCGTCGGCACGCACGTCCACCGGCGAATGCACCGCCTCGCCAAAGAAGTACCAGCCGGTAGCGGCGACCGACTCGTTGGTCCCATCCTGGGGATGGTACCGCGGTTGGCCCACAAGATCGCCGGCGATATGTTCGATCAAAAACTGGTTGTACGGCAAATCGGCATTCAGCGCGCGAATGACATAATCGCGATACCGGTAGGCATTGGGAATTTCAAAATCGAATTCATGCCCCAGCGTTTCGGCAAATCGCACCAGGTCAAGCCAATGCCGTGCCCACCGCTCTCCATAGCTCGGCGAGGCCAGGAGCCGATGCACGACCCGCTCGTACGCTCCCGGCGACGTATCGTTCACGAATGCCTCGGTCTCGGCCGAGGTCGGCGGCAGCCCCGTCAGATCGTAGGTTACGCGCCGCAGCAACGCGCGACGATCCGCAGTCGAGGCGGGCGCTAGCTGCGCCGCTTCAAGCTTCGCCAAAATAAAGCGGTCGACCGGCGTGCGAACCCAGCCTGTATCGGCTACCTCGGGCGGCGTTGCTCGGGCCAGCGGCTGAAACGCCCAATGAGCGGCTCGCTCCGCCAGATCGAATTTCTTGTTCGTTGACGCGTCCGCGGTCTTCGCTCCCCAGGGCGCGCCGCGTTCGACCCACCGCTCAAGCGTCTGGATATCTTCGGCCGGAAGCTGCGAGTCGGGGGGCATCTTATAGATGTCGCCATACCGAATCGCGTCAATCAACAAGCTCTCGTCCGGACGGCCTTCGACAACAGCCGGCCCCGTGTCGCCACCCGCAAGGATCGACGCCCGAGAATCGACGCGCAGGTTGCCCTTCTGCTCGTCGGCGCCGTGGCACTTGAGACAGTGGTCGACCAGAATCGGCCGGACCTGTTTCTCGAAGAATTCGATCCCCGCCAAATCGTTTACCCCGACATCGTCGAGCGCGGGCTCGGCCGCGTGAAGCGGCGTTCGCGCGCCCCCCAGCGCGAACGCAACCACACTTGCGCAAATGACGGTACTTGCGCAAATGACGGTGCGGCGGAACATGACAACTCCCGGCGAGCGGCGTTTCGGGGGGGAACTTCGGCGGTGCAATACGCCGAATTCACGCTGGGGCAGGCAACGGGGACACTCGTTCCTCGAATATAGTAAGGCGCCGAATGCCGGTCAAACTCCGACGCGCTCGCATCGCAGGGATGCGCGTGTGAGGCATGTTCCTCACAGGCGGACCTTCAAAGGTACGGCGTGAAAAGTCGGGCGATGCCATCGCGAAGCCGAATGGGCACGCTCCGCCCATCGACTTCAGCCAAGGTCACTTCCCGAGCCTTGGCCCGCTTGCTGGCGCATAGCTTGCTGGCATGTTCCGCAAACGCTCCGCCGTAACATTCGACGTCGAACTCAAAATTAAGCCGCAAGCTGCGCGGATCCCAATTGCCCGAGCCGAGCAGCACCCAGGCGTCGTCGACCACCATCAGCTTGGTGTGATCGAACGGCGGAGGCGACATCCACACCCGGCAGCCGCGCTGGAGCACCTGCCACAACATGGCCGTCGAGGCCCATTTAACCAGGGTCAGATTGTTCGCCTCGGGTAGAATAATATCTACCTGAACTCCCCGCAGCGCGGCGACATTAAGCGCGGAAATCAAAGGCCCCTCGGGCAGAAAGTACGGTGTCAAAATCGCCACGCTCTTCTGGGCACAGGAAAGCGCGCCTTCCAGCGTCAACCGAAGCTTGTCGAGGTCGTCGTCCGGGCCAGCGGAAATGCCGCGAGCTAACACCTCTCCGCGAACCTGGAGCTGGGGGAACCAGATCTCGCTGTCGAGAACCTCTCCCGTGCAGAACGCCCAGTCCGAGACGAAGACTTCCTGCATCTGAGCAACGACAGGCCCCTCGATACGAAAATGATGATCTTGGATCGGATGGGACGGTGCGAGTCGTGCGTCATGCCCTTCGCGAATATTCAATCCGCCGGTGAAGCCGATCTGCCCGTCGACGACCAGGATTTTGCGATGATTCCGCAGGTTGGCATACGGCAAGCGGCCGGGCACGAGCGTGGGAAGAAACCGGGCGAATGGCACCTTCGCCCTTTCGAGCCGATGCACGATCGAGGGAAACGTATACCGGGATCCCACCGCGTCAATGATCAGCCGCACTTCGACGCCGCGATTCATGGCGCGTTCCAAGGCGTCGGCAAACAACGCACCCGCTCGATCGTTATCGAAAATGTAGGTAGCCATCGCGACCGAATGCTTCGCGCCGTCGATGGCGGCTAACATTTGCGGGTACGCTTCCTCGCCGCCAACCAGGGGATCGATGAGATTCCCCTCTAAGAGCGGCCGGCCGGTAAGCGTGCCAATGAGCCGCTGGAGGTTCGAAAGATTTCGGGCCGCGGGGAGCGCTTCGATCACTCGGAGCGTGTCCGCGGCTTTATGTTTCTTACGCTCTCGCTTGCGTTCTGAACTCAGACGCAGGTTGACCGCGCGCCGCTGGAGCCGATTGATGCCCAACAATCCGTAAAGCACGGCGCCAAAGATGGGAACCATCAACACGACGCCAATCCAGCCAATGGCCGCTCGGGTGTCCTTTTTGTACATCACCAGGTGCGCCGAGGCCGCGACCATCAGCACGAACGCCGTGGCCGCGACCAGGTGTGGCCACAGGTGACGTACGATTTCGACGATTGGTTCAATCAGTTCCATCACGGCGAGCGCAGAAGGGAAAGGCGCACGAATCACCACGAATCGACAAGGCACGTCTCGTCACCGTAGCATGAATGTCCATCCATAGAATGGATGCCATTCGAGCCACAAGACGACGACGCTCGGGCAATAGTACCGAAACCTCGCATTTCGCGCGGTACGATCCATGCGCATTCGCTAGAGGCGATACAAGCGGCCCGCCGCCCCGGGTCGTTATGCCAGATCGCGGTCGTAGATGCGATAGGTCTTGTCGAGCCGCGCGCCCCCCTTTTCGAGACTTCCCCGCGAAAGCGTATTGGTCTCGAGCACCCAGGAGAACTCGGCTTCGTGCATGCCCCACGCCTTGATCGGCTCGATCAATCCGCCAAGCAAGACAATTCCCAGGCCCCAGCGTTGATACTCGGGAACCACGTTGATGCTAATCACGCGCATCTTCTTTATCGCGCGTTTGTTCGTGATCAAACGTAGAAAACCAAACGGAAACAGCCGGCCGTTAATCGCTTTCACTCGCGGGTTGTAGTCCAACAGCCCCAGGCACGCGCCGATCGGCTGGCCATCGACTTCGGCGACGAGCGCAAGCTCGGGAGCGATCAACATTTTCAGCCCGGCGGCGAGCTCTTTGATCTCGGCCTGCGAAAGTGGCGCAAATCCCCAGGTGCCGACCAGGGACGCATTGTAGACCCGAAGAAACATTTCGACTTCTTCGCGAAACCGGCTACGATCGAAGGTGCGAATTTTGACGTTGAACCGCTCCTTCGCCTCGTTGGCGATAAACCACAGTTTCTGATCAAGTCCGGAGAGCATGTCGACGTGCCCCCAGAAGGCATACAGATCCTGAACTTTCGCGAGTCCCCAGCCTTCCACAAGCTTGCCATAATACGGCTTATTATAGGTCATCATGAAGGTGGGAGGCGAATGGTACCCTTCGACCAACAGCCCGCATTCGTAATTGAGCGAGGGGTTTGCCGGCCCGCGGATCGCGGTCATGCCCCGATCTTTGAGCCATGCCGCGGCCGCGTCGAACAGGGCATTGGCCACGTGCTGGTCCTCGATCGATTCGAACCAGCCAAAGAATCCTCGTTTTTCTTCCGCCCTGCGGTTGTGGGCGTTATTGACAATGGCCGCAATGCGCCCGACAACTTGACCGTCGCGCGTTGCCAAAAACGTCTGAATCTCACCATCGTCGTAAAAGGGGTGATGTTTATAGCCCAGAAGCTTTTTGTGCTCCATGAGCAACGGCGGCACCCACTGGGGATCGCCCGCGTAGTGCTTCCACGCAAAATTGATAAAATGATTCTGTTGGGCGCGCGAGGTAACAGGCGTAACGAGCAATTGGGACATGCCAGACCGGTGGTTGGGCGAGAAAAATTCGTCGAGGCGAGTCAATCTAATCGGCAGAGGGAACGACCGTCAAGTTTTACCGGACCGCTACAGGGTGCGGCGGTCCACGCGCCGGTCGCTAGCACGACGCCTCGTCCTATGCCGACTTTGACGGCGTCGCTCGAATAACAATCGGCACAGAGAGGGTTCTCACTGTTCACCGCTTTGGGCCCCCCTGGTAAAATTGCCGATGATGGATGCGCAGACTCGTCGCAGAGGCAAAGGAGGAACAGGCCATGACGCTGGACGCGACACAACTCGGGCATGCTCAAACCATGTCTGCGCTGCGGGAATTGCTGGCCGAGAGATTCTCGGTCGCCGGAACCGTTGACGCCAACGATCCGCTGTTTGCCATCGGCGCCGGCCTGAGTTCGCTCGAAGGCATCGAATTCCTCTGCGAAGTCGAGAAGCAGTTCGGGATCGATATCAAGGACCTTGAATGGTGGGTCTACGAAACTCCCACGCTGGCGGCCGTGGCTCAACATATCATTGATCTCTCGGTCGAGCAGCGGCAGCACGCAAGCTAACAGCCTGCCGCATCCCCCGCGCCGCTCTCCGAACGGCGCCGCCCACGCAGGTATCAATAGAAGAAGCCCGAGGAACGAATCCCCGGGCTTCTCGCAATACGCAAGGCGGTTCCGCTCCCGCGCCAGCGGGGGGGCTATTGCGCGAGGGCCGCGTCCCCGATTGCCGGCATCGCCGCGGGGCCTTCGCTGACGGTCGCGGCGGGCGCCGTCTCGGGCTGAGTCGCATACCGCATGCTGTTTCGCTCGTTCATCGTGCGAAGCACCGCACGCAGTTCGGCTGGCTCCATGTTGCGAAGGTTGCCCAATTGCAGAAGCGGCTGCAACGTTCGCATGGCGTTCGTCAAAGCCGGCTCGAAAGCGATGACTTCAATCACCCAGGTCTTCATCTTATTGAACGTATGGGCCATCTGCTGCAATTGCCGCTGCACGTCGGCCATGGCTTGCAGGCTCTCAATCGAGATGGCCACGTCCGCGGTCTGTCGGATGGCCCTGTCCTTGAGATCGACAAGTTGGGAAACTCGCTGCTCGGCGAGTTCGATGTTCTCGCCCTGCTTGTCCAAACGATCGCGAATGGCGATCAGGCTTTCGAGAGCCTGGTCCGCCTCGGCATTGTTCGCGCCGCGGCAAAGCAAGTTATCGCTGAGAGCCAGGAGTGCGTTGGCATTGTCGCGAGCTTCACAAACCTCGACCGTCGACGTGGCTAGGTTGCGCTGCATCGCGGTGAGCGTCTTCAGCACCTTTTGGGCGGCCGCGACGTCGTTGCCGTTGTTCGCCACCCCGTTTTTCAGCCGCACGAGTTGGCCGAGAACCTCAAACGCGTAGGGCAACTGTGGGTGCTGTTCCCAGATGATGTCCTTCATATCGACCAACGAAGCCAGGCTGTCGTAGGCCGTCCGATTGGTCGGATGTTCGACGATCAGCCGATTGCGAAGCGAATCAAGCTCGTCCACGCATACGCCGGCCGCCTCGGTATACGGCTCGGAATCCAGCAGGCGATCGCGCAGCTTGTCAAGCGCGTCGACCGCTCGATGGCTTTCGTCGGTGGCATAGCCGCCCGCGACGAGCCGGCCTTCCAAGACGTCGATAGCATCGAGCGCTTCGGCGGCTTTTCGGGTCATCGAGCTCTTGGTCAACAGGCGATTCTGCAAAGCGTCGAGCTTTTCAAGGACGGCAAGCGCTCGCTCGGCCTGGGCCGTCTGCGCGTTCAGCCGTTCGTGCAGCGAAGCAATGCCGTCCAGCGATTCAACGGCTTGCTCGTTAAGTTGGCTCTGGCGAATCAGCTCGGCGAGCAGCGAGTTCGTGGCGGCCACCCGGTCGCGCTCGGCCGTTAGCCGATTCACGTTGGACGAGAGCGACGCCACCTCGCCGCGGAGCCGGCCAAACTCGCGGTTCATCGGCTTGACCACGGCCAGGTGAGCGGTGCCCAGCGTAACCACCGCAATGGATCCCAGGACAAACCAACCGCTCAAAGCTAAGCCCATGAAGGAGCGGGGGGCAGCCGTCTCCTTGGCGTTCGATGTGCGATGAAAGTCTTGCAAGAGAGTGACCTCGCCTCTGACGGTAAAGTTAAGCGGAACAGCCTTCTGCTACCGTATCGGATTGGCCAACCCGACCCATCAACCTTTTCCAAGCCCCGCAGTTCAACGCAAAAACCCAAGACAACCGTTCTCAAGCGCAGCTTTTAACAGACGCTGCGCCGGACGTTCGAGCCCCCTTATTCTCGAACGTCACGAAGAGATCGTGGCGGCCCGCCATCGCGCTAGGGCTTGCTCGGTCGGTAGCGGCGCCCGGAACGTTACAATCAGCGACGCGTTCCAAGCCGTCCGATGTTAACGCCAAAGAATGGCTGAAGGCGGGCGGCGTGCCCTCTATACGCATGAGACGCCGGAGCCCGATTGCCGAATATCACGGTTCTGCGGCGATCACCAAATGCCCACCCCTCGGATCGCGATTTCCAAGTCTGGGGATCTGCTGGAGTTGTGGTTGTGCGGCCACATTCGTCGGGGGGGCTAGTTGCAGAATATCCTCGCCGCTCGGAATTGGAATCACCGAAGTCTGCGACGCATCGGCATCAAAGCTGTCGAGCTTGACCATGCGTACGCGGCGATTGTCATAGGTATGAAAATAGTAACGGTGATTGGTCAAATCGGCCGCACCGGTCCATTGCGTCCGTTCAAGCGGCTCGCGAGAGCCCGTCGCCGGTCGTACCGAACCCTCGGGAATATCGAACGCGTCGAGAATATGAAAAGCGGCCCTCACGGCTTCGGGACTCGAAGCCCCCGCCACCGCATTTTGGCTCAGCGCAACCGCGCGTACGAATCGCGAGGGGGGCGTGAAATCTCCCGGCAAGCCTCGTAGCCCGCTCCCCTGCCCCAGTGGCGCAAACTCCAATCCCCGCACGTCGACGGGCGGAACGTTCGTAGCCGTGAGGTTGATGTAGTTGCGAAGGTTGGTCAAATGCCAATCGAAGGACGGCGAGTTCGTGATCACGCCCAAGGGATTGTCATAGGTTGTCAGTCGCCCGTCGACGTACTCAACCACCAGCGAGTGCCCTGCTTTGTCGTGGACCACGTAATGCACCGGAGGAACCCCCAACTCCACATTCAACGGCACCGCCGCCACACGCACATCGGCCAGGGCTGCCCGAATTTCGTCTACGGTGCCAAAATTGGTCAACATCCAGGTGGCCAATTCCCAAGGAGCAAGAGCTCTATTTTCGTCGTCGGGCGTCGTTGATTGATAGCCGGCGTATCCCGGAAAGTAGAACACTCCTGCTGCCAAGCCGACCTCGTTCACGCCATCGACGAAGTGCGTAAGCCCGAGACCGTTCATCCCCACTGCCGCGTACTTACCTCGCCAGGTAAGTCCCGGCCGGCCGCTCGAAGTGGTTCCTGATAATTCGTATTGCCGCGGTACGAACAGGATCTCGGAGCTTAGCGGAGGCCCAAACTCGAGCGTGCGGGCATAGACGATCGAGCCGTCAGCCGCTGTGATCCGAACGCCGGTACAAGCCCTGGCGCAGTGACTTGCGGTAACGAGAGTGGCCAGCCCCAGGGCAATAATCGGGTAGCAAGATCGAGCGATCATGAAGAATGAGTCCCACGTTGGTAGGTCATTGTTGTAGATTCAGGTGAACTCACGCGCGTACGACAAGCGTAGGTTGCAAGCGGTCGGCATGACACTTCGATACTCGGTCCAAGACCTTCTCGCTGTTTCGACCGGTATAATCGGCCTGCATGGTCCCACCGGTCTGTCTGTTTCATGGTTGGCCTGCGTCGATTCCACGAGGATTACGCATCGCTCGCGCCATTCGCAAGGCTTGATAAGAAAAGGATATCGAGGATCCCGCATGAATCATCACAGAGTTTTTCTGGCGATTCTTGTCCTATGGCCGATCGCGTCCTGTATTGCTGACTCGCCTTCGGCGAAACAACAGCTCGACGCGCTGTTTCAAGAAAGCTGGGAATTCACGCTGGCCGAAGACCCGCTCTTTGCCACGCATGCGGGCGACAACCGTTACAACGACCGCCTTCCGTGCGAGAGCCTCGCGGATGTCCAGCGCCGGATCCTCCAGGAGAAGGCGTTTCTCGAACGCTTGGAAAACATCCGGCGAGCTGAGTTGGGCCGTCCTGACCAAATGAACTACGACCTATTTGCAAGGCAAAAACGCGATGCGATTGCCGAGTTCGAATTTCACAGCCATTGGATGCCGATTACCAATCGTTCCGGCTTTCACATCTCGTTTCCCGAGCTACCGCTGCACATGCCCTTTCAAACGACGAAGGACTATGAGAACTACGTGGCGCGCCTCAACGCCTTTGACCGGTATGTGGCGGACCATATCGAGCTAATGCGTGCGGGAATCAAGCGGGGTTATACGTTGCCGAGTGTCGTGCTCAAGGATATTCGAGAGGTTATTTCGCCGCACATCGTCGACGATCCTGCCAAGAGCTTGCTGTATCAACCCTTCGGACAGTTTCCGGACGGCATCTCGCAGGCCGAGCGCGAGCGTCTTACTTCTGCTGGAAGTGCCGCCATCCTCGAGCATGTCGTGCCCGGCTACCACGCGTTGCTCCAGTTCATGCAGAACGAATATTTACCGGAGTGTCGTGAGCAAATCGGCGCCTCGGCCCTGCCTCATGGCCGCGAATACTACCGCTTTCGCGTACGTCATTTCACGACGCTCGACATCGATCCCCAAGCCGTCCACGACACCGGGCTCGCCGAAGTCGCGCGGATCAAGGCCGAAATGCACGCCATCATGCGCAAGGTCGAGTTTCAAGGAGACTTTCCAAACTTCGTTGACTACCTACGCAACGATCCAAGGTTTTATGCCTCGACACCGGAACAGTTGCTCAAAGAAACGAGCCTCGTTCTGAAACGAATGGACGGCCAATTGCCAAAGCTATTTGAAAAGCTCCCCCGCACACCCTATGGAATCCGAGAAATTCCGGAGTTCATCGCGCCGCGCACAACGACCGCGTACTATCAGCCACCCGCGGGCGACGGTAGCCGGGCCGGCTTCTACTATGTGAACACCTACAATCTGAAAAGCCGCCCGCTTTTCGAAATCGAGGCCCTTTCACTACACGAAGCCGTTCCAGGTCATCATCTTCAGATCGCGATCCAACAGGAACTTACCGATCAGCCCGACTTCCGTCGCTTCGCCCTCGCCACGGCCTTTGTCGAGGGCTGGGGATTATATGCCGAACGGCTCGGCCTCGAGGTCGGCTTCTATCAAGACCCGTACTCCGATTTTGGACGTCTCAGCTATGAAATGTGGCGGGCCTGCCGGCTCGTCGTCGATACGGGCATACATTACTTTGGCTGGACGCGGCAACAGGCGATCGACTATATGGCTCGGAATACGGCACTTACGATGCACAACATCACCTCCGAAGTCGACCGGTACATTGCCTGGCCGGGCCAGGCCACTGCCTACAAGATGGGCGAGCTCAAGATCCGCGCCCTCCGCGACGAAGCCGAGAAAGAACTTGGTGAAAAGTTCGATGTGCGAAAATTTCACCACGCGGTGCTGGCCGCGGGCGCGATTCCACTCGACCTACTGAAAGAAAACATCAAGGCCTACATCGACGAAACCCGCGGCCCAACGGCCGCACACTAATTAAAATTACAACTCGTTTTTCGTGCCAGGAACCCAATGGGCCGGCGGTATAATTCAAGTTAGAGCGACCGGCTGCTTCATGTCGGGGCGTGCGGATCGTTCGGCATTCGCCGAGGACCGATCGATGAACATCACGCAGTTTCTCGAACGGCGACATATTCCGTTCCAAATCGTTTCCCATTGCGAGTGTTTTGGCGCCCAGCATCTAGCACAGGCACTGCATACGCCAGGCCGCAACGTCGCCAAGAGCGTGCTCTTGCGAGCCGATCATGACTACGGTTTCTATGTGGCTGTCCTGCCCGCCTCGCATCGGATTGACATCGATCGCCTGCAAACATTTCTCGGCGGCACGTCGCTCGAACTTGCAACCGAGCAGGAAATCAAGGCACGCTGCCCCGACTGCGAAGTCGGTGTGCTTCCGCCATTCGGAACGCACTACGGCGCCCAAACAATCGTCGACCAATCTTTGACCACGGGCGATACAATCACCTTCGAGTGCCATTCGCACTCCGAAGCCGTCCGGATGAAATTCGCTGACTACTACGCCTTTGAGCACCCGCTTGTGGGACGTTTTGCGATCCCGGAAAATTGACGGCGAGTTCCAAACGCCTTTGCTTGTACGGTGAGCTGTCCGATGCCGAGCGAATCAACGGTAAATATCTGGTCGCACTATCAAGGCGCCGGAAAGAATTATGGATTCCTTGGTTCGCACGGTCGTCATCGCCATCTTCTCAAGCTGGTCGCACGGTTTGCAGGCACGCAAGCGCCCACCGTGCTCAATCTGGGAATTGGCGACGGCAACTTCGAGCGTCAAGGCTTGCAGCGCGGCTGGACGATGTACTCCTTGGATCCAGACGAACAGGCCGTGTTGGCGCTTTCCAGGACGGGCGCCCAGGGCGAGGTGGGCTCGGCGGCGGCGATGCCGTTTGATGATGAAATGTTCGATTTTGTGATCGCGTCCGAGGTGTTGGAACATCTCACTGACAACGAACGGCTCGACGCGCTGCGCGAAATTACCCGTGTTTTGAAACCCTGTGGACGCCTTTTGGGCACCGTGCCTTACCAGGAGGACCTGGCGTTGAGCGAGACGGTTTGCCCGCGCTGCAATCACATCTTCCACCGCTGGGGACACACCGCGTCATTCGATCTGCCTGCGATGCGCGCCGAACTCTTGGTCGACTTCGACGAGGTGACCTGCTATCGAGCGGCATTGGTGGAGTTTGCGGGCCGAAGTCTGATTGGCAAGCTGAAAAGCGTCATCCGTCGGCTACTGGGGCGTTTCGGCGCGGCGATTGCGGCTCCCAGCTTGGTTTTCATTGCTCGCAAACGCGCGGCCAGCTGAGCAGAATGTGGTTCTCGCAGCGCATATCTTTGCGAACTCGCGTAACCCTCGAACCCGGGAGCCCCGCACCCCAGCTCTAAGCCGGTAGTGTCCTAAGAGTGTGTTGCCGAGGGTGGCACGGCCCTGAGGAACGAAGGGCGTGCGGGAATGACCACGATTTTCCCAGTCAACTTCAACACGCCCATCGCTGTGCTCTGAGCGTGCCACACCGGCATTCCCTCGTCCAGCAACACACTCTTAGGACACCAGCTCTAAGCCAAGGCACTTTCCCACACGAACCCAAGCTGTTAGATTGGAACGTCTTCGAGGCTGTAGCTCAGTCGGTAGAGCAACGGACTTTTAATCCGTAGGTCCTGGGTTCGAGTCCCAGCAGCCTCATCTTGCATTCTCTCGCACGGTTATGCACCACGCCGCATAACCCCTCTACCGATAAGGCGTTAAGAGTTTCCAGACATCTAAGTGTCGCTGACTGGCCTTCGCACTCACTTGCATCGAGTCGAACGATTTCGCATTCCGCGCGCTGCGCCAGGCGCTGCGCGCTTTCGTCACTTAAGTCGTTGCTATCACCAGTATTTGTGACGGGAAGCTGCCCGTCTTCCGACCCGAAAAATGTGCCGATTTTGGAAACGGCATCAGCGGCCTGGCCGGGAAATAGGTGGCCGTAGGTGTCCATCGTGAGCGTGATCGAACAATGGCGCATCACGGTCTGAACTACCTTCGGGTGCGCTCCGGTCATGGCCAGCCATGCCCCGCAGGTGTGCCGCAGGGCATGAAAGTCGAGGGCCTCGTTTTCGGCGTTCGTCTCCAAGAGAAAATCGCTTTGCTCGCGACGGAACCGTTCATCGGGGTCGTGGGCCGCCTCCAACCATTGCCGGCGAGCTTCGGCTAGGTCGGCCCGCAGGATTTCGGCCAGGGCGTACTTGTCTGGCATCGACAGAGCCGGGGCACCGAGCGGCTTTCTGACGTTGACCGTTTTCAGTTCGGCTGCCAGGGGCGGCAGAATGTATTGTTTGGCTTCCTTGCTGTTCTTCGTGATCCCGCTTTTTGCGATGACATAGGGCGGCTTAGCGTCTAGAAAAAGCTTCCCGCGAGTCAGTTCGCGAAGCTCCATCGCCCGCAAGCCAGTCTGGATCGCCATGGCGTACATAATAGCTCGGTCACGGCCCGAAACTTCGCCCCGCTCCGGTCCATTGACCGTCGCCGCCAAGAGCCAGGGCCACTCAGCCGGCAGTAGCATACGCCGCTCGCGGCGTCGATTTGCCTTCGGATTCGGCGATTTCACGGAAGCTAGTGGGTTTCGAGGTAACTTGTCGTGTGTTGATAGCCACTTCGCGAACCCCTTAATCGCAGTAATGTGAGCTTCCGCAGATCGAGCCGAATTGGTTTCAAGCCAATCGGTGATGAAGCGGTTAACACCGTCCGCATTCAAATCGGCGGCGATCACGAAACCTGAGCGAGCACAAATTGCTCGAATCTTTCCGAGTGTTTCGCTAACGTGCTGGGGCGTATTCTTTGCTGCCCGCAACTTGGCCTCATAGTCGGCAAGGTGAGATTCGACCGTCCGTTTCGATTGCTGGGCAATAGCATCGATCGTGGGATCGATCACGCCATCACGACGGAGCGCCGCGTCAGCCTCGAACTTTTTGGCGATTCGCTCCGCCGCAGCCTTATCCGTTGTGCGTGTGCATTTCGTTTTGCGATTTCCGTCGTGATCGAACCACGACGCATAGTAGTAGCCCTTAGTTTTGGTCCCACCACGTTTGAAGACGCTGGCCATTACCGAGTTACCTTTTCCTTGGCTTTGACGCTTGCTTGGATTTCACCAGTTCCAGGCCGAGATACCGGCAGAGGATGTCGAGGTTTTCCCACGACAAACCGCGAGTGCCCTGAACCAACCGGCAGAGGTTCGCCTCTGAAATGCCGGTCTCTTTCGCGATGCGATATCGCGTGTCTTCGGAATTCTCGACAGCTTCGCGAAGCGCTTCGGTTACTGGTTTGGTTGCCATGCCCCGATGATACCGATGACTTGCCACAAGGACAAGTATCTAGCTCGCCGTTTTCTGAGCTTCGATCCAATTCCGTAAATCCTCGCGCGAGTAGCGAAGCGATCGACCAATTCGGACGCAGGGGACTTCGCCGGCTGCGGTGAGAGACCAGAGCTTTCTGGCCGAGAGTGCCAGGCACTCCGCCGCCTGTTTAGCGGTCAGCAAAAGCGGCTCGATGGCCGCACAGGAAGAAACCATTCAATGAATCTCCAGTAAGTTCCTAGGGGTGGTTTGTCGTCCGGGTACGGTAGCCAGCCTGCCTGGCCCGACGAAAGAAAGAGAGTCCTATACCGTGTCTGTTCCCGATGTAGGCAGGAGAAAAATTCGCTGGGGAGGACCCGTAGAACGGCATCAGGGCGTCCATGCCGTTCGTTCCAGCCCGTCATAGTCCGGCTCGGCGGTGACCTGGATACGGATTTTATCATCGGAGCATAAGACAAGCCGAACCATGCCCAACCGGTTTAGGTCATGCAAGGCAGCCTCGCGCGCTTTTTTCCCGCCCCGCGTGAATCGCCGTTTGAACTCGTCGCAAGTCAATGGCCCTTCATGATGAATGAACCGCAGGGCCGCGAGTTCAAGGGGCCTCAGGCCGAACACGGGCCAATCTCTCACGGGCTTGAAGTCCGGCGTAGTTGGTTGGGCCGCTGTGGTGGCCACCCAATCGTCGGCCATCTCGGTTGACCAGGTGGCGGGGGTTGTCTCCCAAACCATCGGGGTCGGGGTAGTGATTTCCATTCTCAAATTTTCCTTTTTTGAATTCCTGCAATTATTGCAATTCTTGCAGGGGGGTCGCGCAGAAGCGTGCAAAAGTGGTCATATAACCCGCACAAACCGACCTGGAATCGTTTCGCGCGAGGGGGTGGGTGTAAGAATGCAATAATTAACTACTCTCTTTCTATCTCTCTATTTTTCTAGGGTTTGCATCGCCCGAATTCCTGCAAAACGCCCCTGCAAGAATTCCGCAAGAATTGCAGGAATTGCCCCTCAGCGGCGGAATTATTGCAGACGGCGCGCGCAATAATTCAGGCCAATCGATAGCGGATTCCGGGGCGACCTGCTCCGGCTCGCTCCGCTTGCTCGATGACAATCCGGCCCTGTCCAAGCAGCGCGTTGAGTGTTTCGTCGAGTTCGCGCGGCGAGAAGCTGGCCAACTGTCGCCTGAGTTGGTAAGCCGGGATCGAGGCTTGCCCCTTTTCCCTTTCCCAGCGACGAATCACATCCAATACCCGATTGCATTTGGCCTCGAAGTCCGTCTCCGCAACGTGCGTGCCTGTCATGAACAGCATTCGCCGGGCCTGATGCCTCGCGAACGCGACCGCCCAATCAACAGCATTGGCCGTGATCTCGGGGGCTTCATGATTCTCGCTACACGCATAGTTGAGCGCAAGCCGGCGGGCATTCTCGGCAACTCGCGCCCAGATAGCCTTAGCTAATTCGGTGTCGGCGCTGTCCCACTCATGTTCCGACTCCGACCGAAACGCGCGGAGTCCATCAATCGCTGGTTGAGTTGCCTTGACCTCTCGGGGGACGGGATGCACGTCCCCTAGGTTCTTGCCACTCGGATTGAAATCGGCCCAGTATCGCGCCACGTGCATGATCGGCTCGGGAATCGCTTGCTTTACGGACTCTTGACCAGAGCCGCGCTTGTCGGCTTCCAGGATCATCAGCCGTGGCAGAAATCCATTCTCGATCATTTGGGGCGTAAACGCCCCATAGAAGCGCGAGGGAATGCCCGTCGCATAGAGCGTTAGCGCCGGCTGATCGATACCCGCTCGCTCGCGACCGGCCTTGAGTCGCATCACGAATTGCCTGTTCGCGGACGTATACAATCGCAAGAGGATGCTCATCAGGCCATCGGCCCGAGCGTCCCGCCCCGATTTGATCGATCGCAATAGCCCATCGACTTCATCGGCCAAGATGATCAGTGCCGGTGTCACGTACAGCGCATCTTCCAAGCCTTCGGCGCTTGCCATGCTGTCGCCGACACATTGGCCCAGGCCAACTTCGGTAAGAATCGTCTGAATCACCTTGCGCGGATGATCCTTGCCCGCTCCGGAACTCGCCAGGGTGGCAAGATAAAGGTTGGTTCGGTTGTCGGCCTCGTCGCGCACCTTGCGCGAGGCCAGAAACGCTTGCAGTGCCAACGCGCCACCAAAGGCCAAAACTGGTTGCGGATAAGGCGCTGTTTCCAGCGTGTATTGCATCACGTCGTTAATGAATCCCGGCACGTATAGCAGCCGCTCGGGGATCGGCCCAGGATCGACCGGCCCCGTCGCCCGCTCGGCTTCGCCGAAAAAATCGAGCGCCGCGCCTTCGGCTACCAGCGTAGCGATTTGGTCCGGCTCTTTACGGGCAATCGACCGCACGATTCCCTCGACCTCCGGAAGCGAAAGCGGGGGCTTGCATCGGTCGAGGTTCGCGCGAATCAGCGCGGCCTTGATTTCATCTTGCGACATGCCGACGCGGCGCATCGAGCCTGCCAGGCTTGCAAGCGTTGCGTTGCGCCGTCCCTCCGGGATGGCATTGGATTCGCTGGATTGCTCAATTCGCGTTGCCGCACCGTCTCCAGCGGAACCGTCAAGCATGTCGAGTAGCCAAGCCGGCGGCTCGCTCAGCCGCTCGGGGGCGTCCTCCAGGCCGCTGCTTTCCGCCCAGCGATATGGCTTGCCGTCAACCATGCTTGGCGCGACCAGGATATAGCCACCATCCGCGCGCGTATCAACGTGGGGAGCAATTTTGCTCGCCGTGTTGCGTAGCTCGCGCCCAGCCGGTTGCTTGAATATGTAGTGCCGACCGCCCCTTGGCGTAATCGAGAGCGCGCCGCCGGCCAGGTCGTGGGCACGATCCGGCGTGAGCCAGGGATTGTTTTGCCCGTCGATATCGAGCACGAATAGCCCCTTGGTCGCAATCGCGACATTTGCGGTCGGATGCTCATGCCACCATGTCTCGATCCGCTCGGCGTCCGTGGTCGCGGCCTTGAACCCGTTGTCCGTTAGTGGCCTTTTCGCGTCAGGCATGCACGGAAATACGGGGTAGCCAAGATCGGCTAATTGGATTGCTGATTCAATCATGTGGAGAAATGAAAAACGCTCGCCAAGTGCCGGCGCATAGCGCGCGTTGGCAACCTGTCGGCGATCTATTGGGGGATCGTCAGTCCGATCCATGCGCGCGGCACCTTGAGGGCGCATAGGCGTTCCTTTCTATGGGTAATGATGATGCGTCACGGCCCGGCGATTTCACCGGTGGCCTTCGCAAAAGAAGCGGCACCGCGCCGCTTTGATGATTTTTGGTTGGTTGAATCCGCCGCGAGCCAAGGCACGGGGATTGTGGTTCGCGCATGGAATGGCGGGAGTTGCTGCCTACCTATACAGAAAGTGCAACGCCCTATTTTTTTGGGCACCCGCTCCGAAATATTTCCAGCATCCTTCCCGCTTCCGCGTACACCTATATAGGTGCGACATTGGCCTATTTTTTGGACATCCACCTCGGGGGGCACGTCATTTTTTTCGCCTATCCTATAGATAAAGGCTCAATTTCCTGGGAATTCACGCTCGGCAACGAAACTATTTAGGAAAATACCAACCAAGCGTCCTAGCCTCACCACACGGCCATCATAACCTGAATAACTGTAATTCCTTCGGCGGTCGATAAAGTTTACTAGTGCCCGAGTCGATGCTTTATCGATGCGCAGCCACATAACGGATGGCTAACTAGGCACTCGTGATAACGAACGCCGCGCTATAGGCACGCATGGACCGCGCGGCCGCCCAAATCGCCCGCTTACTTTTTGCGGGACGTTAAGTAATCCTCGTTGGCACTACTAGCCATCGAGCCGGGTTGGCCACGTTTCTACAGACTCGCTTTGCCTCTTGCGAGTCGGTGCCGTATGCCATCCCCCTCGATCATGAATTGTATCCCAGGGTTGGCATAATTTTTCTACATGATGGATCGGTCTTATGAGTACACACCTCAACACATCAAGCCGGCACTTACTAGCAAGCAACATGCCAGGTAGCGAGATTACGGGAGATGATCGCTTATCGCTTAATTTCAAACTCTACCAGCAGATAATTAGCGACGAAGAAAGCCGTAGGGGCCTGATCGAGCAGTTCATCGTCCAGAATACTGGACTCGTCAACTCCCTCGCACGCGGCATGGGAGAGCCAAGTCTCAAGAACGACCTAAAAAGCGAGGGCTATTTAGCCCTGACGCAAGCAATCCAGGCGATTGCGCGGCGACAAACGCCACTCGCTAATCAGCAAGATTTAATACGCTATCTATCCTCTACGATCAGGCGCGCATTAACCGCCTTCATTGCAAATAGAAATATCGGTCCAAGCCACTCAACGAAAAAACGAAAACGGAAGAACCAGCGGGCCGGCATTGGCCTGGACGAACTCAATGAGGTAATCGGGCCGCTATACCTCCGCCTTCGCAGCGGAGACTGGAGCGCCGAAAACGAGATGTTTGAGTCGTGCGATCAAATTGCGAGGCTCGCAATCGAAAGGCATTTAGAAGAGCGGCCCAATGAGCCTCGGGAACGACTGGAGTTGGAATCAATCGCGGCTGTGAGCCTTCGCGATGGCGTCCACAAGTTAAGCCTGGCGCATGATTGGCACCCCAGGAAGATCGGCGGCGTAACATCATATGCGCTAACCTATCGACTTGAGGACATTAAGACCAGCCTTTTTGACCGAATCATGAGCGCACTCAAAGGAAACCAGAAAAAAACGCTCTCGCTTGAAAGCGATATCGCAGACCCCAATTACGAGAACCGCTATTGCTGTGACTATCGAGTGGGGCAAGACGCTCCCCAGTTATTGGAGATGATTGAAAAATGTTGCAAATCTAACCTTGAATCCGATGTCGCCAGGCTCCGTGGTGCCGGTGAATCAGACATAGAGATTGCGAGCCAACTCAAGGTTGATCGGATGGTAGTCACCCGAACCCGGAAGCGCATTGAGACCCGCTTTGACGAGCAATGCCAAACCCTTGGAGCGTAATTTCAGAATAGAGACAACTGAGTGTGGCCTTGCCCTCAAGTTTGAGCCACTTGGAATGTTAGAGAAACAAGGTTTTGGCCTTGCCCCCAAGTTTGATCCATTTGGAATGCTAGAGAAACAAGGTTTTCACGGGGGCATGCCCCCCGTGAAAAATTCGCGAACTCGACCGGGGACCGGTCTCCCAA
>CAZRCI010000053.1:21360-30349 GCA_964598535.1 uncultured Planctomycetaceae bacterium | reverse complement strand
AGGAGAACTGCGTCGTGACCAAGAAAGAGATCGTCAAAACCATTTCCGACGAAATTGGACTGACTCAACTCAAGACCAAAGAGATCGTCCAGAAGACTTTTGACGCAATCGTGGAAACGCTGGTTGAGGAACGACGCATCGAGCTGCGGAACTTCGGCGTGTTCGAAGTCAAGAAGCGAGCGGCTCGCAAAGCACGTAACCCTCGAACAGGGGACAAGGTCTACGTACCGGAGAAGTTCGTCGTAACCTTCAAGCCCGGCAAGGAAATGGAAGAACGAGTCCGAGAGCTGGAACGTCAAGCTGCGGAAGCCGCGGAGCGAGCACGAGCAGCCCTGGACGGCACCCCGGCGGAGAACCGGCCCATTACGGAAACGCTTGGCAGCAGCGGATACAATGCTCCCAGTGGATCACCGTAAAGGGGCTCCCAGTGGATCACCATAACGGGGCTCCCAGCGAATTACCGTAAGGTCGCACGGAATCACCTGATACAAGCAACGCCCACGGCCCGAAGCGCAATCGCGTGGCGCCGGGGCGGATGTGAAAAAATAAGACAAAGCGCGTAAGAATCGCCAGAGGCATTTTCCCATCGGCTCTGGCTTGGCCCGTTCGGGCAGCGTTATTTCGAGCAGTGTTTACTTTGAACAGTGCGTAAAACAACCGTTCGTTCTTGAAGCATCAACCGCTGGTTGGCTGTCTGCTGGAGCGAACGTGGGCAACAAGGATGCGTTCTGCACAAAGCCAGAAGTTTCATCTGGCGCGTGCTGCCGATCACGAAGGAGTCGTGCGATGCGCAGGCTGCTCATGGCCGCGATCTTGAGTCTACCGCTAGGCGCCACCACGGGGTGCATCGTGCCGATCTATTCTGGTGACCCCGCCACGCGGACCCAGGAATTGATCTTCACGTCGGAAAACCTGCGGTTGTTCCTCGAAGAATGGCAGCGCATCTGGTTCCTCGACCAGCCCAGCCATTTGTCGCCTTACCGCACGCATGGCGGCATTATTTAGCCGCTTGCTGTGGCGCGGAAACGCGACTTGAGAAGATCATCGGGCGAGCCGCTCGCGCACGAGAGCGGCTCGCCCGCTTGCGTTTCTACGCACTACGAGCCGCGCAGGGGCGGCTCCTGACGCCCGCGTTGCCGCCCACGACGCGCGCCGGTACATTAGCGAATGTCGCATTTTGCCCCCGCCGGCCAGCTTGAGTAACCATCGTGACCGCCGTACCCGTCGACCTTTCGGTGCAACTTGGCCGACTGCGGCTCGCAAATCCCATCCTGGTCGCGTCGGGCACTTTCGGCTATGCCCGGGAGATGGAACGCTTGATTGATCTCGGCCGCCTGGGCGGAATTGTTCCCAAGACGATCACGCCCCAGGCTCGCGGCGGCAACGCTCCTTGGCGGACCGTGGAGACCGCGGCCGGGATGCTCAATTCGATTGGGCTCGACAACGACGGCATCGAAGCCTTCATCGCGCATCACCTGCCCTACTTGTCGGGGCTGAGCACGCCGGTCATCGTGAGCATCGCGGGGCACGATCTGGACGAGTTTCGCGACATGGCGGCGCGCCTCGACGGTCTGCCGGGCGTGGCCGCGATCGAGCTCAACATCTCTTGCCCGAACGTTTCGGGCGGGGTCGACTTTGGCGTGGATCCGCGGCTGTGCCGCCAGGTGGTGGAAGGCGCTCGCCGCGCCACCAGCCTGCCGATTCTGGCCAAGCTGACGCCCAACGTCGCCGATATCGCCAGTGTCGCCCGAGCGGCGGCCGACGGCGGGGCCGATGGCATTTCGGCCGTGAACACCTGCCTGGGCATGGCGGTGAACTGGCGCAAACGCCGGCCGCTGCTGGGCAACGGCCTGGGCGGACTGAGCGGCCCGGCCATCAAGCCGATCGCTTTACGTTGCGTGTATCAGGTTGCGCAGGCGGTGACGATTCCCGTGGTCGGCATCGGCGGCGTCGCCACGATCGACGACGTCATGGAGTTTCTGGTCGCCGGGGCGAGCGCGGTGCAGATTGGCACCGCGAATTTTTACCACCCTAGGGCGACGATGGCGATTCTCGACGCGTTGCCCACGGCTCTGGCCGAGCTTGGCGCGAGCAGGCTTTCCGACGTGGTGGGCACGCTCCAGCGGCCCGCCGCCGGGGGGCAAACAGCGCCGCGGCCATCCGAACCCCAGTCCATTTCGAAATCTCATTAACCGACGGTTTTCATGCGCGTACTTTCCGGCATTCAGCCCACGGGGCGTCCGCATTGGGGCAACTACTTCGGCGCCATCCGCCAGTACATCGACCTTCAGGACGAAGAAGAGTCGTACTACTTCGTCGCCAACCTGCACGCGCTGACCACGGTGCGCGACGCCAAGCTCCTGGCCGGCTATACGCTGGACGCCGCGATCGACCTATTGGCGCTGGGGCTTGATCCGAATCGCGCCACGCTGTTCGTTCAGTCGGACGTGCCCGAGGTCTCCGAGCTTTGCTGGCTGCTGCTGACCGGCACGCCCATGGGGCTGCTCGAACGATGCCATGCCTACAAGGACAAGAAGGCCAAGGGCCTGACGGCCGACGCGGGCTTGTTCACCTATCCGGTGTTGATGGCCGCCGACATTCTGGCCTACGACGCGGACACGGTGCCCGTCGGTGAAGATCAGATTCAACACATAGAAGTGGCGCGGGACCTGGCCGGCAGTTTCAATCATCACTTCGGCGAGACCTTCACGCTGCCCAAGGCCAAGATTCTCGACAGCTCGGCCAAAGTGCCCGGCACCGATGGCGAGAAGATGTCCAAAAGCTACAACAACACGCTGGAACTCTTCGAGGATCCCAAAGCACAGCGTAAAAAGATCATGCGGATCACGACCGATTCGCGGCCGATGGAAGAGCCCAAAGAGCCGACCGGCGATCATCTGTTCCAGTTGTATTCGCTGGTGGCGACGCCGGAAGAAATGGAAAGCATGGCGGGCTTGTATCGCCGCGGCGGTTTTGGTTACGGCGAGGTGAAGAAGGCCCTGGCCGACGCGGCCGAACATTACTTTGCCGCCGCCCGCGAGCGGCGCGCGGAGCTTGCGGGCCAGCCGGAAAGGGTTCGCGAGATTCTCGCCGACGGCGCTGCACGAGCACGGAAGAAAGCGAACCAGGTGCTGGCTCGCGCCAAGCAAGCCTGCGGCGTGGCCTGACCCCGCTCTCTCGTTGCCGCCAGTCCGGGGGAGTTTTTCTTGGCCATGAATCCACTGGAACGCCATCTTCTATGGTTCGTCGGCGGAACGCTGACGTCGCTGGCCTTAGCCTGGATCGCATTTCAAGTTCAACAGCAACAGATCGCGCCCGCGGTGCTGTTTCCACTAGCGGTCGGCGGCGTGTTGGGCGCGGCCTTGCGGCTATTGCAAAAGCAGACGCAGCTTGGCAACCTGGCCCTGGTGCTGGCGTGCGTGGCGGCCTGGGGCCTGTTGCTGGTGGTCATGCAGGACTACATTGGACATCGGCTACGGCTTCGGGCGTTCGACGAGCAGATCGCGGCCAGCCATCCGCTGGCCGCGGCTATCGCCGGCGAGACCGGTGTGCGTCCCACGTTTGGCGAACACTTGAAGGCGCGCGTTCGCAGTCAGCCGGTCTGGTGGTCGCTCGACGTGATTCTCATCGTCGCGGCCGCCTGTGGCGCGGTCGCGATCGGTTCCCGCCGGCCCAAAGAACTTGAGCAACAAGGCTTGCACGCCCCATGAACCAGATCCTCGGCATTGGCACCGACATCATCGAATGTCTGCGCATTGCGCAGATGATCGAGCGGCACGGTGAACTGTTCATCACACGTGTCTACACGCCGCACGAGATCCAATACTGTCAGACTCGCAAACAGGCCACGCAACATTTTGCCGGACGCTGGGCCGCCAAGGAGGCCGTGCTGAAAGCCCTTGGAACCGGCTGGCGCAAAGGCATCAGTTGGCGCGATATCGAGGTGCGCAACGATCCGGGCGGGAAGCCCGCCATTGTTTTGCGCGGCGGTGCGCGCGACGTGCTCGAAGCGCGGGGAATCGCCACGATGCATATCAGCATTTCGCACTGTCGCAGCCATGCGACAGCCTATGCCCTGGCCGAGGGCCCGGTGAAGACCGACGAAGACGCGGACGAGCTCGACGAAATCTGACGTACTGATCGCGTAACGGGGAGCCGCCTGACGGCAATCGTCTGAAGGTGCTTTCCGCTCGCGGGTCGACGGGGCGAACGCCTCACGTGCCCCGCCATTCGACGGCCATCATCAGCACGTTCACTCCCGAGCCGATTCCCATCAGCGCCGCGCGATCACCGGCTTGTAAGGCTCCGGCCTCGCTTGCCCGTGCCAGCGTAATCGGCAACGCCACGGCTCCGGTGTTTCCCAGCATCTCGAAGGTGGTAAAGTCGCGCGCCGGATCAAGTTCCAGAGTGTTGAGCAGCAGCTTGCGGTGCGCGCTGCCGACCTGATGGCAGATGGTGCGGGCGATGTCGCCTCGCGACCAGCCAGCTTGTGTCAGAAAGTCGGCAAACGCCGGCTGCGCGGCCGCTACGCCGGCAACCAGTAATTGCTCGCTGTCGGTTTGCATCCACGGCGCCACGGTCGGCGCCGAATCGTCCGTGGCCGGCACGGGCTGGTAGTTGCCGCGGCACAGGGCGTTGCCCACCGTGTGAGCGCGTGCATGGGCCGCGAGCAGGCGGCCGCCGGTTTGAGCGGCCCTGCGATGCCGCAGCAATACGGCGACACTGCCGGAGCCCAGCGTGAGCGTGGCCACGGCCAGCTTCATCTGGTCGCGTGTGAGCGTTTCGTCCTGGTTCAATCCCCGAATCGTGTTCTCGACAAGCGGCCGGGCGTCCTCGGTGCCGACCACGATGCCGGCGTTGATTTGTCCTAACTCGATCGCATTGGCCACCTGAATCATGCCGTTGAGGATTCCCAGGCAGGCGTTCGAGACATCGTACACGAGGCAATCGGCAGATAGGCCGGCCTCGTGATGTACGCGCGAGGCGGTGGCTGGCTCGATATAGTCGCGACAGACCGAAGCATGGACCAGCATGCCCACCTCGGCCGGATCGATGTCCGACGCCTCGAGCAGCTTGCGCACGGTGACGATGCTGTGATCGCCCGGGAGCGAGCCGGCGGGCCAAAAGCGACGCTCGCGAATGCCGGTCATGAGCTCCAGACGCCCCTCAGGAAGCCGCAAGCGGCGGTAGAGCGGCGCAAGCCGGGCCTCGATCTCGGTGGACGTGACGACCTCCCCGGGGAGCGTGTAGCAGATGCGTTCGAGCGCAACATTCGTGTACTTCATGCTGTCAGCCTACCGTGATCTAAGCCGTTTGTTAACAGGATGTTGTGCTAGCATTTTTGGGCCGGGCCAAAATAAGCGAGGGTGCTTGTAAAACTTCGCGACGAAACTAAATTCCGACTCCACTTGCATTCCCCACTGCGGGACAACACGGCAATGCCGTAGAGGAGTTTCGAGGCCGAAAAGACATCACCTGTTGGGAAAAAATTGCTCCGGCGATGGGTGCCCAGGACGGACCCTTTCCAGGCAGCGGCTTTCTCCCAGACCTGGTTGTCCGCATCAGGGACGATGCGTGATTCGTTCTCTCCTTGATGCGCTCACCCAAGCTCTGAGGGGCTCGCCTCGGCAGTTCAGATGAATTGCCCCGGGCGATGATGGCGCGGTGGCTGCCCGGCTTCGCCGGTCGATCGTTTGGGCATTCTTTCCCGCACGCGATTCGGCCTCGTGGCGTTTTGTTCCGCCCCGTTGTTTTCGACAAACGCGACAAAGGACGTCGCAGGAGTGCATGACATGCGATCGAAGCCGCTGATTGGTCTGAATGCTGATTATCGCGCCGCCAAGAAGGATGCTCCCGCATTCACCTACGTTTGTGCCGGGTATTACGATTCCATCATCGAGGCCGGTGGCGTGCCGGTTGTGCTGCCGCCGACCAAGGAAGAAGCCGATCTGAACCGGCTGCTGGACCTGCTCGACGGCGTGGTTCTCGTGGGCGGCGCTGATCTCGATCCGCGTCGCGACGGTTACATGCTGCACCCCTCGGTGCGTCCGGTCGACCCGCGCCGCGAGGACTTCGACCGCCGTTTGATGCAAAACGTCGCCAAGCGGCGGATGCCGGTCTTTGGCATTGGCACCGGCATGCAACTGCTCAACGTCACGCTGGGCGGCACCCTGTTCCTGCACATTCCGGAAGACTTGCCGAAGGCCCTGCCGCACAAGGATCTGATCGATGCCTCGCATCGTCATGGCTTGGAAGTCGTGCCCGGCACGCTCATGGAACGGGTCTACGGCGACGGGGAGATTCGCGTGAACAGCATGCACCATATGGCCGTGGACGATGTGGCCCCCGGTTTTATGGTTTCGGCCCGCTGTCCGGATGGGGTGATTGAAGCGATCGAAAGCACGACCGACTGGCTGGCCTTCGGCACGCAATTCCACCCCGAGAGCGAATCGGCGTCGGCCCTCGATCAGCGGATCTTCGAGGAGTTCTTGTGCGGAATCACCGGCGAAGTGCAAACCGTGAAGATGGTCGCTTAAGCGGCCGTCGTTGAGAAGCACTTCTGAGAGCCTCGGCCTCCGGCGGCGCGGGCGCAGACCTGATGGATCGGGTTGGCGTCCGCGCCGCTTTTTTTTCGCGCCGCGCGCTGCGCAGGCCGCCTTCCTACACACGGTGCGATCCTAACCCGCATGTTCGGCATAGAAGCGCCGGAGGCGAACGGAAATCCACTCTCCGTTTTGGCGAAAGTAGAGAGTCTGCGCAATGGGTGCCGATATCTAAAGCCAGGTGAGCTTGAACCGACCGCGCCCGGCGAAATCGTTCGAGCCGCCTTGGCAAAGGTAATCGCGCACTTTTGCCGTGTTGGCAAGCGACTGGCACTCGATTCGTCCCATCCTGAAGACCTCCCCGATGAAAGTAGCCACACCGCACTACCTGCTGTTCTCCGAGTCCTGCCGGCAGAACGAGCAAGGACAATGGCGGTTCGTCTTGCAATCGATTGATGGCAGCGAGCAGCTCGAAGCGACCGATGCGGAGCCCGACGTACAAGGCGATCGCCTCGAGCTGCTGGCCGTGGTGCGGGGGCTGGAGGCCCTGGAGCAGCCCTCCCGCGTAACTCTGGTCACCCCTAGTAAATACGTGAACCGCGTGTTGGCTTTCGGCCTCGAAGAATGGCGAGCCAACAACTGGGAGTGGGAGCACTACGGTGAAATGGTTCCTGTCAAAAATCGGGATCTCTGGCAGCGCGTGGATCGCGCGCTGCAATATCACGAGCTGGAATGTCGCGTCTGGCGTTTCGATCCTCCACATACGGCGGCGGCCGCGGCGATCGCCCCGCACCTGGTCGAGCCTGAGGCCGCCGGTCGCGCGGGCAGCCGCCTACGGACCAGGCTTTGGCAGGCGGTCCGCGGATGGCTGCAATTCCAGCTCGAAGTCGTGCGGACGTGGCTCACGCTGTTGCGTGATCGGTCCTCCCCCCTCATCCGGTTTCAATAAGTCGAGTCAATTTCGGGGGCTGAGTTAATTCTGGGTAAGATCGGCGGATTTTGCGGCTAGACTTGCCCTCTCATGTGCTCAAGAATCACTAGGAACACGAAGACGATGACGACGCGCACCACGGTGGAGTTGGACAAGCTGGGCCCCCTGTTGGACGGCCACGATGAGAATCCGTTCGAGCTGCTCGGTCCGCACGAGGTTGTGACGGCGGGCCGCCGAGCCCTGGCTGTTCGGGCGTATCTGCCGGGCACGACCCAGGCCTGGGTCGTCGATCCCGAGCATCGCCGCAACCAGCCGATGCGTCAGATTCACCCGGCGGGATTCTTCGAAGCCATTTGTCCGCTCGATCAGAAGAACGCGACGCACCGCTACCAGCTACGCACTGCCGACCTGCGGGGAACCGAACGCACCATGCACGATCCGTATGCCTTTTCGCCGCTGCTCTCGGAATTCGACTTGTACTTGCTCGGCGAAGGCAAGCATTGGGCGAGCTACCAGAAGCTGGGAGCCCAGCTCCGCACGATCGACTCGGTGCGGGGCGTGAACTTTGCCGTTTGGGCTCCGAACGCGACCGGCGTGAGCGTGATCGGCGACTTCAACGACTGGGATGCGCGTCGCCATCCGATGCGGAAGCATTCCCCCAGCGGAATCTGGGAATTGTTCCTTCCCGAGCTGGAACCCGGCGCGGTCTATAAATATCACATTCGCCATCGCGACCAGGTGTTCGAAAAGTCGGATCCGTACGGCTTCGCCGCCGAGGTACCACCGCGCACGGCCTCGATCGTGACCGACCTATCGCGGTACCAGTGGAACGACAACGACTGGATGGCCAATCGGCATCACATCAACGCGATCGACGCGCCGATGTCGGTCTACGAGGTACACCTGGGAAGCTGGCAGCGTTCGACCGAGAACCCGAACGGCTGGCTGAACTATCGGGATCTCGCCCACCGGCTGGTGGCCTACTGCAAGGAGATGGGCTATACGCATCTGGAATTGATGCCCATCAGCGAGCATCCGTTCACCGGCAGTTGGGGCTACCAAACCGTTGGTTATTATTCGGTGACTAGCCGCTACGGCACGCCCGACGATTTCATGTACTTCGTCGATTATTGCCATCAGAACGGGATTGGCGTCATCATCGATTGGGTGCCGGCCCACTTTCCGCGCGACGCACACGGCCTGCGGATGTTCGACGGCTCGCACCTGTATGAGCACGCGGACCCACGGCAAGGCGAACACCCCGACTGGGGCACGCTGATCTTCAACTACGGCCGCAACGAGGTCCGCAACTACCTAGTTTCGAACGCCCTGTTCTGGCTGGATCGTTACCATATCGATGGGCTGCGCGTCGACGCCGTGGCCTCGATGATCTATCTCGATTACAGCCGCGGCCCGGGGCAGTGGATCCCCAACGAATACGGCGGCCGCGAGAACTTGAAGGCCATCAGCTTCCTCAAGGAATTCAACGAGCAGACGCATGCCCAGTATCCGGGCG
>CAZRCI010000053.1:0-21350 GCA_964598535.1 uncultured Planctomycetaceae bacterium | reverse complement strand
GGACGCCCGGATACTGGGCGTCCTGACCATCGCCGAGGAATCGACCGCCTGGACCGGCGTTTCGCGTCCGACGTATCTGGGCGGCCTTGGGTTCAGCCTCAAGTGGAACATGGGATGGATGAACGACACGCTTCGCTATATGCGACACGAGCCGATTCACCGCAAGTTCCACCATGACGAACTGACGTTCAGCCTGATCTACGCGTTCAGCGAAAACTTCATGCTGCCCTTCTCGCACGACGAGGTCGTGCACGGCAAGGGATCGCTGCTCGACCAGATGCCGGGCGACCTATGGCAAAAGTTCGCCAACCTGCGGCTGCTTTATGGCTACATGTTCTCGCATCCCGGCAAGAAGCTGATGTTCATGGGCTGTGAGTTCGGACAGTGGAACGAGTGGAACTACGACGCGAACCTCCAGTGGGATCTGCTCCAATGGGATACCCACCAAGGGCTGAAGCGGTTCGTGGCCGACCTGAACCACCTCTATCGCCGCGAGCCGGCATTGCACGAAGTGGACTTCGACAACAAGGGCTTCGAATGGGTCGAGTGCCACAATTGGGAGCAAAGCACGCTTGCCTACTTGCGGCGCGCCAAGAATCCGCAGGACTATATCATCGCGGTCTGCAACTTTACGCCCGTGCCGCGGACGATGCACCGGCTCGGCGTGCCGGAGCTTTGCTGGTACGAAGAGGTCATTAACAGCGACTCGACCTTCTACGGCGGCAGCAACCTGGGCAACGGCCCCGGCATCATGGCCGAAGAACTTCCCTGGGACGGCCGGCCCTACTCGCTGCCCATCGTGCTACCACCGTTGGGCATGGTCATGCTCAAGCCGCGACGGTAGCCGCCCCGCTCCAAGCAGCCGACTCATAAACCCCCACGCCGCCTGCCGACTGCCCACGCCGCCTGCCGACTGGAAGGGGGGGGAGCTAAAACTCCCCTTCCTCGGCGGCCGTGCGGCGAACATCGGCCTGTCGCAGCCAACGCACGTCGGCCTGTGTCTTGAGCTCGTCGATCCAGTGGCGGTAAATCGCCCGTTGGTCATTCATCCCGGCCGAGAGGTAACGACTGGGGTTTTCGCGGGCGAAGCCCTCGCGAAGCTGCTCGTCCGACGGATCGAACTCAATCGCGCGGATCACATAGACGATGTCCCGCGGCTGGTTGAACGCCACCCCCAGGCCACCTGCGGGTAGCCCGAATACGGTCTGCATGAAATCAGGGCCGGCCTGATCCACGCCGTCCACTTCGCTGAGCCGCGGCTCGACACCAGGCTGCATGGGCACATTCCCCAGCGTGAGCCAACTAAACGAAGCGGGCTCGAGCACTTTTGTATTCGGCTGAGAACCAAACAGCTCGGCCAGCGGCGCCTTGTGCGTACGCGCCTGCTGGGCGTACTCCTCGGCCCGTTTTTGAGCGATATCGCGGGCCTTGTTCAGCTTCCAGGCGGCTACCACCTCGTCTCGAATCTCATCGAGCGGAGGCACATAGGCAGGCTCTTCCGTGGTCTTCCAAAACAGATAGTGGTTGTTTTCTCCGTCCTGGACCACCTCGGCCCGGTATTCTGGCAACCGGTCCGCAAAGGCAAACTGCACGAACGGGAGATTTTGGATTTGTCCTTGCACCGAGCCAGCAATCTGTCGAAATGCTTGGCCGATTTCGCTTTTGGCCGCCTGAAGCGGCGTTGCCGACTTTAACTCTCCGGCTTCGAGATCCTTGCCTTCGGTCAGCTTACTGAAATCCAAGGGGCGCGGGGCCTGAGCCTTCGGATCGGTCTGCTTCTCCACGGAGTAGATGTCAAATTCGTCCGCGTAACGCTTCATTTGCCCCGACAGATCTTCGAACTGCGGCCGCAACCGGTCGGCGGCTTTTTCCTGGGCAAGTATGCGCCGGATTTCGTCCTTCACCTCGTCCAGAGGCCGGAACTGCGGCGCATCTGGCACCGCCGGCTCGGGGACAATCTCGTCGCCCGGATCTTGCGGCTTGCTCTCGGCGGATTTCTCTTCGGCGGGCGTCTCTTGCGCGGGAGCTTCGGTGGCGGGCTGCTCTTCGGCGGGAGTTTCTTCCGGCGCGTTCTCGTCTTGATAGCTCGCCAACCGGAACACTCCGCGCGGAGCTTCGCGGCGAGCCTGCGGCGAATCGGAGGAGGCCTCTTCGGCGGGTTTCTCTTCGGTGGCGGGAGGGGTATCCTCGGCGGGCTGTTCGCTGGCCGGAGCTTCTTCCACCGGGGGTTGTTCCGTGGCAGGTTCTTCCGCCGAGGGCGTCTCGGCCGGCGTCTCGCTTGGCGCGTCGGACGCGGGCTTTTCTTCCGGCGTCTCGGCGGCAGGTTCCTCGGCGGCAGGCTCGGGAGTCGCGGCTTCGGCGGGTGTCTCCGCGGCTGGAGCGGCGGTGCTCGGAGCGTTCAGGCCGGATGCTGGAAATTGCTGTTTGTTTTCTTCGTAGTATTTTGCAATCTCTTCGTCGGTAACGTCATCTTTCAACGTTTCGGTCAACGAATCGAGCGATCCTTTGAAATACTGGAACGAAGCGCGTTTGGGCTTCTTGAATCCTGGTTCTGGAGACGTCGGATCTGGGTAGGTGTTCTTGTACTTTTCGTAGTATTCCTTGAGCTCGGCGTCGCTTGGATCGGAGACTTGATTAACGAAGTCGACGACCGCGAGCGGCATCAGTTCCGTCTTGGCTTGGCGATTCAAACGCGAATAGTAATCGAACCGCTGCGCCGGCGGCACGTCCGTCAGCGAACTGATGAAAAACTGGTAATACTGCATCGCCAGCAGTTCGGTGCGTAGCGCGTCGAACAATCGCCCCACGCTGACCGGACGCTGAGGCTGAAGCCGGCGAATGATCGCTTGAATCTCAGCGGGAGGTAGATTGTCCGATGAAATCTGGCGAATGATGTCGTTGATCGTCTGGTCGGTGACGACGAGGCCCATCTGCTTGGCGCGCTCGGCCATCAGCATCGTCTCGACGGCTTGCTCCTCGGGCCCGCCGCCCGACCGGGTCATCAGCCGGTTGCGCCACATCATGAACTGTTGCTGAGCGATCGGCTGCAACCAGCGATTGTCCATTCCCGGCTGATTGAACTGCTTCGCGGCGGCTTGGACGACCAGGTCTTGGATGAACCGTTCGACGAGCTGACGCTGGTATTCCAACGCGTCCAGTTCGCTATCCTTCAGATTGCCGAACTTGGTCTCGACGACAACAGGATTGTTCGCGTGCTCCCGGCCACCTCCCATGTATTGCGAGAGAGGACCAAGGAACACGAACGCGATCATGGCAGCTACGCCGAAGGTAGCCATCAAGATCTTTTGGTTCTTGCGGAATACGGAGAACGGACTTGCCACGGGAAACAGTCCTTTGTGCGTCTGCGGGTACCGGTGAAAGCGAGAATTCGTTGCCTGGGCCAGCGTCGAAGCCTGGGCCAGTGCCGAACAGCGCGGGTGAGGTAGAAAACGCTAGCGCTCCCGTGCTTTCGTGCACTTGCCGGAATTGTAGGGCCGAAGCGCCGCCGGATGCAATGCCAAAGGCCGGCATGGTTTGGGGCAAATCTCCTCGCTGGCGAATGCGTCCGTCCGTCGTCTCGCCGCGCGCGGATCGACGTGCTTCGCGATTCCGTTCTTCAACTGATCAAGGCGCTTTGCCCGCCCCCGGAGAGCTTCAGCGCCTGGTCCGGCCCGCTCTGCCATTGCCTATGCCGGAACACCAAGCATTCTGACCCCGAGGAATCCGCTTCAGCAGCGAGTTCCAAGACGCTTCGCCGAGTTCCCGCGCATCGTCGCCGCCGCTGCCGCGCGCGAAAGCTCATGGTCTGGAAGGGGGGCTAAAAACGCCTTGCACATTCATTAAATCTGGGCCGAATCCGAGGCAGACGCCTTGACAACGAGGTGACCAGACCAGTAAGCCAATACCCCTAGGCGATCCTCGCGGACCGTTTGAGGAAGAATTGCCTGCGATGCGTAAGGCTTTGTCATTAAGGGGCTTACGGTTTGTTTTCTGCGATTGTGGCCCGAAAGCACGCTTGCCAAAAGCGAAGAATAAATTAAGTAGAGTCTGATATTCACTACAGGAGAGGCGGTCTCCCGGCCGTTTCTGGCTCAAGGTCATCGTTGGTTTCTCGGCGATGGACTGCTCGCGTTCCAGCAAGGACAGATAACCGAAGATGGCCAAAAAGAACGGCAAATCGCTGGTAATCGTCGAATCGCCGGCCAAGGCGCGGACGATCAGTAAGTTCTTGGGGCGTGATTTCACGGTCGAGGCCAGCATCGGCCACGTGCGTGACTTGCCTCAGGGCGCCAAGCAGATCCCGGCCGAATACAAGGGCGAGGATTGGGCTCACCTAGGCGTGAACGTCAACAGCGACTTCGACCCGGTTTATATCATTCCGCCCGGCAAGACCCAGCAAGTTCGCAAGCTCAAGGGGCTGCTGAAAGAGGCCAAGGACCTCTATCTGGCGACGGACGAAGACCGCGAAGGAGAGGCCATCAGTTGGCATCTCAACGAGCTTCTGCGTCCGAAGGTGCCGGTGCACCGGCTGGTATTCCATGAAATTACCAAGGAAGCGATCACCGACGCGCTCGAACATCCGCGGTCGATCGACGAGGCCCTGGTCAAGGCGCAAGAAACTCGCCGCATTATCGATCGCCTGTATGGCTACGAGGTTTCACCGCTCCTCTGGCGCAAGGTGCGCCCCAAGCTTTCGGCCGGCCGGGTGCAAAGCGTCGCGGTGCGTTTGATCGTCGAACGCGAACGGCAGCGGATGGCGTTCGTGTCCGCGACCTATTGGGACCTGCTGGGCAAGTTTGCCAAGCAGGATCAGCAGGCCTTTCAGGCCGAACTGGTTTCGGTCGACGGCCGCAAAATTCCCAGCGGCAAGGATTTCGACGCAGCCACGGGCAAGATCAAGGATCCGTCGCTGTTGTTGCTCGATGAAGCCGGCGCGGCGGTGCTGGTCGAACGGCTGGGCAACGCGAAATTCACAGTCACCGCGCTCGACGACAAACCATTCACAACGAAGCCTTATCCGCCGTTTACGACCAGCACCTTGCAACAGGAAGCCAATCGCAAACTCGGTTTTACGGCTCGACGCACCATGCAGGCCGCGCAGAGCCTGTACGAAAACGGTCACATTACTTACATGCGTACCGACTCGACGAACCTGGCCAAGGTGGCCGTCGACGCGGCCCGCGACCTGGTACGTTCACAATATGGCGGCGAGTACCTGCCCGATCAGCCGCGCACGTACCAAACCAAGGTCAAGAACGCTCAGGAAGCTCACGAAGCGATTCGTCCCGCGGGCCATCCGTTCGCCTTGCCCGAGTCGCTGCGCAACGAGCTGAATGCCGACGAGTTCAAACTCTACGACCTGGTCTGGAAGCGAACCGTCGCCAGCCAGATGGCCGACTCCCACGGGCGGCGCATCACGATCACCATCGAAGGCGACGGCGCGGTATTTCAAGTCGGTGGCAAGACGATCGACTTTGCCGGTTACTTGCGGGCTTATGTCGAAGGCAGCGACGACCCGCAAGCCGATCTGGCGGAACGCGACACGGTGTTGCCGAGCGTCGTGGTTGGCGAGCCGCTGGATCTCCGCGATCTGGAGTCCAAGAGCCATACCACGCAGCCGCCCGCGCGGTATAGCGAAGCCTCGCTCACGCGAGCGCTCGAAGAGATGGGCATCGGGCGTCCGAGCACGTACGCCTCGATCATCGATACGATTCTGGCCCGGGAGTACGTCTTCAAGAAAGGCAACGCCCTGGTGCCGACCTGGGTGGCGTTTTCCGTCGCGCAGCTTCTGACCGCCCACTTGCCGGAGTTGGTCGATTACAAATTCACCGCGCAGATGGAAGACGATCTCGACGCGATCAGCCGCGGCGAATCGGGCCACATCGACTACCTGCGCCATTTTTACTTCGGCGACGGAAAACCGGGCCTCAAACAACTGCTCGAAAATAAAGTCACCGAAGTCGACGCCCGCGACATCGGCCGTATTTTGATCGGCACGCCCGAGGATGGCGAGCCGATCTACGTGCGCGTGGGCCGTTATGGACCGTTCATCGAACAGGGCGAACGCCGCGGAAGCCTGCGCGAGGACATGGCCCCCGACGAACTCACGGTCGAAACGGCGCTCGAGCTCTTGAGCCAAGCGGCTCAAGCCGAGGAACCCTTGGGCCACGATCCGGAAACGGGCAAGCCCGTGTACCTGAAGGTCGGCCGCTTTGGCCCCTACGTGCAGCGCGGCACGCCCGAGGATGAAGAAAAGCCCAAGAACGCCTCGCTGCTCAAGGGCATGAAGCCCGAAGACGTCACGCTGGAGGTCGCCCTGCGTTTGCTTTCGATCCCCCGCGAACTAGGCGCGCATCCCACGTCGGGCGAGCCGATCGTGGCCTACAACGGCCGTTTCGGTCCGTACGTCAAGTCTGGCGACGAAACCCGCAGCCTGCCGGCCGGCCTGTCGCCGATCGACGTGACGCTCGAGCAAGCGATCGAGCTATTGGCACAGCCCAAGGCCGCGCGCCGCGGTTTCGGAGCGCCGCGCGAGCCGCTACGGGTGCTGGACGAATCGCCCGTCACCAAGCAAAAGATCCAACTCCTGGAAGGGCGTTACGGTCTTTATCTGACCGACGGCGAGACGAACGCCTCGCTGCCCAAGGGGCTGGCGGCCGATGCCGTGACACAAGAACAGGCGCTCGAGTTGCTCGCCGCCCGGGCCGCCATGGGACCATCGAAGAAGTCGGCCAAAAAGAAGTCCGCGAAGAAATCGCCGGCCAAGAAAAAGGCGGCCGGAGAAAACTCAGCGCCCAAGAAAGGCGTCAAGAAGAAGTCGGCCAAGCAGCCGCCCGATTCGGAAGCGTAGTACGCTCGGCCGGCAGGACCGTGCGCGAGACGCCGGCGCGCGAGTTACCGTTGACGTTCCAAGCTGGTCAGTAGCTGCGACGAATCGACCGGCTTGACTAGGTGTTCGTCGAAGCCTGCTTCGCTCGAACGCGCGCGGTCTTCAGGCAGACTGTAGCCGGATACGGCGATTAGGTACGTCGTCGGGTTCCGCTCGCGAATGCGGCGGGCAAGCTCATAGCCGTCCATCTTTGGCAGGCCGATGTCGAGCAGCGCCACGTCGGGCCGCACCTCGTCGAGTATCGCAAGCGCCTCGGCGCCATCGTACGCGGTGGAGGTTTGATGCCCGGCGAGCTTGATCAACATCGCCATCGTCTGTGCCGCATCCTGATTGTCGTCGACAATCAGAACCCGTCGCGAGCCGTTGCATGCTGATCGATCACATTGTGCAGTCACGGGTGCCTCGTAAAGCTTAAAGACTCTTGACGTTCGAGCGATGACCCGCCGCTCGAACGCGATCGGACACTCAGGCTACTCCTCAAACACCGAACTTCAGGATATGTCCCTCACCAATCCTTGCGGCAGAGAAGTGAGCCCGCAAGCAATTGCCACGTCGACCTGCCGCCGTCCGTAGCAGAGCCGATAGGAACCGCGCCACAAGGATTTTCAGCCTACGAGCTTCGAGGGGGAGTGTCAACCAGATGGATCTCTCAAGCCCTTGTACAGCAATATATTACGGCGAAACAGAGGTCTTCGTTCGAGCGTTAATCGCCCCCGGAGCGGCCATTCAATAAACCGCGGCGGCCGGGGGTTCAATCGACCGCGCGCCGCACGATCCGCTGGTCGAAATAGTTCACGCTCATACCGGCGTCGAGCACGAGCTGTTGCGCATTGATGCCCGACGAGCGCGGGCTCAAGAGAAACGCGACCGCATTGGCCACTTCGGCCGTTTCGAGCGCCCGCCGCCGGAGCGTCACTTGTTCGGCGTACAGGTAGCTTTCGATGTAGCCCGGAATGCCCGCCGAGGCGGAAGTCTTTAGCAGCCCCGGAGAGACGGCGTTGAAGCGCACTTCGGAAAACTGGCTGAACGACTTCGCCAGAAACACGAGCGACGAATCGAGCGCCGCCTTGACCGGCGCCATGTAGCCGTAGTTCTCGGCCGCCATGCGGGTGGTCGAGATCGAAATCGCCACCACTGACGCCGCGGGATCTAGCCGCGGCCGAAAGGCGTTTGCCAGCGCCACGAGCGAGAAGCACGAGATATCCACCGCGCGTAGGAACGCCGCCCGCGGCGTTTCATGAAACGGCCGAGGGCCCTCGCTGTAGTCGGCAAACGCGATCGAGTGGACCAAGCCATGAATTCGTGGATGGCGCTCGCCGACCTCGCTGGCCAGCCGGTCGATCTGGTCCTGGTGTTCGACATCGCAAACCAGGATGTCGGCATTGGGCCCAACCAACTTTCGCACGCTTTCGCGACGCTGCTCGCTGCGCACCGCGTAAACGACGTTCGCGTCGGCTTCGCGCAGGACTTGCGCGGCGTGATAGGCCACGCTCTTGCGGTTGGCGACGCCCAACACCAGGAACGTCTTGCCGGCCAGTTGCAGGAAATCGATGGCCATGAGCGAACGTCGCGCGTCAGGTGCCGTTTACTTCGGGCTGGGCGACGGCGCAAATGAAATCCATTCGCGCGGCGATCTGCCCCGCACAGGAAACCTTTGCCGAAAGAAACCAGGCCTTGGAGATGCGATTCGTCAGCTTGACTTCTATCTCGATGGTATCGCCGGGGCGTACCATGCGACGGAAACGCACATTGTTCAGCCCGGCCGCGACGGGAATGCCCCCCTCGGGAGGCGTCTCGCGGTGGGAAAGCAGAATCGCTCCGGCCTGCATCGCTGCTTCGCACAACAGCACGCCGGGCGTGATCGGAAACTCGGGGTAATGTCCCGCGTAGAACCACTCGTCTTCACGAAAGGTCTTACGGCACAGGATCCAGTCTTCGCCACGATCGATGATCTCGTCGACCAGCAAGAACGGCGGCCGATGCGGGATCGCTTGTTCGATTTCCTGCAAACTCATGGGGCTCTCAATTCAGGGGGTGGCGGCGAGAGGAGAACGGCCGGCAGACTTCAATAACCAGGAGTCAACGTCGTTGGCCACGATCACGCCATAGTTCATCGCGCCAAGCCATCCGGACATGATGATGCCAACACTGCCCGCATGATACAAGCCGCCTACCTGCTCGGGGATGGCCCGGCTGACGGCTAGGCCTTCGAACTTCGTGCCAAAACTTGCTCCGTCCAGATGTCGCGTGTAATGGCGGAATGTCAGCGGCGTGGAGGCCTCGGCATGGGCCAGGCGTTCGCGAATGTCGGGGATGTATCGACGGATGGCTTCGATGGTGGTTTCGACTAGATCGCGTTTGCTGGCCTCGTACTCCTCGCGCGAGAGGTTCGCCCAATCCTCGTAGCGGGCATTCGTGCTCGAAACAATCAACGAGCGGTCGCTGCCCGGTCGCGTGCGAGGATAGTAAAACGAATAGGTGCGGCTCGTGATGTCGCGCGACAATAGCGCGTCCGTGCGAAACAGGGGGGCGGTCGAGCTGAACAACAGATCGCCCAGGCTTTCGTCCAGATCGCTTCCCGGCTTCAGCGCCATGTACACCTGGCAGCTAGAATTATTGAGCCGTACGGCGCGGGCATCGTCCACGAATTTGCCGTCGAAGTGTTCCTCGCCCACCAGGCGAAGGATCGTGCTCTTCAGGTTCGCGTTTGAAACGACAGCCCGGGTCGCAATGTCGCGGCCGTTCACCCGAACGCCGCACACGCGTCCGTCGCGGACGAGGATCTTCTCGACGTCGCAGCGAATGCGCACGTCGACGCCGCTGGCGAGGAGCTCCTTGTGCATCAGTTCGATCAGCCGGTCGGTTCCCCCTTCGAAGGTGAACACGCCCTTGGACATGAAGTTCGAGAACACGATGCCGTAGCTGATCGCGGGATCTTCCAGCGTCGAGCCGTTGGCGTACGTGATCGGCTCCATCAGCAGGCGGATCACATCCTCGCGACCGGGAAAGTACTTCTCGAACAACTGCCCGACCGTGGTCGACTGATCGTCGTAGAAGTTCATGTTCCGCGCCGCGTCGAAGAACGCCACGACGTCCTGCGGGGGAACGCGAAACTGCTCGATCAGCAGCCGGGTGAAATCCTCGCGGTTGAAGGTCGTGGTCAGCGAGAACATCGGATTGTCGAACCGGATATTCTTGAGCTGAACGATCGAATCGGCGATCTCGCGCGACCAGTAGCGGCGGCAACTCTTGATCATGCCGACTGGGAAACCGTGGAGCGAGATGTCGAAGATATGTCCGCCGGGCCGTTTGAACCAGGTGGCCATGCCCCCCAGCTTGTAATGCTGTTCGAGCAGCAGCACCGACTGGCCGGTGCGCGCGAGCGTGTTCGCGGCCGTCAAACCGGCCAGTCCGCTACCGATGACGACGCAGTCGTAACTGTCGCGTGCGCCTTTCAAGAAATCTCGGGCCATGTTGGTTCGCGGCGAGCGCGCCCTCGGTTAAATGTCGATGCCGGCGGCCGCGACCTGTTCCACGTCCGCGGAGACGGAACCCAGCACGTGCCGGTTGGCGATCATGATGCCGCTGAACATTGCGCCGATGATGCCGACGAAGCCCTGGTCGGTTCCGCACAAGAAAAGATTCTTCAGGTGCGTGGTGCCGTGCTTGCGTTTCTCGGGCGAGCCGTAGATGGCGCCGTTCGCGTGGCCCGTGAAGCGTTCGACCGTCGTCGGCGTAAACATGTCGTGAGCCACGGTTCGCGCGCGATATTCCGGAATGAAACTGGCGACGGTGGCCATAATCCGCTCGTAAGCCGCTTGTTTCGCCGCTTGATAATCCGGAGGCGGAAGCGCCCGCCAGCGATCGTAATTGGCAAGCGCCGTGACGCGGACCATACCCTCGTCGAGCGGGCGATTGAACTCGAAGTTATTGGGGCAGCAAATCACGCCGCTCGCTGTGTCGACCAGCTCGTCGGGCTTCTGCCAGCGGAACTTGTGCGAGTCGTTGAAGAAAATCACCGTGCGGTCGCAGCCCAGGTTCTTGGGTTCGTCGTCCAGCACGGCGATCCCCTCGACAAACGAGAGCTGCCCCGGCTTGGGAGCGCGCGGCGGAGGTTCTTCCACCATGGCCAGCGTCTCGACGAGGCCCGCCGAGGAAAGGACCCGCTCGGCGGCAATCTCGCTACCGTCGTCGAGCACCAGCCGGCGGACGCGGTCGTCTTCGACCTCCATGCGCTGGACGCCTGCCCTCAGCCGCAATTCGCCGCCCAATTCCTTGAATCGCCGGACCAGGTTCTTGAGGATCTGGCGAATGCCCGACCAAGGGCGCGCGAAACCTTCTTGAAAGATGCTGCGGAACATGATCGAGAACTGCCCGAAGTCCATGTCGTGTTCGCGCGCGCCGCCGTAGTATTGCAACGGGCAGAACAGCATGTCGGTGAGCAGGGGGTCGCGAATCCACTGGGCCACGATCGTTCGGGCCGACTGCCCGGCGAGCGCGCCGTCCAAGTCGTCGTAGTCCATGATGGCCGTGGCAAGCTTGTCGAAATTCGCGCGCTCGGCGGGAAACGCTCGATGCACTTCGCTGCGGAGCAATTCAAAGTCGTTCGTAAAGTTGAGCGAGACGCCAGGAAAGGCGATCAACGAACCGATCTGCGGGACCAGCGCGAAATCTTCCCAGCGGAAGCGCAACTGGCGCAGCAGCCGCGCGAGCGGCCCCTTGCGGGCGCCCTTGGGCGTGAAGTTCGTAACGGCATGCAGGCCGACGTCGAAATTTCGCCCGCCCATGCGATAGAACGAATTTAACCCGCCAATCGTGGTGTGGCGTTCCAGGATGCACACGCGGTGATCATAGTGCGCCAGACGAATACCGGCCGCCAGGCCAGATAATCCGGCGCCAATGATGATCGTGTCGTAGGTAGACATGAACGGCTTGTTGCGCGGGAGCGGCGGAGAGGTGTGTCGGGGTGGGGGGACGCGTTCGCGATACTGCCGAGAGTCAGAACCGCCGGGAGTCAGACCTTTTCCAGATCCTTCATCAGCGGCGTCAGGTAGTTCACCGTGCTATTCATTGTGGACAGCTCCAGGTAGTCGTCCTCGGGAATCTGGACCCGATAACGCTTGCGAAGCTCCATTACGATATCCAAAAAGTCCATGCTGTCGAGTTCCAACTGTTCGCGCAACGGCACATCGTCCTTCAGACCGCTCAGGTCTTCGTCGGGCGCGATACCTTCCAGGATGTCGAGAATCGTCTCTTTGATTTCTGCGGGACCCATATGCCCTTGGTTCTCCAGTGAAGCAGGCTTCTAGATGCGGGTAATGACGACGACCGAGTTGATGCCGAGCATTCCGAAGGAGTTGTTCAGAATGACGTCCACGCGATTTTTTTCGCGGGATTCGCGGATCACCAGTCCGTCCAGCGCACACTCGGGATCGAGCGTGTCGACGTTGATCGTGGGATGGCAAACGCCATCGGCAAAGGCGGGCAAATTTCCGCCGAGCTCCAGCGAGCCGGCGGCGCCCATGGCGTGGCCGATAAAGCTTTTGGCGTTGTTGAACAGCGTGGCCTCGGCGGCGGCGAACACTTGCCGCAGCGCGGCGCACTCCTGCACGTCGCCGCTGCTGGTGCCCGTCGCATGCGTGCTGACGATGTCGACCTGTTCGGGCGCGAGGCCCGCTCGGCGCAAGGCCAGCCGCATACATTCGGCCTGGCGTTGCGGATTGGGCAGTACGAAATCGCTGGCGTCGCTGTTCATTGCGTAGCCGGCCACTTCGCCGTAGATTTTGGCGCCACGGCGTTTGGCGTCACTCAGCCGTTCGAGAATATACAAACAACCGCCTTCGGCGACGACGATACCGTTTCGCTCGGTGTCGAACGGTCGGGAAGCCTTGGACGGATCGGCGTGCGCGGCCAGGGCGCCCTGGCTGGCAAAGCTGGCGAAGATGCCAAACGTCCGCACGCTCTCCGAGACGCCCCCGGCGATGGCCACGTCGCACTCGCCGAGGCGAAGCATCTGAGCGCCTTGAATCAAGCCCGCGTTGCCCGCGGCACAGGCGGCGCCGACCGTATAATGCGGGCCGGTGATTCCCATGTTCAACGAGATCTCGCCGGCCGGATTATTCGCCACCGTGCGCGGATTGTGATGGTGCGACCAAAACTTGGTGTCGTAGTCGAATCCGCGGAGCTCGTAGATTTCGTTTTCGGTCTCGACGTTGCCGTGCTCGGTGACGCCGACGTAGATGCCGACCATCGACTTGTCGACGTTCGCCCAGTCGAGCCCGGCGTCTTTGACCGCCTCATTCGCGCAGTAGATTCCCACGCTGCCGGCGCGGGTGCCGCGGCGGAGATCTTTTTTCTTCTGATAACGCAGCTCGTCGAACGTGCAGACGCCGGCCAGGGTCTTGCCGACGTAGCGGATTTCGTACTCCGAGACACCGCTCTGGCCATTGAGCAGCGCGTCGCGAAACTCGGGGAGCGAATTACCGTTCGGCGCGGCAAGCCCGACGCCGGTAATCACGATGCGCTCGTGATCGGGTCGCGGAGAAGTCGAGGTGGCAATCATCGCGCGCCTTCCGTGTAACTTCGAAAACGTCCTGACACCATGATCTTGCGCACGCCGCGATGACTCCTCTCAAACCGTTGAAATTATCGGCTTTTCATGCAATTCGCAAGGGCCGGAAGCCGGCGGATGAGGCCAGTGCGCGAAGGCGAGCGACTTTGTCTTGCAAAGCGCTCAAGAAGGCCGATACAGATTACCCAAGCGATCAGGCGGCGGCCAAGGCGGTGCGAAGACGCTCCATGCCAGCGTCCGTGGTAACTCGGGCCTGATAGCCAAAATCGCGCCGCGCGGCGGAGATGTCGAAGTAATGCGCCATTCCCAACTGAGCGGCCAGAAATCGCGTCATTCGCGGTTCGCTGGAGAGTCGCAAAATCCGATAAGCCGCTTCCATCGCCGCGCCGACTTTCCAGGCCGCGGAAAGTGAAATCCTGCGCCGCACCGGCGGCAGCCCGGCGAGCGCCAGCAATTCATCGATCCATTGCCAGCAGTTGACCGGTTCCCCCTGGCTGATGAAATACGCCTGGCCCGCGACCGGTGAACCGGGCTCCAGCACCTTGGCGGCCTGTAAATGCGCCTCGGCGGCGTTGTCCACATAGACCATGTCGATCAGGTTGTTCCCGTCGCCCACGCGGCGAAGCTGACCGCGCCGAGCGCGCTCGATGAGCCGGGGAATCAAGTGTTGGTCTCCCGGCCCCCAGATCAAGTGCGGCCGCAGCGCGCAGGTGGCCAGCCGGGGCGAGTTGGCGGCCAAGGCTTCTTGCTCGCCGATGGCTTTCGTCTGGGCATAATGACACAACCACCGCCGGGCATAGCCCACGCTTTCATCGACGTTCTCTTGAGGCACGCCGTCGAACGTAACACTGGGGCTGCTCGTGTATACCAGTTTGGGCACGCGCCGCTCGCGACAGGCGAGGATCACGTTTCGCGTGCCGAGCACATTGATGCCATGAAAGTGCTCCCAGGGCCCCCAGATACCCGCAACCGCGGCGGTGTGAATCACCAAGTCGCAACCGTCACACGCCGCGGACACGCAGGCCGCGTCGCGAATGTCCCCGCGCAGGCACTCGACGCCCTGGCGTTGGAGTTGGGGGTAGTTTCCGCGCGCAAGGCTGCGTACCGCGTCTCCCCGCGACAATAGCTGGCCGATGATCGCGCGGCCCAGAAATCCGCCGCCGCCAGTCACGAGCACTCGCATCAGGCCCATCCCAACTTGCGCGCGGCCCAGGGAGCCAGCTTCTCGCGAAAAATCTTGGCGTTATGACGAATGTCGACAGGCATGGAGCGATGAATCAAGAAATGCTCGATCGATTCCGTGAGCGGATTGGCCTTGGCCATCTGCGCGAGCTCGGCCAACAGGGCTTGGCGAGCCAGGCCGCGTCGCGGCAGTTTGCCGGGCCACGGCTCGACAATCATGACCGGGCGTTGCCGGCCTTGGGCACCAATGCCGACGAGCGCCGACCGATACACGACGGGATGCTGGTTGAAGATCGCTTCGCAGGGAATCGTGTACATCGGACCCGCGGTGGTCTCTACGCGATGGGCCTTGCGGCCGCAGAACCAGAATCGCCCCTGGTGGTCGAGGCAACCGACGTCGCCCATGCGGTGCCAGATCCGCGCGCCGTCGCTGATCTTGTGCAGCGCGTTCGATTCGCGGCGCGTCACGTACTCGCGAGTCACCACCGGCCCGGTGACGATAACCTCGCCGATCGTGCCGGCGGGAAGTTCTTGGGCGTCGTCTAGCGAGGCGATCGGGGCGTCGGTCGTGGCGATGATCTTCCAATCGATCCCCGGGAAGTGGGCGCCGACGCAGGTGCCTTCCCCTTGGGCCCACCGATGCCGGGTTTCGGAAAGAATCTCGCTGGCCGAGAGCGAGGCCACGGGCAGGGCCTCGGTAGCGCCATAGGGCGTATGCACGTCTCCGTCCGAGGCGATGCAAGCCTTCATCCGCGCGAGCACGTGCGGCGGCACCGGCGCGCCGGCCGAGATCACCCTGCGCAGCGGCAAACGCACATTGTGCTTCTCGCAATATTGGCCCACCCGATTCCAGATGGCGGGCGAGCCAAACGATTGCGTCGCTTGCCAGTCCTGAACCACGGTCACGAACTTCTTGGGATCGACGCGTGCGGGCCGCGAGGGATCCATCAGCGGAATCACGGTCGTGACGCCCATCGCCGCGTTGAACAGCCCGAACAGCGGAAAGCCCGGCACGTCGATTTCGCCGGGCTGGATGCCGTAAAAACCAGCGATCTCGGCGACTTGCCGATCGAAGTTTCCGTGGCGGTAGAGCACGCCCTTGGGCGGCCCCGTGCTGCCGGTCGTAAAAATGATCGCCGCCGGATCGTCCGCGCGCGTGTCGTGGCACGTCGGTTCGGGCGATCCCAACTCCAGCAACCGCTCGTAGGTGATGCCGTCCCAGAACAGGCGTCGGCCCACGGTTACATTGAACCGTGCCCGAGGAAATCGGCGGCGCAACAGCGTCCGCACGACGTGCGCCGCCGGCACGGCAACGAAGCCTTCCGGCTCGGCGTCGGCCAGGCAGCGCACGAGATTGCGGCGTCCCATCCCCGGATCGATCAGCACGATCACGGCTCCGGCCTTGAACAGCCCGAAGACGAGCGCGATGAACTCACGGCTGGGCCGCACCAACAGCGCCAGTCGCGTGCCGGGCTTGACGCCCATGGCGCGCAGGCCGCTGGCGATCCGATTCGTCTCGGCTTCCAGTTCCGCGAAGGTACCCTTCGCATACGCGAAGCCGCGACCGGCCTTTCGCGGCATCGCCACGGCGATCGCCGACGGCATCCGCTCCGCCATCGCGGCGAGTCGGCGGGCGACGTTCACGTGCGCGGGGGAATCGACCGCTGCGTTGACCTGGGTGACGCTGCTCATGAATGGTTCCGCCTTATCGAGCCTATCGTTGCCGAGCGACTTCGGCCGCCGTGAAATCGAGCACGTGCCTGGCGATGTCGACGTCCAGCGCGCGCGCGAGCGCCTGCCATCCGGGCACCGCGTTTACTTCGAGCACGTAGAACGTGCCATCGCGACCGGGAAGCAGATCCACGCCGGCCACGCTGGCCCCGATCGCATCGGCGGCGCTGCGCGCGAGCGCCGCCCACGCCGGGACGAGTTCCACCGGTTCGGCCGTGGCCCCGCGACTGACGTTGGTCCGCCAATCGAGAGGATTCCTGCGCCGCATGGCCCACATTTGGTCGCCGACCACCAGCACGCGGATGTCCCAACCATCATGGGGAATGAAACGCTGCAGGTAAAGCACGGCCCCCAGTCCGGTGAGCAGGCCGAAGGTCCGCTGGGCGATGGCTTCGTCTTCCAGCCTCGCGATGCCGCGTCCCTCGCCGCCAAACAGCGGCTTCAGCACGACGTCGCCTCCCAGCTCGTCAAACGCGAAGAGCGCTTCGTCCACGGTCTGGCAGACGACCGTTTCCGGCGTCGTTAGTCCGGCCGCGGCGAGCTTCGCGCTGGCCAGATACTTGTCCACCGCGGCTTCGACCGCGCGCGCCGCATTCACGACGAGCTTTCCGGCCGCTTCCAGCCGCCCGAGCACGTCCATCCGCATCACGACTTGTTCGAGCGAAGCCGGCGGCATGGTGCGCACCAGCACAGCGTCGACTTCGGCCAAATCGAGCGGGCCGGCCCTGAATCGAGGCAGGCCATGACGCAACTGGGCCGAGAGCTCGCGAAACGCGATCGGCGTGAGCTCGTGCTCGCTGCCCGCGGCCCGGCGAAGGTCCTTCAGGTACCAACTCGTCGGCGAGCAAAGGACGGCAAAGTGCATCAGACGCGAACCGGACGCTGGTCGAAGGATTCGTGAAGCACGCGCGGCACGGTATGCCCGAAGACGAAGGCCCGGCCCGTGCTCAGGTTCGAAAGCGTGATCCGCGCCGGACTGAACAGATGCGGATCGATCTTGTAGAAGTCGCGCCCCGCACGTTCGAAAATCGCGGCAAACGGTTGGCCGTGATCGGGCGACGCGCTGCTAGGCGTTTTGGGGCCCGTTTGTTGGAGGCCGGCATCGTCGCCATGCACAAACAGGGTCACGTCGCCGCCGTAGAGGATCGCGTCGTTCGTGCGGCCAATCGCGACCAGATCGTCGGCCGATGCCGGCGGCAGCGGGGCCACGCCGTGACCGCTCTCGACGCTCGCCAAATCGAACCCCAACTCGAACAACTTGTGCAGCGCCGTTTCCACACTTCGGGCGACCACCTGCACGCTGCCGGCGAGACTGGCCGTGGGCGCCATCAATAGCGTGAGGCTCTCGGACGAAACGCCACATTGCCGGGCAAGTTCCTGACATAGTTCGCCGGAAGGCACTTTCCTCGTTTCCAGAATGCCGACGGCCACGGACGAGCTTTCGCGATAGCCAAGCTTCTCGAAGAGCGGCTCCTTACGCGCCAGGGCGCGCATCGGCCCGGACCCCATCGCAAAATACTTGCCGGCGGAAATTTGCCAGCCGGCATACTGCGAGGCCATGCACGCCGCCAGCGGATGATCCGTTACCACCTGCACCGCCAGCCCTGGAGTGTCCGCGATCGGCGACGGCACGAACCGTACGCTGCCCAAGCCCGCGAGGCAGACCTCGGCCAGCCGTCGGCCAGCCTCTAGCCCTCCTGGCGTGGCGATGCCGCAGTCGATCAGCCGCACCCCGCACTCCGAGCGTGTTACCGAGACGCGCAATCGTGCGGCTTCGCGTTCCATCCGGTCGCAAAGGTCATGAGCGAGTTCGTTGAGCGAACGCACGGCAGGGATCCTCAAGGGCCTTAGTTACCCATTCCGGAAAAGCGTAAACCGCGTTGCCCGGACGTCGGCCGACGATGACTGCCGCCATCATGTCGCGCGACCACGAATGCTGCAATGGGCGAGGTCAAGTCGAGCCCGAGAAAGGCTATCCGCCGCCTGGCCACACGTGGCCCACCAGCCAATTGAGGGCTAGAATACACTCAGCGAAGTCACCAATGCACGAGTCCATTGGCGGGAGGCGGACACTTGCCAAGCTTGACGGTTGAGAACTACATCAAGGCAATCTATCAAATCTGCCACGCCAGCGATGGCCATGCCGCCACCGGACAACTCGCCACGGCGTTGGGAGTTTCTCCGGGCACCGTCACCAGCATGTTGAAAACGCTCAGCGAAAGCAAACTGGTCGCCTACACGCCCTATGAAGGCGTACGGCTGACTCTCGCGGGCACCGCGCTCGCGCTTCGCGTCGTGCGGCGGCATCGACTCATCGAGCTCTTTCTGGTCAAGACGCTGGATCTGAATTGGGACGAGGTTCACGAAGAGGCGGAGCACATGGAGCACGCCGTGAGCGATCGCCTGATCGATCGGATCGACGCATTTCTTGGCCATCCTGAAGCGGACCCTCATGGCGATCCTATCCCGCGCTCCGATGGCACGCTAAAAGTCACTGCAAGCCGTTCGTTGGCCGAATGCCAGGTTGGCGACGTGTTTCAGCTTTCGCGCGTCATGGATCAAACGCCCGAGTTCTTGCGATTTCTCAGCAACGCTGGATTACCGCTCGGCGTGACGGGGGAAGTCGTGGCCAACACGCCCGAGGGCGGCATCGTGACCATTCGCATCAACGGCGCCGACACCACGCTTGGGCAGGCAGCGGCCGAGAAACTGCTCGTCACCACCCCGGCCCAATAAGTCCACGCTGGCCGGGCCCACTTCAGTAAGCGCCATCGAGAGGCGCATCATGCAAAGACGCCCGCTGCTTCAAAAAACATTGAGGCAGCGGGCGTTGGCGTTTTTCCGTTCAGCAGCCCCGTCAGGTTGCTGATTTTTTGGTAACTGTCAGGCTTCGGTGCCCACCGCCGGCGGCGGAGTGCCTGCCGGTTGATCGGGTCCTAATCGGGGGCTCGCCGGCACGGGCGTTCCACCGGTAGGTTGCCCGGCATCCGGCTGTTGCGCGGTGTGCGGCCGCGCTGGAAAACCCCCGCGCGTGGCGAAGATATCGCGTAGCTTTTCGGCCCCCACGTCGCGCGGCTCAATCGTCAGGGCGGCGTCGAGTTCACGCACGGCTTGCTTCGGATAGTTCAAGTAGCCGAAGTGGTAGCCCAGGAGAAATCGCACGGCACCGTCGTCCGTCTGGGTGTCGCGAACCTTTTCAGCGGCCCGAATCTGGTTCGTATAATCCTCGACGTTGCCGTAGAGCTGGAGGTAATTGGCGACGACGTTGCCCCACTCGGTCTCGGGCAGCATCTGCATTCCCATCTGGACCATGTTGGCCGCGGCGTCATACTGCCCGAGGGCAAACAAGGCCTGCCCCATCAACAGCACGACCGCGCCGTTGTCTGGGTCGTCGACCATGGAGTGCTGCCAGGCGCGGAACGCCTCTTGATAACGCCCGGCGCGGAAGGCCGCTTCACCATCGGCAACGAAATCGCCCGTCGCGGCCCCCGTGGTGGCTAATGGCGCGCCGGCCGCCTGCGAGGTGCTTTGGGCGAGCGCATCGCCGGCGTCGGCATAGTAGGTCGTCGTGGGATAGACGATGTTGTAGGTGTCGTAGTAGGCGGGATAGTATCCGCCCCAGGCGCCATTTCCGAGGCCCCAGCCGAGCCCCCACAATCCCCAGCCGCCGAGATTCCAGCCAACGACTGGAACCCCCCAGCCCCATCCCCAACCCCAATTATTCCAACCGGGGCCGACCCACCAGTTACGGCCGTAGCCGTTCCAACCGCGATTGCCGCCCCACCACCAATTATTGTTGTTCCAGTTGTTATTCCACGGATTCCATCCGCGGCGATTCCAATCATTTCGAGCCCAATCGCCGCGATTCCAGTCGCCCCGATTCCAATTACCGCGCGACCAATCGCTCTTGCCCCCGCTACCGGGATTGCGATTCCAGTCGCCTCGGCTCCAATCGCCGCGATTCCCGTTACCCCGATTCCAATCCCCACGATTGCCGGGCCCTTGCGAGTCTCTCGACCCACGACGCATGTCGGTCTGTCCGGGAATTCCAGCCCGATCTCGACTGCCGGTATCGCGGAAATTGCGGGCGACGAAATCCGACCGATTGCTCCCCAGGCGAGCCGTGTTTCCCGGGACACTGGTTGCGGCTCCCCCGCGCGTTCGTGGCGTGCCGTCCAGATCTGGGCGACCGACTTGGTAGCGTTGAGAAGGAATGCGCGATTCCGTACCGCGCGAGGTTGTTGCACGAGGCGAAGTAAAATTCCGCTCGGCAAAGTTGCGTGTGGTTCCGGAGCTTATCCGGTCGGGAGAAGCGCTCAATCCACTGCGGCGTCCCTCCGGCGCGAAAGAGCGCCCTGGAGTGCTTCGATCGATCGAACGCCCGAGATTTCCGGATGAAAAGTCGCGCATGCTGGGCGTACGCGTCCTGCTGCCCGGCGAACCCGTTATCCCGCCTGGCGAACCGCTACGAGGCTGAGCGAAGTTCGGCGTCGAACTGCGGCTGGGCAGGGAAGTGCCGCCGCGCGGCATGGTCGGCGCCGTACCGCGCGACATCGATGGACCGCGCGACATACCAGGCATGGTTCCGCGCGACATGCTTGGCGCCGAGCCTCGCGACATGCTTGGCCCCGAACCCCGTGACATGGATGGGCCGCGTGACGCGCCGCCACCGCCCATCCGGGCAGCACCGCCACCACCTCCGCTACGGCCACCTCCGCCGCCGCCTCCACGACCTCCACCCCCGCGCTGCGCCCAGGCAACGCTCTCTGGCAAGGCCAAGAGCATTGCCAGGAGCAATACGGCCGACCACTTGCAAATTTTAGCGACTCTCATGACACACGCTCACCCATCTAAGAATCATCGCGTCTGTCGCCAAGAGCATTCTACGCACTGCCTGGAACAAGGGGTCGTGAAATCTCACGTTATACGCATTCTAATTTGAAGTAGCGCGCCTTCTCTTGCGCTTTCCCATTCTTC
>CAZRCI010000052.1:0-30459 GCA_964598535.1 uncultured Planctomycetaceae bacterium | reverse complement strand
AAGAATGGGAAAGCGCAAGAGAAGGCGCGCTACTTCAAATTAGAATGCGTATTACTCGTACTAATGCGAGCAACAGGCACATCCCGCGGCATGGGCCGCGTCCGGGTCGCGAAGCTTCGCCATCGCTTCGGGATTCTCCCGCCACCAGCGGCCATACTCGCGCTGATCGCGATTGAATAAATACGCCGGATACCAAGGAAAGATCGGCCTGTAGGTTCCCGTCTCGTAACCGACGGGATCCACGACCTTGTCCACCATCGTACAACCGCTGGTCACAAGCAAGGTCCAGAACAGGACCCAATGTGCCGATGCTCGTGCCATGCTGACGTTCCTTCAACGCATGGAAACAAAATGCGGCTCTTGACGAGCACGGATGAGCCCCGTCCTTGGGGCGATGGCAGTGCGGCCTGCGGATGGGCGACTACGTGGAACCATTCCCCAGACGAGGAAAGCCCTGCAACCCATTGCCAGCGGCAACGAAGCGGTCTTACGCGATTTCGTCGAGCAGGCGCTCGAGGGCGACGTTGAGCTTGTCGTCGGTTTCGTAAACGCCCCCGGCAATGGCCGCACGAAGCGATTCGACGCGTTCCCAACGGATGTCCGGAATCTCGGCCAGTTGGCTGGCGATGCGGCCAGCTTCGGAGATTTCAAGCCGATCGGCGAGTGGCTGAGCACCGCCCAATTGCGGAGCGGATTCGGCCGCGCGAGCAGCATGAGGACCGTGAATCGATTGAGCGCCGTGAAGGTGCGAAGGACCGTAGATCTGCATGATGTTTCTCCCTTTGGCCAGCATACCTTGCAGCCGGGTTTAGGCGAGTCCCAACAAGGGAACCGCCCAACGAAAGGCTGCTCGTAACGTGAGCCAAACGAACTAATGGATTACTGCGAAATGGCCGGTGATATACCCAGCGAAACACGGCTTCCCGACAGATTCGATTCACCTGCTGGTCCCAACCGTGGCTCGAAAGAGCCTGCGAATGGGTGATGGGGTCGGACCAACCTCTCGAAAATCGAATACGTCCTGCAAGGAAACTGCTGCTGGAACGATCGCTAACCGGCGCCGCAATCCATGTCTGGGAGCGACTTCGCGAGCGCGTGAGTAAGCACCCTTGGTATCGGCATACCGGCATAGCGGCCATTAACGGAAACCGCGAGTCCTCCAATCTTCTTTTCTGGATGCAACTTAACGTCGGTGCGGCGAGCGGCCGCAGGGAAAACTCCCCCCCTGCAAAACCGCGGTTCGCACCGACATTCTTGGGCGGCGGATTATAGGAATGCCCTGCGAGCGTCACAAGAGCGAATGCCCGTCGAATTTGCCGTTCCGTCCTGCAAGTTGATCGCTAGCTGAGCACTGGCTGACCAGGGCAAGCGATGCTGGACGTCACTCGCCTTGGATACATGCGCAAACTAGGAGGATTTAAAGGCGGGAGCGGAACCTCTATCCAACAGCGAGGTTCAATACCGGAGGGGCATTAAGAGATTCTCCTGTGCCCCCCGCGTTTCTCACAACGGAAGGAGCTTCCCGTGCGTAACCAATTGCGGCAAATCGTTTTGACGGGAACTTGCCTGGCCGCGTTTGGACAAACGACACCGGCCGTGGCGGCTTCTCCGGTCAACGATGCTCGCCAGATATTCCAGCAACTCGACGCCGACCAAAACGGCGAACTAGTCGCAGATGAAGTTCCCGAAGACAAAAGATCTCTGTTCGAACGGCTGGTCCGGCTTGGCGATGGCAATGCGGACGGCAAACTTTCGGCCGACGAATTTGCCGCGGGCCTGGCAGGGGGCACGCAGGCGACTGCGGCTCCCGCGAATGCAGGCGATCGCCAACCCCGGCCGAAGCGGTCCCGGCCCGGGCGCCCTGGCAAGGCGGCGCGTCCGGTGCCGGGACGTTTCCTGGCTCAGCTCGACAAGAACGGCGATGGTTTGGTTTCGTCTGAGGAGGTGCCCGAAGCGCGACGCGCAAACTTTGCCAAACTCGTGTCACGGTTGGACAAGAATGGTGACGGCCTCCTGTCCGGCACAGAACTGTCCGCGGGTGAGTTGTCCACCGGCGGCGGGGTCCAACCGGCGAGCCTGAAACGTGAGCGGAACACAAACGCTCTCTTGTTATTCCAGCAGATCGACGTCAATCGCGACGGAAAACTAACCGTCGAGGAAGCGCCCGAGGAGCGACAGCGGCTTGTCGAACGTATGCTGCGCCGTGGCGATCAAGATCATGACGGCGCGCTTTCCCAAGCAGAATTCACAACCCTGCTTCAACAGCGTGCGGCGGCCCAGGCCGCACAACGGGCCGATACCGATGAAAAGACGCGCCGCGAGAAGCCCGCCAAAGCTTCCCAAACGCCAGCCAAGAAACGAAACAGGAACGCTGCGCCCGCCCAGTCGGAGTAGCCACGACTTACCGGCCAAAGCCGTCCCGCACAAATCATTGAATCCCGCCCCTGCTTCGATCGCTCGGCGTTTGGCAGCCATTTTCGGCTGCTCGAAGTAAACAGGCATCGAGCGCTGTCCCCCCTCTGGCTCGATGCCTGTTTCTTTTGTACTTATACCGCCGCTCAAGCATGCGCTCGGCTGCGGATCGTTACGGATGTAGTACATGGACGGATCGCGCCGCCTGACGGCGCTCGCAAACGTGGCGAAAGAACTCACGCCGAACGTATCGAGCTAGACTTCTCGATAGGATGATCCGCCCCAGGGGCGGATCTGCACCCTCAGTTACGTCTGGAGATCGCTTTGTGAGCATCGCCGAAGCCGCCACCGGTTACTTCACCCGACTGCCCGCCGAACTGGAGTCGCGGCTCGTCTGTCCGCGCTGCAAGTGCCGCTTGGAAATCCATCGCACGGAGTGCGATTGCACGCATCCTGGTTGCGGGGCGAGCTATCCGGTGCGACAGCAGGTTCCCGTGCTCATCAACGAATCGAACAGCCTGTTCTCGATTGCCGGTGTACTAGCCGGTTCGGAAAGGGCATTTCCGCAACCGCGTCATCCCGTCCGCGAAGCGCTATCCGCGCTTGCCCCGACATTGAGCTCGAACCTGGTCGGCACACGAAACTATGAAGCCTTTGCCCGTGAAGTGCGGGCGTTGAACGCGCCGGCCCGGGTGCTGGTGCTCGGCTCGCGTGTCGCCGGCAGCGGCATGGAGATCCTGGCCGATCGCGACGACCTCGAACTCGTGGAGAGCGACGTGGAGGTCGGACCGCGGCCGGCCGTTGTGCTGGACGCACATGACATTCCGTTCGAGGACGACACGTTCGACGGCGTGATCGTGCAGGCCGTGCTCGAACACGTGGTTGATCCGGTGCGGTGCGTGGCTGAAATCCGACGCGTCCTGCGGCCGCAGGGCATCGTCTACGCTGAAACGCCCTTCATGCAGCAGGTTCATGAAGGCGCTTACGACTTCACGCGTTTCACGCACCTCGGGCACCGTCGATTGTGGCGCGACTTCGAGGAACTCGACAGCGGCGTGGCGTGTGGGCCGGGCATGGCCCTGGCCTGGGCCTGGCGCTATTTTCTGCTGAGTTTCACCCGGAGGCCGCTGGCGCGAACCGTGGCCTCGGCTGCCGCTCGTGGTACGGCTTTCTGGCTGAAGTACTGCGACCGCTTTTTGGCCCAACGGCCAGGGGCGTTCGACGCGGCCTCGGGCTTCTACTTTTTGGGGCGCAAATGCAACACCCGGCTCGCGGATCGGCAGTTGCCACATTTGTATCGTGGCGGCATGCGGTAAGCGAATTGGGGGGCATCCGCACGCCTGCCGGCTACCGGCGCAACGGATCTTCCCCGGTTGCTTCGCTCCTACCTTGCGGGTGAATTGGGCACCTCTGGTCTACCAGCGACCAGTTGGGCTGACGCTAGCAGCGTGTGGTAGGCCCAGGCCGTGAATTGCCGCGAGAATGCAACCCTGGTGCTCAGGTTGTTGGCAATTGGCGACAGTCGTAGGACGACAAATTGGCAGGTACCGAACCCAGCCGGCAGAATTTTGCCACACGGGGCTTAAAAATTTCTGAGAACCCGAGGGCCGCGGCGATGTCCGAGAAATATCGCAATTTCCGCGAAAACACGCCGCCGGAATGTTCGCGCGAACCCGAACAGCCGGTGCTGCTGTCCGTATTAGTGGTTGGAGCGGGGGACGCAATTTCGTGGGTTTGGACCGCGAGTTGCACTTAGCCCCGAACCAGCGGCAAGGAAGCCGGGACGTCGCCCTCGTAACGAGGGAAGGGGAATAGGCGAAGAATCAGGTCGCGAACCATAAGGGGCGGCCCCAAATTACGGCGGATCGAAGAAAGGCGGATCACAGCCATGACGCAAGAATCGCTACCCAGCCCGACATCTGAAAATCAAACGCCGACCGCGGACCAAGTTCGCGAGCGTCTGGATACGCTGGCCGTCTTCGACCAGTGGATGGACGAGCAGTTGGAATTGCTCGTTGCCGAGTGGATTCATGCCGCGGCGCCCAACGCTCAACGGGCATCCAAACGCGGTTCGTTTGGCCGCTAACAGGGGGATCCGATTTTCAAGCGTTGTTCATCGCTCACAAGAACGGACGGCAATAGTTGCCGTCCGTTCTTCTTTTTGTGCGAAACAAATGCCCCGCGACACTCAGGGCTTTGACAGCCATCTGATCGCTTCGGCGGCGCGTTCCTCGGGCGATCCATCGAACGTTTGCAGCTTCCCCCCTGCCCCGGCCGCCGTATAGGCGGCGCTTGCCAGGCCCGGCGCCATGGTACCCTGATCCGCCAACCAGAGCGCCGCGGGCGCGTGGAGCGCGAGCACGCCCGGCAGATCCCCATACTTTGCCGCTCCGGGTAAGAACTGCACGTCGCGGGTTGCTTTCACATGCGTGGCAAAACGGAATCCGCCGGTGTCGATCGCCGCGCGGACCACAGCGTCACCCGCCTGGGCGCGCGCCGCCGCGGCCCAAGGACCGGCCAGCGGCCCGAGGCCGAGTAGATCGACCGCCGGACGCTCATCGGCATAGGTACTGGCAAACGCAATCAGCGTGAGCACGTCGTGTACCCGCTCGGCAAACAGCGACGGGTTATAGCCGTACGTATAGCCGGCAAATTCACGCGGGTTGTCCACGCGGCGGTTTTCGGTAAGCGGCTGCCCGTCCTTGAGAAACTCGCCCTGATAGATCAGGTCCGCGCCGATTACGGCCGAGCCGGCCGCCAGCAGTGCCTTGGCCTGAGGAGCAAGGCTGCCATCCGCTGCGAACAGGCCGTTCTTACCTTGCTCGTGAATCCAGACAACGACACGTTTGTTCCAGGTCGGCGGATGCAGGATCACGACCGGCAGTTCCTCGCCCCGCGGCTTGTTACGAATCAAGGCGTTTTGCAGCGTATATTCCGGCTGCTCGTCCGCCGTGGTCGGTTCGTATTCGAGACTATCGGCGGGCGGCAACGAACGCCCGACCAGGATATCGACGCCGCCTCCGACGATTTCGCGAAACTTGGCCAACGAAGCCGCATCGCTGGGAGTGAGCGCGGCAATTTGCCGATCGGACGTATCCGTCATCAGCTTGATGAGCGAGCGCTCGTAGTCGCCCCCGCTAGGCGGACGCGGATGCGCGTCATCCCAAACGGTCATCTCGGCGATCGTCGAAAGCGGGAAATCCTCTTCGAGGATCGGCTCCGGCAAGTTCAGGCCCAGATGCTTATTGAAAAAGTGATACATCACCTCACGGGCCACGAAATTGTAATTGTGACCAAACTGCGGCATCACCTTCGCCACGATTCGATCGGGCACGCCCAGCATCGCATAATGTTGTCGAAGCTCGGGAAGGCCCTTGGTCTCGAGTTCGCGTGTCCAATCGTCGGCCCCGGTCAATCCCAACGGGCGCGGGGCGGTGAGAGCCGCGAACTCGATGTTGCCCGTGCCCACGCGAAGCAAGCTGCAATTCTCACAAGTGCAGCCCCCCTGCATGGCGGTCGAAACCATCACGGCCGGAAAAGCCGCCGCCGGACGCTCGTCGATCGCGGCGAGCATGAACGTCTGCGTGCCACCGCCGCTCGCGCCCGTCACGCCGATACGGGTCGGATCGACGTCGGGCAACTCACTGAGCCAGTCGAGCGCGCGAATGCTGTTGTAGGTGTGCAGCCCCATGATGCTTTGCAGCCGCAATTCGGCCTGCGTGCTGTAGAAGCCCCAGTTCTGAGGCGTATCGAACTCCGAACGCTGCTTGGAAAAGCCGTGGGCCAGATCCTCAGAAAGTTGCTGGCTGTCGGCGCGACCGATCATGTCGTAGTGAAATACGACGCATCCCATCCGCGCGAGCTGCACGCAACGTGCCTGCAACGGCGAGCGGCCGCCGTTTTCAAAACGCTCGGCGCCGGCGACGATCTCCTTGCGCGCCTGGTCCACGCCAGCGTCGTAGAAGCGGCCATTCGCCCAGTGGCCATGCGGGCAGAGCACGGCGGGAAGCTTGCCTTCTTTGCCCTTCGGCCGGTAGAGATTCCCCGTCACGAAGTGGCCGGGATAGCTCTCGAAGTAGACTCGCTCGATCGTATACGTATCGCGGTCGAGCTTGCCATGCACCACCGCGTTGGGCGGCGTGCGCTCCGGCATCGGCCACAGCCCATTAGCCACCAGGATACGACGCCGAACCTCTGCGGCGCGCGGGCTCCACTCTTCTGGCGACTTTGCTGGCGTGAACGGAAAGTAGCCGTTCAAGTCCTTGAGCGGCCCCAGCCGCACATCCTGCGGCGTCTGGCCCTCGGGCAGAATGCGCGGGCTCTGGGCCGTTGCAACCGCCGCCCCAACGACAAGCAGCGAGCAAGCGAATAACCAAGCGAGGCTACGGTGGTACATCATGAGTATTGTGAATCTGGGAGGATGGTTGTCGGCTCGGGCGGTTGCCCAGGCAGGGCGGTTTTCGGTAGGCAACTGTTAGAATAGGCGTGCGCGCGAGCGATTTCCAGCGTGCGGAAGTCGTCGCGGCCGAAAAATAGGGGACCGGCTTCGTGCCCCCCTCACCCAGCGCGAAAGGGCATACTCCTATGAGTGACCGGCACGTCGTTGTCTATATCGCCACCAACCCACGGCAGGCCCACCTGCTGCGAATCGTGCTGGCCGAGGCAGGAATCGATTCCTTCGTGAGCAATGAAACCCTCAACGCGGTCCATTTTGCCGGTGGCGATTGGATGGTTCGGGCGGCTGGCGGCCCGGGATTTCTGCCAACCTCGCCGACGGTCGTCGTTCATGAAAACAATGCCGTCCGGGCTCGCGAAATCTTGCTCGCGGCCGAAAAGCAGCTCCAGCAACGCCAGCCTGCTCCGGAACTAGTGGCACCGGAGGCGGAAAGTGGCGAGGAAGCCTCATGGCCGCTCTGCCCACACTGTGCTCGACCGCGACTGGCAACCTGTCCGGTGTGCAAAACCTCGGGGGCAGACTTCCCCGCGGCGTTTTTTCCGGAACAGGAGCCGGGGCTCGAAGACGCATCACGACTGGTCATTTGCCCGACGTGCGACGAAGCCTTTGCCCCGCGGTACCCGGCACGGTGCGAATGGTGCGGTCACCGGTTCGCCGACGGCTATGAGCTGCCGCCCCGAAGCACGCCCACAACGATCACGATGTGGGCAGTGGTTGCCGAGCAGCTAACCGCGCGGGCGATCACGCTGATCGCGGCGATCTTCTTGCTCGGCATGGCACTCGTAGGCTGGTTCGCCTACGTGTTGCGGTAGGCCAGCGAGCCCTATAGCGACTCGGAACTTTCACGCCGTCCCGTGTTTCTGCCAGGGCCGCAGTTCTGGGGAGCTGCGTGGCGTTATTGTTTCGCGATTTCGGCAAGCTGCTGCTCGCTCTCCATCTGGCGGATTTCTTCCGTGATCTTCATCGAGCAGAACTTCGGGCCGCACATGCTGCAGAAATGCGCGCTCTTGAAGGTGTCCTGCGGCAACGTTTCGTCGTGCATCCGCCGGGCAGTTTCCGGATCGAGCGATAAACGGAACTGCTCGTTCCAATTGAACTCGAACCGGGCCTTCGAGAGCGCATCGTCACGCTCACGAGCGCCGGGACGGTGCCGAGCCAGATCGGCCGCGTGGGCCGCGATCTTGTAGGCGATTACCCCCTGCTTGACGTCGTCGTTCTCAGGCAGCCCCAGGTGCTCTTTGGGCGTAACGTAGCAGAGCATCGCGGCACCGCTCCAACCGGCCAGCGCCGCGCCGATTGCGCTGGTGATATGGTCGTAGCCCGGAGCAATATCGGTCACCAGCGGGCCAAGCACATAGAAAGGAGCTTCCTGGCAAACCTGCATCTGGCGCTTGATGTTCATGTCGATCTGATCCATCGGCACGTGGCCGGGACCTTCGACCATCACCTGGGTATTCTTGGCCCAGGCACGGCGGGTGAGCTCGCCGAGCGTGTCAAGTTCGGCAAATTGAGCCTCGTCGCTGGCATCGGCAATCGAACCGGGCCGCAGCCCGTCGCCCAGGCTCCAGGTGACGTCGTACTCGTGCATGATGTCGCACAAATCTTCGAAGTGCGTGTACAGCGGGTTCTGCTGGCGGTGGTGCATCATCCACTTGGCAATTAGCGAACCGCCGCGGCTGACGATGCCCGTCACGCGTTTCGTGGTGAGGTGCAGGTGTTCGAGCAATACTCCGGCATGGATCGTCATGTAGTCGACGCCCTGCTTGGCCTGATGCTCGACCATGTCCAGGAAATCTTGCGGACGCATGTCGCAGATGTCGTCCATCTGTTGGACCATCTGGTAGATCGGAACCGTGCCGATCGGAACCGGCGAAGCGTCCACGATCGCCCGGCGAATGGCGTCGATATCGCGGCCCGTGGAAAGATCCATCACCGTGTCGGCCCCGAAGTGCACCGCGGTATGAAGCTTTTCGAGCTCGCCCTGAATGTCGCTGGTAACGGCCGAATTGCCGATGTTGGCATTGATCTTCGTCTTCGACGCCACGCCGATGCACATCGGCTCGAGCCGCTTGGTCAGGTGGACCTTGTTCGCGGGAATGACCATCCGGCCACGGGCCACTTCGTCGCGAATCAGCTCAGCGGAAAGTCCCTCGCGCTTGGCGACGTACTCCATCTCGGGCGTAATGTGTCCGGCGCGGGCCTCTTGAATCTGAGTCATGGTCGACGAGACGCCTCCTGGAGATGGTTCGCAGAGAGTTCAGCAGCGGTGGCCGAACAAACGAGCAGCCGCAAAACGAGCATGCCCAACGCCCCCACCGTTTGCCATCCTATCGGTCAGGAGACGAATGTCAAATGCAGTCGCGGCGAAGAGTTGCGCCTTGGAACACAGAATAGCCCGAACAGCTCGACGAGCGGCCGGCAGAGACACGCCGCTCCCGAACCTGCCAGCGCGTCGCGACGATATAGATTGTCCGCGCAGCTCGTTAATGCAACACCTTGGCAGAGCGTGGTATATTCGCCTTCCTAGCTGAACCGAGAGGACATACCCGAGGGTGTTCAGCACGGTTCGCGCGGGGAGATGCCAATATGAGAATCGCTCTGCTCGTCGTATTTTCGGCCGTGTTAACGCTCACGGCTTACCCGGTCTTGGCCGAAGATGAGCTGACCAAGCTGGCGGGAAAATGGACCGTCGAAACGTTCCAATTCAATGGGATGCCCGTCGCGGAGATGTTGGGCGCGGTGCGGGAATTCAAGGGGGATCAATATAGCCTGACGCCTAAGAGCGGCCAGACATACAGCGGCAGCGTAAAGATCGATGCGGCGCAACGCCCCCAGCACATCGACCTGATACTGGCAGACCGCACGCTGCGCGGCATCTATGAAATCACCGGCGAGACGGCGGCCAACACCGTGCTCAGGCTGGCCTATACCCTCGAAGGCGATGCGCGACCAACGGACTTTGTGAGCAACGCCGACTCCGGTGTCGTGCTCGTAGTACACAAGCGTTCGGAATAAGCATCGCAGCGATGCGCGGGCCGTGCGCGGAGGGGACTACAACGTCTTTAGGTATTCGAGCACCGCATGCTTCTCCGCATCGTCGAGTGCGTCGGGGAACGTATGGCCCGAGGCGCTCTTGCCCTGCTTTGAAGTGTCGAAATACTTACGCCGCTCGCGCCCGTTCTTGGCGTCGGCAGGCAATTCATCCAGGGCGATAATCTCCATGCCAACCTTTTGCTGATCGTAGCCGTCCTCGGTGCAACGCCAGATCGAGGGGCGCTCGTTGCTATTCAAAACGTGCCATAGCGTGGGCACCGAACCGTTGTGGAAGTACGGAGCCGAGGCCCAGATACCATCCAGCGGCGGAGCAACATATCCGCCCGGATCGTCGATCGTCGCGCGCTCGCCAAAGTAACCAAACCAACTTTGGCCATAAGCGTGTCGATTCTCTGGTGAGAGAGCGCCCAGGCGGACGGGGTCGGTGCCCACCACGTCAATCGGCACGATCTTGTTAGGATACGTCTCGTCGCGACCATACGTGCCGTGGCAATCGGCACAATGATTGTTGAAGATGATCTCGCCCTTGCCGGCCAATTCGTGGTCGATGGCAAACGGATACTTCGGCGCTTCGAGCGATTCGAGCCAGGCATACACGTCTTGAAATTCGTCCTCGCGATCCGCGAAGACCTCGGGCCCATTCTCGGGAACGAGCATGAACTGCATCAGCGGGCGATGCCCCTTGTGCGAAAAGCCGTCAATATACAGCCGAGTCTTTTTCTTAAAGGTCCACCAGGCCGGAGCGTCGAGATCGTGGTGCGTCATCGGCGGTGGCAAGTGTGCCCGGACATTGAGCTTCATGTCTCGGTTGGACATCAGCGCCATGCCGAACATCACGGCATTGGTCGTCCCGTTCGTGGTTCCCAACGGAAAGATCGCCGATGCCATGTCCATGCGGACCAGGCGTTTGCCCAACTTGCGTTTGGTATTGCGGACATCTTCCATCAGCGTCTGCAACGCAAAATGGGCGTTGGGAACGCCGGCAATCACCTGGCCCGCCACTTTGCCCTGATGGCACGAGAGGCAGTTCATCGTCCAATTTCCCTGCTCATCGACCACATACTGCTGCGGCTTGCCCGACGCGTCTCCCGGCTCACTCGTCAGACCATAACGGGAGAACGCCATCCGGCGTCGCTCTTCGAGCGGGGCCTGGGCAGCCTCGCTACGTGCCGGCTCCTCCCAAACTTGCCAGGTATTGTCGAAGACCTCCTGATCAAAGTCCGGCGACATCGTCGCGAACTTCGTCATGAAATCATAACCCCTTCCACTAAAACCATTTACACTGACAACCTGACCTTCCTCGGAGGAACGACTGTCACCGGCGAGTACCGCACTGGTCATCGTAAGACCCACGAGTACTGCGATTAGCGGCTTCATGCATCGCTCCGCGAGAAAGAAAAGAAGGGATCGAAAGAAGCGAATTTATCTGCCAGGAAACCCGAGCAGATTTGCGCATTAGTGTAACACGCCCCTGCGGCAATTGAAACATTGCGCGAGTCGAATCCGCAAAATCGTGTAGTTACACATCGCTTTGCTCTCCTCCTCGTCTGGCTACAAACCACGTAGCCAAGCCATCAAGGCAACCATTCGACAGCCATTACTTCACTTTAACGACCGCTGGTTGGCGCATCTTCACCACCTCGACCGACCGCACCCAGACAGTGGGCAAAACAGCCCAGAGGCGTGCGGTCTGGTTCACCGACGGCTAGCAGCGGTGCCGAAGACTGCTGTCATGGCACACGCACGGTGGTATGCCATTGGCCCCAAAACCCCTGACGCGGGGCGGGTCAGGATTCAACCATGTCCCCCAGGCGGATCGACGACAGGATGTACTCCCAGGACACGGCAAGCGGTGCCAGGCACCAGGAAAAGCGGCTCCCTCAGGTCGCACTCGAAATTACTCGCGGCCGAGCGCGCGAACGAAGACGCGAAGTTCGCGGCCGCGCTTTTCTGATCGGTTCGGCGCCCGACAGCGATCTCGTGTTAGGCGACGCGCGGTTCGACGAGCTTTACAGCTACGTGCTGCTCCGTCCCGAGCAGGTCACCATCCGGCGGCTCGGGGTCGGGCCGGATCTCCGGGTTGGCGACGAGTTGGCCAATTGGGCATCGCTCGAGCACGGGGACCGGCTGCGGTTGGGACCTTTCGAGTTTCGCGTCGGCATCCAGTGGCACGGCGGCCAGGGGGCCGCGCCTCAAGCCACGCAAATTCATGCCCCCGGCACGATCGATGAAGACGCCGCGCTTGAGCGACTCTTGCGCGACGTGGAACAGTATCGGCCCGATGCGCCGTTGCGATTGTACGCCGGCTAATAAGAAGATCGCGGCCGAAGCAGGCCAAAACCGAACGCGACGAAACGCGCAGCCTTGCCGTGTGCTACGATAGGTCGCGTGTGTGGCGTTTATTGGCCCTCGCTGTCCGCGAAATCGGTTCTCGTCGTGCGCAACGCCTGGCTGCCCCTGCTTGTCCTCACGGCTGCGCTCGTGGTTGGGCTGTTCGCGCCCGTGCTCTCCGGCGGCTCGGGCTTTGCCTTTCGCGACGCGGCGCACTTCTATCATCCGCTGTTTCAATACATTCGTAGCGAGTGGGGCGCGGGACGCCTCCCGCTGTGGAATCCCTATGAGAACCTGGGCGGTCCGCTCGTGGCGGAAAATACGTCCAGCGTATTTTATCCCGGCAAGTTGCTGTTCGCCTTGCCGTTCGATTTCACATGGCTTTACAGCCTGTATATCGTGGCCCACGTCGTGCTCGCGGTGGCGACAAGCTATCGGCTGGCCAGGCATTTGCGCGCCAGCGTCCTGGGCGCAAGCATGGGAGCCCTGTCCTATGCGTTTGCCGGACAGGTGCTCTTTCAGTATTGCAATGTGATCTTTCTGGTCGGCTCCGCGTGGTTGCCGTTGGCGCTACTCTATGCTGACCAGATGCTGCGCGGCCTAGAGCCCTGGGCCTGGGTCGGATTTGGCGCCGTCGTGTCTCTGATTGTGCTCGGGGGCGATCCGCATCTGGCTTACAACATCGGTTTGGCGGCCGCGGGCTATGCTGGCTTGCTGTGGTGGAACGAGCGGCGCACACGAACATTCACCGCACAGGGTCGCAAGCGGCTTCCCTGGCGACCTATCTATCTCGGCGCAGGTTCACTCCTGGCCGCGCTCTTGGCGGCAGTCCAGGTATTGCCATCGCTGGAAGCCTCGCCGCATGGCGGTCGGTCGCACTACGATGAGCCACGCAATGTTATCGAGTATGCCCAGGAATGTCTGAAACGCGGGACGGATTCGACAACGCTGGAGGGTTTGTGGAATGGTTCGCCCGACGGGCATCGGTCGCATATCTACGCGTTCAGCCTGTCTCCCTGGCGCGTGGCGGAGTTGGTCTGGCCGAATGCGATGGGGCGTCCTTTCCCCAACCACCGGCGTTGGCTGAGCCTCGTCAACGCGGAATCGAACGTCTGGACGCCATCGCTGTACTTTGGATTATTGCCCCTGGTGTTGGCGCTGCGTACGTTCAGCCTCCGGCGGCGGGCCGCGATCGAAATCCGGTGGCTGTCCTGGATCGCCGTCATTGCCACAGCCGGAAGCCTGGGCACCTATGGTATCGGCTACGCCTTAAAGCTCTTCACTGGCGACGAGTTGAACGTCGGCAACGAGGTGGGCGGCGTGTATTGGCTGTTCGTTACGCTGTTGCCGGGATACGTTCAGTTCCGCTACCCGCAAAAGCTGCTCGTGCTCACGGCCATTGCCCTGAGCATGCTGGCAGCTCGGGGATGGAGAACCGCCTGGGCGCGGCACAACACGCTGCCCGCTTGGTTCGCCGTTCTGTGTGGCGGCAGCCTCCTTATGTTGGGTCTGGCCGCGTATGGCTGGAACAACCTCTATGCGCTGCAAAAGCCAAGCCCTGGAAGCAACTTCCAGGGCCCTTTGGACTGGAGCGGCGCCTGGAACGATCTGTTCGACGGCGTGTTCCACACGGCAATCTTGTCGCTGACTCTGGCGCTATTGTTCTGGTTCGCGCGAAGCGAGACGCGTTGGCGGCGCACGCTCCAATTGATCGCGCTCGCCGTCGTGGCCGTCGATCTTGGTATGGCGCAAAAGTGTCTGATCGAAGTCGCGCCGGCGGAGCTTTGGCGCTTCACGACCAAGTTCCAGTCGTGGTATCCGCACTTCCAAGGTCGCGTGTATCAACAGCCTGGTCTGCTGCCGCCGTCGTTTGCAACGTCGCTCACGGCCGATCGGTATGCCGCAGCGGTCGCCTTCAACCGCGAAGCATTGATGCCCAAGTATCCGCTGCCCGACCGCATTCGCGTCATGGAAGTAGCGCATAGCGTCGCGAACAATGACTTCGCGGAGCTGATCGTAGCGGCCACTCAATACAACAACCGTCACGCTACCAGGAGCGGCATTCCGGAAGACAACACGCTCAATCTGTTGGGAGCCCAGCTTGCAATCGTGGGCGATCCGCAGGCCGTGGGACTCGCGGAAGCCCGTCCGATCGCCGACGGCGCAACGCTAGGCGTCCGTCCTAACGCCTTGCCGCGCGCGTGGATCGTGCATCGGATCGACGTCCACGAGGAGCTCCACAGCCGTTCGCCCCGCGAGATTCGCCGCTATACCTACGAACTGCTTTACCCAGACGACGAGCCGCGTGATTGGCGACAAGAGGCCGTCGTCGAAACGTCCGGCGTCATTCAGGTTCCGCAACTGGCGCCGGCCGATATACCGGCGGGCGAAAGCTGCGCCATCGAACGCGAAGACCCGCTCTGCATCGAGGTTCGCGTCAAGCTGACGGCGCCGGGACTGGTGGTGCTGGCCGAGCAGTTCTTTCCCGGCTGGGAGTTGACCGTCGAAACCGCCGGGCAATCGCGCCGCCAGGAAATCCTGCGGACGAACCGCGTGATGCGCGGCGCAGTGCTGCCCGCGGGAGAGCATCGGCTGATCTACCGATACCGGCCCAAAAGCTTTTACGCCGGTGCGGCAATCAGCTCGCTGGCCGTCGCAAGCGTGGCGATTGGAATCCTGATACGACGAAGCTGGTCCACGACCATCCCCAACCGTCAGATCTGAAAATTCATCTCGGGATGCATCTCGGCGATGTCGGCCCGGATCTTCAGCTTGGGCTTTTCGAGCACCACAGTCGTATGCGGTTCGAGGCTCCGTGTGAGCCAGACGCTCGATCCGATCACCGAATGGTGACCGATCACGGTGGCGCCGCCCAGCACGGTGGCATTGGCATAAATCACCACGTGATCTTCGATCGTTGGATGACGTTTCTGGCCGCGAACAAGGTTTCCCTCGCCATCGGTGGCAAACGACAACGCACCCAGCGTGACGCCCTGATAGAGCTTCACGTGGTCGCCGATCTTGCACGTTTCGCCGATCACGACGCCCGTGCCATGATCGATGAAAAAGTAACGGCCGATCGTTGCCCCGGGGTGAATGTCGATGCCGGTCTTCGAATGGGCCCACTCGGTCATCATGCGCGGAATCAGCGGCACCTCGAGCTGATGCAGCAGATGCGCCACACGATACACCGTGACGGCCTCGAGCCCGGGATAGCAAAAGATGATTTCATCCAGCGTCTTTACGGCCGGGTCGCCAGCGTGCGCGGCCTCAACGTCCATCGCCAGCACCTTGCGCAGCTCGGGCAGCTCTTCCAGAAACAGAATCGCTTTCGCCTGGCCGAGCGCTTCAAAATCAACGTCCGTCGAGTCGCAACTGTCCGAATAGCCTGCGTCGTGACGCATGGCTCGGGCAATTTGCGTGGTGAGCTTGTCGTGCAGGCCGTCGATCAAATCGCCCACATGGTACGTGACGTTACCGATGTGCAGGCCCTCGCGCCGGCGATAGCCCGGATAGAGGATCTCTTTGAGATCTTCAATCGCGCTGACGACGACCTTGTAATTCGGCAGCGGACAATGCCCCAGGTGGCTGATCGACGGCAGCTCGGCATAGGTTTCGACGATCCGGTTGGTCAATTCCGGCAACTGCTCTTTGCGGCGAAGATCCGAAGCCATCGTGTAAAACTCCAAGCTCGCCAGACGTTCGGTGCCGCCCGTGCGAATATTGTGGGCCCCACAACCGCGGGGGCCAAGCCAGAAGGAAATGACCTAGAAGGAAATGACAGAGTGCGAACGTCGAGATCTGGTAGCCGCCAACGGGCTACCTGGTACAGGAGCAGCGACAACCGCGAGCCAGGTGAAGCATGGTCGAGGTCATGGGGATTCTTTATAGCACTCCGGTCTGGCAGACGGCCACGGGAAGCGCGAACTGATTCGCTAGCAGCCCGAAAGCCGATCGGCTAATCGTAGGCGTCAAAAACGGCAAAATCAAGCGTCCACGCTCTTGTCTTCGGACCGCCCGGGCGGCGTAGTTTAATAGCGCCTAAAATTTCGCCGGGGCGCTAGCACTGCCGCGCTAGCGTGGATCAATGGGCCTGGTGCCAGTAGAGCATCGCGCCCATGTACGCCAGGTACATCCCCACGAAGAGCGCCCCCTCCCAGCGCGAAACGCACCGGCCGGTGACGAACACGGGCACGCACAGCAGCGCAACGCCCGCCATCAAGGGGATATCGAACAGCAGAAGCTTGCTCTCGACGGGAATGGCGTACGGCGAGGCCAGGCACGTGATCCCTAGAATTACGAGGATATTATAGATGCTGCTTCCCAGCAGGTTGCCAACGGCGATGTCGCGTTCGTCCTTGATCGTGGCGACGACTGTCGTCGCAAGCTCGGGCGCAGAGGTCCCAATAGCGACGATCGTCAGACCGATCATGGCGTCACTCATGCCCCAAAGCTGTGCGACACGCACAGCGCCCGTGACGGCCCAATCGGCGCCGAGCACCGAGACGGCGATGCCCGCCATGAGCACCAGTCCGAACCGAAACCTTTGCCAGACAATACTTTTGCGGCGGATGTGCGTCTCTACGCCAAACACATCCTCGAATTGCTGCGCGGAGCCCGCAATCTCGCCCTTGCTCGCGCGGACAAGCATCACGGTATAGCCAACGGCCAGCGTGAGAAAGATCACGCCGTCCAGGCGGCTCAACTCCCCGTCGGCCGCCAACAGGGTCATGACCCCCGCCGCGATGACCATCATGGGCAATTCCAGCTTCAGCACCTGCAATTGCAGCGGGAGCGGACGTATGGCCGCGCTGAGCCCGAGAATGAACAAGATATTGAGCATATTCGTGCCGGCAATATTGCCGACCGCGATCGCGCCATTACCTTGCATGCAGGCGGTGATTCCAACCGCCAACTCCGGCACGCTGGTTCCCACGGCGACGACCGTCAGCCCTAAGAGCAAGGGCTTGACGCCCAACGACGCGGCCAGGCTACCGCCCCCGCGCACGACCAGCTCGGCCCCAATGACGAGGAGCACCAGCCCGCCAAGAAAAATCAATGCCCCGGACATAGATCAGCGTGACGGAGTGGTCTGCCCACCCGGCTGAGGGCAGCGAACAATCTCGACCGAGCACGGGGAGTACGTGGCAATCGCCAAGGAAACCGACCCCAGCCACAATCGCTTGACCGCGCTGTGACCGTGCGACCCCACCATCACCAGATCCGGTTGCCAGCGTTCGATCTCGTCGAGAATAGTCTCCTTTGGGTTGCCTTCCAGAAGCTTCGAATGGACGGTCAGCCCCGTGGCTTCCAACTGCGCGACAGCATCGGCCAAGACCTTGACGGCGACGGATCGCTGTTGGCGAGAGACTTCGTCAAATACCGAAGAGGGGGCCCCTCGAAAGTATCCGCGATCGGCCGGCAAATCCGCGATGACCACTTGCAACTCGGAATTCGCCGGCCACGGACGGCGGGCAGCCTCGTCGAGCACGGCCTGGCTGCAACGAGAACCGTCAACGGCGAGCAATATCTTCATGGTCCAGTCCTCTCGTCAGGTTCAGCGCGTATTACTGTCGGTAGCGCGCATGGATTGACGGTACGCTTACCGGCGCCGCCCATTCGCCGGAACGAACCCTCGAATCGCCGCGTGCGGAGCACCGCCGCCCCGGCGCGGCCAAAACACTCGCGACGACGCCAGTGTACTAATCTCGCGCCGCTTCGGACAGTTCAGTCCGAAGCGACACGAGATATTGATCCGTTTCACGCCGTGCGAGCCGAGAACCAGACACTCGCTCCCCCCTACTCTTCTTCCTCTTCCTTGAGAACCGCCTTGTCGACGATTTCTTTCTGCACGTTGCCGGGCACGAGCTCATAACGGTTGAATTCCATCGTGTAGCTTCCCTGCCCGCCCGTTATGCTGGAAAGCGCACGAGCGTAGGTCGTTACTTCGGCCAGCGGCACTTCGGCCGTCACGGTTTGCAGGTCTCCCCCTGCGGAATCCATGCCGAGCACTCGACCGCGGCGGCCCGACATATCGCTGTTGATGTCGCCCAGCTTGTTGCCGGGCACCGTTACATGCAGCGTGACGATCGGCTCGAGCAGGCCCGGCTTGGCCTGCTGAAATACGTCGCGGAACGCCATCGAGCCGGCCGTCTTGAACGCGGCCTCGGAACTATCCACGGGGTGATGTTTGCCGAAGAAAACCTCGACGCATACGTTCTCGATTTGATAGCCGGCAATCACGCCGCGCACGATGCGTTCCTTGAAGCCCTTCTCCACGGCGGGCAGAAAGTTGTTCGGAATCGAGCCGCCAACAATCGAATCGACCCATAAGAAGTTATGCGCCGAATCGTAGTGAAATTCGCGCATGCTGGGAAAACGCTCCTTCGAGCAGAACGCCGCCGGATCGACGCCGGCCGGTAGCGGATACAAGCGGATGTGCACTTCTCCAAACTGGCCGCGACCACCGCTTTGCTTTTTGTGGCGATAGCTGCCCTCGGCCTCGGCTTGAATCGTCTCGCGATAGGGAATTTTCGGTTCCTTGGTGTCGACTTCGACCTTGTCGCGCCGTTTGAGCCGCTCTTGGATCATCTGCAAGTGCAACTCGCTCATGCCATTCATCACAAGCTCGTGCGTTTGCGCGTCGCGGTGAAGCTGAATCGTCGGATCCTCCTCCACGATCTTGTGCAGCGCGCCGGAGAGCTTCGTCTCGTCGCCACGGCTCTTCGGCGTCACGGCCAGTCCGACCATCGGCGTCGGAAATCTGAGCGTGGGCAACTCGACCTCTCCCAGCGAGCAGCCGGTGTGCAACTCGTCGACCTTCGCGACCGCGACGATCTCACCGGCCGACGCATGTTCGAGCGGATGCGTCTCTCCGCCCTGAACGGACAGCAACTGGTGCAATTTGATATTCTTCTTTACGCCCGAAACGTGAACGCTGTCGTCCTTTTTGAGCGAACCGGAATAGATGCGGATGAAGCTCAGCTTGTGGACAAATGGGTCGATGCGCGTCTTGAACACCTGGGCCACCAGAGGCTTGGTCGGATCGGCCGCGATCACGGCTTCGCCGTTGGTCTCTTGCTTGCCGCGGCGTTCGATCTTGTCGGGCGGAAGCGCGCATTTCGCAAGTGTGTCGAGCAGCTCGGGAAGCCCCCCCCCGCTCTTGGCTGAGACGGCAACGATCGGAATCAGCGTTCCGGCGGCGATCGATTCGACCAAGAGACGTTCGATCTCCTCGTCCGTGGGCATCGTGCCCTCGAAATAACGTTCCGTCGCGCTCTCGTCGACCTCGACGATCGCCTCGATGAGCGATTCGCGGGCGGCGGCCGGATCCATCAGCGTTCCGGGAGTGGCGCCCCCGGAGAGTACAGGCACGACGCCTTTAAAATCGTGACCGTGGCCGATCGGCACGTTAAATGGAATGCAACCGTGGCCGAACAGTTCCTGAATCGACTGCACCAGGCCGGGATAATCGACGTTCTCGGCGTCCATCTTATTGATGGCAATGATCCGCCCCAGGCAGCGCTCGCCAGCCTCGTTGAACACCCGCCGCGTGTTGACCCCGATCCCGGAATGGGCATCGATGACGATGACGGCCGTCTCCACGGCTGCGAGCGCGCCGAGCACCTGGCCGATCAGATCCGGATAGCCGGGCGTGTCAATAATGTTGAATCGCTTGCCCGCGTGGTCGAAATGAACCAGAGACGACTCGACCGAGTGGTGATGGTGCTTCTCTTCTTCGTCAAAATCACAAACGCTGGTGCCGTCGTCAACGCTTGCCGGACGTTTGACGGCGCCCGTGAAATTCAAAATCTTGTCGCAAAGTGACGTTTTACCGGCCAACCCGTGGCCGCCGAAAACAATGTTGCGGATATCTTGGACCTGGACCTGCGCCATGCTAGTTTCCTTTCAAATAAGGAAAGCTAGTCAACGCGCTCGTGCTAGCGCGTCGGCTAGTTTCAAGGTGCCTTCGTAAAGTGCGCGCCCGATGATGCAACCTGCCACGGGCAACTGAGACAAGCGAGCCACGTCATCGGCGGTGGCCACGCCGCCGGAAGCAATCACGGGTAAGTCGACGGCCGTGGCCATCTGCTCGAGCGCGCCGAGATTCGGCCCGCTCAACATGCCGTCGGTTTCAATATCGGTATAGATAATCGCCGCGAGCCGTTCGCGGGCAAAGCTCTGCGCCAACTCCACGGCTTTCACGTGGCTGGTCTCCAACCAGCCTTCGGTCGCGACGAGCCCGCCGCGCGCATCGATTCCCAACACAAGCTTGCCGGGAAATTTGGCGCACATCTGGCGGAACCAGTCGGGCTGTTTGATCGCCAAGGTTCCAATGACCACGCGGTCGATCCCCAATTCCAACAGCCGGGAGATCGTCGCTTCGTCGCGGACACCGCCGCCGACTTCGCACGGCACGCTCACCGCGTTGCGAATCCGTTCGAGACTTTGCCAGTTGGCCACGCTGCCAGCCCGCGCTCCGTCGAGGTCCACCAGGTGGAGATACTGGCCGCCCTCGGCAACCCAGTGGCGAGCCATTTCAGCCGGGTCATCGCCAAACACGGTCTCGCGCGCATAATCTCCCTGCTGAAGTCGAACGCATTTACCGTCGCGCAGGTCGATTGCCGGCCAGATCTGCATGCCACGCCCGAAAGAAAGTTTGAAGTGTCCGCCCGCGAAAGAGACGCCGCAAACGTGAATATCTCATGAACAAATAGGGCATGCAAGCCTGCGGCTCATCGCGTCTGGCGCCCAGCGTTCAAGATTCACGCGCCGAATAGAGAATTGCCTCACGCCACGCTTCCTCCACGTCTCCCAAAGTCCCGCATGCCACGCACGACGCCCCTATCCTCCAGGAAATTGATTGAACGTCCCGGTCCACATCCGCAGCGCGCCGTCGGGCCCGCTACCGCTTCGCGACGGATCATCGACCGTGGCCTGCCCGAACCGAAAATCCAAATCGTAGATCACGGTCTCGTTGACAGGCTCGACAAATTTCACACGGCAGTTTTCCGCGTGAAATCGCGTCGTCTGCGCGGCCCGCGAATAAAACTGATCGGTGGCGATCGCCGCGATTCGTGTTGGCATCCATTTGGGCGAATGGCCCTTAGGCTGATTCATTCCACGGATCCAGAACGTGCAATTTTTGACGTGAGCGGTGCCCGCACGCAGGATGAGCGGAGTCAGCACGCCCCCGGTTACAGGGTCGGCGCCACTCGAAGCCCCCCAACTTTGCGAAAGGTTGCCGTCGATGCCAATGTCACAATCTTCGATGAGCAGCGTGTAGCTTGCGGACGAGTTCATCAGATTGACGAAGCTTCGAGCGGCCACCCCCTTCACGCGCCGCAGCGTCACCGTCCGATTCGCGCGGAGCGACCAATCGTAGACCAGCCCCCAATCGTGCGCTTTCACCTCGCAATCTTCGAAGGTTGCGATCGAGAACCCGGTCGTGTTGCCCGGCCAACCGGCTAATGCGCCATCTTCGTGGATGTTCGCCGGCGTGTTTTCGAGATAGAGGCCCGCGAGCCGAATTTCGCCGTTATTCGGCAACATGATCGCCGGACCACCGGGTTTTTGCGGATTGTCCTCGGGACCAATCCGATCATGTTGAGCCTTGACGATAATTCGACTCTTTTCCGGGCCCGCCCCCGTCAGAGCCCCGCCGGCCAGGTTCGCCAGATCGAGCATGTCGAGTGGACCGCTGACGAACGTGCCCACGATGTGAATCCTGTCGCCGGGCTGGGCAAACTGCTCGATCGCCCGCTCCAGATCGTGAAAACATTGCTCGGCCGACTTGCCGACAAGCGACATGGTTTGAGTGCGCCCGCCGCGAGTCACCGTGATCGATGGCTCCTGGGCAAACGTCGTCGCACAGATCGCGGCCAGCAAAACGAATGCGTACAGCCATCGCATAATGGAGATGATTCCGAAGGGTCTGAAAAGCGGTTGGATTGGCCGGCGTCCGGCGACGATGCGGTTGTCCTCGACCCCATCCGCGGTTGCACTCACCCTCACCCTACGACGGCTCCTTGTTTCATTATACTTCTAGACTTGCAAACGTTTTCAGCGATCCGGACGGTGCCTCTCAGAAGTCCCCAGCCGCGAAGCTCTAAGCATGGGCACACCACCTCCATTCCGCGGAGATTTACAAATTTCGCGAGAAACGCGGAATGTCGCGGAGATAAAACGCGACCGATATAATTCCTTGGACCTAGTTCGAACCTACGGATCACACATGTCCGAACTTACCGCTAAACGCGAACGCCTGCTGTCCCTGCTGAGAGATCTTGGCAGTTGCGCCGTGGCATTCTCGGCGGGCATCGACAGCACGGTCGTCGCCAAGGCCGCGCAGCTCGCACTGGGTGATACCGCCGTGGCCGTAACAGGCACCAGCGCGAGCCTTGCGGCGGGGGAACTCGACGAAGCCCGGCGGATCGCCGCCCTGATCGGCATCCGGCATGAGATCATCGCAACCGAGGAGTTCACACGGCCGGAATACCGGCGCAACGCTCCCGATCGCTGCTACCACTGCAAGACCGAGCTTTACACGCAGATGGAAGGCGTCGTCGCGCGGCTCGGCGTGGCGGCAATCGTCAACGGGGCCAATCTCGATGACCTGGGAGATTATCGCCCCGGCATGAAAGCGGCCGGCGAGCACCAAGTTCTCAGCCCCCTAGCCGAATGCGGCTTCACCAAGGCCGACGTGCGCGAACTCGCGCACCACTGGCAACTACCAACCTGGGACAAGCCCGCTTCGCCCTGTCTGAGCAGCCGCATCGCCTACGGCGAAGAAGTGACCCCCACCCGGCTGGCAATGATCGATGCCGCGGAACAATACCTGCGCATGCAGGGGCTTCCCACGGTCCGGGTGCGTTACCATCGTGGCGATGTGGCTCGGCTGGAAGTTCCCGCAGACGCGATCGCTCGCCTGGCTAGCGATGCGTTTCGCGGGCCGCTCGTCGCGCGGCTCAAAGACCTGGGCTTCAAGTACGTGACGCTCGACCTCGAAGGCTTCCGCTCGGGCAGCTTGAATGCGCTGGTGAATATCCGCGTGGGCTAATCAGACGCCGCCAGCGATGCCGCCAAGGGACGTGGCCTGGTGGGGGCAAGCTCACTTGCGCTTGCGAGTGACACGCGTGCTCCAGGGATTAACCAGGTCGGTGGGGTTGCCACCATAGACCTTGGCGAATGCCTCTTCAAAGGGAGCCCCGCTTTGCAGCGCACTCAGCACGCCCACATAGCGCGTCACAGGAGCCATCAGCAATTTCGAGACGAAACTGTAGCTCAACACGTCCCCTTCCTCCGGCGCCAGCGAACCTGCCAGAAAAACTTCGGGGCGTTCCAGGCCTTCCAAGACCTCGGCCACCTGGCTGTCCCACAGCGCAATGCGCGAATCGCGCGGATCGATGCGGGCGGCCACGGCCCGCGCGCTTCCTTCGGCAAACCAGCGTGGCACGCTCCCTAAACTCGCGACATAAACGCCAGCAATCTGCTGTGCGACAAGCCCCGGCGGCGCGGCGCCGTTTGGTTCCAGCACCACGCAGCCGTAAGGGTCGAGCGGATTGTACATCCAGTGGCCCCGCCACGTCGCGGGAAGCTCGCGGCCTTCTAGCATGGTGCCAACTTCGCCGTAATCGTATCGCTTGTCGAAGACGAACAGGGTCATCCGCCCCTTGATGAGCGGTTCGTTCTCCGGGGTTTTGAATAGCTTGCGAAGTTTTTGGACCTGCTCGTCGGCAGTCGCCTTGATGCTGCTCAAAACCTCAGGGGGAACGCCTCCGACGACGAGCACCTCGTTGCTCGCCACGTGGTTGGCCGGCGTGTCGGGCAAAATCAGCCGCCAGGTCTTTTCCGCACGCGCGAGTCGTTGCTTGGCAAGCTCTTCGTGCGACAACCCGCCGGCGGCCCGCTGGGCAATCGTGTCTTCGAGCGTGGCGTCGGCCCGAAAACCATCGAACTTCGCCCCCAGTTCGATCCACTTTTCGAACCTGGCGATCATCTCTTCAGAAAGCGGGGCGCGCCCCTGCGGCATGCGGGCGCCCAGCGCCGCGGTACCGCGGAGTTTCTTCACCAGCAAGCTGTCGGCTGGCTTGTTGACGACAACCGGGGGACCATTGCCACCGCCACGTACCAACCTTTCAAACGTCGCGACGCTAAAACCATTGCCGCCATTCTGCTCGCCATGGCACTCCAGGCAGTATTGTGTCAGGATCGGAGCAAGGTCTCGGGCAAACTGCGTCTCGTCATCGTCGCCGGCCATGACAATCGGCACGGCTGGGGCGCGATCGGGCTGCCCGCCGGGCACAAGGCTCCGGAGCGAGGCGTTGGGATCGTCGCCGTCGAATTTTGCGCCGTCGTCAATCCAGCTTTTGAGCTTTTGAAGTTCGGTCTTCGTGACCTCCCCTTCACCACGCGGCATGTCGCCGCTCTCCACGAGCTCGACGATCCGGCTGCCAGCGGCATCGCCGGCCATGAAGACCATGCCCGCCGGAGAGCCTTTCTCCAAGGCGGCAAAGCTCGCCATGCTGAAGTCGCCCTGCGAGCGGTTGATATGACAACCACCACACTTGGCCACCAGGATCGGCGCCACCTCGCGGACAAAGCTCACCGTTTCGGTCGCGGGCGCCGGCTGCCCAGGTTTCCACTCAGGAACCGTAATCTGCTGGGCCGCCAGCAATTCGCGAGCACGACCGAGCTGTTTGACCGAAGTCCCGAGCACCGATTGCCAAGCCGAGGATTCGTCCGCGGGTAAGGCGGCCAATATAGAAATGGCTTCGCGGGCCGCGGCCCCTGATTCGCGGTATTTGCCGGCCCGATAGAAGTTGCCGGCCTTGGCGATCGAAGCCTCGGCACGACGAATCTCGGCCCGATCTTTCGCCGTTGGCGGCGCGGCGATCGCGACCTGAGCCCAGCCGACGAGACAAGCCGCGGCAAAGCCTATCAGCCAGCGGTGATCGTATCCGGACATCGCGCCTCGCCTCTGAAGAGGTTGAATCCCTTGCTCGGCTAGCCGCGGTTCAAAACCTATCGGCTCACCGTGGGACGGGTGCCATTATAGTTCGAGTCCGAAATAGTTCGAACGCGGAAACCATCAACCCGAACGGCGAGCGCTTCCGGAAGGGGGGCGATCCACCAAAGAACGAGTGCCAAAGCAGCATTCTGGGTCGCTCAGGCCGATTTGGTACGGCTATTACCGACCGGGTGATGACGGCGTGTGATCTTCTTCGGCGGGCGGGCCGCCTTGCTCCGACGATAGCCATACTCGACCGCAAACCACTCGGCAAACCGCTCGCGCGCGACATAGCCCGTGTTACGGCTGTCGACGAGGTGCCCCAACTCGTGAATCAGAATGTTGTTGAGGTAATAATCCAGCACCGACTCTTCGGTCCAGTGCAGCCCCCAAACGCCGGGCGAAGTCTCGCGCCACACGCCGCCATACATTCGGGCTTCGTTCACCTGAGCCGGGGTGGGTGGGCAGTTGTAGTATTCGATCAAGTCGGATTCGATCGGATAAAGGTAGATCGCCGCGCCCCACTGCATGCCATAGCACGGAAAACTTTGCTTCTTGCGGGTCATGCGGCTGAACTGCACGACCTCGAGGCCCACGGTCATCCAGCTGGGCAATTCGGCAAATCGTGCGCGCACGTCATCCGGAGTGAGGATATGCCGAAAGCCCTCTCCGGGCGTCTGCACCAAAATGCGATAAGGCTGGCCGTCTTCCTTCGGCTCGTGCCAGTCTTCGGGGGGTACAAACGGCAGCTTCACGTTGCGAGGACCGGTGCGCGACCGTTTGTGCGCCTGGCCGCCATGACGGCGCGATTTTCCCAGGGCTACAGCATTGGCATGCTGCGCCTTGGTAAACCGAGTCTTCAGGTTGTGTTGGCTGCGTTGCATGGCACAAAAGGAAACGCTGAACGACATCGAAACGGAGCAGCACGAGTCTCTCCTTAGAGGCTCGGCATAAGCTCGCTGAGCCTGCTGCGATTGCTCCTCATAGACCGCCGAGGAGCTCCCTGTGGAGCCCGGTCATCCAACCGGCTATACCTATCCTACGTGCAGGTTTGGAAAGAATTCAATCAAGTTTCTTAAGTCACCAATACAAAACAACTTACGAATTTCACCCAGGGCTCTATTTTCTGCCAAATGGGGGTCTTGACTGGGGCTGCTTTGCAGGCTCACAAATCCCCCCTATTGGGGAAATTGTCGCGCGAAAGCAAGCAGCAACGAAGCGCGACTCAAGAAAGCGCGACAACCGCCAAGAGCGCCGCGACAACCATCAGCACGGCGATGATCGCTGTCCACCAGAAACGCGCGGCGCGACGACGACGACGCAAGCGTGCAAAGCTCCGCCGACGCGCACCTAGCACCGTGGTCGACACGGGCCCGACGGTCGGAACAATCACGGCCTCCGCGCGCGGCAACTCGCTCCATACAGCGCTCACCGATGGCATCTCACCAGATTGGCGCGGGGGGGGAGCCACTGGCGGCAACGGCGCGGGAGGAGGCGTGCTCGTGTCCGATTCCGACAACAGATGATCGGAACCGCTTCCCACGTTCTTCGAGATGACCTGTGAAGACGAACTACTCGACTGCCGGGGCACACGCGCCGTCTCATGCAGATTGGGCCGCGTGTCCCGCAGCCCATTCGTATCCCGCTTCAGCCATGCGGTGATTTCCGCCGATTCGTTCCAGCGGCCAGAAATGCGCTCGGCGGCAAGCCACGCGTCGATCGCCGAGGCGACTTCCCCGGCAGATTGGAAACGGTCATCCGCGCGTTTGGCCATCATCCGTTCGCAAATCTTGATCAGTTCGAGCGCCACGTCAGGCCGCACGATGCTGATACTGGCCGCAAGCTCACGCTGATGGGCTCGCATGAGCTCCGAGGGCGTGCTGCCACCGAATGGTGGATGTCCCGTCAGTAAAAAATAGAGCGTGCACCCCAGCCCATAAACGTCGGCTCGGGCATCCACGGCACTGCTGCTGACGGCCTGTTCGGGGGCGAAATAGGCCGCCGTGCCTAGAACCTGATTGTCTCGCGAAAAATGGTCCGCCAGATGGGTTGGCGACGTGGATTTGGCCAATCCCAGATCGAGCACTTTGACCACGCCCCGCCGATCGACGAGCAGGTTGGCGGGCTTTACGTCGCGATGCACGAGCCCCGCTTGATGGGCATGTTCCAGCCCCGCCGCGGCCTGCGCCACATAGCCGGCCGCGACATGCGCGGGCATCGGCCCATGATGCTCGACGAGCGCCTCGAGATCGCTTCCCTCGACATATTCCATCACCAGGTAGTGAATCCGACCCTCGCTCCCCAGGTCGTAAGCTCGGACGATGTTCGGGTGATCGAGCGCGGCGACGGCCTGGCCTTCGAAATGGAATCGGGCCAGATACTCGGCATCGCTCACGCGATGCTCGGGCAAGACTTTGATGGCAACTCGCCGTTGCATCAGCACATGCTCGGCCAGATAGACGTTGCTCATGCCGCCGCTGCCCACATGGTCGAGCAGCTTGTAGTTGCCGAGGAAGAAGCCGCGATGCCGGCCATCGAGCAGCTTGTGGCATTGCCAGACGGTGAGCAAGCCAGACTCGACGAGAAACCTTCCCAGGTGCAGTGCATCGTCGAGTTCCGCGGCGTGGGCGGCGCGCTTCCAAGCGGAGACGAGTTCGCCGAGCCGGTCAGCTTCGATAAGACCGCTTCGCTCCACAAACGCGATAAATCTGTCGACCGCGAGCCTGGTCATGAAACTCGCCTCGAAACCCAACCGAGATCGGCGAAAATGCAGGTCTGGCCGTTCGAATCGCAGCCGGGCGAAAAATCCGCACTGGCCGTGACCTTCACCATTCGACTCCCAACTGTGACAATACCTTGGGCAGACAATTGCGAAAAGCCTACGCCGTGGCCATTCTCCAAGCGCGGCTGTGTATGCAAATTTGGCTCCCGGCAAAAAAATCGTGCCCGCAATCGGGCGAAATCCGAGGAAGCGGAGCCATGCTCTCCATTACGCTCTACACTCGCGAGGGATGCCATCTGTGCGATATCGCCGCGGATGTGCTCTCGCGCTACCACCTCACCTTCGAGGTCATCGATATCGACGCGCATCCGGCGCTCCGCCAGCGCTACAATGACTGTGTTCCCGTCGTGGAGATCGACGGTCGAGAGCGATTTCGCGGGCGAATCGACGAATTGTTGCTGAGGCGGCTGCTCACGCATCGCGAACCTAAGTAAGAATCGGCCAGGCGCGATCGACCGAGCCTGGGAAAGTGGCCCCCTCGGTTTGAACCTTTGAGTTGCCCTGCGCCCGTCACTCGTCGGCGTCTCGCGGGCGCGATACAATGGCTCGTTCTCACTTTTTTCGCTCGCGTGCCCTGCTGCTGCCCACCGGAGAAACTCGTTCCATGTCGGACTTGCTCGTGATCGGCGGAGGGGTCGTCGGTCTCTCGATCGCCTACGAGGCTGCCGGCCGCGGTCGGCGGGTCCGGCTAATCGACTCGCAGCGGCCGGCACTAGAGGCCTCGTGGGCGGGAGCCGGCATGTTGCCCCCGGCCGCCGAGCGTTCGGCCAGCCCCCTCGAACAGCTCACCGCGCTCAGCAATGCGATGCATCGCACCTGGGCCGAGGAACTTTTGGCGTCAACCGGCATAGACAACGGCTTTCGCCCCTGCGGCGCGGTCTACATCGCACGCGATGCACAAACCCACGATCAACTGCGCCAAATGCGCGCCTGGGCCGCGGCCGAGGGCATTGCCATCGAACCGCTTGCGCCCAGTGACCTGGGTCGGCTCGAGCCAGCCATCTTGCTGAGTGGCGATGCCTGGGAGGCCGCGCTCGTGCCCGGCGAGTGCCAGATCCGCAACCCCCGGCATCTGAAGGCGCTCCTGGCCGGCTGCGCGCTACGCGGAGTCGATGTCGTCAGCGGCGCCGCCGCCGAAGAGTTTGAAACGCGTGGCGATCGGGTCCAAGCCGTGCGCACTTCACGCGGAAGATTCACCGCCGACCAATACTGCCTCGCCACCGGAAGCTGGACGGCCGCGCTCGCTCGGCGGTTGCGGCTACGGCTGGCGCTCAAGCCCGTCCGCGGACAAATCGCGCTTCTGAACTGCTCACGACCTCTGTTTTCTCGAATCGTGAATGAAGGTAAGCGGTATCTGGTGCCGCGTCCGGATGGACGCGTAATCGTGGGCTCTACGGAGGAAGACGCCGGTTTCGACCGCTCCACAACCGCAACCGTGATCGCTGGCTTGATCCAGTTTGCCGCCAGCCTCGTTCCGGAACTGGCCAACGCGTCGCTCGAACGAAGCTGGGCCGGCCTTCGCCCGGGAACGCACGATGGCTTGCCGTACCTCGGTCAGGTTCCAGAGTTGGAAAACGCCTGGATCGCCACGGGCCATTATCGCAGCGGCTTGCAACTCTCGACCGGAACGGCCATCGTCGTCAATGACCTTTTATCCGGCGCGCGCCCGGAGGTGGATCTCAGTCCGTTTCGGCCCGATCGCCACGCCGCCGCCGAAACCTCGGCCGTTAGCTGATCGGAAACCTCATGGCGATCGACACTCCCGCACGGATTGCAATCATCGGCGCTGGCCCCATCGGACTCGAAACGGCGTTGTATGCCCGCTACCTGGGATATGACGTCGAGCTGTTCGAGCGCGGCGACGTGGCCGAGCATGTTCGACACTGGGGCCACGCGCGGATGTTCACCCCCTTTGGCGAAAACCGAACGCCACTGGGGCTGGCCGCGCTCGCAGCGCAAGATCCCCAGTGGCAAGCTCCCGCCGACGATGCCTACCTCACCGGCCGCGAGTATCTCGATCGCTACTTGCTGCCGCTCGCACAGTCGGATCTGCTCGTCGATAGCCTGCACGCGCACACCGAGGTACTGGCTATTGGCCGCGAGGGCTGGCTCCGCGCCGAAGGCCAGGATAGCCAAGACCGCGCGGATAGCGACCTACGCCTGCTCGTGCGTAAGCGCGACGCCAGCGGCCACCCTCACGAGCAATTCGTTACCGCGCAGGCCGTCATCGATACGTCGGGAATCTACGGCGTCGGCAATTGGCTGGGAATCGATGGCCTCCCGGCCGCGGGCGAGATGTCTGCCAGATCGCACATCGAATACGGCCTGCCCGATGTGCAGGGGCGCGACCGATCTCGATATGCGGGCCGCAACGTACTGCTGATTGGCGATGGCGATTCAGCCGCGAGCACGCTG